>NZ_WUWN01000001.1 GCF_009846865.1 Puerhibacterium puerhi
CGCGCGCGGCTCGTCATCGCCCTCGGGCTCGGGCGCCGCCGGCTCGTCCTCGTCGGGCGCGCCCGGCGCGACCCGCACGTCGACCGGGGCGTCGAGCTCGGGGCCGTCCGCCTCGAGCGCCGCCCGGGCGGCGTCGACCGGCGCCACGCCCTCGAGCGTGAGCCGGCGCATGACGAGGAGCCGCGCGACGTCCTCGGGCGTGTAGCGGCGGTGCGAGCCCGCGGTGCGCCCGGACGGGCCGAGGCCGTACCGCCGGTCCCACGTGCGCAAGGTGGCGGGCGCGACCCCCAGACGCCGGGCGACAGCCGCGACGGCGAGGCCAGGGCTCGACGTGCGGGACCTGTCCTCGTCCTGGGCGGGCCGGGAGGAAGTCATGGCTCGATTCTGCCGACGCCCTCCTGGCCCCGCCACCGCGCCTCGCCTGGTGGCGCGGTTTTGGCCCTCGTAACGCGCCAACCTCGGACGACACAACCCCGAACCCGGTCAGAACTTGAGCACCGAACATCTTGACGTCGAGAGAAAACCGGTAGTTGAACAACTTCTGCACAACTTGTAGGTTGTTCGCCATGACGGAGATCTCGAGGCTTCCTGGTCCGATGATGGAGCTCTGGGAGTGGCAGTACCAGGGTGCGTGCCGCGACGCGGACGACACCCTGTTCTTCCACCCGGAGGGCGAGCGAGGGTCCACCCGCCGCCGACGCGCCGAGGCGGCCAAGGCGATCTGCCGCACCTGCCCGGTGATGATGCAGTGCCGCGAGCAGTCGCTGCGCGTGCGCGAGCCGTACGGCGTCTGGGGCGGCCTGTCCGAGGACGAGCGGGCCGCGATCCTCGCCGGCACGGACCGCAAGACCGGCTGATCCCCGCGCCCGGTCGGCCCCGCAGCACGCGGCGCCGACCCGACGAACGATCCCGGCCGCACCGGCTGACGCAGCGTCGCGCCGCCGGCCCCGGTCTCCCCGTCCCGGGCACGACGGGATCTGGACGCGCGAAGGCCCCCGCACCTCGAGGTGCGGGGGCCTTCGTCGTGCGGGGCCCGGTCGCGGGCCCCGTCGTCAGCGACCTGCCGGCAGGCTCAGTCGACGACGACGGCGAGGATGTCGCGGGCGGAGAGCACCAGGTACTCCTCGCCGGCGTACTTCACCTCGGTGCCGCCGTACTTGCTGTAGATGACCTTGTCACCGACCTTGACGTCGACCGGGATGCGGGCGCCCTTGTCGTCGAAACGACCCTCGCCCACGGCCAGGACCTCGCCCTCCTGGGGCTTCTCCTTGGCGGTGTCCGGGATGACCAGGCCGGAAGCGGTCGTGGTCTCGGCCTCGACGGCCTTGACGACGATCCGGTCCTCGAGCGGCTTGATGGGGACCGACACGTCGGACCTCCTTGTTCGCTGTGACTGCGTGGATGGACTAGGTCGCGCCCGGAGGCTGGCCGTCGTCGCGGGTGCCGGCGCAGCGCGCGTGCGCTGCGACCAATCTAGGAGCGCCGTTAGCACTCTGACAAGTCGAGTGCCAAGGTCGGTAGTGATCGCGGCCGTCCGGGCCCGGGCGTGCCGTCTGGGACCATGGTCGGGTGGACGCCTCGACCCTGAGCAAGCTGCTCAGCCCGGACGGCTGGGCACTGCTCGGCTCGCTCCCCCCGTACGACGAGCAGCGTGCCATGGCGCTCGCCATGCGCCTGCGGGAGGCAGGCGTCGACCCCGACCTGGCGGCCGCCGCGCTCACGCAGTCGCGCCTGCGGGCCAAGGCCCGCGCCAAGCTCGGCGGCTTCGCCGACGGCATGCTCTTCACGCCCGACGGCGTCGAGCAGGCCACCCGCCTGGTCGTCGCCGCGCTGCACGCCCGCCGGTACCTCGCGGCCGGCGTCACCCGGGTCGCGGACCTCACCAGCGGCATCGGCGCCGACGCCCTCGCCTTCGCCGGCGTCGGCCTGCGTGTGCTCGCCACGGACGTCGACGAGATCACCGCGGCGATCGCGACCTTGAACCTGCGCCACTTCCCCGAGGCCGAGGTGCGCCACGGCGACGGGCTCGCCCTCGACCTCGCCGCCGAGGGGGTCGACGGCGTCTACGCCGACCCCGCCCGCCGCACCCGCGGCGGCAGGCGGCTGTTCGACCCGAGCGCCTACGCCCCGCCGCTCGACGCCGTCTGGGCGCTGCGCGACCAGGTCCCGGCGCTCGGCATCAAGGTCGGGCCCGGCATCGCGCACCAGGGCCTGCCCGCCGACGCCGAGACGCAGTGGGTGTCGGTGGACGGCGACGTCGTCGAGGCCGGGCTCTGGTTCGGGCCGCTCGCGCCGGCCGGTCCGGGCCGCTCGGCGCTCGTGCTGCGCACGGTGCCCGGCGACGACGGCGAGCCGCGGACGCTGACCCGCACGCTGCGCGCGCGTGGCGGCTCCGGTGGCGCCGCGCCCGGCGGGGACGACGACCTGGTGCCGGACGTCGGCGCGGTGGGCCACTACCTGTACGAGCCGGACGGCGCCGTCGTGCGCGCCGGCCTCGTGGCGCACGCCGCCGCCGAGCTGGGCGGGCGCCTCCTGGACCGCACGATCGCCTACGTCACCACCGACGCGCCGGCGCCCGCCGACGCCGTCGACCCGGCCACCGGCCGCGCCCCGGTCGCCACCGGCTACCGCGTGCTCGACGTCATGCCGTTCGGCCTCAAGCGGCTCAAGGCGTACCTGCGCGAGCGGGGCGTCGGGCGCCTCACGATCAAGAAGCGCGGCACCGCGGTGACGCCCGAGCAGCTGCGCTCGCAGCTGTCGCTCAAGGGCGACGCCGAGGCGACGCTGGTGCTCACGCGCGTGGACGGCGCCCAGCAGGTGCTCGTCGTCGAGCCCCTCGGCTGACGCCCGCCGCGCGGCGCGGCCCGCGCCGGTCCGGTGCCCGCCGTGCGCCGGGTCCGCTGCGCGCCCGGCACGCGCGCGGGCCCCGCGACGTGTGAGCATGAGCGCATGGTGCTGGACTTCGCCCCCTCGCAGCGCTCCACGGTGGGCCTGGAGTGGGAGCTCGCCCTCGTCGACGCCGACTCGGGCGACATGCGGCAGGTGGGCCCCACCGTCGTCGAACGGCTCGCGACCCCGGACGGCTCGCCGCACCCCCGCGTGCACCCGGAGTTCCTGCGCAACACCGTCGAGCTGGTCAGCGGGGTGTGCACGACCGTGGCCGAGGCCGGCCGCGACCTCGAGCGCGCGGCGCAGGAGGTGCGCGGCGTCACCGACGCCATGCGCGTGGAGCTCATGTGCGCCGGCACCCACCCGTTCTCCCGGTGGGTCACCCAGAAGGTCACCGCCAAGCAGCGGTACCAGACGATCATCGACCGCGCCCAGATGTGGGGCCGCCAGCTGCTCATCTACGGCGTGCACGTGCACGTCGGCGTCGAGGACCGCGACAAGGTGCTGCCGATCGTGCGCAGCCTGCTGGTCTACTACCCGCACCTGCAGGCGCTCAGCGCGTCGTCGCCGTTCTTCGACGGCAGCGACACCGGCTACGCCTCGATGCGCGCGCTGCTGTTCCAGCAGCTGCCCACCGCCGGGCTGCCCTACCAGTTCGAGCGCTGGGACCAGCTCGAGCGGTACGTCGACGACATGGTGCGCACCGGCGTCATCGACGGGTTCGACGAGGTGCGCTGGGACGTGCGGCCCTCGCCGCGGTTCGGCACCGTCGAGGTGCGCGTGTGCGACGGCGTCTCCAACCTCGCCGAGCTGCTGTCCCTCGCGGCGCTGACGCACTGCCTCGTCGAGCACCTGTCGACCATGATCGACGAGGGCCTCCCGCTGCCGACCATGCCCCAGTGGTACGTGCAGGAGAACAAGTGGCGCGCCGCCCGCTACGGCATGGACGCGATCATCATCCTCGACGACGATGGCAACGAGGAGCTCGTCACCGACGCCGTGCGGCGGCTGGTCGACGAGCTGGCGCCCGTCGCCGAGCGGCTCGGCTGCACCGGCGAGCTGCGCGGCGTGCTGGACATCATCGAGCGGGGGGCGTCCTACCAGCGCCAGCGCGCGGTCGCTGCCGCCCACGGCGGTGGGCAGGAGGGCCTGGAGGCGGTCGTCGCCCGGCTCGTCGAGGAGATGCGCGCCGGGCACCCCCTCCCGCCGAGATAGAGAGGGGCCTCTCTATCTCGGCGCGAGGCCTCTCTATCTCGGCGCGAGGCATCTCTATCTCGGCAGCGTGTCAGAGGCTGACGGTCGTCAGCGGCATCTGGGAGTCGACGCCGAAGTCCAGGCTCGACGGCGCCACGCCCGCGCGCACGACGGCGGAGCCCAGCGCGGCGATCATCGCGCCGTTGTCCGTGCAGTAGCGGATCGGCGGGATGCGCAGGTCGATCCCGGCCTCGGCGCACCGCTTGGCGGCGAGCTCGCGCAGCTGGCTGTTGGCGGAGAAGCCGCCGCCCACCACGAGGGTCTCGACCTCGTGCCGGCGGCACGCGGCGATCGTCTTGGCGGTCAGCACGTCGACCACGGCGGCGGCGAACGAGGCAGCGACGTCACCCACGGGCACCTCGCGCCCGGAGTCGCGGCAGCTCTCGACCCACCGGGCCACGGCGGTCTTCAGGCCGGAGAACGAGAAGTCGTAGGCGTGCTTCTCCTGGTCCTTCGCCGCGGTCAGGCCGCGGGGGAACCGGATCGCCTCGGGGTCGCCCTCGCGCGCCAGGCGGTCGATGTGCGGGCCGCCCGGGTACGGCAGCCCGAGCAGGCGCCCGACCTTGTCGAACGCCTCCCCCGCCGCGTCGTCGAGCGTCGAGCCCAGCTCGGTGACCTTCGTGGCGACGTCGTCGACGAGCAGCAGCGAGGAGTGCCCGCCGGAGACGACCAGCGCCATGACACGCTCGGGGAACTCGCCGTCGACGAGCTGGTCGACGGCGGCGTGCCCGATGACGTGGTTGACGCCGTACAGCGGCTTGTTCAGGCCGACGGCGAGCGCCTTGGCGGCGGACGTGCCGATCGTCAGCGGGCCCACGAGGCCCGGACCCGCCGTGACGGCGATCGCGTCCACCTCGGACAGGTCGACGTCGGCCTGGCCGAGGGCCTTGCCGATCGTGGGGATCATCGCCTCGAGGTGGGCGCGGCTGGCGACCTCGGGGATGATGCCGCCGTAGCGGGCGTGCTCGTCCATCGAGCTCGCCGTCGCGTCCACGAGCAGCTCGTTCCCGCGCACCAGCGCGACGCCCGTCTCGTCGCAGGACGTCTCGATACCGAGGACGAGGGGGTCACCGGAAGCCATGCCCCCCATTGTCCCCCACCAGCCCCGGTGCGGGGACGCCGGCCGGCGCACGCCGTCGGCGACAACGGCAGCCCGGGGCAACCGTTGTGGCGCACCTCACTGTTGAAGGTGGAATCACCCTCGCACGGCCCCGCGTTCCCGCAGACATGACCGAGACGATCTCCACCTCCGCGCTCGCCGTCGCCGACGACGTCGCGGACCTGCTCTTCCGCTCCGCCCGCACCACCATGCACTGGACCGACGCCGAGGTGACCGACGAGCAGATCGCCGCCGCCTGGGACCTGGCGAAGTTCGGCCCGACCGCGATGAACACGCTGCCGCTGCGCTTCCTCGTGGTCCGTTCCACCGAGGCGAAGCAGCGCCTGATCGCGCACATGGCCGACGGCAACAAGGCGAAGGTCGAGGCCGCCCCGGTCTCCCTGGTCCTCGCCGCGGACCCCGCGTTCCACGAGCACCTGGACGTGCTGTTCCCGGTCTACCCGGGCATCAAGGACCAGCTCGCGCCGGCCGCCGAGACGCGCGAGGGCATGGCCCGCACCAACGCGCTGCTGCAGGCGGGCTACCTCATCCTGGCCCTGCGCGCCGTCGGCCTGGCCGCCGGCCCGATGAACGGCATGGACTTCGACGGCGTCGACGGCGAGTTCTTCGCCGAGTCGGGCTGGAAGTCGTTCCTGGTCGTCAACGTGGGTCAGGCCGAGGGCGACGGCACGCCGCACCCGCGCCTGCCGCGCCTGGCGTTCGAGCAGGTCGCCGAGGTCCTCTGACCCCTCCCGCCCACCCCACCGTCGTGGGTGCAGGACACGCCGTGCGGATCGCGATCCGCACGGCGTGTCCCGTACCCACCACGGTCTGTGGCGGCCTGCGGGGTGGGTCTGGGGCGGTCAGGGGCGGGGGCCCGTCGCGGCCGGGCGCGACGGGTCGTTCGACCACTGCGACCACGAGCCCGGGTACAGCGCGGCGGTGACGCCGACCGCGGCGAGCGCGAGGACCTCGTGGCTGGCCGTGACGCCCGAGCCGCAGTAGACCCCGACCGGCCGCGGGTCGCCGGCCCGCACGCCGAGCGCGGCGAACCGCTCGCGCAGCGCCGCGGTGGGCAGGAAGGTCCCGTCCTGCCCCAGGTTGCCCGTCGTCGGCGCCGACAGCGCCCCGGGCACGTGGCCGGCCCGCGGGTCGACCGGCTCCACCTCGCCGCGGTAGCGCTCGGGCGCCCGCGCGTCGAGCAGCACGCCGTCGCCGGGCAGCTCCGCCGCCTCGTCGGCGTCGAGCACGGGCAGGTGGCCCGGGTGCACCACGACGTCGCCCGGCTCGGGCACCACCTCGCCCACCTCGAGCGGCAGCCCGCGGGCCACCCACGCGTCCAGGCCGCCGTCCAGCAGCCGGACGTCGGTCACCCCGAAGTAGCGCAGCAGCCACCACGCGCGGGCCGCCGACGTGCCGCCCACGGCGTCGTAGACCACGACGCGCGAGCCGGCCCGCACGCCCCAGCGGCGGGCGGCGGCCTGCAGCTGGGCGCCGCTGGGCAGGGGGTGCCGGCCGGCCTCGGGCGAGGCCGGCGCGGCGAGCTCGGTCTCCAGGTCGACGTAGACGGCGCCCGGCAGGTGGCCCGCCAGGTAGCGCTCCTGCCCGTCGGTCCGGCCCAGCGCCCAGCGCACGTCGAGCAGCACGGGTGCGCCGTCCGCCGGGTCGACGCCGGTCAGGCGCAGGTCGGCGGCGAGCTCGTCCACGGTGACGAGGACGGCGGAGCGGTCCTCCGGCCGGGCGGCGGTCACGCGGGCTCCCGCCCGGCGGCCGGCTCGAGCAGCAGGCGCATGGTGTAGGCGTCCTTGTCCTCGGGCTGGTAGTAGCGCCTGCGCACGCCGATCCGCTCGAACCCGAAGCCCTCGTACATCGCCAGCGCGGGCGCGTTGTCGACGCGCACCTCGAGCAGCACCGCGGCCGCGCCGAGCTCGACCGACCGCGCGATCAGGGCCTCCATCAACGCCCGCCCGACGCCGCGGCGCTGCCACGCCGGGTCGACACCGATCGTCATCACCTGGGTCACGTCACCGTCGAACCACAGGCCCGCGTAGCCGACGACGGGCCGCTGCCCGACGGTCAGCGTGGGGTCGTCGGCGCGGTCGGCCTCGGCGACCACGTACCAGCGCCCGAGCGCGGCGAGCTCGTCGGCGAGCATGCCGTACGTCCACGCGCCCGCCCCGAACAACCGGCGCTCCAGCTCCAGCACGCGGTCGAAGTCGCTCGACCGCAGGTCCCGCAGCCGCACCTCGCCACCTTCTCCACCGTCCGTCGTCGCCATCGCCGGCTGCGCCACGGCGTGCTCCGTCAGCCGGCCACGGCGCCCGTGGCGGGCACCACGCGCGGGCCGCCGGCCGGCACGTGCACGTCCGGGCGGCGCAGGTACAGCGGCTCGGTGGGCAGCTCCTGCCCGGCGTCGCGGCGCTGCAGCGCCACGCGCGCGAGCACCGCCGGGTCCGGCAGCAGCGGCGCGTCCTCGTCCAGGTCGAGGACGTCGGCGTAGAGGGACGCGCCCTCGCCGACGACGGCGAGGCGCCCGGCGCTCGGCCGCTCGGCGAGCCCGGCGGCCACGTCGGCGGCCTTCGCCACGTCCGGCCCGGCCACCGCCTCCACCACGGGCACGCCGTGCGTGGACTCGTGGGACACGACGCGGTAGCGGGCCCAGTAGACCTCCTTGCGGCGCGCGTCCGCGGCGACGAGCACCTCGTCGTCGGGCGCCAGGCCGAGGTCGGCCACCGCCTGCACGGCGAGCGCGTCGAGGCTGGGCACGCCGAGCACGGGCACGCCGAGGGCCAGGGCGAGCGTGCGCGCGGTGACCAGCCCGGCGCGCAGGCCGGTGAACGGGGCCGGGCCGGTGCCGGCGACGACGGCCGTCAGCGCCGTGCGGTCGGTGCCGGCGTCGGCGAGGACGGCGGTGACCAGCGGCGCGAGCGACTCGGCGTGCCGGCGGCGCTCGTCCACGCTGCGGGCCGCCAGGCGCTCGCCGGTCTCGGAGACCACGGCGACGGCGACGGCGGCGGAGGTGTCGATCGAGAGGACTGCCACGGTGCCCAGCCTAGTTCTCGGCGGAGGGGACGAGGCCGGCGACGAGACCGGCGAGGTCGACCGTCGCCCACCGCTCCCCGACGCCGCGCAGCGTCACGTGCCGCACCCCGGCGGAGGGGTCGTCCATGTCGACCTCACCGCCGTGCGGCCGCTCCAGGTCGATCTCGAGCCGGTCCTCCGTCAGCGCCTCGGCCAGGCCCCGGCCCCACTCGACCACGGTGACGGACTCCTCCAGCGAGGAGTCGAGGTCCAGCGCGTCGAGCTCGCCGAGCGACCCGAGCCGGTAGGCGTCCACGTGCACGAGGCCCGGCCCGCGGGTGCCGTCCTCGCGGGGCAGCGGCTCGTGCTCGCGGGCCACGATGAAGGTGGGCGAGGCCACCTGGCCGCGCACGCCCAGCGCTGCCCCGAGCCCCTGCGTCAGGGTCGTCTTGCCGGCCCCGAGGTCGCCCGTGAGGATCACCAGGTCGCCGGCGCGCAGCACCCCGGCCAGGGCGGCGCCGAGCGCCTTCGTCGTGGCGGCGTCGGGCAGGTCCGCCCGCGCCTCGGTCGAGCTCACGACCACGTCGCTTCCTCCCACTGCGTCGTCTGCGGCGCCGCGCCGCGGGGTGCCCCGCCGCCGGTGGCCGCCGGTTGCTGAGTCTGTGTCGCCGGTGCGGGCGTCGCCTGCGCCGGGCCGGTCGCGCCGTCCGGCTCCGTCCCGGCGGCGGGCGCGGCGTGCGGGCCGTCGTCCAGGACGTGCGCGCCCACGTAGGTGCGCGGCACCCGCGCGCCCAGCCGGGTCACGATCTCGTAGCTGATGGTGCCGGCGGCCTGCGCCCAGTCCTCGGCGCTGGGCACCGCCGACGCGTGCTCCAGCCCGTCGCTCTGGCCGAACAGCGTCACCACGTCGCCGGCCCGCTCGGTCGAGTACGGGCCGAGGTCGAGCACGACCTGGTCCATGCAGACACGGCCGGCGATGCGCACCACGCGGCCGCCGTCGTCGGCGGTGCCCCCGCCGGCCGGGCCCAGCCCCGCCGTCGCGGGACCGCCGACGTAGACGGGCCCGCCGACGCCGACCCGGCCGCCCGAAGCGTGGCGCGGGATGCCGTCGGCGTAGCCGAGCGGCACGACGCCGAGGGTCGTCTCCTGCGGCGTCGTGTACTGGTGCGAGTAGGACACGCCGTGGCCGGCGGGCACGCGCTTGACCGTGGCCAGCCGCGCCTGCAGGGTCATCGCGGGGCGCAGCCCGAAGTCGCCGGGGGCGCCGACCTGCGGCACCGGCGACAGCCCGAAGACCGCCAGGCCCGGACGCACGAGGTCGTACCGCAGCCGCGGCGCCGTCAGCGTCGCCGCCGAGGCCGCGATGTGCCGCAGCGCCACGGCGAGCCCGCCCGCCTCGGCGGCACGCACCGCGTCGTCGAAGGCGTCCGCCTGGGCGTCGAGCGAGGGGTGCCCCGGCTCGTCGGCGAACGCCAGGTGCGACCACACCCCCACGACCTCGACGAGGCCCTCGGCCTGCAGCGCCGCGGCGCGCGCGACGGCGTCGGGCCAGTCCGCCGGGACGATGCCGTTGCGCCCCAGGCCGGAGTCGATCTTCAGGTGCACCCGCGCGGTGCGGCCGGTGGCGCGGGCAGCGTCCGCCACGGCGTCGAGCGCCCAGGCGGCCGCGACCGACACGTCGACGTCGGCGGCCAGCAGGTCCTCGAACGGGGCGCCGGGGGCGTGCAACCAGGTGAGCACGCGCGCCCGGTCGGGACCGATGCCGGCGGCGCGCAGGGCCAGAGCCTCGGCCGCCTGCGCGACGCCGAGCCACGTGGCGCCGCCCGCGAGCGCCGCCCGGGCCGAGGGCACGAGACCGTGGCCGTAGGCGTCGGCCTTCACCACGGCCATCACCGCGGCGCCTGCGGCGTGGCCGACCAGGGCGCGGACGTTGTCGCGCACGGCCTCCAGGTCGACGACGGCGTGCGCCGGGAAGTCGGCCGGGAACGCGGGGGGCGTCGGCGTCGCGGGGGTCACGGCCCCGATTCTCTCACCGTCGCCACTCGCGCAGGGCGCGGCGGGACACGAAGCGCCGCGGCTCGCCGCTGCGCGGGTCGACGAACTCCAGGGAGCGGGCCAGCAGCTGCAGCGGCCGCTCGGGGTCGTCGGGGGCGTCGGGGCGCAGCACCGGCCAGAACGGGTCGTGCAGGATCGGCAGGCCGAGGGAGGCCATGTGCAGGCGCAGCTGGTGCGTCTTGCCGGTGTGCGGCTCGAGGCGGTACAGGCCCAGCCCGCGGCCCTCGTCGCGGGCCACGAGGTCGACCAGCGACTCCGCGTTCGGCTCGCCCGGCTCCTCGAGGGCGGGGGCGGTGCCGCGGTGCTTGACGATGCGGCTGCGCACCGTGGTCGGGAACGCGCGCGCCTCCGCGGGCAGCGGCGCGACCGCCTCGTAGACCTTGCGGACCTTGCGCCGGGCGAACAGCTCCTGGTAGGCGCCGCGCACCTGCGGGCGGACGGTGAGCACCAGCACGCCGGCCGTCGGCCGGTCGAGGCGGTGGGCCGGCGCGAGCTCGGGCAGGTCGAGCTCGCGGCGCAGGTGCACCAGCAGCGTCCGGGTCACCCAGCGCCCCCGCGGCATCGTCGCCACGAGGTGCGGCTTGTCCACCACGAGCAGGTCCCGGTCCCGGTGCAGCACCTCGATGTCGGCGAGCGCCGGGGCGGGCGGCTCGTCGGCGGGCGGGTCGCGGTACAGGAACAGGAACCCGCGCGGCTCGTACGGGGTGCGCTCGTCCACCGGCTCGCCGCGGCCCGTGACCACCTCCCCCGCGGCGACCTTCTCGCGCAGCCGATCGGCGTCGTCGGGGAAGCGCTCCAGCAGGTAGGCGACCGCGGTGCCCCACCGCGCCACCGAGGCCGGGTCGTGCGGCAGCACCAGCCGCGTCGGGTTGAGCCCGTCGCGCACGGGCAGGGGGTGGAAGGGCACCGGCCCATTGTCCCCGCCGGCCGGTCCCCCGGTCGTCCCCGCCCGTCCCTGCCCGTCCCTGCCCGTCCCTGCCCGTCCCTACCCGTCCCTGCCCGTCGTCCCGGCCCCCACCCGCCGGGTCTGTCGCCCCGGCACCCGGACGGGCAGGATGGGGGCCATGGGCGACCTCTACGACATCCCGTTCGAGCGCATGGACGGCACCACCACCACGCTCGCCGAGCACCGCGGGGATGTCGTCCTCGTGGTCAACGTGGCCTCCCGCTGCGGGCTGACGCCGCAGTACGCCGCCCTCGAGGCCCTCCAGGAGAAGTACGCCGACCAGGGCTTCACCGTGATCGGCTTCCCGAGCAACCAGTTCCTCCAGGAGCTGAGCACCGACGAGAAGATCGCCGAGTTCTGCTCGACGACGTACGGCGTGACCTTCCCCGTGGTGTCGAAGGTGCGCGTCAACGGCCGGCACGCCCACCCGCTGTACGAGGAGCTGAAGAAGACGCCGGACGCGAGCGGGCACTCGGGCCGCATCCGGTGGAACTTCGAGAAGTTCCTCGTGCTGCCCGGTGGGCAGGTGCGCCGGTTCGCGCCGACGACGGTGCCGGACGACCCGGCGATCCTCGCCGAGATCGAGGCGCACCTGCCGCGCTGATCCCGACCGCGGGCGCAGCGGCACCGCCGCGCCCGCGGCACCCGTGCAGGGGGATTCCTCTCCGCAGGAGCCGCGATGTCCCCGTCCTCCCCGTCCTCCCAGACCTCCGCCGGCGCCTCCGCGGGCACGACCGCGCCGCCCGACGCCCGCCGCTGGTGGGTGCTCGCCACCGTCGCGCTCGCCCAGCTCATGGTCGTGCTCGACGTGACGATCGTGAACATCGCCCTGCCGTCCGCGCAGGCCGACCTGGGCTTCTCCGACAACGACCGCCAGTGGGTCGTCACCGCGTACGCGCTCGCGTTCGGCAGCCTGCTGCTGCTCGGCGGCCGCCTGTCCGACCTGGTCGGCCGGCGCCGCACGTTCCTGGTCGGCCTCGTCGGCTTCGCCGGCGCCTCGGCGCTCGGCGGCGCGGCCCAGGGCTTCGGCATGCTGGTGGGCGCCCGCGCCGTGCAGGGCGCGTTCGGCGCCGTGCTCGCGCCGTCCGCGCTGTCGGTGCTGACGACGACCTTCACCGTGCCGCGGGAGCGCTCGCGCGCGTTCGGCGTCTTCGGCGGGATCGCTGGGGCGGGGGGCGCGATCGGCCTGCTGCTGGGCGGCTTCCTCACCGAGCACCTCACCTGGCGCTGGACGCTGTACGTCAACCTGGTCTTCGCGGCGCTGGCCATCGTGGGGGCGACGGCGTTCCTGCACCGCAGCCGCGGCGAGGCGCAGCGGCTCGACGTCGCGGGCGCCGTGCTCGGCGGCGGCGGCCTGCTCGCGCTGGTGTACGGCTTCTCCCGGGCCGAGCCCGAGGGGTGGGGCTCGCCGTGGACGTGGGGCCCGCTGGCCGTGTCCGTGGTGCTCCTCGTGGGGTTCGTGGTGCGGCAGCGTCGCGCCGGGCCGGGCGCGCTGCTGCCGCTGCCCGTGGTGCTCGACCGCAACCGCGGCGCCGCGTTCCTGGCCATCCTCGCCGCCGGGGCCGGCATGTTCGGCGCGTTCCTCTTCGGCACGTACTACCTGCAGACCCAGCTCGGCTACAGCCCCTGGACGACCGGGCTGGCGTTCCTGCCGCAGATCCTCGTGCTCGTCGCCGCCGCGCAGCTGTGCACCAACGTGCTGCTGCCCCGGCTCGGGCCCAAGCTGCTGGTGCCGGTCGGGCTGGCGGTGGCCGGCACGGGCCTGCTGCTGCTCGGCCTGCTCGACTCCGGCAGCGGCTACGCGACGCACGTGCTGCCCGGCCTGCTGGTCATGGGTGCGGGCATGGGCACCGCCATGCCCGCGTCGATCCAGACCGCGACCCTCGGCGTCGACCCCGACCACGCCGGCGTCGCCTCGGCGGTGGTGCCCACCGCCCAGCAGGTGGGCGGCGCCGTCGGCACCGCGGTGCTCAACACCCTCGCCGCGTCGGTGGCCACGGGCTACCTCACCACCCACGCCACCACCCGGCCCCCTGCGCCGGCGGTGCTGCGGCAGGCGGCGCTGGAGAGCTACACGGCGGCCTTCTGGGCCGGCGCCCTCGTCTTCGGCGTCGGCGCGGTCGTCACCGCGCTGGTGTTCCGCCGCCGGGGCGCCATCCCCGCCGGGACCCCCGCCTCCGTCGGACGCGCGGCGGGCCGCGCCCCGGCCGGCGCCTGAGGACCGGCTCAGCGCAGCGCCAGCAGCCCCGCCACCGTGGCCGGCAGCGCCCCGGCCACGTCGAGCGCGGCGACCGGCCCGCCCGGGTTCGCCCGCTCGGCGGCGCGGCCGTGCACCAGCGCTGCCGCGGCGGCGACCTCGGCGGCCCGCTCCGGGTGCGCCACCACCTCGGTCGAGCGCGCGGCGAGCATCGTGCCGAGCAGGCCGGCGAGCACGTCGCCAGCGCCCGCCGTGGCCAGCCAGCCCGGCGCGTCCGCCTGGGCGTACGCCCCGCCCGGCCCGACGACGACCGTGGCGCCGCCCTTGAGCAGCACGGTGGCCCCGGTCAGCTCGTGCGCCCGACGCGCCCAGCGCAGCGGCTCGGCGTCGACGTCCGTCCGCTCGACGGTCTCGCCCGCCGCGCGCAGCAGCGTCGCGAGCTCGCCGGCGTGCGGGGTGAGCACCACCCACGGCGGGCACGGCGCGTCGAGCAGCCCGAGCGCGCCGGCGTCGACGACGGCCGGCACCGGCCCGTGGCCGTCCCCGCCCCCCGTCGCGGCCGCGAGCGCCGCGCGGGCCCGCTCGCGCTGGCCGTCGTCCGGCCCCTCGGCCGGCAGGCCGGGGCCCAGCACCCACGCCTGCACGCGCCCGGCCGCGGTGACGACCTCGGGCCGCGCGGCCACCACCGCCCGGCCCACCGGCTCGGGCCCCAGGTAGCGGACCATGCCGGCGCCGGCACGCACCGCGGCGGTGCTCGCCAGCACCGCCGCGCCCGGGTACGTGGCGGTGCCCGCGACCACGCCCACGACGCCGCGCGTGTACTTGTGGTCGGTCGGGCCGGGCACGGGCCAGGCGCGGGCGACGTCCGCGTCCTCGAGGCGCACGACGGCGGGCCGCGCCGCGGCGCCGGGGGCGGGCAGCCCCAGCCCGAGGTCGACGACGGCGCCGCGGCCCGTCAGGTGCGTCGCGGGGGGCAGGAGCAGGCCGGGCTTGGCCGCGCCGAACGTCACCGTGCGGCCGGCGGGCAGCACCGGGCCGGGCACGGCGCCGTCGTCGACGCCGATGCCGGACGGGGCGTCGACGGCCACGACCCACGGCGCCGCCCCGGCGTCCGCGAGGCGGTCGCGCAGGGCGGCGACCAGCTCGGCCGCCAGCCCCCGCAGGGGGCCCGTGGCGCCGATCCCGACGAGGCCGTCGAGCACGACGTCGGCGGCCGCGACGTCGTCGAGCACCGCGTCCCAGCGCTCGCGCCCCGCGGGCTCGTGCAGCGCGACCACCCGCCCGCCGGCGCGCCGCAGCGCGGCGAGGCCGCCGGCGTGGGCGCGGGGGTCGACGAGGAGGGCGGTGACCGCCATCCCGCGCAGCGCCAGGTACGCCCCCGCGTGCAGCGCGTCGCCGCCGTTGTTGCCGGCGCCGACGAGCAGCACCGCGCGGGCGCCGCGGACCGGCCCGTCGGCCAGCTCGCCGTCGATCCCCGGCGCCGCGCGGCGGCGGGCGACGTCGCGGACGGTGACCACGGCCAGCGCGAAGGCAGCACGTTCCATGAGGGGTGCGCCCGCGTCGAGCAGCGGCCGCTCGGCGGCGCGCACGGCGCCGGACTCCCAGGCCTCGATCATGGGCACCACTGTGGCAGGCGGCGAGTGGCCGGGCACGCGATGACGTGCGGGCATACGCTGCGCGCATGCGATTCGGACTCTTCATCCCCCAGGGATGGCGCTTCGACCTGACCGACGTCGAGCCGGCGGACCACTGGAAGACGATGCTGTCTCTCCTCCACTACGCGGACAACGCGGCGGCCGGCGAGGCCGTCCCGGGCGGCCCCTTCGCGTGGGAGTCGGTCTGGGTCTACGACCACTTCCACACCACGCCGGTCCACAGCACCGAGGCCACCCACGAGGCGTGGACGCTGATGGCGGCGTTCGCGGCGGCGTCGCAGCGCGTGCGCCTCGGCCAGATGTGCACCTGCATGTCCTACCGGGAGCCCACCTACCTGGCGAAGGTCGCCGCGACGGTCGACCACGTCTCGGGCGGGCGCGTCGAGATGGGCATCGGCGGCGGCTGGTACGAGCACGAGTGGCGCGCGTACGGCTACGGCTTCCCGTCCGCGGGCGAGCGCCTGCGCGCGCTCGACGAGGGCGTGCAGATCATGGCCAGCATGTGGCGCACCGGCTCCTCCGGCACGTTCGAGGGCCAGCGCTACCAGGTCGACGGCGCGCTGTGCTACCCGCAGCCGCTGCAGCAGCTGCCCGTCGGAGCCGACGGCGCGGACGTGCCGAGCATCCCGCTGTGGATCGCCGGCGGCGGCGAGAAGAAGACGCTGCGCATCGCCGCGCAGCACGCCCAGTACACCAACTTCGACGGCTCGCCCGAGGGCTTCGCGCACAAGTCGGAGGTCCTGGCCCAGCACTGCAAGGACGTGGGCCGCGACTTCGACGAGATCACCCGCTCGGCGAACTACAACGTCGTGATCGGCGAGAACCAGGCCGAGATCGACGACCGGCTCGCCTGGATCGACGCGCACTACCGCAAGCACACCCCCGAGCACGCCGAGGGACAGATCGAGTCGTGGCGCAGCGGCCCGCTGGTCGGCACGCCGGAGCAGATCACCGAGACGCTGCAGGGCCTGAAGGACCAGGGCCTCGGCTACACGATCACCTACTTCCCGAACGCCGCGGCCGACCGGGACCAGATCGAGCTCTTCCAGCGCCAGGTCATCCCCGAGCTCCAGGACTGACCGCCTGCACCGACGGCGACGGCCCGGGACGCGAGCGCGTCCCGGGCCGTCGCCGTCCCTGGAGGGGTCGGGCACCGTCCGCGAGAGCCGAGGGAGCGCAGCGACCGGATCATTCGAGCCGACGGCGCCCAGCCCGGTCAGCGGCCTAGCTGTACTGACCCGGGACGTTGTTGACGCGGTCGATGGGTCGTTGGCCGCCGATGCCGGTGTGGGGCCGTTCTAGGTTGTAGTGGCTGAGCCAGCCGGGCAAGGCTGCGGTGCGTTGGTCGTTGGAGGTCCATACGCGGGCGTAGGCCCATTCGGTGGCCAGCGTGCGGTTGAGGCGCTCGGCCTTGCCGTTGGTCCAGGGGCAGTGCGGCTTGATGAACTTCAGCCGGATGCCCAGGGCGGTGGCGGTGTCAGCGAAGGCGCGCGAGGACCGGTAGTTCTTGGCGTTGTCGCTCAGGACGCGTTCGACGGTGATGCCGTGGGTGGCGTAGAACGCCGCGGCACGGGTCAGGAACCCGGCGCAGGTGGTGCCCTTCTCGTCGAGGTGGATCTCGGCGTAGGCCAGGCGGGAGTGGTCGTCGATCGCGGTGTGCACATAGTCGTAGCCGATGCCGCGGCCGCGGACCTGTTCGCTGCGCCCGTGGGCGCGCCAGCCGCCGCCGGCAGGGATGCGGCCGAGCTTCTTGACGTCGATGTGCACCAGTGCCCCGGGATAGGGGTGCTCGTAGCGGGCCGCCGAGCGGCGTGAGGCCCGGACCGGCGCCCCGGTGAGCGGGTCGCACTCGCGCAGCAGCGGGGTGTGGTGGCGGGCCAAGACCCGCCCCACGGTCGAGGCCGGTATCCCCACCCGGCGGGCCAGGTCCACCGGTCCGCGGCGGGCCAGGTGACGCCAGATGCGGATGCGGGTCTCGGTACACGCCGGCGTGCGGTGCGGACACGTACGCGGTCGTGAGGGCCGGTCGACCAGCCCCGCCCGACCCTGCTGCTGATAGCGGCGCCACCACCGCCAAGCCGTGGTGCGCGAGACGCCCATCTCCGCCGCGACGTGCGCGACCGGGCGCCCCGCGGCGATCCGACCGACCATGACCAGTCTCCCGGCAGGCGTCAGCCGGGCATTAGCGTGGGACACAAGAGACCTCCGTGCTCGAGTGAGAAGCCGTCAGACAGCTCCCACCCGACACGGAGGTCTCTTCCTACGTCAACAACCTGGTGGGTCAGTACACCTAGCCCTCCGCCACCACCATCGCCGACGCGATCCCCGCGTCGTGCGAGATCGACAGGTGCCACCGCGTCACCCCGAGCTCCTCCGCCCGCGCCTGCACCGTGCCGCGCAGCTCCACGCGCGGCGGCCCCCCGAGCACGCGGTGCACGGTCGCGTCGTGCCAGCGCAGGTCGCCGGGCGCGCCGAGGGCCTTGGCGATGGCCTCCTTGGCGGCGAACCGCGCCGCCAGGGACGACGCCGGCAGGTCGCGCTCCTCGGGCGTGAAGAGCCGCTCGCGCAGCCGCGGCGTGCGC
The DNA here is from genome assembly GCF_009846865.1 of Puerhibacterium puerhi. Lineage (GTDB taxonomy): Bacteria > Actinomycetota > Actinomycetes > Actinomycetales > Cellulomonadaceae > Puerhibacterium > Puerhibacterium puerhi. The sequence continues at coordinate 17,699 of NZ_WUWN01000001.1, forward strand.
TCCAGGGTCGCCATGAACCGCTCGACGTCCACCACGTCGATGCCCACGCCCACGATCACGCGCGCGCCCCCTCCGGCTCGCCGTCGCGCCGCTCGACGCCGTCCCGCCGCTCGGCCGCGTCCTTCGGCTGGAGGAGGTCCTGCGGCTCGACGAGGTGGCGCCAGCGGAACCACTTGCGCTCCAGCTCGGCGTCGAGGTCGACGCCGAACCGCCGCGCCACGAGCAGCAGCTGGGCCAGCACGTCGGCCACCTCGGCGCGGAACGCGGCGTCGGCGTCGTCTGCCGGTCGCCGCGAGCGCCCGGAGCGGGCCAGGTACGCCTGCACGAGCTCGCCCATCTCCTCGGACAGCTTGAGCACCAGCCAGTCGTCGGTGCGTTCCACGTCGAACCGGCGCTCGTAGACCCGGGAGATGACCTCCAGCTCGTCGGCGAGGTCGGCCAGCCGGGTGCCGCCGGCCGGGACGCCCGGGCGGGCGGGCGGGTTCGCGTCGCTCATGGGCCCGATCCTCCCAGACGACGGCGGGGCGGCGAGGTCAGTGCCTCGCCGCCCCGCCGGTGGCCGTCGGCCCGCGGTCAGCGGGCCCGGCGCGTCACTCCACGGTGACCGACTTGGCCAGGTTGCGCGGCTGGTCGACGTCGAGGCCCTTGGCGGTGGCCAGGGACATCGCGAAGATCTGCAGCGGCACCACGGCCAGCAGCGGCTGGATCAGCGTCGGCACCTGCGGGATCCAGAAGATCTCGTCGGCGTACCGGCGCACCTCGTCGTCGCCGTCCTCGGCGATGACCAGGGTCCGGGCGCCGCGGGCGCGGATCTCCTGGATGTTCGACACCACCTTCGAGTGCAGCGAGTCGCGGCCGCGCGGGGACGGCACGACGACGAACACCGGCTGCCCCTCGTCGATCAGCGCGATCGGCCCGTGCTTGAGCTCGCCCGCGGCGAAGCCCTCGGCGTGGATGTACGCCAGCTCCTTGAGCTTGAGCGCGCCCTCGAGCGCCACGGGGTAGCCCACGTGGCGGCCCAGGAACAGCACCGAGGTGGCGTCCTGCATCGACCGGGCCGTGGCGCGCACGTACTCGCCGCGCTCGATGACCGTCTGGATCTTGGCCGGCACGTCGCGCAGCTCGCCGAGCAGGTAGGCGACCTCGTCGGCGAACTTGTTGCCGCGCAGCTGGGCCAGGTACAGCCCGAGCAGGTAGGCGGCGGTGATCTGCGACAGGAACGCCTTGGTCGAGGCGACGGCGATCTCCGGGCCGGCGTGCGTGTACAGCACGGCGTCCGACTCGCGCGGGATCGTCGAGCCCTGGGTGTTGACGATCGACAGCACCTTCGCGCCCTGCTCGCGGGCGTGGCGCACGGCCATGAGCGTGTCCATGGTCTCGCCGGACTGCGAGATCGCGACGACGAGGGTCTTCTCGTTGAGGATCGGGTCGCGGTAGCGGAACTCGTGGGCCAGCTCAACCTCGACCGGGATGCGGCACCAGTGCTCGATGGCGTACTTGGCGACGTGGCCGGCGTACGCGGCGGTGCCGCAGGCGATGACGATGATCTTGTCGACGGCGCGCAGCACCGCCTCGTCGATGCGGATCTCGTCGAGCGTGAGCCGGCCGTCCACGTCGGTGCGGCCCAGCAGGGTGTCCGCCACGGCGTGCGGCTGGTCGTGGATCTCCTTGTCCATGAACGACTCGAAGCCGCTCTTCTCGGCGGCGGCCGCGTCCCAGTCGACGGTGAAGCGCTTGGCCTCGGCGGGCTTGTTCCGGAAGTCCACGACGTCGACGGACGTCGGCGTGATGGTGACGATCTGGTCCTGGCCGAGCTCGAGCGCCTCCTTGGTGAAGGCGATGAACGCCGCGACGTCGGAGCCGAGGAAGTTCTCGCCCTCGCCCAGGCCCACGACCAGCGGGGAGTCGTGCCGGGCGCCCACGACCTTCAGCGGGTCGTCGGCGTGCACGGCCAGCAGCGTGAAGGTGCCCTCGAGGCGGCGCGCCGTGGCGGCCATGGCCTCGGTGAGGTCGCCGGCGCGGCGGTACTCGCGCGCCAGGAGCTGGGCGGCGACCTCGGTGTCGGTCTCGCTGCGGAAGAAGACGCCCTCGGCGAGCAGCTCCTTCTTCAGCTGGGCGAAGTTCTCGATGATGCCGTTGTGGATGACGGCGAGCCGGTCGCCGTCGGCCAGGTGCGGGTGCGCGTTGACGTCCGTGGGGCCACCGTGGGTGGCCCAGCGCGTGTGCCCGATCGCGGCCGTGGCCTGCGGCATGGGGTGCGCCTCGATCTCGCCGACGAGGTTGCCCAGCTTGCCCGACTTCTTGGCGAACGCCACGTCGTCGCGCCCCGGGCCGACGAGCGCGACGCCGGCCGAGTCGTACCCGCGGTACTCCAGCCGGCGCAGGCCCTCCAGCGCCACCTCCAGGGGGTGCCCCGAGGGCACGGGGGTGGTCTCAGCGGTCGCGGGCTGACCTGCCGCCAGCCCGAGACCCGTGTACCCGACGATTCCGCACATGCCGGGGAGTCTAGTGGCGCCCGATGACGGTGCCTTCCCCCACCCGTGGGGCCGACGGGGTGACTTCCGTCGCTCGCCCGGACGGGTGAGCGGGGCCCGGGGCCCCTACCGTCGGGGCGTGCAACCGTCAGTCCGCGTCGGCCTGTCGGGGTGGCGCTACGCCTCCTGGCGCGGCCGCTTCTACCCCGCCGGCCTGCCCCAGCGCCTCGAGCTGGCCCACGTCGCCGCGACGTTCCCGACCGTCGAGCTCAACGGGTCCTTCTACTCGACGCAGCGCCCCAGCTCCTACCTGGCGTGGCGCGAGCAGACGCCGCCCGGGTTCACGTTCGCGGTCAAGGGCGGCCGGTTCGTCACGCACATGAAGCGCATGCGGGGCGTGCGCGTGCCGCTGGCGAACTTCTTCGCCAGCGGGGTGCTGGCCCTCGGCGACCGGCTCGGCCCGGTGCTGTGGCAGCTGCCGGAGCGCGAGCGGCTCGACCTGGACGTCCTGGCCGAGTTCCTCGGCCTGCTGCCGGCCTCGACCGCCGCGGCCGGGCGGCTGGCCGAGGAGCACGACGACCGGCTGCGGGCCGAGCCGTGGACCGACACCGACGCCGACCGCCCGCTGCGGCACGCACTGGAGGCACGGCACGAGTCGTTCACCGACCCGGCGGCGCTGCGGCTGCTGCGCGAGCACGACGTCGCCCTGGTGGTCTCGGACGGCGCCGGCCGCTGGCCGGTGCTCGACCACGTCACCTCCGCGCTGGTCTACGTGCGGCTGCACGGTCCCGTCGAGCCGCTGTACGCCACCGCGTACGACCCGCCGCTGCTCGACGCCTGGGCCGCGCGGGTGCGCGCGTGGCACGACGCGGGCCACGACGTCGTCGTCTACCTCGACAACGACGGCGACGCGCACGCGCCGCGGGACGCGCTCGGGCTGGCCGAGCGCCTCGCCGACCTCGCCGTGCCGGCGCCGGGCGACCCGGTCGCCGTCCCGGCCCGCGGCCGCGCCCGACGGCCCCCTGCGGCGTGACGGCGCCCGGCCCGGGTCCCACGTCGGGGCACGCTCCCGGGCTGCGGCAGAATCGGTCCGTGGCCGCCCTCTCCGAAGACGCGTCCGGCGCCGCGCCGTCCGCGTCCAGCACCGCCTCGTCCGGCTCCCCGCTCGTGCACCCGCAGCCCGTGTCGCCCTACGTCGACCTCGACCGGGCCGCCTGGAGCCGCCTGTCGGAGTCCACGCCGCTGCCCCTGACCGACGCCGACGTCGAGCGGCTGCGGGGCCTCGGCGACCCGATCGACCTCGCGGAGGTCGACGCCGTCTACCGGCCGCTGTCGCGCCTGCTCAACCTGTACGTCAACGCCACCACCGGGCTGCACCGGGCCACCTCGACGTTCCTGCGCGAGGCCGCGCCGCGCACGCCGTACGTCATCGGGGTCGCCGGCTCGGTCGCCGTCGGCAAGTCGACGACGGCGCGCATCCTGCGCGAGATGCTGGCCCGCTGGCCGGAGACCCCGCACGTCGAGCTGGTCACCACCGACGGGTTCCTGTACCCCAACGCGGAGCTGCGCCGCCGCGGCCTGCTGGAGCGCAAGGGCTTCCCCGAGTCGTACGACCGCCGGGCGCTGGTGCGGTTCGTCTCGCGCGTCAAGGCCGGCCAGGAGGAGGTGCGTGCACCGGTCTACTCGCACGTCACCTACGACATCGTGCCGGGCGCCGAGGTCGTCGTGCGCCGGCCGGACGTGCTCATCGTCGAGGGGCTCAACGTGCTGCAGCCCGCGCGGCCGAGCGCCACGGACGAGCCGACGGTCGCCGTCAGCGACTTCTTCGACTTCTCGATCTACGTCGACGCGCGCACCCGCAACATCCGGCAGTGGTACGTCGACCGGTTCCTCAAGCTGCGCCAGACGGCGTTCTCCCGGCCGGAGTCGTACTTCCGCCGCTACGCCGACCTGTCCGACGTCGAGGCCACCGAGAAGGCGCTGTCGATCTGGGAGTCGATCAACGCCCCGAACCTCGAGCACAACATCCTGCCCACCCGCGGCCGGGCCACGCTGGTGCTGACCAAGGGCACCGACCACGCGGTGCAGCGGGTGCGGCTGCGCAAGCTCTGACGGCGGCCCGCCGCGTCCGGGCCGCGACGCCGGAGCGCCGGGCGCCGGGCCTCAGGCGGCGACGTCGCGCGCGGCCGGCTGCGGCGCCGCGGCGTGGGCGACGGCCGCCTGCGCGTCCTGCGCGGCCTGGCGGCGCGTGACCCGGCGCACCACCAGGTCCAGCACGACGCCGAGCAGCACGCCCACGGCGACCCCGACGACCATCGCGAGCAGCGGGTGGTGCTCGAGCCACGCGCCCGCGGCGACGCCGATGAGCATCGAGTAGACCGCCCACATGGCGGCGGCGATGGCGGAGAAGATCATGAACCGGCGGCGGGGGTACCCGACCGCGCCGGCGGACATGTTGACCGCCACGCGCCCGATGGGCACGTAGCGCGCCGCGATGATGAACGACGCCCCGCGGCGGGCCAGCGCCTGGCGGGCGAACGACACGGCCTCGCGACCGCGCCGGGTGCGCAGCACGCGGATGCGGTCCGTGCCCACCGTCTTGCCGATCTGGTAGGCGATCTGGTCGCCGAGCCACGCCCCCACGGCCGCGGTCACGAGGATGCCGGGCAGCCAGGGCTCCCCCGCCGACCGCGCGGCGACGGCCAGGGTGATGATCACCGACTCGCTGGGCAGCGGCGGGAAGAAGCCGTCGATGGTGGCCAGCGCCGTCATCACGGGGTAGACCCAGCCGGACCCGGCGAGCTGGAGGATCCAGCCCTGCAGCTGGTCCAAGAACGTCGTCAGATCCATGGCGGTCCCTCGTGTCGGTCGGGCGTCCGCGCCCGGTCGGCCGGCACCGGCCGGTGCCGACACCAGCCTAGGTTCCGCACCGGGCCCCGATCATCGGTGATTGCCCGGGGATCCCCCTGATCCTTCGAACCTTCACCCGGAGTTCACCGGCGGGCGTCGGCCACCGCCGTCAGCCCAGCGGGAAGCCGAGAGCGGCGGCCGCCGGCGCCGGGTCGGGGGACGCCGCCCAGTACCGCAGGAGGTTCTCGGTGGACGTGAGCGACCGCGGCTCGGCGTGGTCGAGGTACAGCTCGCCGCGCAGGTGGTCGGTCTCGTGCTGCACGATCCGGGCGGGCCAGCCGACCAGCACCTCGTCGACCGGCGCACCCGTGACGTCCTGTCCGGTCAGGCGCACGCCACGGTGCCGGGCCACGACCGCCTGCCAGCCCGCCACCGACAGGCAGCCCTCGAAGAACGGCGCGCGCTCGGGCCCGCCGGGCCCGTCCACCGGCGCGTAGTCAGGGTTGACCAGCACGCGGAACGGCAGCGGCGTGCGCTCGCGCGGGTCGTCGGGCGCGCCGCGGTCCTCGACGACGGCGATCGCGAGGCCGATGCCGACCTGCGGCGCCGCCAGGCCCACGCCGGGCGCGGCGTGCATGGTGCGCCGCATGACCTCGACCAGCCGCGGCAGCACGTCGCCGAGCTGGCCGGTGTACGGGGCGGCCGGCGTGCGCAGCACCGGGTCGCCGGCCTGGACGATCGGCAGCACGCCGTCGCCCACCGTGTCCAGCAGCGCCGCGACGGCGTCACGCAGCTCCGGGTCGGGGGCACCCCACCGGGCGGCCCCGCCCGTCCCGGGCGCCGGCACCGCGCCCGTCACAGGGCGAGCCGGTCGCGCACGACGGCGGCGAGCGTCTCGGCCACCCCGTCGGCCTGCGTCTGCGTGGCCGCCTCGACCATGACCCGCACGACGGGCTCGGTGCCCGACGGGCGCAGCAGCACCCGGCCGGTCTCCCCGAGCAGCGCCTCGGCGTCCTCGACCGCCGCGAGCACGCCCTCGTCGCTCCCGGCGCGGGCCTTGTCGACCCCCCGGACGTTCACCAGCGTCTGCGGCAGGCGCGGGATCTCGCCGGCGAGGTCGGCCAGGCGCTTGCCCGAGCGCTTCACCTCGGCCGCGAGGTGCAGCGCGGTCAGGACGCCGTCGCCGGTGGTCGCGTGCTCGGCGAGGATGATGTGGCCGGACTGCTCGCCGCCGAGGCTGTAGCCGTGCGCGCGCATCTCCTCGAGCACGTACCGGTCGCCCACCGCCGTCTGCAGCGTGGCGATGCCGGCGTCCTTCATCGCGAGCAGCAGCCCGAGGTTGCTCATCACCGTCACGACGAGCGTGTCCTGCTCCAGCTCGCCGCGCGCCTGGAGCGACCGCGCGAGGATGCCCAGGATCTGGTCGCCGTCGACGAGCACGCCGCCGTGGTCCACGGCCAGGCAGCGGTCCGCGTCGCCGTCGAACGCCACGCCGAAGTCGGCCTCGGCGGCCACGACCACCGCCTGCAGCTGCTCGGGGTGCGTCGAGCCGGCCTTCTCGTTGATGTTGCGGCCGTCGGGGCTGGCGTTGATGACGACGACGTCGGCGCCGGCCAGGCGCAGCGCCTCCGGACCCACCTGGCTGGCGGCACCGTTGGCGGCGTCGACGGCGATCCGCAGGCCCTCCAGCGGCCGGTGGTCGGGCGTGGTGCCGATGCTCGCGGTGAGGTGGGCGACGTACTGCTGCTGGGCGATGCCCGTGTCGACGCGCACGCGGCCGACGGCGGCGCCGGTGGGCCGCTCCCACTCCTCGCCCAGGCGGGCGGCGATCTTGTCCTCGATCGCGTCGTCGAGCTTCAGGCCGCCGCGCTGGAAGAACTTGATGCCGTTGTCCGGCATCGGGTTGTGGGAGGCCGAGATCATGACCCCGAGGTCGGCGTCCATCGCGCCCACCAGGTAGGCGAGCGCCGGGGTGGGCAGCACGCCGAGGTCGACGACGTCGACGCCCGCGCTCGCCAGCCCGGCCGTGACCGCCGCGCCGAGGAACTCCCCGGACGCACGAGGGTCCCGGCCCACGACCGCCCGCGGCCGGCGGCCGGTGAACTCGGGCGACGAGCCCAGCTCGTGCGCTGCCGCGCTGCCCAGGTCCAGGGCGAGCTCGGCGGTGACGTCCCGGTTGGCGAGGCCGCGCACCCCGTCGGTGCCGAACAGTCGAGCCATGGATCCTCCTCGTGATGAAAACCTGTCCGATCGTAGACGCCCTGCCGCGCGCCCCCCGCTCCGGGCGGGGGGGCGCGCAAACGGCGGCGGCCCCGCCGGACGATGTCCGACGGGGCCGCCGTGCGCTCTCGCAGGAGCGGTCCGCGATCAGCGCTTGCTGTACTGCGGGGCCTTGCGGGCCTTCTTGAGACCGGCCTTCTTGCGCTCGACGACGCGGGCGTCGCGAGTGAGGAAGCCGGCCTTCTTCAGCGCGGGGCGGTTGGCCTCGCGGTCGATCTCGTTGAGCGCGCGGGCGATGCCCAGGCGCAGCGCGCCGGCCTGGCCGGACGAGCCGCCGCCGTCGATGCGGGCGATGACGTCGAAGCGCCCCTCGACCTCGACCAGCTTCAGCGGGGAGTTGACCAGCTGCTGGTGCACCTTGTTCGGGAAGTAGTCCTCGAGGGTGCGGCCGTTGATCTTCCACTGGCCGGTGCCGGGCACGAGGCGCACGCGCGCCACGGCCTCCTTGCGGCGGCCCAGGGCCTGGCCCGGGGCGGTGATGGACTGGCCGCGGTCGGCGACGGGCGCCGCGGTCTCGGTCGTGTAGGTGCTGGGGACGTTCTCCAGCTCGGTGTCCACGGTGGTCTCTGCCACGTCAGAATCCTTCGTTCAGCTCGGCGGCAGCGGCTCAGGCCTGCTGCGCCACCTGGGTGATCTCGAACGGCTTGGGCTGCTGGGCGGCGTGCGGGTGCTCCGAGCCGCGGTAGACCTTCAGCTTCGACAGCTGCTGACGGCCGAGGCTGGTCTTGGGGAGCATGCCGCGCACGGCCTTCTCCACGGCGCGCTCGGGGTTCTTCTCGAACAGCTCGCCGTAGGCGACGGAACGCAGACCACCCGGGTAGCCGGAGTGGCGGTACGCCATCTTCGAGGTCCGCTTGTTGCCGGACAGGGCGACCTTGTCGGCGTTGATGACGACGACGAAGTCGCCGCCGTCGACGTGCGGGGCGAAGGTCGGCTTGTGCTTCCCGCGCAGGAGCGTGGCGACCTGGCTGGCCAGGCGGCCCAGGACGACGTCGGTCGCGTCGACGACGTACCAGTCGCGCTGGACGTCGCCGGGCTTCGGGGTGTACGTACGCACGGTTCGTAACCTTTTCGTGTTGGGTCGTCGGGCGAGAAGCGGCGCCCGATGAGTCAGGTGTTGTGCGCGGGATGCTCCGGGTGACGTCCTGGCCGTGCGTCGACATCGGCGAGTGGGCGCACCGTCGACGCGGGACGTCGGAGCGAGAGCACAACGACTCATCAGTCTAGGGGGCGGCCCTGGCCAGGGTCAAAGCGACGCCGCTCACGCCGCAGCGCGGGTGCGACGCGGGCGGCGCGGGTGCACGGTGGTGCCATGACCGAGGAGACCCCAGCCACCAGGCCCGACCCGGAGCTCGTCGCCGAGGGCGACACGAACCAGCTGGCGAACGACGACACCCTGATGCCCTACCCCGGGCGCGAGGAGCCGCTCGACCAGGGCTACTCCCCGCCCGAGCGCGACACCACCGGCCGCTGGGGCGAGACCGAGTGGGAGCAGGCGCACGACGAGCCGATGGACCGGCGCCTCGCCGCCGAGGAGCCCGAGGTGTGGGAGCCGGACGCGCCGCGCCCGGACACCACGCGCGCCGGGCGCATCGCGGCCGACCCGGACGCCGAGGAGGACCTCGGGAGCGGCGAGGGCGGCTCCCGCACCAACTCCGTGTACGGCGAGGACGTCGGCATCGACGGTGCGGCGGCGTCGGCCGAGGAGGCCGCCGTGCACTGGACCAAGGAGCCGGGCGAGCCCACGGACTGAGCCCCGCGCACGACCTCCGGCCCGGCGCCGCTCACCGCGTGGGCAGCGCCGGGTCGGCGACCTCCTCGTCCATCCGCAGCGCCCTGACCCGCTCCGCGCGGGCGGCGAGCTCGTCGTCGGCCGGGTAGACGACCTCCTCGAGCACGAGGCCCAGCGCGGGCACGACGGCGGCGTTGGCCTCGCGCCGGCGCGAGGCGAGCACCTCGGCGGGCCAGCGCACGTCGCGCCGCCCCTCCCCCACGGCCAGCGACGCCCCCACGAGCGCCCGCACCATGTTGTGGCAGAACGCGTCGGCCACCACGCTGGCGACGACCAGTCCCGCGTCCGGGCCGTCGTCGGGCCGCTGCCAGGACATGTGCTGCAGCTCCCGGATGGTCGTGGCCCCGGGCCGCGGCTTGCAGAAGGCCGCGAAGTCCCGCAGGCCCAGCAGCGGCTGGACGGCCGCGTGCATCGCCTCCTCGTCCAGCGGCCGCCTCGCCCACAGCACGTGCGTGCGCCGCAGCGGGTCGCGCAGGCGCGGCGTGTCCGCGACGCGGTAGGTGTACCGCCGGTAGAGCGCGGAGAAGCGGGCGTCGAAGCCCGTCGGCGCGAGCGTGGCGCGGTGCACGACGACGTCGGGCGGCAGGACGCCGGCCAGACGCGTCACGAGCGACTCGCCGGGTCCGCGGTCCGAGCGGCCCGGCAGCGCCTCCCACCGCTCGACCGGCACGTCGACGTGCGCCACCTGCCCGCGGGCGTGCACGCCCGAGTCGGTCCGCCCCGCGACGGTGAGCCGGGGCGCCGGCAGGCCGAGCGCCCGGGTGCGCAGCACCCGCTCGAGCCCCTCCTCCAGCGCCCCCTGCACCGTCCGCAGCCGGGGCTGGCGCGCCCAGCCCGCGAAGTGGGTGCCGTCGTACGCGAGGTCGAGGCGCACCCGCACGGTGGGCACGGTGGGCACGGTGGGCACGGCCGGTACTGCCGGGACGTCCGGGCGGTCGGGCGCCGGCGCGGGCTCCGGGGCGGGGGTCGGCTCGGTCGTGGGCGTCACCGGACCATTCTCGCCGGACCTCGCCCGGGCCGGCGCACAGGGCCGGTTCACGGGGCCGGAGGCGGGACCGGGTGCGGGCCCGGCCATCATGGGGGCATGCCCGACATCCTCACCCTCTCCGTCGACTGCGGCGGCGGCGGCATCAAGGCGAACGTGCTGGACGACGCCGGCACGGCGCACGCGGCGCCCGTGCGCGTGCCCACGCCCTACCCCCTGCCGCCCTCGCTGCTCGTCGACACCGTGGCGAAGATCGCCGCCGGCCTGCCCGTCGCGCACCGCGTCACGGTCGGCATGCCGGGCATGATCCGCCACGGCGTCGTCGTCCACACCCCGCACTACATCACCCGGTCGGGGCCGCGCTCGCGCGTGGAGCCGGAGCTGCTCGAGGCGTGGTCGAGCTTCGACATGCAGGCCGCCGTGAGCGAGCGCCTGGGCATGCCGGCGCTGGTGCTCAACGACGCCGAGGTGCACGGGGCCGGGGTCATCGCCGGGTCGGGCTTCGAGCTCGTGCTCACCCTCGGCACGGGCCTCGGGTCGGCGCTGTTCGACGGCGGCCTGCTGTCGCCGCACCTCGAGTGGTCGCACGCGCCCGTGCGCCGCGGCGCGACGTACGACCAGTACGTCGGCGAGCCGGAGCGCCGGCGCCTCGGCGACGGGCTGTGGTCGCGCCGCGTGGTCGCGATGGTCGACGGCCTGCGGCCCGTGTTCCGCTGGGACCGGCTCTACCTCGGCGGCGGCAACTCCCGCCGCATCACGCCGGCCGCGCTGGCCCGGCTCGGCGACGACGTCGTCATCGTGCCGAACTCCGCCGCCCTCGTCGGCGGCGCGCGCGCCTGGGACCTGCCGCAGGGCTGAGGCGCCGGCGGCCGCGCACCCGGCGGCAGCGCGGCCCGACGCACGAAGAGGGCCCCGCACCGGCGTGGTGCGGGGCCCTCGTGCGCGGTCCGGGGCGGGGCCCCGGGAGCGGAGGGAGGCTCAGGCCTCCTTCTTCTCCTCGGTGTCCGCGGCGCCCTCGGCGGCGGCGTCGGCCGGGGCCTCGGTGGCCTCCGCCTCGGCCGGAGCCTCGGTCGTCTCCACGGTCTCCTCGGCGGCGGGCTTCTCGGCCTTGGCGGCCTTCTCGGTGGCCTTGGTGGCCTCCTTGACGACGGCCTGCTTGGGGCTCACCGGCTCGGTGACGAGCTCGATGACGGCCATGGGGGCGTTGTCGCCCTTGCGGTTGCCGACCTTGGTGATGCGCGTGTAGCCACCGTTGCGCTCGGCCATGGCCGGGGCGATCTCGGTGAACAGCGTGTGCACCACGCCCTTGTCGCGCACGACCGTCAGGACGCGACGACGCGCGTGCAGGTCGCCGCGCTTGGCGAACGTGATGAGGCGCTCGGCCAGGGGGCGCAGGCGCTTCGCCTTCGTCTCGGTCGTCGTGATGCGGCCGTGCTCGAAGAGCGCCGTGGACAGGTTCGCGAGGATCAGACGCTCGTGAGCCGGGCCACCGCCGAGCCGCGGACCCTTGGTGGGGGTAGGCATTTCTGGTTCTCCTTGAGGGTGGTTCCGCGCCGCGCGGCGCTACGCCGCGGCGGCGGGGACGTCAGTACGGCTGCTCGTCGGTGTACGCGGTCTCGTCGTCGCCACCGTCGTAGTAGCCGGCGGCCGAAGCGTCGTAGTCGACCGGCGAGTCCTTGAGGGACAGGCCGAGCTCGGCGAGCTTCTCCTTGACCTCGGTGATCGACTTCGCGCCGAAGTTGCGGATGTCGAGCAGGTCCGCCTCGCTGCGCGCGACCAGCTCACCCACGGAGTGGATGCCCTCGCGCTTGAGGCAGTTGTACGAACGGATGGTGAGGTTGAGCTCCTCGATCGGCAGCGCCAGGTCCGCGGCCAGCGCGGAGTCCGTCGGCGACGGGCCGATCTCGATGCCCTCGGCCTCGGTGTTCAGCTCGCGGGCGAGGCCGAACAGCTCGACGAGCGTCTTGCCGGCGGAAGCGAGCGCGTCGCGCGGCGAGATCGCCGGCTTCGCCTCGACGTCGACGATCAGCTTGTCGAAGTCCGTGCGCTGCTCGACACGGGTGGCCTCGACCTTGTAGGTGACCTTGAGGACCGGCGAGTAGATCGAGTCGACGGGGATGCGCCCGATCTCGGCGTCCGCCGACTTGTTCTGCGCGGCGGACACGTAGCCACGGCCACGCTCGACGGTCAGCTCGATCTCGAGCCGGCCCTTGTCGTTCAGCGTGGCGATGTGCAGGTCGGGGTTGTGCACCTCGACGCCCGCCGGCGGGACGATGTCCGCGGCAGTGACGGCACCGGCACCCTGCTTGCGCAGGTACATCACGACGGGCTCGTCGTTCTCCGAGGAGACGACGAGGTTCTTGATGTTGAGGATGATCTCGGTGACGTCCTCCTTGACCCCCGGCACGGTGGAGAACTCGTGGAGCACCCCGTCGATGCGGATGGAGGTCACGGCCGCGCCCGGGATGGACGACAGCAGGGTGCGGCGGAGCGAGTTGCCGAGCGTGTACCCGAAGCCAGGCTCCAGGGGCTCGATGGCAAAGCGCGAACGGTGCTCCGAGATGACCTCTTCGGTCAGGGTGGGGCGCTGTGCGATCAGCACGGTGGTTTGTCCTTTCAGTGTGCGTCCGCCATATGACGCATCACGGATCCGCGATCACTCGCGTCCCGGGCGGGACTCCGTCCGTCCGCCCGGGCAGGGTTCCGGTCGGCCGGGCCGCGGGAGCGCCGGGGAGGCCTCGTCAGCGACGAGACGCTCCCGCGACGGGCCCCCGGCCCGGCCGACCGGCAGTGCGGTCAGACCCGGCGACGCTTCGGGGGCCGGACACCGTTGTGGGCCTGGGGCGTCACGTCCTGGATCGAGCCGACCTCGAGGCCGGTCGCCTGCAGGGAGCGGATCGCGGTCTCGCGACCGGAACCCGGGCCCTTGACGAAGACGTCGACCTTCTTGACACCGTGCTCCTGGGCGCGGCGGGCGGCCGCCTCGGCGGCCAGCTGCGCGGCGAACGGCGTCGACTTGCGCGAGCCCTTGAAGCCGACGTGGCCGGCCGAGGCCCACGAGATCACGGCGCCCGACGGGTCCGTGATCGAGACGATCGTGTTGTTGAAGGTGCTCTTGATGTGCGCCTGGCCGAGCGGGACGTTCTTCTTGTCCTTGCGACGCGGCTTGCGCGTGCCGGAGGCGGCACGAGTCTTGGGAGGCATGTGTGGTGATCTCCTGGTCTGAGGTCGTCGGACCGGCGGCGGGCGTCAGCCCGCTACGCGGCTGCTGACGTCAGCGGGCCTTCTTCTTGCCCGCGACGGTGCGCTTCGGGCCCTTGCGGGTGCGCGCGTTGGTCTTGGTGCGCTGACCGCGCACCGGCAGGCCCCGGCGGTGACGCAGACCCTGGTAGGTGCCGATCTCGACCTTGCGGCGGATGTCGGCCGCCACCTCGCGGCGGAGGTCACCCTCGAGCTTGAAGTTGCCCTCGAGGTAGTCGCGCAGCGCGACGAGCTCGGCGTCGCCGAGGTCGCGGACGCGCACGTCCGGGCTGATCCCGGTCGCGGCCAGCGTCTGCTGGGCGCGGGTACGGCCGACGCCGTAGATGTAGGTGAGCGCAACCTCGAGCCGCTTCTCGCGGGGGAGGTCGACGCCGACAAGACGTGCCATGTGCCTTCCGGCTCCTGAACTTCGTCCGGAGGTCTGCCGCACCGCCCTCCCCGCGAGGTCCGCGGGCCCCGGCCTCCGGACCGGGGGTTCCCCTGGCCCGCACGCGCGGCGTGCGGACGAGGTTCGTGGTGGTGCGCTGGGGGTGACGGCGAGCGCTGCCGTCACCGGTGAGCTGCGATCAGCCCTGGCGCTGCTTGTGGCGCAGGTTCTCGCAGATCACCATGACGCGACCGTGCCGGCGGATCACCTTGCACTTGTCGCAGATCTTCTTGACGCTCGGCTTGACCTTCATCAGTGTTCCTCCGCCCCGCCGTTGTCCGGGCGCGCCCGGGCCGCGACGGCGGCAGTGTCGATCGGGTGGGGGATGGACTACTTGTAGCGGTAGACGATCCGGCCGCGGGACAGGTCGTACGGGCTCAGCTCGACCACCACCCGGTCCTCGGGAAGGATCCGGATGTAGTGCTGCCGCATCTTGCCCGAGATGTGAGCGAGAACCTTGTGACCGTTCGCCAGCTCCACGCGGAACATCGCGTTCGGCAGGGCCTCGACCACGCTGCCCTCGATCTCGATGACACCGTCCTTCTTTGCCATGTCCTCCGCTAACTCTCGTCGATTGACTTCGTCCGACTGCTCCCGCGTCTCACCGGCGCGCGCGGCACGCGGCCGAGCGCACGATCGACGGGACACGGGTGTCGCGTGCTGCCGCCCGACCACCAACCGCGCCCGCCGGCACCCCGAGCGGTGGCTCGGGAGCGCGGCCGGCTCCGGGGAGGAGCGCGAACGGACTACACCCAACGGAGCAGCCTACCCGACGCACCAACGAACGGAAAGCCGCGCCGGTGTGCACCGCCTCACCGCGGGCGGGTGCGCGCGGCGCCCGGCGGACGCCGCGGGGGACGCCGCTCAGTCGAGGACGACGACGTCGACGCCGAGCGCGCCCAGCCGCTCCGCGCCGCCGTCGCGGGCGGTGAGCACGCTGATGCCGCCCTCGAGGATCGCCACGGAGTGCTCCCAGTGGGCGGCGCGCGAGCCGTCGGTGGTGACCACGGTCCAGCCGTCCTCCAGCTCGCGCGTGGCCCCGCTCCCCCGCGTGATCATCGGCTCGACGCACAGGCACATGCCCGGCCGCAGCCGCATCCCGCGGTCCGAGGTGCGGTAGTTGAGCACGTCCGGCGGCTGGTGCATCGCCGTGCCGATGCCGTGCCCCACGTACTCCTCGACGATGCCGAGCTCGGCACCGCCCGCCGCGCCGGCGAGCTCCACCGCCGTCTCGACGGCGGTGCCCACGTCGCCGAGGCGCTGGCCCGTGGCCAGGGCGGCGATGCCCGCCCACATCGCGGCCTCCGTCGCGCGCACGAGCGCGTCGTCGGCAGGGTCGCCGCCGGCCGCCCCACCCGCCGCGCCCGGCGCGAGGGGCCCGTCGGCGCCGAGCACGAACGACGTGGCCGAGTCGCCGTGCCACCCGTCGACCACCGCGCCGGCGTCGACGGAGACGACGTCGCCCACGGCGAGCACCCGGGACCCGGGGATGCCGTGGATCACCTCGTCGTTGACCGAGGTGCAGATCGTCGCGGGGAACCCCTCGTAGCCGAGGAAGTTCGACGTCGCCCCGGCGTCAGCGATGACCGCGGCGGCGACGGCGTCGAGGTCGGCCGTCGTCGTCCCGGGGCGCGCGGCCGCGCGCACGGCCGCGAGCACGTCCGCGACGACGAGCCCGGCGCGTCGCATGACGCGCACCTGCTCGAGCGTCTTGTACTCGACGCGCTCGCGACCGAACAGCGCCACGTGTCAGCCGATCTGCGCGGCGAGGCCGGCGACGATGCGGTCGGTGACCTCCGCGACCTCGCCGATGCCGTCGACCTGCACCAGCAGGCCGCGCTCGGCGTAGGCGCTGGTGAGCGGGGCGGTCTGCTCCGCGTAGATGTCGAGGCGGCGGGCGATCGCCTCCTCGGTGTCGTCCTCGCGGCCCTCGAGCTGGGCGCGCTTGGCGATGCGGGCCAGGAGCTCGTCGCGGTCGGCGGTCAGCTCGATGACGCCGTCGAGCTGCCAGCCGAGGTCGGCCAGGATCCCGTCGAGCGCACCGACCTGGTGGGCGTTGCGCGGGTAGCCGTCGAGGATGAAGCCCTGCGCGGCGTCGGGCTCGCCGAGCCGGTCGCGCACCATGGAGTCCGTGACCTCGTCGGGCACGAGCTCGCCGGCGTTGGTGTACTGCTGCGCCAGGCGGCCCAGCTCGGTGCCGCCCTTGATGTTGGCGCGGAAGATGTCGCCGGTCGAGATCGCCGGGATGCCGAACACCTCGGCGAGGCGCGCGGCCTGCGTGCCCTTGCCCGCACCCTGCGGGCCCATGATGATCAGCCGCGTGACGCGGCCCTCGGGCCCCGGGACGGGGTGCAGGTCGTGGCGCGACGGGACGGTGGTGCCCGTCGTCTCGGTGCTCTCGGTCAACGGAGGAACCCTTCGTAGTGACGCTGCTGCAGCTGGGAGTCGATCTGCTTGACCGTCTCCAGGCCCACGCCGACGATGATGAGGATCGAGCTGCCGCCGAACGGCAGGTTGTTCGCCAGGCCGAGCCAGACGACCATCAGCGTCGGGATGAGCGCGATGACCGCGAGGTAGAGCGACCCGGCCGACGTGATGCGGGTGATCACGTAGTCGAGGTACTCGGCGGTCGGGCGGCCGGCGCGGATGCCCGGGATGAAGCCGCCGTACTTCTTCATGTTGTCCGCGACCTCGTCCGGGTTGAACGTGATCGACGTGTAGAAGAAGCAGAAGAACAGGATCAGGACGACGTACAGGACGATGTAGAGCGGCGCGTCCTGGGCGGCGAGGTTGCGGGAGATCCACTGGACCCAGCCCGCGGTCTGGTCGCCGAACTGCGCGATCAGGGTCGGGATGGCCAGGATCGACGCCGCGAAGATCACGGGGATCACGCCGGCCATGTTGATCTTGATCGGGATGTAGGTGCTCGTGCCGCCGTACATCCGCCGCCCCACCATGCGCTTGGCGTACTGCACGGGGATGCGGCGCTGGGACTGCTCCACGAAGACGACCAGGCCGATCACGAGCACCACGACCGCGACGAGGATGATCGTGTTGCGGATGCCGTCGGAGCCGCCGGCGACCGACCACAGGCCCGTCGGGAAGCTCGCGGCGATGGACGTGAAGATCAGCAGGGACATGCCGTTGCCCACGCCACGCTCGGTGATGAGCTCGCCCAGCCACATGATCAGGCCGGTGCCGGCGGTCATCGTGATCACCATGAGGAGCATCGTGACGATGGAGTCGTCGGCGAGGACGTCGAGCGTGCAGCCCTGGAACAGCAGCCCCTGGCGCGCCGTGGTGATGACCGTCGTCGACTGCAGGATCGCCAGCGCGATGGTCAGGTAGCGCGTGTACTGGGTCAGCTTCGCCTGGCCGGCCTGGCCCTCCTTGTGCAGGGCCTCGAAGCGCGGGATCACCACACGCAGCAGCTGCACGATGATGCTCGCCGTGATGTACGGCATGATCCCGAGGGCGAAGATCGACAGCTGCAGGAGCGCGCCGCCGCTGAAGGTGTTCACCAGGCCCAGCAGCGAGGTCCCGCCCGCCGTCTGGTCGATGCACTGGCGGACGTTGCCGTAGTCCACCCCAGGCGTCGGGATGAAGGACCCCACGCGGAAGACCGCCATGATCGCGATCGTGAACAGCAGCTTGCGCCGCAGGTCAGGCGTCCGGAAAGCCCGGGCGAATGCGCTGAGCACCTATCCTCCTGGCCCGCCGTGGCGGGTTGTCGTGTCGCCGGCTCGCCGGCGAGCTGTGGCGCCGCGGGCCCGGGCCTTCGCCCGTCCCCCCGACACCGCTTCGGACGCGGTCGTCCCGGGCGTTCCCGGCGGCCCCGCGAGCACGCGCGGCCGGACCGCATCGGATTCTACGTGCCGCGACCCCGTGTGGCCGACACGTTCGCTCCGTGAATGCACGCAGGGCCGGCGGCGCTGCTGCGCCACCGGCCCTGCGTGGGGTTCTCAGTCCTCGGAGACCGAACCGCCGGCCGCCAGGATCTTGTCCTTGGCGGAGCCGGACAGCGCGTCGACCGCGACGTCCAGCTTGACGGTGATCTCCCCCGTGCCGAGCACCTTCACCGGCTGACCCTTGCGGACCGCGCCCTTGGCGACGAGGTCGGCGACGGTGACGGAGCCACCCTCGGGGTACAGCGCGGCGAGCTTGTCCAGGTTCACGACCTGGTACTCGACGCGGAACGGGTTCTTGAACCCGCGCAGCTTCGGCAGGCGCATGTGCAGAGGCATCTGCCCGCCCTCGAAGCCCGCGGACACCTGGTAGCGAGCCTTCGTACCCTTGGTACCGCGGCCCGCCGTCTTGCCCTTCGACGCCTCACCACGACCCACGCGGGTCTTGGCGGTCTTGGCGCCGGGGGCAGGACGCAGGTGGTGGACCTTCAGCGGCTTGACCGAGGTGGTCTCCTCGGTCTCGGCCGCCTGCGACTTCTTGGCCTCGGCCATGCTCACTCGACCTCCTCGACGGTGACGAGGTGCGCCACCGTGGCGACCATGCCGCGGATCTCCGGGCGGTCCTCCTTCACGGCGGTGTCGCCGATCCGCTTGAGGCCCAGGGTCCGCAGGGTGTCGCGCTGGTTCTGCTTGCCGCCGATGGCGGACTTCGTCTGGGTCACCTTGAGACGAGCCATCACGCACCCACCTTCGCCTCGTCGGACGCGGCGTCCTTCGCGGCGAGGCCGGCGGCCTGCGCGCGCAGGAGCGCGGCCGGGGCCACGTCCTCGAGCGCGAGACCACGACGCGCGGCCACGGCGGCCGGCTCCTCGAGACCCTTCAGGGCCGCGACGGTCGCGTGCACGATGTTGATCGAGTTCGACGAACCCAGCGACTTGCTCAGCACGTCGTGGATGCCGGCGCACTCGAGCACGGCGCGGACCGGACCACCGGCGATCACACCGGTACCCGGCGACGCCGGACGCAGGAACACGACGCCGGCAGCGGCCTCGCCCTGCACCGGGTGCGGGATGGTGCCCTGGATGCGCGGGACGCGGAAGAAGTTCTTCTTCGCCTCCTCGACACCCTTGGCGATCGCCGCGGGCACCTCCTTGGCCTTGCCGTAGCCGACGCCCACGGTGCCGTTGCCGTCGCCCACCACGACCAGCGCGGTGAAGCTGAAGCGGCGGCCGCCCTTGACGACCTTGGCGACGCGGTTGATCGTCACGACGCGCTCGAGGAAGTCGCTCTTCGCCTCGCGACGGTCGTTGCGGCGGTCGTCGCGGCGCGAGCCGCGGCGGCCGTCGTTGCTGTTCTCGTTGGCGCCCTGGGGGGCGCCGGTGCGCTGCCCTGCAGCCATCAGAGGTTCCTCATCTTCCGTGCGTAGGTCGTCACAGCGTCAGACCGCCTTCGCGTGCGCCGTCGGCGACCGCGGCCACGCGGCCGTGGTACTTGTTGCCGCCGCGGTCGAAGACCACGGACTCGACGCCGGCCGCCTTGGCACGCGCGGCGACGAGCTCGCCGACCTTGCGGGCCTTCGCGGTCTTGTCGGCGTCGAGGGCACGCAGGTCGGCCTCGAGCGTCGAGGCGGACGCGACGGTCTTGCCGACCGTGTCGTCGACCACCTGCGCCACCATGTGGCGGTTCGAGCGGGTCACGACCAGGCGGGGGCGAGCCGGCGTACCGGTGATCTTCTTGCGCAGGCGCAGGTGCCGGCGCTGACGCGCGACCGCCTTGCCCTTGCCCAGGATCTTGAGAGCCATCACTTACCAGCCTTTCCGACCTTGCGGCGGACGACCTCGCCGGCGTAGCGCACACCCTTGCCCTTGTAGGGCTCGGGCTTGCGGATCTTGCGGATGTTCGCTGCGACCTCGCCGACCTGCTGCTTGTCGATGCCGGAGACCGAGAACTTCGTCGGGCTCTCGACGGCGAACGAGATGCCCTCGGGCGCCGAGACGACGACCGGGTGGCTGAAGCCGAGCGCGAACTCGAGGTCCGAGCCCTTGGCCGTGACGCGGTAACCGGTACCGACGATCTCGAGCTTCTTCTCGTAGCCCTGCGTGACACCGGTGATGATGTTCGCGAGCAGCGTGCGGGTCAGGCCGTGCAGCGCACGGGACTGCCGCTCGTCGTCAGGACGCGACACCACGAGGGCACCGTCCTCCTGAGCGACCGCGATGGGGGCGGGCACCGTGTGCTCCAGGGTCCCCTTGGGGCCCTTGACGGTCACGAGCGCACCGCTGATGGTGACGTCCACGCCGGCCGGGACCGGGACGGGGAGCTTGCCGATTCGAGACATGGCTTGTATCTCCCTTCCGATTACCAGACGTAGGCGAGGACTTCGCCGCCGACGCCCTTGGCCTGGGCCTGCCGGTCGGTCAGGAGACCGGAGGACGTCGAGAGGATGGCGACGCCGAGACCGCCGAGCACCTTCGGCAGCTCGGTCGACTTGGCGTACTTGCGCAGGCCGGGCTTCGACACGCGGCGGATGCCCGAGAGGGCGCGCTCGCGGTTGGGCCCGTACTTCAGCGTGATGGTGAGGGTCTTGCCCACCTTGGCGTCCTCGACGCTGTGGCCGGCGATGTAGCCCTCGGCCTGAAGGATCTCCGCGATGTGGAGCTTCAGCTTCGAGGACGGCATCGACACGGTGTCGTGGTGCGCCGAGTTCGCGTTCCGCAGACGCGTCAGCATGTCTGCGATGGGGTCGGTCATCGTCATGTCGGGCTCTTGCCCTTCCTCGTCGTGGTTTCCGGGCGGCGCACCAGGCACGTGCCTGGGGTCCCGCCCGGACCTACGACGTCGTTGGTTACCAGCTGCTCTTGGTCACGCCGGGGAGCTCGCCGCGGTGGGCCATCTCCCGCACGCAGATCCGGCACAGGCCGAACTTGCGGTACACGGAGTGCGGGCGGCCGCACCGCTGGCACCGGGTGTAGGCGCGCACCGCGAACTTGGGCTTCGCGGCCGCCTTGTTGATCAGGGCCTTCTTCGCCATGTCAGTTCTCCTCCTTGAAGGGGAAGCCGAGACGGCGGAGCAGGGAACGGCCCTCGTCGTCCGTGGTCGCGCTCGTCACGACGGTGATGTCCATGCCGCGGACACGGTCGATCTTGTCCTGGTCGATCTCGTGGAACATCGACTGCTCGGTGAGACCGAAGGTGTAGTTGCCGTGGCCGTCGAACTGCTTGGCCGACAGGCCGCGGAAGTCGCGGATGCGCGGCAGCGCGATCGACAGCAGGCGGTCGAGGAACTCCCACATGCGGTCGCCACGGAGCGTGACGTGGGCGCCGATCGGCATGCCCTCGCGCAGCTTGAACTGGGCGATGGACTTGCGGGCGCGGGTCACCTGCGGCTTCTGGCCGGTGATGGCCGTCAGGTCGCGGATGGCGCCCTCGATCAGCTTCGAGTCCTTCGCCGCGTCACCGACACCCATGTTGACGACGATCTTGGTGAGACCGGCGACCTGGCTGACGTTGGCGTGGCCGAACTCCTCGCGCAGGCCCGGCAGGATCTCCTCGCGGTACTTCTGCTTGAGGCGCGGCAGGGCCGGGGCCTCGAGAGTCGTCTCGGTCATCAGATGTCCTTCCCGGAACGCTTGGCGACGCGCACGCGGACGGTGCGGGTACGGCCGTCACGCTCGACCTGCTCGGTGCGGTAGCCGACGCGGGTGCCCTTCTTGGTCTCCGGGTCGACGAGCATGACGTTGGAGACGTGGATCGGGGCCTCGACGGTCTCGATGCCGCCGGTGCGGGTGCCGCGGGCGGTCTGGCCGGCCTTGACGTGCTTGGTGACGCGCTGGACGCCCTCCACCACGACGCGGTCGGAGTCCTTGAGGACCTCGAGCACGCGGCCGGTCTTGCCCTTGTCGCGACCGGCGATGACGATCACCTGGTCGCCCTTCTTGATCTTCGCCATGGTCAGATCACCTCCGGGGCCAGCGAGACGATCTTCATGAACCGCTTGTCGCGCAGCTCACGGCCGACCGGGCCGAAGATTCGGGTACCACGAGGGTCGCCGTCGTTGCGAAGGATGACGGCGGCGTTCTCGTCGAACTTGATGTAGGAACCGTCCGGACGACGGCGCTCCTTGGCGGTCCGGACGACGACGGCCTTGACCACGTCGCCCTTCTTCACGTTGCCGCCCGGGATCGCATCCTTGACGGTGGCGACGATGACGTCGCCGATACCGGCGTAGCGACGGCCGGAACCACCGAGAACGCGGATGCAGAGGATCTCCTTGGCACCCGTGTTGTCGGCGACCCGAAGTCGCGACTCCTGCTGGATCATCGATTGATCTCCTGTCGTCGAGCCGGTTCTCGCCGGGAGGTCCCGGGCGAGCCTTGCCGAACGGATAGTTGCGGTGTGGCCGTGGCGGGCCGCATACGTGTGTCACGGCCCGCCACGGCCGACGAGGGCTAGGCCCTCGGGGTCACTTGGCCTTCTCGAGGATCTCCACCAGGCGCCACCGCTTGGTCGCGGACAGCGGGCGGGTCTCCATGATCACGACCAGGTCGCCGATGCCGGCGGTGTTCTGCTCGTCGTGCGCCTTGACCTTGTTGGTGCGACGCATGACCTTGCCGTAGAGCGGGTGCTTCACCCGGTCCTCGACCTCGACCACGATGGTCTTGTCCATCTTGTCGCTCACCACGTAGCCGCGGCGGACCTTGCGGATGCCCCGCTCGGGGGCCACCTTCTCGGTCGTCTCGTTGCTCATCGGTGCCTCACTCACTCACGCTCGGGGCCGTGCGGATGCCGAGCTCGCGCTCGCGCAGGATCGTGTAGATCCGGGCGATGTCGCGCTTGACCGCCTTGATCCGACCGTGCGACTCCAGCTGGCCGGTGGCCGACTGGAAGCGGAGGTTGAAGAGCTCCTCCTTGGCCTTCTTCAGCTCGGCGACGAGCTTCTCGTCGTCGAAGCCGTCCAGGTCGGCGGGCGCCAGGCCCTTCGTTCCGATCATCAGATCGCACCACCCTCGCGCACCACGAAACGGCACTTCATCGGGAGCTTGTGCATCGCACGGCGCATGGCCTCGCGAGCCAGCGGCTCCGGGACGCCGGCCAGCTCGAAGACGATGCGGCCGGGCTTGACGTTGGCGACCCACCACTCGGGCGAGCCCTTGCCGGAACCCATGCGGGTCTCGGCGGGCTTCTTGGTCAGGGGGCGGTCCGGGTAGATGTTGATCCAGACCTTGCCGCCACGCTTGATGTGGCGGGTCATCGCGATACGAGCAGCCTCGATCTGGCGGTTCGTGACGTAGGCCGGCTCGAGAGCCTGGATGCCGAAGTCGCCGAACGCGATCGTGGTACCACCCTTGGCCGCGCCGGAACGCGAGGGGTGGTGCTGCTTGCGGTGCTTGAGCCTGCGGGGGATCAGCATGCTCAGGCCTCCGTTCCGGTCTCGGTGGCCGCAGCCGCCTCGGCCGGGGCCTGCTGGGCAGGAGCCTCGGCGGCCGGCTGGGCCTGACGCTCGTTGCGACGGCCACCACCGCGACGCTCGCCACGCTCGCCGCGCGGGCCACCACGGCCCTGGCGCGGGGCGGCCGCGGCCTGCTGCGCGGCGAACTCCTTCTCGGTGATGTCGCCCTTGTAGATCCACACCTTCACGCCGATGCGGCCGAAGGTGGTGCGGGCCTCGTAGAAGCCGAAGTCGATGTTCGCGCGGAGCGTGTGCAGCGGCACACGGCCCTCGCGGTAGAACTCCGACCGGCTCATCTCGGCGCCGCCGAGGCGGCCCGAGACCTGCACGCGGATGCCCTTGGCGCCGGCGCGCTGCGCGGACTGGATGCCCTTGCGCATGGCGCGGCGGAAGGAGACGCGGCTCGCCAGCTGCTCGGCGATGCCCTGCGCGACGAGCTGCGCGTCGATCTCCGCGTTCTTGACCTCGAGGATGTTGAGCTGGACCTGCTTGCCCGTGAGCTTCTCGAGCTCGCCGCGGATGCGCTCGGCCTCGGCGCCGCGGCGGCCGATGACGATGCCCGGGCGGGCCGTGTGGATGTCCACGCGGACGCGGTCGCGGGTGCGCTCGATCTCGACCTTGGAGATGCCGGCGCGCTCGAGACCGGTGCTCATGAGCTTGCGGATCTGCACGTCCTCACGGACGTAGTCGCGGTACCGCTGGCCGGGCTTCGTGCTGTCGGCGAACCAGCGCGACCGGTGGTCGGTGGTGATGCCGAGGCGGTACCCGTGCGGGTGAACCTTCTGCCCCACTATCGGGCCCCTTCCTTCTGAGCGTTCTTGGGCGCGACCACCACGGTGATGTGGCTGGTGCGCTTGAGGATCCGCGCCGCACGACCCTGCGCACGGGGACGGAAACGCTTGAGGGTCGGGCCCTCGTCGACGAACGCGGCGGCGACGACGAGCTCGGACTCGTCGAAGCGCTCGCTCGCACGGTCGGCCTTCACCCGGGCGTTGGCGATCGCGCTCTCCACGACCTTGCGGACGGGCTCGCTCGCCGCCTGCGGCGCGAACTTCAGCACCGCGACGGCCTCGCCGGCCTGCTTGCCACGGATGAGGTCCACGACGCGCCGGGCCTTCTGGGGCGTGACACGGACGAACCGCGCCTGCGCCTTGGCTTCCATTGCTGTCCTGCTTCCTTTTCTCAGACAGTCCGGGTCAACGCTGCTGTGCTCGCGGGGATTCCCCCACGGCTCAGCGGCGACGACCCTTCTTGTCGTCCTTCACGTGGCCGCGGAAGGTCCGCGTGGGAGCGAACTCGCCGAGCTTGTGGCCGACCATCGACTCGGTGACGAACACCGGCGTGTGCTTGCGACCGTCGTGCACGGCGAACGTGTGACCGAGGAAGTCGGGCGTGATGACCGACCGACGGGACCAGGTCTTGATGACGTTCTTGGTCCCCTTCTCGTTCTGAGCGTCCACCTTCTTCTGCAGGTGGTCGTCGACGAAGGGGCCCTTCTTCAGGCTACGAGGCATGTTTCAGGCTCCTATCAGCGCTTCTTGCCGGTGCGGCGACGGCGGACGATCAGCTTGTCGCTCGGCTTGTTGGGGCGACGGGTGCGGCCCTCCGGCTGGCCCCACGGGCTCACCGGGTGACGACCACCGGATGTCTTGCCCTCACCACCACCGTGCGGGTGGTCGATCGGGTTCATGGCGACACCGCGCACGGTCGGGCGGACGCCCTTCCAGCGCATGCGGCCGGCCTTGCCCCAGTTGATGTTCGACTGCTCGGCGTTGCCGACCTCGCCGACCGTCGCGCGGCAGCGCAGGTCGACGTTGCGGATCTCGCCGGACGGCATGCGCAGCTGCGCGTACGGGCCGTCCTTGGCGACGAGCTGGACGGACGCGCCGGCCGAGCGGGCGATCTTCGCGCCGCCGCCGGGACGCAGCTCGACGGCGTGGATGACCGTACCGGTCGGGATGTTGCGCAGCGGCAGGTTGTTGCCGGGCTTGATGTCCGCGCCGGCGCCCGCCTCGACGAAGTCGCCCTGCTTGAGCTTGTTCGGCGCGATGATGTAGCGCTTCTCGCCGTCCGCGTAGTGCAGCAGCGCGATGCGCGCGGTGCGGTTCGGGTCGTACTCGATGTGCGCGACCTTGGCCGGCACGCCGTCCTTGTCGTGGCGACGGAAGTCGATGACGCGGTAGGCGCGCTTGTGGCCACCACCCTTGTGGCGGGTGGTGATGCGGCCCGAGCTGTTGCGGCCACCCGACTTGGACAGCGGGCGGACCAGCGACTTCTCCGGCTGCGAGCGCGTGACCTCGACGAAGTCGGCGACGCTCGAGCCGCGGCGGCCGGGCGTCGTCGGCTTGTACTTACGGATTCCCATGGGATTCAGTCCTCGATCTGCTCAGTCCGGCTCAGCGACCGCCGAAGATGTCGATCGTGCCCTCGCGGAGGGTGACGATCGCCCGCTTCGTGTCCTTGCGCTTGCCCAGGCCGAAACGCGTGCGACGCGTCTTGCCCTTGCGGTTGATCGTGTTCACCGAGTCGACCTTGACGCCGAAGATCTGCTCGACCGCGACCTTGATCTCGGTCTTGTTGGCGCGCGGGTCCACGACGAAGGTGTACTTGCCCTCGTCGAGCAGGCCGTAGCTCTTCTCGGAGACGACCGGCGCGATCACGACGTCGCGCGGGTCCTTCGTCACGGCGGTCACTTGGCGGCCTCCTCGGTGGTCGCAGCCTCGGACTCCGTCGCGACGGCCTTCGCGCCCTTCGCGGGGCCGGCGAGGAACGCGGCGAGCGCGCCCTCCGTGAAGACGACGTCGTCGGAGACGAGCACGTCGTAGGTGTTGAGCTGGTCGGCGGCGAGCAGGTGCACGGACGGCACGTTGCGCAGCGACAGGATCGCCAGCTCGTCGGAGCGCTCGGTCACCACGAGGACGTGGCGACGGTCGGTGAGCGCCGACAGGGTCTTGAGCGCGGTCTTGGTCGACGGCTTGCCGTCGACGCCGAAGCCGGCGACGACGTGCACGCGGCCGGCGCGGGCGCGGTCGGACAGGGCGCCACGCAGGGCGGCGGCCTTCATCTTCTTCGGGGTGCGCTGGTCGTACGAGCGCGGCTGCGGGCCGTGGACGGTGCCACCGCCGGCGAACTGCGGGGCGCGGATCGAGCCCTGACGGGCGCGGCCGGTGCCCTTCTGCTTGTACGGCTTCTTGCCACCGCCCGCGACGTCGCCGCGGGTCTTGGTGGCGTGCGTGCCCTGGCGGGCGGCGGCGCGCTGGGCGACGACGACCTGGTGGATCAGCGGGACGTTCGTGACGACGTCGAACACCTCGGCGGGGAGCTCGGCGGTGCCGGCCTTCTTGCCGGAGGCGTCGAGAACGTCGACGGTCAGAGCGGTCATCAGTTGCTCACGCTCCCTTCGCGGCGGTCTTCACGACGACGACGCCGCCCTTGGGGCCGGGCACAGCGCCCTTGACGAGCAGCAGGCCCTTCTCGGCGTCGACCGCGTGGACGGTCAGGTTCTGGGTGGTCTGACGGGCGGCGCCCATCCGACCGGCCATGCGCAGGCCCTTGAACACGCGCGACGGCGTCGAGGCGCCACCGATCGAGCCCGGCTTGCGGTGGTTGCGGTGCGCACCGTGGGAGGCGCCGACGCCGGCGAAGCCGTGACGCTTCATGACACCGGCCGTGCCCTTGCCCTTGGTGGTGCCGACGACGTCGACCGTCGCGCCGGCCTCGAAGGCGGCAGCGGTGATCTCCTGGCCGACCGAGTACTCGGCGGCGTCGGCGGTGCGGATCTCGGCCACGTGGCGGCGCGGCGTCACGCCGGCCTTCTCGAAGTGGCCCTTGAGCGGCTTGGTGACCTTGCGCGGGTCGATCTGGCCGGCGGCCAGCTGGACGGCGGCGTAGCCGTCCGTCTCCGGCGTGCGGACCTGGGTCACCACGTTGGTGTCCACGGCCACGACGGTGACGGGCACGAGCTTGCCGGCCTCGTCCCAGACCTGGGTCATGCCCAGCTTGCGGCCGAGCAGCGCGGTCACGTTCTTGTGCAGGTTGCTCATCTCGATGTCACCCGCCTCAGAGCTTGATCTCGATGTTCACGTCCGCCGGCAGGTCGATGCGCATGAGCGAGTCGACGGCCTTCGGCGTGGGGTCGATGATGTCGATGAGCCGCTTGTGCGTGCGCATCTCGAAGTGCTCGCGGCTGTCCTTGTACTTGTGAGGCGACCGGATCACGACGAAGACGTTCTTCTCCGTCGGGAGCGGCACCGGGCCCACAACAGTCGCACCCGCGCGAGTGACCGTGTCGACGATCTTGCGCGCGGAGCTGTCGATGACCTCGTGGTCATAGGACTTGAGCCGGATGCGGATCTTCTGTCCCGCCATGGCGTCGTCTGACTCTCTCTCTCGAACCGCTACTGTCCGACCCCCGCGCTCGGGCGTGTCGCCATGCGGGACCGGGATCCCGGCGCACTTCCCTGGCGGGAGGCCGTTGGTGAGTGATCCACCCGGGGGCGGACCACGACGTCTGTCGGCCTGTCGAGACAGGTGTCTCGCGGGGGCGCTCACGCGCGTCGACAGCCGGCAACCCCGCGAACCCCTCCATCCGGAGGGGGACCGCTCCAGCCCCGTCCCGGCTCCCCCATCGGGGTCCGGACGTGCTGCGGTGCAACACACTGTTCGACACGAGAAAGAACGCGCCCGTGACAGGCAACCGTGCCATCTTGCCACAGCGCCCCGCGGAACTCCAACCCGGGCCCGCTGTGACCTGCCCCTCCCCCGCCGGCGGTGCGGGCGGCACAGGCGGCACAGACGCACCGAGGCCCGGGCCCCCTCGCGGGGACCCGGGCCTCGGGTGCAGCCGTCACCGGCCGGAGCCGGCGCGCCTGGTGGAGCTCAGCGCCCCAAGGTCATCGAGCGATGGTCACTTGATGATCTTGGTGACACGGCCGGAGCCGACCGTGCGGCCACCCTCACGGATGGCGAAGCCGAGGCCCTCCTCCATGGCGATGGGCTGGATGAGCTGGACCGTCATCTCGGTGTTGTCGCCGGGCATGACCATCTCGGTGCCCTCGGGCAGCGTGATGACGCCGGTGACGTCCGTCGTGCGGAAGTAGAACTGCGGACGGTAGTTCGAGTAGAACGGGTTGTGGCGGCCACCCTCGTCCTTGCTCAGGATGTAGACCTGGGCCTCGAAGTCGGTGTGCGGGGTGATCGAGCCCGGCTTCACGACGACCTGGCCGCGCTCGACGTCCTCGCGCTTGATGCCGCGCAGGAGCAGACCCGTGTTGTCACCGGCCTGAGCCTGGTCCATGGCCTTGTGGAAGGTCTCGATGCCCGTGACCGTCGTCTTCTGCGGCTCGCGGATACCGACGATCTCGACCTCGGAGTTCAGGTCGAGCGTGCCACGCTCCACCTTGCCGGTGACGACGGTGCCACGACCGGTGATCGTGAAGACGTCCTCGATCGGCATGAGGAAGGGCTTGTCGAGGTCACGCTGCGGCTCGGGGACGTTCTCGTCCACGGCCTCCATGAGCTCGATGACCTTCTTGGTCCACTCGGGGTCGCCCTCGAGGGCCTTGAGGCCCGAGACGCGGATGACCGGAGCGTTGTCGCCGTCGAACTCCTGCGACGACAGCAGCTCGCGGACCTCCATCTCGACGAGCTCGAGGATCTCCTCGTCCTCGACCATGTCGGCCTTGTTCAGGGCGACGAGCAGGTACGGCACGCCGACCTGGCGGGCGAGCAGGACGTGCTCGCGCGTCTGGGCCATCGGGCCGTCCGTGGCGGCGACCACGAGGATCGCGCCGTCCATCTGGGCGGCACCCGTGATCATGTTCTTGATGTAGTCGGCGTGACCCGGCGCGTCGACGTGAGCGTAGTGACGGTTCGGCGTCTCGTACTCGATGTGCGCGATGTTGATCGTGATGCCGCGCTGCTTCTCCTCCGGCGCGGCGTCGATCTCGTCGAAGTTGCGCTGCACGTTCGCCGGCAGGTCCGGGTACGTGTCCGCCAGCACCTTCGAGATCGCGGCGGTCAGCGTCGTCTTGCCGTGGTCGACGTGACCGATCGTGCCGATGTTGACGTGCGGCTTGGTCCGCTCGAACTTGGCCTTAGCCACTGGGGTCCTCCTGGGACTTGGGTAGATGTTCCCGAACGTTGCGAGTGTCGGCCAAAGAGCCTAACACCGCGGGGCGTTGCGGTTTCCTACAGGTTGATGGTTGTGCGGGTCGTCGACCTGTGGGGACTCACTCGCCCCGGGTCTTCTTGATGATCTCGTCGGCAACGTTCCGAGGAACCTCGGCATAGCTGTCGAACTGCATCGTGTACACGGCGCGGCCCTGGGTCTTGGACCGGAGGTCGCCGATGTACCCGAACATCTCGCTCAGCGGCACCTGGGCGCGAACGACCTTGACACCGGTCGCGTCCTCCATCGACTGGATCATGCCACGGCGGGAGTTGATGTCGCCGATGACGTCGCCCATGTACTCCTCGGGCGTGCGCACCTCGACGGCCATGACCGGCTCGAGCAGGACCGGGTCGGCCCGCTTCACGCCCTCCTTGAGAACCATGGAGCCGGCGATCTTGAACGCCATCTCGGAGGAGTCGACCTCGTGGTACGCGCCGTCCTCGAGCGTGGCCTTGATGCCCACGAGCGGGAAGCCCGCGAGCACGCCCTGCTGCATGGCGGACTGGATACCGGCGTCGACCGACGGGATGTACTCGCGCGGGACGCGGCCACCCGTGACGGCGTTGTTGAACTCGTAGAGCTCGCCCTCGGCGGTGTCGAGCGGCTCGAAGGTCACCTGGACCTTCGCGAACTGGCCCGAACCACCGGTCTGCTTCTTGTGCGTGTAGTCGATCTTCTCGGCCTTGCGGCGGATCGTCTCGCGGTAGGCGACCTGCGGCTTGCCGACGTTCGCCTCGACCTTGAACTCGCGACGCATGCGGTCGACGAGGATGTCGAGGTGGAGCTCGCCCATGCCGCCGATGACGGTCTGGCCGGTCTCCTCGTCCAGCTTGACGCGGAAGGTCGGGTCCTCCTCGGCGAGCTTCTGGATCGCCGTCGAGAGCTTCTCCTGGTCGGCCTTCGTCTTGGGCTCGATGGCCACGTCGATGACCGGCTCGGGGAAGGTCATCGACTCGAGGATGACCGGGTTCGCCTGGTCGCACAGGGTGTCACCGGTGGTGACGTCCTTGAGACCGATGAACGCGTAGATGTGGCCGGCCTGCGCCTCGTCGACCGGGTTCTCCTTGTTGGAGTGCATCTGGAACAGCTTGCCGATGCGCTCCTTCTTGCCCTTGGTCGAGTTGAGGACCTGGGCGCCCTGCTCCACCTTGCCCGAGTAGACGCGGACGTAGGTGAGCTTGCCGAAGAACGGGTGCGCGGCGACCTTGAAGGCCAGCGCCGAGAACGGCTCCGACGCGTCGGCGTGACGCTCCACCGTGACCTCGGCGTCCTTGACGTCGTGGCCCTGGACCGACGGCACGTCGAGCGGCGACGGCAGGTAGTCGATCACGGCGTCGAGCATGGGCTGCACGCCCTTGTTCTTGAACGCCGAGCCGCACAGCACCGGGAACGCCTCGGAGTTCACGGTGAGCTTGCGGATGCCGGCCTTGATCTCGGCCTCGGTCAGCTCCTCGCCGCCCAGGTACTTCTCGAGCAGCTCCTCGTCGGTCTCCGCGACGGCCTCGATGAGCTCGTTGCGGTACTGCTCGGCGCGCTCCTGCAGGTCGGCCGGGATGTCCTCGATCTCGTACTTCTCGCCGAGCTTGGTCTCGCCGTGCCAGACCAGGGCCTTCATCTGGACCAGGTCCACGACGCCGACGAAGTCGTTCTCGGCGCCGATCGGCAGCTGGATGACCAGCGGCTTGGCCTTGAGGCGGTTCACGATGGTGTCGACGGTGAAGTAGAAGTCCGCACCGAGCTTGTCCATCTTGTTGACGAAGCAGATGCGCGGGACGTCGTACTTGTCGGCCTGGCGCCACACGGTCTCGGACTGCGGCTCCACGCCCTCCTTGCCGTCGAAGACGGCGACGGCGCCGTCGAGGACGCGCAGCGAGCGCTCGACCTCGACGGTGAAGTCCACGTGACCCGGGGTGTCGATGATGTTGATCTGGTTGTTCTTCCAGAAGCACGTCGTCGCGGCGGACGTGATGGTGATGCCGCGCTCCTGCTCCTGCTCCATCCAGTCCATCGTCGACGCGCCGTCGTGCGTCTCACCGATCTTGTAGTTGACACCGGTGTAGTACAGGATGCGCTCGGTCGTCGTGGTCTTACCGGCATCGATGTGGGCCATGATGCCGATGTTGCGGACCTTGTTCAGGTCGGTCAGCACGTCAAGTGCCACGGTTGGTTACCCCTTGGTCGTGGTGGTGATCGGAGGGCCGGAGACCTCGTCCGCGCTTCTGCGAGCAGAAGGTCGGCGGCCGGCTCCGGATCCGCCGACGGCCCCGGGGATCACCCGGGGCCGGCGTGCGGTTACCAGCGGTAGTGAGCGAACGCGCGGTTCGACTCGGCCATCTTGTGCATGTCCTCGCGGCGCTTGACCGCGGCACCGAGGCCGTTGGAGGCGTCGAGGATCTCGTTCATGAGACGCTCGGTCATCGTCTTCTCGCGGCGGGCGCGGGAGAAGTCGGTGAGCCAGCGCAGCGCCAGCGTCGTCGAGCGCGTGGGGCGGACCTCGACCGGCACCTGGTAGGTCGCACCACCGACGCGGCGGGAGCGGACCTCGAGCGCCGGGCGGACGTTCTCGAGCGCACGCTTGAGGACGACGACCGGGTCCTGGTCGGTCTTCGCCCGGACGCCCTCGAGGGCGCCGTAGACGATCGCCTCGGCGGTGGACTTCTTGCCGTCGAGCAGGACCTTGTTGATCAGCTGCGTGACGACCGGGGACCCGTAGACCGGGTCGGCGATGATCGGCCGCTTGGGGGCCGGACCCTTACGAGGCATCAGGCCTTCTCCTTCTTGGCGCCGTAGCGGCTGCGAGCCTGCTTGCGGTTCTTCACGCCCTGCGTGTCGAGCGCGCCGCGCACGATCTTGTAGCGGACGCCGGGAAGGTCCTTCACACGGCCGCCGCGCACGAGCACGATCGAGTGCTCCTGCAGGTTGTGGCCGACACCGGGGATGTACGCCGTGACCTCGATCTGCGAGGACAGCTTCACGCGCGCGACCTTGCGGAGCGCGGAGTTCGGCTTCTTGGGGGTGGTGGTGTACACGCGGGTGCACACGCCGCGCCGCTGCGGGGAACCCTTGAGGGCGGGAGTCTTCGACTTCCCGGCCTTCGAGGTCCGGCCCTTGCGGACGAGCTGCTGGATCGTAGGCACTACGTCTCCGTCGTCTTCTCGAGCTCACGGAGGCCGGCCGGCCCCCGTCGGTGGTACTTCTGAGGCTGTGCGTGCCGATCGCATGCGGCACGCAGTCCACGCGGGGGGACCGCTGCGCCACTTACCACCGGCTCGATGGCCCGGACCTCTCCCCCGCGGCGGTCCGCAGCACGGACGACACCGGGAAGGGGTCTCGGGGCGCCCGGGCACTCACATCGCGGTGTCGTGGCGCCGGCGCGAGGGCCGGCTCCGGGCGCGCGACGGCCAGGGCACTGCGTACGAGGATACCGCCCGGCCGCCCGGCGGGTCAAAAGGCCGCCGGTGTGACCTGCGCGGCCACGGGCCCCGGGACGCGCCGAGGCGCCCCCGTCGTCGACGGGGGCGCCTCGGGTGCGACGGCTGGGCCGCGGCCGCCGGCCGGTCGGTGACCGGCCGGCGAGCCGTCAGCGGAAGTCGCCGAAGTCCAGGTCCTCGAGCGGGATCGCCTCGCCCGAGCCCATGCCGAGCGTCGGGAAGTCGATCTCGTCGTAGCCGAGGCTCGGGTAGAGCTCGGCCTTGGCCTGCTCGGTGGGCTCGACCTCGATGTTCCGGTAGCGGGACAGGCCCGTGCCGGCGGGGATGAGCTTGCCGATGATGACGTTCTCCTTGAGGCCCAGCAGCGGGTCGCGACGACCGCTCATCGCCGCCTCGGTGAGCACGCGGGTCGTCTCCTGGAAGGAGGCGGCCGACAGCCACGAGTCGGTGGCGAGCGAGGCCTTCGTGATGCCCATGAGCTCCGGACGGCCGGAGGCCGGGTGGCCACCCTCCGCCACGGCGCCACGGTTGGCGTCCTCGAAGCGCGTGCGCTCCGCGAGCTCGCCCGGCAGCAGCTGCGTGTCACCCGAGTCGAGCACGGTCACGCGGCGCAGCATCTGGCGCACGATGACCTCGATGTGCTTGTCGTGGATGTCCACGCCCTGGCTGCGGTAGGTCTCCTGGACCTCGTCCACCAGGTGCTTCTGCGCGGCGCGCGGGCCGAGGATGCGCAGGACCTTCTTCGGGTCCACCGCGCCCTGGACCAGCTGGGTGCCGACCTGCACGTGCTGGCCGTCCTCGACGAGGAGACGAGCACGCTTGGAGACCTGGTAGCGGATCTCCTCCGAGCCGTCGTCCGGCGTGAGCACGAGCTGGCGCGAGCGCTCCGAGTCCTCGACCGCGATGCGGCCGGTGAACTCGGCGATCGGCGCCTCGCCCTTCGGGGTGCGGGCCTCGAAGAGCTCGGTGACGCGCGGCAGACCCTGCGTGATGTCCTCGGCCGAGGCCACACCACCGGTGTGGAAGGTACGCATCGTCAGCTGCGTGCCCGGCTCACCGATCGACTGGGCGGCGATGATGCCGACGGCCTCGCCGATGTCCACGAGCTTGCCCGTGGCCAGGGAGCGGCCGTAGCACTTGGCGCAGGTGCCCACGCGCGACTCGCACGTGAGGACCGAGCGGACCTTGACCGACTCGATGCCGGCGTCGATCACCTTGCGGATGATGACGTCGCCCGCGTCGGAGCCGCCCGCGGCGATCACGTTGCCCTCGGCGTCGACGACGTCGGTGGCGAACGTGCGGGCGTAGATGCTCGTCTCCACGCGCGGGTGCGGCACCAGGGTGTCGCCGATGCGCTCGGCGACCGGCAGCGTCAGGCCGCGCTCCGTGCCGCAGTCCTCCTCGCGGATGATGACGTCCTGGGAGACGTCCACGAGACGACGCGTCAGGTAGCCCGAGTCCGCGGTACGCAGCGCCGTGTCGGCCAGACCCTTGCGGGCACCGTGCGAGGCGATGAAGTACTCGAGGACGGACAGGCCCTCGCGGTAGTTGGACTTGATCGGGCGCGGGATGATCTCGCCCTTCGGGTTCGCCACGAGGCCGCGCATGCCGGCGATCTGGCGGACCTGCATCCAGTTACCACGGGCGCCCGAGGACACCATGCGGAACAGCGTGTTGCGCGCGTTGTTCTCGAGGTTCTCGCGCATGACCTTGGCGACCTCGTCGGTGGCCTGGGTCCAGATCTCGATGAGCTCCTGACGGCGCTCGTCGTCGGTGATCAGACCGCGGTCGAACTGCTGCTGGACCTTGAGCGCACGCTCCTCGTTGCGGTCGAGGATCTCGTTCTTGACCTCCGGCATGGCGACGTCGGAGATCGCGATCGTGACGCCCGAGCGCGTGGCCCACCGGTAGCCGGCGTCCTTGAGCGCGTCGAGCGCCGCGGCGACCTCGACCTTCGGGTACCGCTCGGCCAGGTCGTTGACGATCGTCGAGAGCTCCTTCTTGCCGACGACGCCGTTCTGGAACGGGTAGTCGACCGGCAGCGCCTCGTTGAAGATCGTGCGGCCCAGCGTGGTCTCGAACAGGATCGGCTGACCCGGCTCCCAGCCCTCGGGCGCCTCGAAGCCGCGCAGCGGCGGCACGAGGTCCGACATCCGGATGCGGACCTTCGCGTTGAGGTCCAGCTCGCCGCGGTCGAGCGCCATGAGGGCCTCGGCCTGCGACGAGAACACGCGGCCCTCGCCGACGGCGCCCGGGCGGTCGGAGGTCAGGTGGTGCAGACCGATGATCATGTCCTGCGAGGGCATGGTCACCGGGCGGCCGTCCGACGGCTTGAGGATGTTGTTGCTCGAGAGCATCAGGATGCGCGCCTCGGCCTGGGCCTCGGCCGACAGCGGCAGGTGCACGGCCATCTGGTCACCGTCGAAGTCCGCGTTGAACGCGGCGCACACGAGCGGGTGCAGGTGGATGGCCTTGCCCTCGACCAGCTGCGGCTCGAAGGCCTGGATGCCCAGGCGGTGCAGCGTGGGCGCACGGTTCAGCAGCACCGGGTGCTCGGTGATGACCTCCTCGAGCACGTCCCACACGACCGAGCGGGTGCGCTCGACCATGCGCTTGGCCGACTTGATGTTCTGCGCGTGGTTCAGCTCGACCAGGCGCTTCATCACGAACGGCTTGAACAGCTCGAGCGCCATCTGCTTGGGCAGGCCGCACTGGTGCAGCTTCAGCGTCGGGCCGACCACGATGACCGAACGGCCCGAGTAGTCGACGCGCTTGCCGAGCAGGTTCTGGCGGAACCGGCCCTGCTTGCCCTTGAGCATGTCCGAGATCGACTTCAGCGGACGGTTGCCGGGGCCCGTGACCGGGCGGCCGCGGCGGCCGTTGTCGAACAGCGAGTCCACGGCCTCCTGGAGCATCCGCTTCTCGTTGTTGACGATGATCTCGGGCGCGCCGAGGTCGAGCAGCCGCTTGAGGCGGTTGTTGCGGTTGATGACGCGGCGGTACAGGTCGTTGAGGTCGGAGGTCGCGAAGCGGCCACCGTCCAGCTGCACCATCGGACGCAGGTCCGGCGGGATGACCGGCACCGCGTCGAGGACCATCGCCGTGGGCGAGTTGGTCGTCGTCAGGAACGCGTTGACCACCTTGAGGCGCTTGAGCGCGCGGGTCTTGCGCTGCCCCTTGCCGGTGCGGATGGTCTCGCGCAGCGCCTCGGCCTCGGCCTCCAGGTCGAAGCTCTCGAGGCGCTTCTGGATCGCGGCGGCGCCCATCGAGCCCTCGAAGTAGGTGCCGTAGCGGTCCTGGAGCTGGCGGTACAGCATCTCGTCGCCCTCGAGGTCGGAGACCTTGAGGTTCTTGAAGCGGTCCCAGACCTGCTCGAGGCGCTCGATCTCGGCGTCCGCGCGCTTGCGCAGGTTCGCCATCTCGCGCTCCGCGGCGTCGCGCACCTTGCGGCGCGCGTCGGCCTTGGCACCCTCGGCCTCGAGCTCGGCGAGGTCCTGCTCGAGCTTCGTGGCGCGGGCATTGATGTCGGAGTCGCGACGGTCCGCGATCTCCTTCTTCTCGAGGTCGATCTCGTTCTGCAGGCGCGGCAGGTCCTCGTGCCGGCCCTCCTCGTCGACCCACGTGATCATGTAGGCAGCGAAGTAGATGACCTTCTCCAGGTCCTTCGGCGCCAGGTCGAGCAGGTAGCCCAGACGCGACGGCACACCCTTGAAGAACCAGATGTGCGTCACCGGGGCGGCGAGCTCGATGTGGCCCCTGCGCTCACGGCGGACCTTCGAGCGCGTGACCTCCACGCCGCAGCGCTCGCAGATGATGCCCTTGAAGCGCACCCGCTTGTACTTGCCGCAGTAGCACTCCCAGTCCCGGGTGGGGCCGAAGATCTTCTCGCAGAAGAGCCCGTCCTTCTCCGGCTTCAGGGTGCGGTAGTTGATGGTCTCGGGCTTCTTGACCTCACCGTGCGACCAGGCACGGATGTCGTCGGCCGTGGCCAGGCCGATACGCAGCTCGTCGAAGACGTTGACGTCGAGCAAGATGTCCTACTTCCTCAAAGCTCTTTGGATGTCCGGGGCGAAGTTCGGTCAGATCTCGTCGATCGTGGACGCCGAGTTGGGGCGCCGGGACAGGTCGATGCCCAGCTCCTCCGCGGCGCGGTACACCTCGTCGTCGGACTCCTTCATCTCGATGGAGACGCCGTCGCTGGACAGCACCTCCACGTTCAGGCAGAGCGACTGCATCTCCTTGAGGAGCACCTTGAAGGACTCCGGGATGCCCGAGTCGGGGATGTTCTCGCCCTTGACGATGGCCTCGTACACCTTCACGCGGCCGGGGACGTCGTCGGACTTGATGGTCAGGAGCTCCTGGAGGGTGTAGGCGGCGCCGTACGCCTCCAGGGCCCACACCTCCATCTCGCCGAAGCGCTGGCCGCCGAACTGCGCCTTACCACCCAGCGGCTGCTGCGTGATCATCGAGTACGGGCCGGTCGAGCGCGCGTGGATCTTGTCGTCCACCAGGTGGTGGAGCTTCAGGATGTACATGTAGCCGACCGAGACCGCCTCGGGGAACGGCTCGCCGGAGCGGCCGTCGAACAGGCGGGCCTTGCCGTCCGCGCCGACCATGCGGTCGCCGTCGCGGTTGGGCAGCGTGGTCGCGAGCAGGCCACGCAGGGCGGTCTCCTCGAGGCCGTCGAAGACCGGGGTCGCGACGGGCGTAAACGGCTCCGAGCGGTGCGCCACCTCGGGCAGGTGCGACTTGAACTCGGTGTTCGAGTCCTCGGCGAGGTCGACGTCCCAGCCGCGGCTGGCGACCCAGCCGAGGTGCGTCTCGAGCACCTGGCCGACGTTCATGCGGCCGGGCACGCCCAGCGGGTTGAGGATGACGTCGACCGGCGTGCCGTCGGGCAGGAACGGCATGTCCTCCTGCGGCAGGATCTTCGAGATGACGCCCTTGTTGCCGTGACGGCCGGCGAGCTTGTCACCCACGGTGATCTTGCGGCGCTGGGCGATGTACACGCGCACCAGCTGGTTCACGCCGGCGGGCAGCTCGTCGCCGTCCTCGCGGTTGAACTCGCGCACGCCGATGACGGTGCCCGACTCGCCGTGCGGCACCTTCAGGGAGGTGTCGCGGACCTCGCGGGCCTTCTCGCCGAAGATCGCGCGCAGCAGGCGCTCCTCCGGGGTCAGCTCGGTCTCGCCCTTCGGGGTGACCTTGCCGACGAGGATGTCGCCCGCGCCCACCTCGGCACCGATGCGGATGACGCCGCGCTCGTCGAGGTCGGCCAGCACGTCCTCGGAGACGTTCGGGATGTCCCGCGTGATCTCCTCCGGGCCGAGCTTGGTGTCGCGCGCGTCGACCTCGTGCTCCTCGATGTGGATCGAGGACAGCACGTCGTCCTCCACGAGGCGCTGCGACAGGATGATCGCGTCCTCGTAGTTGTGGCCCTCCCACGACATGAACGCCACGAGGAGGTTGCGGCCGAGCGCGAGCTCACCCTCGTCCGTCGCCGGGCCGTCGGCCAGGACCGAGCCCACCTCGACGCGCTGGCCCTCGTCCACGAGCACGCGCTGGTTGTAGCTGGTGCCCTGGTTCGAGCGGACGAACTTCGCCACGCGGTAGCTGGACGTGGTCGCGTCGTCGTTGGCCACGACGATGAGGTCCGCGGAGACCTCGGTGACCACGCCGGGCTTGGTCGCGACGATGACGTCGCCGGCGTCGACGGCGGCACGGCGCTCCATGCCGGTGCCGACCAGCGGCATCTCGGACCGGACCAGCGGCACCGCCTGGCGCTGCATGTTGGCGCCCATGAGCGCGCGGTTGGCGTCGTCGTGCTCGAGGAACGGGATCAGCGCGGTGGCGACCGACACCATCTGGCGCGGGGAGACGTCGATGTAGTCGACCTCGCTGACCGGCACGTCGGACGTCTCGCCGCCCTTGACGCGCACCAGGACGCGCTGCTCGGCGAAGCGGCCGTCGGCCGTCAGCGGGGTGTTGGCCTGCGCGATGACGTAGCGGTCCTCGTCGTCTGCGGTCAGGTAGTCGATGTCGTCGGTCACGCGGCCGTCGACGACCTTGCGGTACGGCGTCTCGATGAAGCCGAACGGGTTGATGCGGCCGAACGACGCGAGCGAGCCGATGAGGCCGATGTTCGGGCCCTCAGG
This sequence comes from Puerhibacterium puerhi, assembly GCF_009846865.1. Lineage (GTDB taxonomy): Bacteria > Actinomycetota > Actinomycetes > Actinomycetales > Cellulomonadaceae > Puerhibacterium > Puerhibacterium puerhi. Next base: position 56,880 of record NZ_WUWN01000001.1, read on the forward strand.
GGTCTCGATCGGACACATGCGGCCGTAGTGCGACGGGTGGACGTCACGGACCTCCATGCCCGCGCGGTCGCGGGACAGACCGCCGGGGCCCAGCGCCGACAGGCGGCGCTTGTGGGTCAGGCCCGCGAGCGGGTTGTTCTGGTCCATGAACTGCGACAGCTGCGAGGTGCCGAAGAACTCGCGGATCGACGCCACCACGGGGCGGATGTTGATCAGCGTCTGCGGCGTGATGGCCTCGACGTCCTGCGTCGTCATGCGCTCGCGGACCACGCGCTCCATGCGGGACAGGCCCGTGCGCACCTGGTTCTGGATGAGCTCGCCGACGGCGCGGATGCGGCGGTTGCCGAAGTGGTCGATGTCGTCGACCTCGACGCGCACCTCGATGTCCTCGCCGCCCCGGCGGCCCGGCATGGTGGCCTGGTCGGCGTGCAGCGCGGCGAGGTACTTGATCGTCGCGACGACGTCGGTGAGCGCCAGCGTGGAGTCGCTCAGCGGCGCCTCGACGCCGAGCTTCTTGTTCAGCTTGTAGCGGCCGACCTTCGCCAGGTCGTAGCGCTTCGGGTTGAAGTAGAAGTTCTCCAGCAGGGCGCGGCCGGCCTCGACGGTCGGCGGCTCGCCCGGGCGGATCTTGCGGTACAGGTCGACGAGGGCCTCGTCCTGGGTGTGGACGTGGTCCTTCTCGAGCGTGTCGATGATCGACGGGTACGCCGAGAACTCCTCGCGGATCTCCGACTCCGTCATGCCGAGCGCCTTGAGCAGCACGGTGACGGACTGCTTGCGCTTGCGGTCGACGCGCACGCCGACGGCGTCGCGCTTGTCGATCTCGAACTCGAGCCAGGCGCCGCGCGAGGGGATGATCTTGGCCGAGAAGACGTCCTTGTCCGACGTCTTGTCCGGCACGCGCTCGAAGTACACGCCCGGGGAGCGGACGAGCTGGGAGACGACGACGCGCTCGGTGCCGTTGATGATGAAGGTGCCGCGCGGGGTCATGAGCGGGAAGTCGCCCATGAACACGGTCTGCGACTTGATCTCGCCGGTGGTGTAGTTGACGAACTCGGCGGTGACGAACAGCGGCGCCGCGTAGGTGAAGTCCTTCTCCTTGCACTCCTCCGCCGTGTACTTCGGCGGCTCGAAGCGGTGGTTGGAGAAGGAGAGCGACATCGACTGGCCGAAGTCCTCGATCGGCGAGATCTCCTCGAAGATCTCCTCGAGGCCCGACGTCTCGGGCACGTCGTTGCGGCCGGGCTCCAGGGCGGCCTCGACGCGCGCCTTCCAGGCGTCGTTGCCGAGGAGCCAGTCGAAGCTCTCGACCTGCAGCCCGAGGAGGTCGGGGACCTCGAGCGGCTCGTAGATCTTGGCGAAGGAGACGCGGCGGGAAGCGGTGCGGTTCGCGATAGCGTCGGCGGACGGAGCAGAAGGGGTGCGCGAGGCAGCCAAGAGGGGTCCTTCCCTGCAGTTCGATGGCACGCTGTACGCTTCGCGTGCCGGACCCGGCGCCGTCGCTGCTTCCGGGAGCCTCGCCGCGACCGCAGGGTCGCGTCGCAGGAGCTGTTCTCGGGGCAGTGAGGGGGCGTGGAGGGCACACGCGAGCGCAAAGCGCTAGCATACCCGGCTCGACCAAGGATGTCCACCACGCGCGGGCGCGCCGACGGACGCCTGGCCAGGGCCGGTCTCTCGGTGATCCTCCCCTCTCGGGGTGGGTCGGAACCGGGTGGTGCGAGGCGTTGTCTCGGTGGCCGCCATATGCCGCCCAAGAACAGCGGTGCCGGCCAGTCTACGGCGCGGCGCCCGACGGCGTCGAGGTGACGTCGGACACGCGGCCGGACCGGACCGGCGGGGACGCGCGAGGCCCGCACCCACCAGGTGGCGGGTGCGGGCCTCGCGTGCGGGTCGCGGCTCAGGCCGCGATCGTCACTTCAGGGTGACGGTGGCGCCGGCGCCCTCGAGGGCAGCCTTGGCCTTCTCCGCCGCCTCCTTGTTGACGTTCTCCAGGACCGGCTTCGGGGCGCCGTCCACGAGGTCCTTGGCCTCCTTCAGGCCGAGGGACGTGAGCGCGCGCACCTCCTTGATGACCTGGATCTTCTTGTCGCCGGCGGCCTCGAGGATGACGTCGAACTCGTCCTTCTCCTCCTCGGCCGGGGCCTCGCCACCGGCGCCACCCGCGGCGGGGGCGACGGCGACGGCGGCCGGGGCGGCCGCGGTGACCTCGAAGACCTCCTCGAAGGCCTTCACGAACTCGGACAGCTCGATCAGGGTCAGACCCTTGAACTGCTCGATGAGCTCCTCGGTGCTGAGCTTCGCCATGATGGCGTTCCTTTCAATCTGTGCCCGCCGGCGGCCGGCGGGTCGATCACGCTTCTGGGCGTCTCGCTGTCAGAAGCAACGGGGTGGTGATGTGCGCGCGTGCGCCCGGTCCGGCTGAGCCGGGTCCGGGTCACGCGGCGGCCGACTCCTGCTTCTGACGCAGGGCATCGATGACGCGAGCGGCCTGGGCGGTGTTCGCGGTGAAGACGTAGGCAGCCTGGTAGAGCTTGGCCTTCATCGCGCCGGCCGCCTTGGCCAGCAGCACCTCGCGGGACTCGAGGTCCGCGAGCTTGGTGACCTCTGCAGCGGTCAGGGCGCGTCCCTCGAGGACACCGCCCTTGATGACCAGAGCAGGGTTCGCCTTGGCGAAGTCACGCAGACCCTTCGCGGCCTCGACCGGGTCGCCGGTCACGAAGGCGATCGCGGACGGGCCCTTCAGCTCGGCGTCGAGACCCTCGACACCGGCCTCCTTGGCCGCGATCTGCGTCAGCGTGTTCTTCACCACGGCGTAGCTTGCGTTGCCGCCGAGCGACCGACGCAGCTCCTTGAGCTGCTTGACGGTGAGCCCGCGGTACTCGGTCAGCACGGCCGCGTTCGACGCGCGGAACTTCTCCGCGACCTCCGCGACGGCGGCTGCCTTGTCCGGCCTCGCCATGGCAATCCTTCCGGTGGTGGTGCCACCGGCTCCCGAGGGAGGAAGGCCCGGGAACGAGGAAGAGCCCCGGCGCAGGCGCACGGGGCTCGCAGCGCCGCGGGCGAGCCGCGACGAAGGTTCCGGTGTCACCTGCGCAGGTCCCCGCTCGTTCGCGAGACTTCGGTCCTCCGCCTCCCTGAGCGGGCAGCGTCGGACGACCGGCGGTCTTGGGTTACGGGAACACTCTACACGACGCCGGGAGGCGCCCGTCGCCGCCTCGGCGCCACGTGCGTCACACCCGGCCGCCGCCGAGCTCCGCACCCGGACGCCGAAGGGCCCGGCGCCCCGCGCTGCGGCGGGGTGCCGGGCCCTTCGGCGAGGGAGCGCGGCTCAGGCCGCGGACTCCTCCAGGAGCTTGGTCGTGCGCGACGGGTCGACCGGGATGCCCGGGCCCATCGTCGTCGCGATCGTCGCCTTGATGAGGTAGCGGCCCTTCGACGCGGACGGCTTGAGGCGCAGGACCTCCTCGAGCGCGGCCGCGTAGTTCTCCACCAGCTGCTCGGTGCTGAAGGACACCTTGCCGATGATGAAGTGCAGGTTCGCGTGCTTGTCGACGCGGAACTCGATCTTGCCGCCCTTGATGTCGGACACGGCCTTGGCCACGTCCATGGTCACGGTGCCGGTCTTCGGGTTCGGCATGAGGCCGCGGGGGCCGAGCACCTTGCCGAGCCGGCCGACCTTGCCCATGAGGTCGGGCGTCGCGACGGCGGCGTCGAAGTCGGTGAACCCGCCGGCCACCTGGTCGATGAGCTCGTCGCCGCCGACGATGTCGGCGCCGGCCGCGCGGGCCTCCTCGGCCTTCGCGGCGTTCGCGAAGACCAGGACGCGGGCGGTCTTGCCGGTGCCGTGCGGCAGGTTGACGGTGCCGCGGACCATCTGGTCCGCCTTGCGCGGGTCGACGCCGAGACGGAACGCGACCTCGACGGTCGCGTCGTACTTGGTGGTCGACGTCTCCTGGGCCAGGCGGATGGCCTCGAGCGGCGCGTAGAGGGCGTCGCGGTCGATCTTCTCGGCCGCGGCGCGGTAGGCCTTGCCGTGCTTCGCCATGATGGCTTCTCCTTCGTGTGGTCGTCGCGGGCCCGGGGGCCCTGCCACGCCCCGGCGCCGGTCGGCACCGGGTGTTCTCGGTGGACGGGCGCGGCGCCCGGGCCCGCGGGGGCCGGGCGCCCGCCCGGGGCCGGCGGTCGGTGACCGCCGGGGGGATCAGGTGCCGACGCCCGTCAGAGCTCGGTGTTGATGCCCATGGAGCGGGCGGTGCCGGCGACGATCTTCATCGCGGCGTCGATGTCGTTCGCGTTGAGGTCCTCGAGCTTCGTCTGGGCGATCTCGCGGACCTGGTCGGCGGTGAGCGTCGCGACCTTGACCGTGTGCGGGGTCGCCGAGCCCTTGGCCACGCCGGCGGCCTTCTTGATGAGCTCCGCGGCCGGCGGCGTCTTCGTGATGAAGGTGAAGGAACGGTCCTCGTAGACCGTGATCTCCACCGGGATCACGTTGCCGCGCTGCGACTCGGTGGCCGCGTTGTAGGCCTTGCAGAACTCCATGATGTTCACGCCGTGCTGACCGAGCGCGGGGCCGATCGGCGGGGCCGGGGTGGCCGCGCCGGCGTTGATCTGGAGCTTGATGAGCCCCGCGACCTTCTTCTTGGGAGGCATGGGAGATCCGTGCTTTCTGTGTCGTGGGCCGACGCCGTGGGCGATGACCCGGTTGCATGCTGCCGTGGGCGGCTCGCGCCGCCCGCGCCCGGGGGCGTCAGATCTTGGCGACCTGGTTGAACGACAGCTCGACCGGGGTCTCCCGGCCGAAGATGGAGACGAGGACCTTGAGCTTCTGGGCCTCGACGTTGATCTCGGAGATCGTGGCGGGCAGCGTGTCGAACGGGCCGTCGGTGACGGTGACCGACTCGCCGACCTCGAAGTCGACCTCGACGGCGGCCTTGGCGGCGGCGGCCTGCTGGGCGGGCTTGCCGGCCTCCTTCGGCGCCTCGAGCACGGGCGCGAGCATCGAGACGACCTCGTCCTGGGTCAGCGGCACCGGCTGGTGCGTGTGACCCACGAAGCCGGTGACGCCGGGCGTGTGCCGCACGGCGCCCCACGACTCGTCGGTGAGCTCCATGCGCACGAGGACGTAGCCCGGGATCCGCACGCGCCGCACGAGCTTCTTCTGCGCGTTCTTGATCTCGGTCACCTCCTCCATGGGGACCTCGACCTGGAAGATGTAGTCCTCCATGTTCAGGCTCTGGATGCGGTTCTCCAGGTTCGCCTTCACACGGTTCTCGTAGCCGGCGTACGAGTGGATGACGTACCAGTCGCCCTCCTGCATGCGCAGGGTGCGCTTGAACTCCTCGAGCGGGTCGACGATGACGTCGCCGTCGGCGTCCTCGGGACGCTCGTCGGCCGTCTCGTCCGCGTCGGCCGTCTCGTCCGCGTCGGCCGTCTCGTCCGCGTCGGCCGGCGTCTGCTCGGTCGCGTCGGCGGGCACGTCGAGGTCCGCCACGGCGTCCTCGCCGGGCTCGAGGGCGTCGACGTTCTCCGTCTGGTCCAGAGGCTCCTGGGACACGAACGAACCTGCTTTCCGAGAAGTCGGGATGGTTGTGCTGCTGACCGTGCGGTGCTCAGCCGAACAGGGCCAGGACGCCCCGCCCGATGACGTAGTCGAGCACCGACACGAAGATCATGACCACGACGACGAACACCAGCACGACGGCGGTGTAGGTCATCAGCTCGGAGCGCGTCGGGGAGACGACCTTCTTGAGCTCCGCGACCACCTGGCGCACGAACAGCGCGATGCGTGCGAACAGGCCCTTGCGACTCTTCTCGTCGCGCGCGGTGCCGCCTGCCTGGACGGTCGACTCGCTCACTTGCCCAACCCCGTTTCGCGACAGCCGCCCCGCACCGCCTGTCGGCGACGCGGCACGGCACGGACTCCTGGCGTTCCGGGGACACCGGTCAGGGCCCCGCTGCGCGCGGCCCCGCGGGGGATCACGCTGGCAGGGTAGACAGGACTCGAACCTGCAACCTGCGGTTTTGGAGACCGCTGCGCTACCAATTGCGCCACTACCCTTCGTGCTCGACGACCCCGTCCGGTCACCGCACCGAGCACAGCCCGGGGCGCGTTCCAGCGTGGCGGTCGTCAACCACCGAGGGTCAACTGTACGCGAACCGGCGGCGTGGGTCGAACCGCGCCTCGTCGCCGGCGCCGTCGGGCCGGTGGACGCCCCGGTGGACGCCCCGGTGGACGCCCCGGTGGACGCGCCGGTTCGGGGGCTCGGTGGGGGCCCGTGCGGCCGTCCGGCGTCAACCGTCCGGTGGACGCCGGGTCCCGCCGTCCGGGCCTCACGCGGTCGGCGGCGCGGCGGCCAGGCTGGCCGCATGACGACGACGACACCGGCCCCCTCCCCCGGCGCCGGCCCGGCACCGGCCACCCCGCCGCCCTCCCCGCCGCCCTCCCCGCCGGCCTCCCCGCCGGCCGCGGCGGTCCGCGTGCGCGGGCTGCGCAAGACGTACGGCGACAAGCGCGCCGTGGACGGCCTCGACCTGGACATCGCCCGCGGCGAGATCGTGGCCGTGCTCGGGCCCAACGGCGCGGGCAAGACCACCACCGTGGAGGTCCTCGAGGGCTTCCGCGACCGCGACGGCGGCGAGGTGTCCGTGCTCGGCGCCGACCCGGCCCGCGCCGGGCGCGCCTGGCGCGCCCGCATCGGTGTGGTCGCGCAGGACTCGCGCGACCAGGCCGAGCTCACCGTGGCCGAGTCGGTGCGGCACACCGCGCGGTACTACCCGGCGCCCCGCGACCCCGACGAGGTCGTCGCGGCCGTCGGCCTGGCCGACAAGGCCCGCGCCCGCGTGCGCGGGCTGTCGGGCGGCCAGCGCCGCCGGCTCGACGTCGCCCTCGGCATCGTCGGGCGCCCCGAGCTGCTGTTCCTCGACGAGCCGACCACCGGGTTCGACCCGCAGGCCCGCCGGGTGTTCTGGGACCTCGTGCGGTCCCTGCGCGCGGACGGCACCACGGTCCTGCTGACCACGCACGACCTCGACGAGGCCGCGCACCTGGCCGACCGCGTCGTCGTCGTGCGCGACGGGCGCGTCGTGGCCGAGGGCACGCCCGAGACGCTCGGCGGCCCCGAGGCGCGCGTGCCGGTCGTCTCGTGGACGGCCGGCGGCGTCGCGCGCTCGCGGCGCACCACCTCCCCCACCGCGCTGGTCGCCGAGCTGGCCGCCACTGCCGCCGGGCCCGACGGCGAGGTCGCCGACCTGCGCGTGACCCGCCCCAGCCTCGAGGACGTCTACCTCGGGCTCCTGCAGGAGGCCGACGCATGACCGCCACCGCCCCCGTCCCCGCCCAGCACCCGTCCGTCACCGCGCCCGCCGCGCCCGCACGGCCGCGCGCGCCCCTGCCGGGCGTGCTGCGCCTCGGTCTCGTGCGCGCCGGCGTCGAGCTGCGCCAGTTCGCCCGCGAGCGCGACGCCGTCGTCTTCGTGTTCGCCTACCCGATCCTGCTGCTGGCGGTCTTCGCCACCGTGTTCGGCGGGGACACGCAGGGCGCCGACGGCGTCGAGGTCGACTTCGCGCGCTACTTCCTGCCCGGGATGATCGCCACGGGCGTCATGCTCACGAGCTTCCAGACGCTGGCGATCTCGATCGCCGTCGAGCGTGACGACGGCACGCTGCGCCGGCTGCGCGCCACCCCGCTGCCGGCGACGTCCTACTTCCTGGGCAAGGTGCTGCTGACGCTGGCCACCTCCCTGGTGCAGACCGCGGCGCTGCTGGCGGTCGCCGCCCTCGCCTACGACGTGCCGCTGCCGAGCGACGCCGGGCGCTGGGCCACGTTCGCCTGGGTGTTCGTGCTCGGCACCGCCACCGGTACGGTGTGCGGCGTGGCGTTCTCCTCGCTGCCGCGCTCCGGCCGGTCCGCGAGCGCCGTGGTGACCCCGGTGGTGCTGCTGCTGCAGTTCGTCTCCGGCGTGTTCTTCGCCTTCTACGCCCTGCCGGGCTGGCTGCAGTCCGTCGCGTCGGTGTTCCCGCTCAAGTGGCTGGCGCAGGGCATGCGCTCGGTGTTCCTGCCCGACGACATGGCCACGCTGGAGGTCGGGGGGTCGTGGCAGCACGGCGCCACCGCTGCTGTACTGGTCGCATGGCTGGTGACGGGCCTCGTCGTGGGGGTCCGCACGTTCCGGTGGAGGCGGCGTGACGACGGGTGAGGCTTCGGCCGCTGAGGCTTCGGCCGGCGGGGCGAGGGCCGGTGGCGAGACGGCCGGCGCGGTGACGGCCGTGCCGGCCGCCCCGGGTCCGGTCGACGACTGGGAGCGCGTGGTGCGCTGGTGGGACGGCGCGTTCGTCGCGATCGTCGTGCTGACGGCCGCCGCCCTGGCGCTCGGCGGCCAGGAGGGCCGCCGCCTGTGGGTCGCCTACGGCGCGATGGCGGTGCTCCTGGCCGCGTACGCCGCGCTCGGCGCCCGCGCGGCCCGCACGCGCGACCAGCGGCGCGCCACCGCCTACGTCGTCGTCCTGGTCGCGGGCACGGCGCTGGCCGTGTCGCAGGGCGGCCTCGCGACCTTCCTGCTGTTCGCGGCGTTCACCCAGATCTGGATGCTGCTCGAGCCGCCGTGGCGCGCCGTCGTGGCCAGCACGGTCCTGGCGGCCGCGGTGACCGTGGGCATGGCCTTCGAGGACGGGTTCGACGTGCCGTCCCTGGTGGCGGCGGCGCCGCAGATGGGCGTCGCGCTCGCCTTCGCCGTCCTGCTGGGCATGTGGACGGCGACGACGATGCGGCGCTCTGACGAGCACGCGCGGCTCGTGTGCGAGCTGCGCGCCGCGCAGGACGCGCTGGCCGAGACGCACCACCGCGCCGGCGTCGCCGCCGAGCGCGAGCGCATGGCCCAGGAGATCCACGACACCCTCGCCCAGGGCTTCACGAGCGTGGTGATGCAGGCGCAGGCGGCCACCGCGGCGCTCGACCGCGGCGAGACGGCTGCCGTGCGCGACCGGCTGGGGGTGGTGGAGACCACCGCCCGCGAGAACCTCGCCGAGGCGCGCGCCCTGGTCGCGGCGTTCGCCCCGCTCCCCCTGCAGGACGCCACGCTGGCCGAGGCGCTGCGCCGGCTCGGCGACCGGTTCGCCGCCGAGACCGGCGTGGGCGTGCGGGTCGAGGTCGGGCCGGGCGACGGCCTGGCCCCAGCCTCCGACGTCGTGCTGCTGCGCGCGGCGCAGGAGGCCCTCGCCAACGTGCGCCGGCACGCCGGGGCCCGCTCCGTCGTCGTGCGGCTGGCGCGCGCCGACGGCGCGGCGGAGCTGGAGGTCACGGACGACGGGCGCGGCCTGCCGGCCGGCAACGTCGAGGGGTTCGGGCTCAGCGGCATGCGCGAGCGGGTCACCTCCGTGGGCGGCACGCTCGACGTCGGCCCCGGCCGCGCCGGCGGCACGACGCTGCGGGTGCGGGTGCCGGCGGTGGCGTCGTGACGCCGGACGTGACGCCGGACGTGACGCCGGACGTGACGCCGGTGCGGGTGCTCGTCGCCGACGACCACCCCGTGGTGCGCTCCGGCATCGTGGGGATGCTCGCGGGCGAGCCCGACCTGGAGGTGGTCGGCGAGGCGCCGGACGGCGCCGCCGCCGTGGCGCAGGCGCGCGAGCTGGCGCCCGACGTCGTGCTGATGGACCTGCGGATGCCCGGGCTCGACGGCGTCGGCGCCACCGCCGCGCTCCTGCGGGAGTCCGCCGGGCGCACCCGCGTCGTCGTGCTCACCACCTACGACACCGACGCCGACATCCTGCGCGCGGTCGAGGCCGGCGCCACCGGCTACCTGCTCAAGGACACCCCCCGCGACCAGCTGGTGGCCGGCGTCCGGGCGGCCGCGCGCGGCGAGACGGTGCTCGCCCCGACGGTCGCCACGCGGCTCGTGACCTCGGTGCGGACCGCCGGCGAGCGCCCCACCGCCCGCGAGGCGGAGGTGCTCGGCCTCGTGGCGCGCGGGCTGTCCAACGCGGCGATCGGCCGCGAGCTGTACATCTCCGAGGCGACGGTCAAGACGCACCTGCTGCGGGCGTTCGCCAAGCTGGGGGTCGACGACCGGACGGCCGCCGTGACGGTGGCGCGCGAGCGGGGCTGGCTCGCCTGAGACGACGCCCCGGTCCTGACGTCGAGCGGCGCCGAGCGGTGGCAGACTGCCGAGATGCGTGACCTCTCCCTGCTGCCGAAGGCCCACCTGCACCTGCACTTCACCGGGTCGATGGACGTGCCGCTGCTGCGGGACATGGCGGCGGAGCACGGGATCCGCGTGCCGTCCGCGCTCGTCGACGCCGACCCGCTGCGCGTGCCCGCGACCGCGCGCGGCTGGTTCCGGTTCCAGCGGCTGTACGACGCGGCGCGCGCCTGCGTGCGCTCCGAGGCGGACATGCGCCGCATCGTGGACTCCGCCGCCCGCCTCGACGCGGCCGAGGGCTCCGGGCGGCTGGAGATCCAGGTCGACCCGACGTCGTACGCGCCGTTCGTCGGCGGCATCACGCCGGCGGTCGAGATCGTGCTCGACGCCGCCCGCGCCGCGAGCGCCGCGCACGGCCTCGAGGTGGGCGTCGTGGTGGCGGCGTCGCGCATGAAGCACCCGCTGGACGCGCGCACGCTCGCGCGGCTGGCCGCCCAGTACGCCGGAGACGGGCCCGGCGAGGTGGTGGGCTTCGGGCTGTCGAACGACGAGCGGCACGGCGACACGGCAGCCTTCGCGGGGGCGTTCCGCATCGCCCGGCGCGCCGGGCTCGCGTCGGTGCCGCACGGCGGCGAGCTGCTCGGCCCGGACCACGTGACCGCCGTGCTCGACGAGCTGCACCCCGACCGGCTGGGCCACGGGGTGCGCGCCAGCGAGGACCCCGCGGTCCTGGCCCGGGTCGTCGACGCCGGCGTGACGCTCGAGGTGTGCCCGTCGTCGAACGTCAGCCTCGGCGTGTACCCGGGCCTCGAGGACGTGCCGCTGCGCACGCTCGTCGACGCCGGGGCGCAGGTCGCGCTCGGGGCCGACGACCCGCTGCTGTTCGGCGCGCGCCTGGTGGACCAGTACGAGGCGGCCCGCACAGTGCACGGCTTCTCCGACGCGCAGCTGGCCGACCTGGCCCGTTCGTCGATCCGCGCGAGCCTGGCGTCGTCGGGCACCAAGGCCCGGCTGCTCGCCGGCGTCGAGGCATGGCTGGCCGCGCCCGACCCGGCCGACGCCGGGCCCGCCGACCCCGACGTGGCGCGCACCCGGCACCCCGCCGACGCGGTCGCCGCCGGCGACCGGGTCACGAATCGGTGACGATCGCCGCGTCACCGTGCGCCCGCGCCTCCGCCCGGGCACGGTGGAGCGGCGAGCCCACGCCGGGGGGACGGGCGAGCGCACGCCTCAGGGGACGCACGGCGAGGGGAACGCGATGAGCCAGCGGGGACGCACGACCACGGGCCACCAGGGGGCGACCGGCCGCACGCCCCTGCGCCGGGCCGCCCTGCGCGCCGGCGCGGCGCTCGCCGTGCTGGCGCTCGCAGGCTGCGCCTGGCCGGGCGCCGACACGGCGGCGCCGTCGCCGACGGCCTCCGCGTCCGGCGGCGCCTCGGCGTCGTCGGCGCCGAGCACCTCGGCCACCCCGTCCGTCGAGCCGTCGGCGACGCCGTCACCCACGCCGAGCGCGGAGCCCTCGATGACGCCGTCGGCGGAACCCTCGGGGGAGCCGTCGGCGTCCCCGTCGACCGAGCCCTCCGCCGAGCCCTCCGCCGACCCGTCGCCCACGCCGACGCAGCCGGAGCACCTCGAGCGGGGCGCGGCGGGCGACGAGGTCGTGGCCCTGCAGCAGCGGCTGCAGGACCTCGGCTACTTCCTCGCGGAGGCGGACGGGAAGTACGGCTCGGCGACCCAGCAGGCGGTCTGGGCGCTGCAGAAGGCGGCCGGGCTGACCCGCGACGGCGTGGTCGGCCCCCGGACCCAGGAGGCCCTCGACGGCGGGGTCGTGCCGCGACCGCGCTCGGACGCCGGGCACGTGGTGGAGATCGACCTCGACCGCCAGCTCGTGCTCGCCGTCGACGACGGCCGCGTCACCCGGGTGCTGAACGCCTCCTCCGGCAACGGCGAGTCGTACCAGGCGCAGGGCCGCACCTACCGGGCGACCACCCCGCGCGGCGACTTCGCCGTCTACCGCGAGACCGACGGCATGCACGAGTCGACGCTCGAGCTGGGCAGCATGTGGCGGCCCAAGTACTTCACCGGGGCGTTCGCGGTGCACGGCTCGGGCTCGGTCCCGCCGTGGCCGGCGTCGCACGGGTGCGTGCGGGTGTCCAACGCCGCGATGAACTGGCTCTGGGACGACTGGGGCATGCCGCAGGGCACGCGGGTGCTCGTCTACTGACGGGCCTCTGCTGGACGGGCCTCTGCTGGACAGGGCCGGCTGGCCGGGGCCGGCTGGCGGCGCCTGCTTGAGGTGCCGGCGCCCACGGGGTCACAGCGCCCACGGGGTCACAGCGAGACGCCGACCAGCACCGGCTCGGGCTCCAGGTCGATCCCGTACGCCTGGCGCACGCCGTCACGCACCTCGCGGGCGAGCGCCACGACGTCGTCGGCGGTGGCGCCGCCGCGGTTCGTCAGCGCGAGCGTGTGCTTGGTGGACAGCCGCGCCGGGCTGCGGTCCCCCGCCAGACCGAACCCCTTGCCGAAGCCGGCGTGCTCGATGAGCCACGCCGCCGAGGTCTTGACCAGCGTCGGGTCGATCGCGCCGAGGCTCGGCCCCGTGGAGGTCTCCGGGGTCGCCGACCGCACCGGGTAGCGCGGCGCGTCCTGCGGCAGGTGGTCGGCGGCGTCGGCCGGCAGCACGGGGTTGGTGAAGAACGACCCGGCGGACCACCGGTCGTGGTCGGCGCCCGGCTCGGCGCCGTGGGCGCCGTCGAGCAGCATGCCCTTGCCGGCCCGCAGCTCGAGCACCGCGGCCCGGACGTCGGCCGACGGCGCGCGGGTGCCCACCTCGACGCCGAGGCGGCGGGCCAGCTCCGCGTACGCGACGGGCGCGGACAGCGTGCCGAGGCGCAGCTGGAAGCCGACCTCGAGCACCACGTAGCGCGGCGTCGGGTACCACGGGGCGCCGGGGTCGTCGGCCGTGGGGACGCCGCGCATCGAGCGCTTGAGCAGCGAGGTCCGGTAGCCGAACTGGAGCTCCCCGACGGCGAACGTGCGCACGCGCGCCTCGAGCCGGTCCCAGGTGCGCACCGTGGCGATCACGCCGGAGACCTCCTGGCCGTACGCGCCGATGTTCTGCACCGGGGCGGCGCCGACCGTGCCGGGGATGCCGGACAGCGCCTCCACGCCCACCCAGCCGTTCTCGACGGCGGCCTGGACGAGCTCGTCCCAGTCCTGCCCGGCGGGCGCGGTGACGCTCGCGCCGCCGCAGGTGTCCTCGGCCTGGACCGTGATGCCGCTGCGGCGGTCGCGCACCACGACACCGGCGAAGCCCTCGTCGGACACCAGCACGTTCGAGCCGCCGCCGAGCACCAGCAGCGGCCGGCCGGCGTCGTCGGCCGCGCGGACGGCGTCGAGGAGCTCGGCCTCCGTGGTGGCCTCGACGTAGGCGTCGACGGGGCCGCCCACGCGCAGCGTGGTGAGGTCGGCGAGGAGGGGGGCGGTCGTCGGGCTGGGCGCGGGGAGACTCACCGGTCCAGGGTAGGCCGCCCCGGGAGGGCGCCGCCCCGGAGCGCGTTCGCGCTGCGCGGACGGGTCAGTGCGACGGCGTGCCCGCGGCACGGTCGTCGCCCGCCCGCAGCGGCCGCGCGGCGCCCGCCACGAGCAGGCCGAGGGCCACGGGCACCGCCAGCACGAGCAGGGCGTGCCGGTAGCCGGTGTGCTCGGCCAGCAGGCCGATGAGCGCCGGGCCGACGAAGAACGCGGAGTAGCCGATCGTCGACACGGTGGCCACGCGCAGGCCGGCGCGCCGCGGGTCGTCCGAGGCCGCCGACATGCCCAGCGGGAAGCCCAGCGCCGCGCCCGCGCCCCACAGCAGCACACCCACCAGCGCCAGCGGCAGCACCGGGACCAGCGTGAAGACGAGCACGCCGGCGAGGGCGGCGGCGCCGCTGAGCCGCAGCACGGCCACGCGACCGAGCCGGTCGATGAGCACCGTGCCGGCCAGCCGGGCGCCGGCCATCGCGGCGAGGAACAGCGCGAGCCCGAGGGCGCCCAGCGACTCCACGGCGCCGAAGCCGTCGACGACGGCGAGGCCGACCCAGTCGTTCGCGGCGCCCTCGGTGAGGGCCGCCGCCAGCACGACGAGGCCCACGAGCAGGGTGCGCGGCTCGCGCCACGTGCTCAGCGTGTCGCGGAACGAGTGCGGCGCGTGCTCCGGCTGGACGGCCGTGCCTGGGTCGGCCCCGGCGGCGCCGGCCGCCGCGTCGGCGTGCGCCGCCGCCCCGGCCACCGTGGGCAGGAACCAGCGCACCGCCACCGCCACGGCCACGACGTCGAGCACGACGATCACCCCGACGTGCACGCCGAGCGGGACGCCCGCGCCGGCGGCGAGCGCACCGAGGCCCGCGCCGGCCACCGTGCCGAAGGAGTACGCCGCGTGGAAGCGCGGCATGATGGCGCGCCCGAGCCGCTGCTCGACGACGGCGCCCTCGAGGTTCATCGCGGCGTCCCACACGCCGATGCCGATGCCGCCGACGAACAGGCCGGCGCGCACGAGGAGCGGGGAGGACTCCAGCACGCCGAGGCAGGCGGTGACGTAGCCGACGGCGCACACGGCGGCGAAGGCCACGACGCTGCGCGCCGCGCCGAGCCGGGAGGAGATCATCCCCGACAGGGGCAGCGCGAGGACCGAGCCGACGGCGCCGGTCAGCAGCAGCAGGCCCATCTGGGCCTCGGAGTAGCCCAGCCCGTCGCGCACGGCCGGGATGCGCGCCGCCCAGCTGGCGACGCCGAGGCCGTTCACGGCGAAGACGACGAAGACCGCCCAGGCGGCGGCGGACGTCCGGCGCGCGAGGCCGGCGGGCGCGCGTGTGCTCACGATGCCCGACGCTCCCGCAGTCGTGACGGTCCGTCAAATCGTTTCGGGCGGCGGGACGGCGGGTTGGGTAGAGTCGCGGCGACGTCCCGCCGCCCGGCTCCCCGGGCAGTCCGGGCGCACGCCGTGCCGGCGTCCCGCCGGCGCACGACGAGGAGGATCCATGGGCCGCAGCACCGGGGGCCGCCCCACGCTCGCCCGGGTGGCCGAGCTCGCCGGGGTCTCCGTGTCCACGGCCTCGCTCGCGTTCTCCGGCGCCGGGCCCATCACGCCCGAGACCCGCGACCGCGTGCTGGCCGCCGCCGCCGAGCTCGGCTACTCCGGGCCCAACCCGCTCGGCCGCCAGCTGCGCTCGGGCCGGTCCGGGATCGTCGGCGTGGTCATCGGCGACCAGCCCGGCCGGGCGTTCCGCGACCCGGTGAGCGTCCAGGTGCTCGACGGGCTCATGACGGTGCTCGGCGAGCAGGGGCTCGGGGTGCTGCTCGTGCCGGGCAGCGACCGGTTCCCCGCCTCGGGCGACGACGCACGGGCCGCCGCCGTCGACGACGCGTCCCCGCGCGTGACGCCCGTCGACCCGCTCGTGGAGTCGGCGGCCATGGACGTGGCCGTGCTCGTGTGGGGCGTGCTGTCCGACGACCCGCACCTCGCTGCGCTGCAGCGGCGCGGCGTGCCGGTCGTCGTCGGCGAGGGCCACGCCGTGGCGGACGCGCCGCTGGTGCGGATCGACGACCGCGCCGGTACCGCCGAGGCGGTCCGGCACCTGCGCGACCTCGGCCACACGCGGATCGCGGAGATCACGCTGCCGCTGGGGCGCGACGAGCGCTCCGGGCCGATCGACGCCGCCCGGCTCGCGCAGGCGGACCGCACGCCCGCCCGCAACCGGCTGGACGGCGTGCGCGACGTCGTCGAGCCGGTGCTCAGCTGGGAGACGCCCGCCTCGCTCGTCGAGCACGGGCGCGACGCCGCGGTCGAGATCCTCGGGCAGTGGGTCCCGGCGTCGGAGCGGCCGACGGCCGTGTTCGCGCACTCCGACCTGCTCGCCGCGGGGGCGGTGATCGCGGCGCGCGAGCTGGGCATGCGCGTGCCGGAGGACGTGTCGATCGTCGGGTTCGACGGCATCGACATGCCCTGGCTCTCCCCCGACGTGCTCACCAGCGTGCACCAGCCGCTGACGGAGAAGGGCGCCGCGCTGGGCCGCGCCGTGCTGGGGCTGCTCGCCGAGGAGGAGCCCCTCGTCACGACCCTGCCGGTGCGTCTCGTGCCGGGCACCACGACGGGCCCGGCCCCGGACCTGGGCTGAAGCCGCCCGTTCGCCCCCGCGTCATCGCCGAAGTAGAGAGCCCTCCCGCCGAAGTAGAGAGCTGTCCCGCCGAGATAGAGGACTGTCCCGCGGAGGGCTCTCTACTTCGGCGAGGTTGCTCTCTATCTCGGCGGGAGGGCTCTCTATCTCGGCCGGGTGGGCGGGCGGCGTCAGAGGCGGACGACGGCCTGGGCCTTGCCCAGCACCTTCACGCCCTCGTGCACCACGGTGAGGTCCACGCGGACGGTGCGCGCCTCGGCGTCGATCGCGCCGACGGTGGCGGTCACCTCGACGGCGGCGGCGCCGTCGGCCGGCACCGGCACGGGGCGCGTGAACCGGGTCTGGTAGTCGACGACGGCACCGGGGTCGCCGGCCCAGTCCTCGACGACGCCGACGGCCGCGCCCATCGTGAGCATGCCGTGGGCGATGACGTTCGGCAGCCCCACCGACGTGGCGAACGCCTCGTCCCAGTGGATGCGGTTGAAGTCGCCGCTCGCGCCGGCGTACCGCACCAGGCGGGGCCGGTCCAGCTCGAGCGTGCGGGTGGCGACGACGTCGCCGACGGCGAGGTCCTCGAGCGCGGGAGCACCCACGGAGACGGCCTCGGTCACTTGCCCTCCCCACGGACCGCGAGGGTCGAGACGACGGTGGAGACCGGCTCGCGGTCGCCGTCGGCGCCGACGGCGAAGATCTCGCTGCGCGTGGTCACCATCGCGATGCCGGCGCGGTGCATCACGGAGTCGACGTGCAGGACGGTGACGAGCTCGTCACCGGCCACGATCGGGCGGTGGTGGGTGAACCGCTCGTCGGCGTGGACCACCCGGGAGAAGTCGATCCCCGCGGCCGGGTCCGCGACGTACTGCTGCTCGGCGCGCTGCGCGACGACGACGGCGAACGTCGCGGGCGCGACCACGTCCGCATAGCCGAGACCCCGCGCCACCTCGAGATCGTGGTGGGCGGGGTGCTGGGCGCCGACGGCGGCCGCGAACTCGCGGACCTTCTCCCGGCCGACGGAGTACGCCGGCGTGGCGGGGTACTCGCGTCCGGCGAAGGCCGGGTCGGGCAGCGCGACCGTCATCGGGATGTGCTGGACCGCTGGGTCAGCGGGTCTCGCGGTGCAGCGTGTGCTTGCCGTCGCGCGGGCAGAACTTCTTCATCTCGAGACGGTCCGGGTCGTTGCGCCGGTTCTTCTTCGTGATGTAGTTCCGCTCCTTGCACTCGACGCAGGCGAGCGTGATCTTCGGGCGGACGTCCGCGCTCTTCGAAGCCATGGTGTGTCACCTCTCGCGCCCCCGGAAGGCGCCTCGTGCATCTCGGGACGGCACGACGCCGGCCGCCGTGCCGATGGTCCACAGGACCGTCGGATCTGAGTTGGTAGCGAGGGCGGGGCTCGAACCCGCGACCTCACGATTATGAGTCGTGCGCTCTGACCAGCTGAGCTACCCCGCCGCGACGTGACTCGACGCGAGACCGCCCGCCCGTTTCCGGACGGGCGGTCTCGCGTGATCACAGAGCCCCGAAAGGGAATCGAACCCTTGACCTTCTCCTTACCATGGAGATGCTCTGCCGACTGAGCTATCGGGGCAGCGGGGAAAACACTACACGGATCCGCGCCGAGCGCGAAATCGGCCGGATTCCGCGGATCGGGCCCCTGCGACGCCGTGACCTGGGCCACCGCGACGGGACCGCCGCAGCGGTGCCCGCACCCGACCCGTCGGGGCCGCAGCGCCGCGCACGTACGACGACGGGGCGCCGCCTGCCGGCGACGCCCCGTCCGAGGTGGCAGGTGAGGGATTCGAACCCCCGTAGCATGACGCGGCTGATTTACAGTCAGCTCCCTTTGGCCGCTCGGGCAACCTGCCAGGTGTGGAGTTGTGCGCACCCGCCGGAGCGGGGCGGCACAACGATAGCGGCCCACCCGCCCAGTCGCGAAATCGGCCTCCGACGCCGATCGCGGACCTCGCACGGGCGCGCCCTACAGTGACGGGCGTGAGCACCACCCCGCCTCCCGAGCCGGCCACCGCCGTCGCCGGCGCCCCGGAGCCCGCCACCGGGCCCGCCACCACCTCCGCCGACACCGCGTCGCCCGCGGCCCCCGCCGGCGCGCGCCCCGTCGCGGGCGCCCCCGACCGGTGGGGCCTGCCGCTCGGCGTCGGCGCGTTCGTCATCTGGGGCGGGATGCCGCTGTTCTTCCCGCTGCTGGAGCCGGCCGGCGCGTTCGAGATCATCGCGCACCGGGTGGTGTGGAGCCTGGTGTTCTGCGCGCTGCTGCTGGCGGCCACGCGCTCGTTCGGGGCGTTCGTGCGCGTGCTGCGCACCCCGCGCACGCTGGGTGTGCTCGCCGTCGCCTCGGTCTTCATCGTGTGCAACTGGACGGTGTACGTCTACGGCGTGCTCACCGGGCACGTGCTCGACGCCGCGCTCGGCTACTTCATCAACCCGCTGCTGACCGTCCTGCTCGCCGTCGTGGTGCTGCGCGAGCGCCTGCGCCCGGTGCAGTGGGTGGCCCTGGCCTTCGGCGCGGCCGCCGTCGTGGTGATCTCCACCGGCCGGTCCGGCGGCGGGCTGCCCTGGATCGCGCTGGTCCTGGCCTGCTCGTTCGGCATCTACTCGCTGCTGAAGAACCGCGTGGGGCGCAGCGTGGACGCCCTGCCCGGCCTCGCCGTCGAGACCGTCGTGGCCACGCCGTTCGCGCTCGCCTACCTCGCCTGGCTCACCGCGCAGGGCACCTCGACGTTCGGTGCGCACGGCGCCGGCCACGTCCTGCTGCTCATGGCCAGCGGCGTCATCACCGGCCTGCCGCTGCTGCTGTTCGGCGGGGCCGCCCGCCGCCTGCCGCTGACCGCCGTCGGCATGATCCAGTACCTCGGCCCGGTGCTGCAGTTCCTGTGCGGGCTGGTGGTGTTCCACGAGCACATGCCGCTGACGCGGTGGGTCGGGTTCGGCCTGGTGTGGGTGGCCCTGGTGATCCTCACCACGGACGGGGTCCGCCAGGCCCGCGCGAGCCGCGTCGCCGCCCGCGCCGCGCGCTGAGGCGCACGCCCGGGCGCCCGCCGGGGCGGCCACCGGGCGGGTCCCGGCGACCCCGCGGCCGCTACGGTTGTCCTCAGCACCGACCAGCACCTGACCCTCCACCCGAAGGAGCGCCGCCGTGGCCGACTCGTCGTTCGACATCGTGAGCAAGGTCGACCGCCAGGAGGTCGACAACGCCCTCAACCAGGCCGCCAAGGAGATCCAGCAGCGCTACGACTTCAAGAACGTCGGCGCCTCGATCTCCTGGAGCGGGGACGCGATCCTCATGGTCGCCAACTCCGCCGAGCGCGTGCTGGCGATCCTCGACGTGCTGCAGAGCAAGCTCATCAAGCGCGGCGTCTCGCTCAAGGCGCTGGACACCGGCGACGGCGAGCCCAAGCCGTCCGGCAAGGAGTACCGCCTCAGCGCCACCCTCAAGGAGGGCCTGAGCGGCGAGAACGCCAAGAAGATCACCAAGCTGGTGCGCGACGAGGGCCCCAAGGGCGTCAAGACGCAGATCACCGGCGACGAGGTGCGCGTGAGCAGCAAGTCGCGCGACGACCTGCAGGCAGTCATCGCCCTGCTCAAGGGCGCCGACCTGGACTTCGCGCTGCAGTTCGTCAACTACCGCTGAACCCGCAGGTCAGGGCGCCATACTGGCACCCATGAGCAGCCCGTTCCCGCCGCCGACGCCCCCGTACGCCGCGCCCCGGCAGGTCCCCCCGACGTACCAGGCGCCCGGGCACGGGGCCGGCGGCCCCGGGGCGCCGCGGACCAACCCGGTCGCCGTGGTGGCCCTGGTGTGCAGCCTCGTCGGCGTCCTGGCGCTCGCCGTCCAGACCGTGACGGGCGGCGGGTGGCTCGGGCTCGCCCCCGGCGTGGCCGGCGCCGTCTGCGGGCACGTCGCCCTGGCACAGACGGGGCGCGACCGGCGCGCCGGGCTGCCGACCGCCGGCCGCGGCATGGCGGTCGCCGCGATCGTGCTCGGTTGGGCGGTCGTCGCCTTCGCCGTGCTCGTCGTCCTGGCGTTCGTCGCGGCCGCGCTCCTGATGGGGCTGGCCGCGGTGGCGTGAGCGGGCGTCGGTAGACTCCCGGCCCGTGAGCACCGTGCCGCTCCCCCGCGTCGTCGCCACCGACCTGGACGGCACGCTGCTGCGCTCGGACGGCACCGTCTCGGCGCGGACGCGGCGGGTGCTGGCCCAGGTGGAGGCCGCCGGCGTCGAGCTCGTGATGGTGACCGCACGCCCGCCGCGGTGGCTGGGCGAGGTCGCCGACGCCGCGGGCGGGCACGGGCGCGTGATCTGCCTCGGTGGGGCGGCCGTGTGGGACCTGGCGTCCGGCCGCGCGCTCGACGTGCGCGGCTTCGACGACGCCGTCGCCCGGGCGCTCGTGGCCGACCTGCGTGCGGCGGTGCCGGGCGTCCGCCTCGCCTTCGAGCGCGTCGACGGCCCCACGTTCGACCCCGGGTTCCGCGCGACGGCCGACGACGACGCCGCGGCGGGCCCGGTCGCACCGGAGGCGTCGCTCGGCGCGGACGCCCCGCCGGTGGCCAAGATCCTCGCCCGCGCCGGCGGCGACGGCGCGTCCCGGGCTGCCGGATCGGGCCCGGCCACCGCGCCGCACGCCCCGACGGCGGCGCAGGAGGCGTTCCTCGACCGGGTGCGCGAGGTCGCCGGCGAGCGCGCGCACCTCGCGTACTCCGGCGCCGCCGGGCTCGCCGAGCTGCTGGCCCCCACCGTGACCAAGGACGCCGCCCTGGCCCGCTGGTGCGCGCGCCTCGGCGTCGAGGCCGCGGACGTCTGGGCCTTCGGCGACATGCCCAACGACCTGCCGATGCTGCGCTGGGCCGGCCGGGCGATCGCCGTCGGCAACGCCCACCCGCACGTGCTCGCCGAGGCGGACGCCGTCGTCGGCGACAACGACGCGGACGGCGTCGCCGAGGCCCTGGAGAAGGCGCTCGCCGACGCCGGCTGACGGCGCGGGCCGGGCCGCGCGCGTGGTAACTACCGCGGCGTCAGTACCGCGGCATGAGTGCCGCGGCGTCAGTACCGCGTGATGCCGCCGTAACCCATGGAGCCCGGGCCGCCCGCCATCGCCTCGAGGCGGCGGATGCGCTCGTCCATCGGCGGGTGCGTCGAGAACAGCCGCGCCAGCCCCGCGCCGCGGAAGGGGTTGGCGAGCATGAGGTGGGAGACGTTCTCCAGCTCGCGGGTCTGCGGCAGCGGCGCCGCGGCGGTGCCCGCCTCGAGCTTGCGCAGCGCGCTCGCCAGGGCCATCGGGTCGCCGGTGAGGCGGGCGCCGTCCTCGTCGGCGTCGAACTCGCGGGTGCGCGAGATGGCCAGCTGGATGAGCGTGGCCGCGATCGGCGCGAGGATCACCATCGCGAGGGCGGCCAGCGGGTTGCCGTTGCCCTCGCGGCGGTCGCCGCCGCCGAAGAACATGAGGAACTGCGCGAGCGAGGTGATGACGCCCGCGAGGGCCGAGGCGACCGAGGAGGTGAGGATGTCGCGGTTGTAGACGTGCATCAGCTCGTGCCCCAGCACGCCGCGCAGCTCCCGCTCGTTCAGGATCTGCAGGATGCCCTCGGTGCAGCACACCGCCGCGTTCTTGGGGTTGCGGCCGGTGGCGAAGGCGTTCGGGGCCCGGGTGGGCGAGATGTACAGCCGCGGCATCGGCTGGCGCGCGGCCGTGGACAGCTCGCGCACGATCCGGTACATCTCCGGCGCCTCGAGCTCCGTGACGGGGTAGGCGTGCATGGCGCGGATGGCGATCTTGTCGGAGTTCCAGTACCCGACGAACGTCATGACCAGGCCGATCATCGTGAACAGCCACAGGAAGCGCCCGGTGCCGCCGCCCACGACCCAGCCGAGGCCCAGGACCACGGCCCACATGACGCCGAACAGCGCCGCCGTCTTGAGCCCGTTGAAGTGCTTGTGGCCCATCCCTGTCCTTTCCCGATCCTGCAGACCTGCGGTCCGCCGGCCCGGTCGTCGTGCCGGCACCGGAACCGGTCCTGCCCCAGCAACGCGCCGGGCCCGGTGACGGTTCCCACCGTCACCGGGCCCGTACGCTCCGCCGGCTCAGCGCGGGAGGCGCCCCCTGGCGATCTGGAGCATCTCCTCGCGCGGCACGACCTTGACACGCTCGCGCCCGTGCGGCTCGCCGAGCGACTTCTCGTGCGCGTCCAGGAGCTCGAAGTCTGCCCACTGGACGGGCTCGACGCCGCGCTCGACGAGGAAGTCGAGCACCGCCTGCGGGTCCGCGTGGGTGGCCGTGCGGCCGCCCGCGAGGTCACCGCTCGCGACGTCGCCGCCGTCGCCGACGCCCGTGACGTCCTCGACCAGGTGGCGGATCGTCTCGGAGGCGTCCGACTTGGTGTGGCCGATGAGGCCGACCGGGCCGCGCTTGATCCAGCCCGTGGTGTACACGCCGTCAAGGTGCTGGCCGTCGATGTCGACCACGCGGCCCTCGCGGTTGGCGATGACGCCCTTGGCCTCGTCGAACGGGATCTCGGGCAGCGGCGAGCCGAAGTACCCGACCGCCCGGTAGACCGCCTGCACGGGCCACTCGTGGAACTCCCCGGTGCCCTTGACGGTCCCGTCGCCCTGCAGCGCGGTGCGCTCGGTGCGCAGCGCCTCGACCTTGCCGTCGCCGAGCACGGCGTCGGGCCGGTGCAGGAAGTGCAGGTGGATGCGGCGCGACGCGGTCTGCGTCGAGGGGTCCACGAGCGTCCAGTCCGTGAGGGTCTTGACGACCTGCTTGGTCTGGTTCGAGGACTCGATCGCGGCCATCGAGCCCTCGTCGAAGTCGAAGTCCTCGGGGTAGACGACGATGTCGACGTCCGGCACGTGGCCCAGCTCGCGCAGCTCCAGCGGCGAGAACTTCACCTGGGCCGGGCCGCGGCGGGCGAACACGTGCACGTCGGTGACGGGCGAGGCCTTGAGGCCCTCGTAGACGTTGGCCGGGATCTCGGTCGGCAGCAGGTCGTCCGGGTGCTTGGCGAGCATGCGCGCGACGTCGAGGGCCACGTTGCCGGCGCCCAGCACCGCGATCTCCTTGGCCTCGAGCGGCCACGTGCGGGGCACGTCCGGGTGCCCGTCGTACCAGGAGACGAAGTCGGCCGCGCCGTAGGAGCCGGGCAGGTCGATGCCCGGCACCGTCAGCGCCGCGTCCTTGATCGCGCCGGTGGCGAAGATCACCGCGTCGTAGAACTGCCGCAGGTCGTCGAGCTTGACGTCCACGCCGTAGTCGACGTTGGCCAGGAGGCGCACGTCGCCGCGGGACAGCACCTTGTGCAGCGCCACGATGATCTGCTTGATGCGCGGGTGGTCCGGCGCGACGCCGTACCGCACCAGGCCGAACGGGGCGGGCAGGCGCTCGAGCAGGTCGATCGAGACGTCGAGGTCGGTCTTGGACAGGATGTCCGCGGCGTAGATGCCGGCGGGGCCTGCGCCGACGATGGCGACGCGCAGGGGGCGGGTGCTGGTCACAGCGGAAGGTGCCTTCCGGTTCGCGGTTCGTTGGCTTGCTCGGCCTCGATTCTACGGCCGGGTGAGGCATGCCTTACCCGGGTTCGCGCCGAGCGCACGATCTCCACACGAGGTCCCTCCCAGATGCCTCGGGCATCGATCGGTGATGGGCTCGTGGCATGACCAGTCTCGGCACCCGCGGCGGAAGAAGCGACCCCTCCCTCCGGCACGGCGGTCGGCACGGCGGTCGGCACGGTGTCCGGTCCGGCGACCCGCGCGACGCACGTCGGGGCGCCCGTCCCCGCGCCGCGGCCCGGGCCCGCCTCGCGGCGGCGCTCACCGCCGGCCTGGTGCTCGCGGCCACCGCCGCGTGCGCCGGCGGCGCGCCCCCGTCCGGCACCGCCTCCGACGCCGGCTCCGGCGCCGCACCGTCGGCCGGCGGCGCGTCGCCCACCTCGTCCGGCCCCGCTGCGGCCGCGCCGACGGGCGGGGCCGCCACCTCGCCCGGAGCCTCCCCCGCCTCCCCGCCGGCGTCGGCGGCCGCCGGCTGCCCCGCCACCGGCGGCGGGACGCCGCACGGCGCGGGCACGCACGAGGTCGCCGACGTCGACGGCGACGGCCGGGCCGACACCGCCTGGCTCACCGGCGGCGCGGACCGTGCGGTGGGCATCACCACGGCGTCCGGGGCGACCTTCTCGGCGCCCGTCGAGTCGGCGTCCCCGGTCGCCGCGAGCGCCGTCGTCGCCACCGTGAGCACCGACGACGGCGGGGTGCCGATCGTGCTCGTGGACGTCGGGCGCGAGGTGCTGCTGTACTCGGCCGCCGGCTGCGCCCTCACCCCGACGCAGGCCGCCACCGCCGACGGCCCGACCGGCGAGCCGTACACGTTCGACAAGGGGTTCACCGGCTACGGCACCGGCGTCGGCTGCTCCACGGTGGCCGGCCGCCTGCGGCTGGCCGGGCTGGACGCGGCGTCCGACGACGGCGAGACGTTCACGGTCACGCGGACGTTCGTCGAGCTCGGCGACGCCGGCGCGGTGGCGCGCAACGGCGAGACCCGGACCGTGGCGCGGGGCGCGGCGGCCGACGACCCCGTGGTGGCCACCGCCCAGGAGACGACCTGCGGCGACCTGGTCGCCGGCCGGGACGGGCCGACGGAGCCGCAGGGCTGAGGGCCGAGGGGCCCGCACCGCCCGCCCCCGCGGGCCGGTGGCGACGGGCGGGTATAGCGTGCCGCCGTCGCCAGCGCGAGGAGGTGCTGTCCATGTCCGCGTCCACGCCACCGACCAGCGTGTTCCGGCGCAAGCCGATCGAGCAGATCGAGCCCGAGGACACCGGGGGCGGTCTCAGACGGACCCTCGGCCTGTGGCAGCTCACGGCCATCGGGGTCGGCGGCATCATCGGCGCGGGGATCTTCTCGCTGGCCGGGGCCGTGGCGAACGAGACCGCCGGGCCCGCCGTGGTGATCTCGTTCCTCATCGCCGGGATCGCGAGCGCCGCCGCCGCGTTCTCCTACGCCGAGTTCGCCGGGCTCATCCCGCGGGCCGGCTCCGCGTACACCTACGGCTATGCCGTGCTCGGCGAGCTGGTGGGCTGGTTCATCGGCTGGGACCTGCTGCTGGAGTACACAGCGATCGTCGCCGTCGTCGCCATCGGCATCTCGGGCTACTTCAACGACCTGCTCTCGTTCCTGCACGTCGAGCTGCCGCTGTGGATGTCCGGCGCGCCGGGCACGGAGACCGAGGGCGTGCCCGCCGGGTCGTACCGGGTGAACCTGTTCGCCGCGCTGCTGTGCCTGCTCATCGCCTGGGTGCTCAACCGCGGCATGCGCTCGGCCGCGCGCTTCGAGACGTCGCTGGTGTACCTCAAGGTCGCGATCGTCGCGCTGGTGATCGTCGTCGGCGCGTTCCACGTCCAGACCGGCAACTGGCAGGACTTCTTCCCCTACGGCCTCGGAGGCGCCTTCACCGGTGCGGCCACCGTCTTCTTCGCGGTGTTCGGCTACGACGCGATGTCCACCGCGGCCGAGGAGTCCCAGGACTCCCGCCGGCACATGCCCAAGGCGATCCTGTACTCGCTGGCGATCTCGATGGTGCTGTACGTGCTCGCCTGCATGGTCCTGACCGGCATGGTGACCTTCCGCGACATCGACACCGAGAGCGCGTTCTCCAGCGCCTTCGCCGACGTCGGTCTGCCCGCCCTCGGCGCGGTGATCGCCGTCGGCGCCATCCTCGGCATCCTCACCGTGCTGTTCACATTCCTGCTCGGCGCCACCCGCGTCGGGTACTCCATGAGCCGCGACGGCCTGCTGCCGCGGTGGCTGTCGGGCACGCACCCCACGCGCCAGGTGCCCACCCGGATGACGTGGATCCTGGGCGGCGCGGCGGCGGTCATCGCCGGCTTCCTGCCCATCGGCGAGGCGGCCGAGCTGACGAACATCGGCATCCTGCTGGCGTTCGTGGTGGTGTGCATCGCGGTGATCGTCCTGCGCTACCGCCGCCCGGACCTGCCCCGGTCGTTCCGCTGCCCCGGGGTGCCGTTCGTCCCGGCGATCGGCGTGGTGTTCTCGCTGTGGCTCATCACGTTCCTGGACCCGGTCACGTGGCTGCGGTTCGCGGCCTGGTTCGCCATCGGCATGGTCATCTACTTCGCCTACTCCCGGCGCCACTCCCGGCTGGCCCAACCGGCCGGAGCCCGGGACGACGGCCCTGTGGACGACGGCGGGCGGCCGGGGCCCGGCGCCGCCTAGCATGCGAGGCGTGCCCGCTGCCGCGTCGAGGACCCACACCGGCCTTCCGCGCCGGCTGCGCGCCGAGCTGGCGCCGCACCGACGCGCCGTCGCGCTGCTCGCACCGCCCGCCGCGGGATGGGCGGTCTGGGCGAGCGGCCCGTCATGGGCCACGCCGGCGTTCGTCGTCGCCGCGGTGGCCGGTGCGGCGCTCGGCGTCGTCGACGCCCGCACGCACCGCCTGCCCGACGCCGTGACGCTGCCCGCCGTGGCGGCCGCGGCCCTGCTGCTGGGCCTCGCCGGCGCGGCGAGCGACGACGACGGCAGGCTCCTGCGGTCCGTCGCCGCCGCAGCCGTGCTCGGCGGTGCCTACCTGCTGCTGCACCTGGTGAACCGGCGCGGGCTGGGCCTGGGCGACGTCAAGCTCGCCGTGCTGCTCGGCCTGCCCGCCGGGTGGGCGGGCTGGGACGCGGTGTGGTGGACGGGCGTGCTGCCGTTCCTGCTCGGCGGGCTCGCCGCGCTCGCGCTGGTGATGACGCGGCGCGCGACGCGGCACACCGCGCTCGCGTTCGGACCGTGGATGCTGGCCGGCGCGGCGGCGGCGCTGAGCCTCGCGCGGCTCGCGGGCTGAGGGCCGCAGGGCCACCTGGACCGCCACGGTGTCCGTCCCCTCGATGCCGCGGAAGACCGCCGCGAGGGTCGCCGTCTGACCACCGGCGAGCCGGCGCACGGCACGCCCGTCGTCTCCGACGCCCGGCAGGTAGACCGCCTTTGCCTCCAGGTCGAGCAGGCGGATCGCGCCGCCCTGCGCGGCCCGGTCCGGCAGCACCTCGCCGTCCAGCAGCCCCGCCAGGAGCAGGCCGCCGTCCTCGTCGGGCGACGACGCCGGGCGCAGGTCGAGCGTCAGGACCACGTGGCCGGCCGACCGCACCAGCGGGTGGACGTCCACGTCCAGCTCTCCGCCGCCGGCGGTCAGGGACAGGGTCTCCACCACCGCCTCCGGGTCGGCCGCGGTGCTGGGACCCGCGCCGCGGTCGCCCGCGGTGGTGCCCGCTGAGGACGGCGGCTCCCCCGTCCCTTCGCCGCCCGCGGTGCACCCGCCGAGCAGCAGCGCACCCACCGCCTCTCCCGCGGCGAGCGTCCGGGCGGCCCGCGCCGCGCAGCAGCGGGGCGTGCAGAAGTGGGGACGGCGACCGAACACAGCGGGGCGGTGCCAGGCCCGAGCCCGGCACCGCCCCGCGGTGTGCAGCGGCGTCAGCCGCGGATGCCCTGCGCCAGCTGGGAGTCGACGTCCTGCAGCGTCGTGGCGGCCTGCTTGAGGAACTGCGACATGCCCTCGAGACCGGCGATGGTCTGCTTGGCGCCGTTGGTGAAGTCGTCGTAGGACTGCTGGAACGCGCCCGACGCGGCGTCGGTCTGGAAGCCGGAGGCCACCAGGTTGTTCACCTGGGTCTGCAGCATGTTGAGCGTGTCCTCGAGCTGGGCCTGACCCTGCGTGAGCTGGTCAGCGGTGGAGTTGAGCTCCTCGTAGGTCACGTTCATGTTCGCCATGTCAGGATTCCTCCCTCGTTGGGCCGGCCCCCTCGGCCGTACCGCCTGCCAGCACAGTAGAGGAGGCGCGCTGCCCAGGTCGATGGGGAGGAGTCCCCATGGGTGCCCGGGGCACCGGCTACGGTGCCGCCCCGTCGACCCCCTGCGCCCGTCGACGTCAGCGCTCGCCGGCGCGGCGATCGCGCGCCCGCCGCAGCTCCTCGAGCCGCTCGCGGCGCTCGACCGCGGACATGTCGCCGACGCGTCGTTCCGGGCGGCTGCGCCGCACCGCGGCCCCGCGCCGGGCGAACGTCGGGTCGTACCGGGCGCGCCACTCCTCGCGGAGCCTCACCACCGTCAGGGCCACGAGCGCGGCACCCACGAGCGCGAGGACGACGCGCAGCACGGGCGGGGCGTCGGCGGCGACCACGACGACGTACAGGAGCCAGGCCAGGCCCGCAGGGATCGCCCAGCCGATCTCGCGCCACCGCGGCGTCCAGCCCATCCAGTAGAACCGCATGAGCAGGTCGGTGAAGCGTGACCGGTGCACCGGCTGCAGCGACAGCGCCACGTTGGTCGCGGTGATGCCGAAGGTCTGCCCCCGACCGGCCCCCGTCGTGTACGACAGCGCGTCGCCGGCGAAGCGGGGGCGCAGCGACCGCACGAAGTGGACCCACGCCAGCGCAGCCAGGGGCCACGAGGCGCACGGCAGCATCCACAGGACCGCGGAACCCCACAGGAGGGAGAGCAGCGGGACCGCGAGGACGAACGCGACCATCTCCGAGGGCTGGGAGACGAGGCTCTGCCACTGCTCGCCGAGCGTCAGCTCCCCGTCGAGGAGCGCGTAGAGGAGGAAGCCCGGGCCGAGCGCGAAGAACACGAGCCCCATCGCGCTCCAGAAGATCGCCAGGAACAGGTACGCGAGCGGACGCAGCGCCAGCTGGGCGCGGCTCCGCGGGCGCACGGCAGGGGCGGTGTCCGACCGGGGCAGATCCTCCACGGTCACCGGACGCTACCAGCCGCGGCCGCCTCGGCCGCCGCCGGGCCGTGGCCGGCCCCCGGCCCGTCCGTGAACGTCACCGAGTCGATGATCTCGTCGAACAGCGTGGCGAACGGCTCGGCGGCCGGGATGTTCGGCACGTTGACCCGCGCCATCAGCAAGCGCGAGCGGTCCGGGTACGGGACGTGGTACTCCAGGCGCATCGTCACGAGCTCCTGCCCGGAGTCCGTCGTCGCGCGGGTCATCTCGACGCCGCGCGCCACGGGCCCGTTCCGCTGCGGCGCGACCTCCGCCGCCGGGTACGCCTCGCGGAGCGCCTGGGCCACGTCGCCCCGCTCGAGCGTCGCGCGCGCCGCGTCGGGCCACCCCTCGTCGAACACGACGATCGCCGCCGGGAACGGCACGCCCGGCAGGAGCTCCAGCGACATCAGGTACGTGTGCGCGCCGAGAGCGGCCGCGTCCGCGGCGTTGCGGGTCAGCTCCGTGGCCGCCTCGCGGCGGGCGCGCGCCAGCCGGTCCGCGCGGCCGACCTGACGTCGGACGAACTGCTTGACGAAGCGTGCGGTGACCTCGGCGTCGTCCAGCGGGACGTTGGCCCACGTCCCCGGCAGGACGAACCGGAGCCGCCCGCCGGCGGCACCCACCGCGCGCGTCACGCGGCCACCTCCGTCTCGAGCGTCAGCCCGGTGAGCAGGTCGAGCACGGCCTGCGGGAGGTCGTCGAACGCGCCCACGCCGTTGGCGATCGCGGTGACCTCGACCATGTCGGGGCAGCCGGGCGCGAACACACCGAGCGAGACGCGCTCCTCCAGGTGGGCGACGCCCTCCCCCAGGTGGGGCACCGTGTGGCCGATCATGAGGTGCAGCCCCCGCACCTCGCCGGCGGGGACGTCACCACGGATCTCGGCGGCGACGAGGTAGTTCTCCTCGCCGTCCGCGACGACGCGCTCGAGGTCGGCGTCGAACGCCTCGGCCGACAGGCCCTGCTGCGCGACGAGCGTGAGCATCGCGTCGAGCCGGCCCAGGTCCGGGCGGCGCACCAGGAAGGCCGTCTCCATCCCGGCGACCCCGGCGTCGGCGGCCACCAGCGCCACCCCGGCGATGCCGTCGGCGAGCGCCACGGCAGGGTCGACCAGCGCTTCGTCCCCGGGCCGCGCGTCCACCCCGGTCGTGGCGGGCGCACGCCCGCTGCGTGCGACGAGCGCCTCCGCCGTCTCGCGCGCCCAGCGGTCGACGTCCGGCACGGCGCGCGGCAGCACGACCCACGCCTCCGGGAGCGTGAGGTCGAACCCCACGAGGCGTGCCGTCACGGGACGGTCACCGCGTCGTCGGTCGGGTTGTCGATCAGCTGCGCCCCGTACCCGACGATCTTGCCGTAGGGGCCGCCGAACGGTGACGTGGCGATGTCGGCGCCGGGCTTGGCGGCCTGGCCCGAGTCGCCGGCGGCCGCCTCGGTCGCGAAGTCGACGAGGTTCTTGCCCTGGGCGTAGGCGTTGTTGGCGTAGGCGAGGCCCACCGCGACCGACGACGTCACGGTGCTGACGGTGTCCATCCGGATCCCGTCGGTGTTCATGATCCTCAGCATGTCGCTCACGTCGTCGTTCGTGAACAGCGCGCGCATGCCGGACCCGGTGAACGGGTTGGGGAACA
The DNA here is from genome assembly GCF_009846865.1 of Puerhibacterium puerhi. Taxonomy (GTDB): domain Bacteria; phylum Actinomycetota; class Actinomycetes; order Actinomycetales; family Cellulomonadaceae; genus Puerhibacterium; species Puerhibacterium puerhi. The sequence goes on from NZ_WUWN01000001.1 coordinate 87,565, forward strand.
GCGTCCTGAACCCGTGGCCGTAGCTGCCGCTGCGGAACATGCCCGCGACGGCCTTGTCCGTGGTGGACCGGACGAACGGCGACTTGATGACCTCGGTGACGCGCTGGCCGGTGGTCTGCGCGAAGACCTTGCGTGCGCTGGTGATCGCGCTGCGACCGAACGTCGCCCGGGCGGTCGAGCCGGACATCCGCGCCGAGGTCTGGACGATCATGCGCGCCTTGGAGTACTGGGCGATCGAGCTGATGGCCTTGCCGCCGAAGAGCGACAGGGCCGCGAGACCGGCGGCGCCGAGCACTCCCCAGAACGACCCCTCGCCCTTGCTCCACTTCATCGCCGCCTCCACGACGGCGAGGATCGCGCCGGCCGCGGCGAGGATGAGCAGGGCCTGGCCGAGGACCGGGACCCAGGAGAAGAAGATCGCGAGGAAGCCTGCGACGTCGCACACGACCTTGGCCAGCTCGTAGAACGAGTCCCAGGCCTTCGTGACCTTGTCCCAGGTGCCGTCCTTCAGGCCGTGGGTGTTCTTGCCGGTGACGACCTCCTCGATGCGCCCGACGGCCGTACGGGCGGCGGAGTCCTTGGCCTCCGACGCTTCGCGCCAGCGGCCCTGCCAGTAGGCCAGGTCGCCCTCGGCGTCCGACACGCGGTCGCCCGCGCGGCTGCTCGCGGTGCGGGCCTCCACCGCCTCCTGCGGGGTGGCCGTCGCAGGCAGGCCCGACTCGTGCCGCTCCGCGTTGTGCTGCGCGGTCCGGGCCACCGCCAGCTCGGCCTCGGCCTTGTCGATCTCGAGGATCGCGCTGTGGGCGTCGTCCTTGGCCGCCCGCAGCGCGGTGGCGTAGTCCTGCAGCGCCGAGCCGGTCTCCCGGTAGCGGTCCTGCGCCTTCTCGATGCTCTCGCGGACCTTCTCCGCCTTCTCGCGGGTCTCGTCCATCGCGAGCGACTTCGTCTCGATCTCGTCGGAGATCTTCTTCAGCGCGCTGGTCGAGCGCTGGATGGCGTCGGCGATCTCGATGTACTTGCGAGCCTTGGACGCCACCAGGGCCGGCGACCCCTGGAGCTCCTGGTACGGCGTGTCTGCCATGGTTTCCCCCCGGCCTACTTCGCGGCCTTCTCGACCGAGTCCTCGAGCGCCCTGCCCAGCTCGGTGTCGACCTCGGTGAAGGTGTCGACGATCTGGTTGAGGATGTCGCTGAGCGTCTTGACGTCGCCGAGCATCTCCTCGCGCTTGATCGCCCACTTGGCCGCGAAGTCGGCGACCCGGTCGCGCAGCTCGTCGTGCCCGGTCGCCTCGGCCGCGTCGCCCGCGTTGTCGTCGGCGTTCTCGAGCTCGCTCACGATCGTCGTGAGGTCGCCTGCGAGCTGCGAGAGCGTCCCCATGTCGATGCTCAGGTCGTACCCGGCCATCCCCGTCCCCTGCAGTCGAGTTCCGTTGCTGCGGTCAAGCTAGCGAAGGCCGCGAGCACCGTCGATGGGGAGCGGTCCCCATCCCTCGGCCCCCGGCCGCCCGACGCCCGCCACGCCTCAGCCGTCGATCACCAGCGGCAGCTGCACGCGCACGTGCTTGCCGCGGGCAACGTACGCGCCACGGCCCACCGGGAACTCGCCCTTGGCGGCACGGGGCAGCGACGTCTTGAGGATGGTGTCGCCGTCGAGGTTCTCCGGCTGCAGCAGGAGCCCGCGGCGGGCGTTCTTGACCTCCGCCAGCAGCGGCCACGTCGAGCCCCAGGCCGCGGTCTCGGCCTCCGCGACGAGCAGGTGGTCGCTCTTGCGCATCGCCTTGGTCAGCTCCTGGATCGGCTTGTCGGCCGGCGTCTGCAGGTACTCGTTGATGCCCTCGATCACGACGACGATGCCGGGCTCGACGTCCTCGTCGGTCACGGCGGCGAGCAGGTCCTTGGCCAGCTCGGCGACCTTGTCCGGGCCGGTGGCGACGTCCTCCCACGCCAGCTCTCCCGCGATCGCCGAGCGGGTCTGCGCGAACAGGTAGCAGCGTGCCTTCGGGTCGGCCCGCTGCACCGCGCGCGCGATCGCGACCAGGGCGTTGCTCCGCCCGGCCCCGGGCGGGCCGGAGACCACCATCGCGCCGGTCGGCTCGAACGCCAGGGGCGCGAGCCCGACGTTGTCGAGGCCGAGCACGGGGCGCCCGTCGACGGCGTCGGGCAGCTCGGCCGCGGAGTACGACTGCGGCAGCACGCGCACCGCCGGCGCCGGCGCCACGCCGGCACGGCGCATGGACGCCGCGAGCCGCTCGGTGGCCGCGGCCTGGTCGGCCACGGCCTTCGCCCCGCCCACGACGGCGACCTGCACCTCGAGCCCGTCGACGACGGCGCGCCCGGCCGGCGACGTCGCGGTCACGACGTCGCGCGGCGCGTTGAAGGACAGGTACCCGTCGTCGGTCATCCGCAGCAGCACGTTGCGCTGCACGAGCGACCTGACGTAGGTGGGCACGGCGCCCGCGCGGTCGGCGGTGAAGACCACGTGCATGCCCAGGCCGCGGCCCTCCGTCATGAGGTCGCGGAAGACGTCGAACCACTCGGAGCGACCGGTGCCGACCTCCCAGTCGTCGCGGAAGGCGGCGAACCCGTCGACGACCAGCAGGATGCGCGGCACGTCGTGCCGGCCGGTGATCTGCCGGTACTCGGTGATGTTCGACGCCGAGACCGCGGCGAACGCCTCGCCGCGGCGCTCGAGCTCGTCGCGCAGCATGCGCAGCAGGCTGACGATGCGCTCGCCGTCGTCGCCGCGCACCACGGCCCCCACGTGCGGCAGGGCCTCGAGCATGCGCAGGGCGCCGGAGGCGAAGTCCAGCCCGTAGACGTGCACGGGTCCCCCGCGCGGGGTGATGCCGGCGGCGGTGGCGATGGTGCGCAGCGCCGTCGACTTGCCCGAGCCGCCGGTGCCGTAGATCCCGAGGTTGCCGTCGAGGTCGGGCAGGAAGTACACCGGCCGCTGCGCCTGCTCCTGCGGCAGGTCCGCGACGCCGATCAGCAGCTCGGCGTCGGTGCGCTGGCGCAGGCGGGTCAGGTCGTACACGTCCGCGAGCGAGTCGAGCCACGGGCGCCGCGGCGTCGGCAGGCCACCGGCCTCGAACGCCTCGCGCACGCGCGCCACCAGTCGCTGCTGGTCGTTGGGGCCCAGGTCCTCGGCGGCGGCCGCCGCCGCCTCGTCGACCGGCTCCTCCCACGCCTCCTCGCGCCCGAACCGCAGGCCGGCGACCGCGACCTTGGCGCGCTCCGGCGCGCGGGTGCTCCATCCGCCGGCGTACCCGGACTGGAACGCCTGCACGCGCCCCGGGCCGGTCTTCACCAGGCCGCGGCCGGGGATGCTGGGGTCGACGTAGGCGGCGTCGGGCACCTCGACGACGTCGGTGGAGTCGGACGCGTCGGCCATGCGCAGCGCCACCCGCAGGTTGGTGTTGGCGCGCAGGTTGTCCTTGATGACGCCGGCGGGGCGCTGGGTGGCCATGATCAGGTGGATGCCCAGGGAGCGGCCGCGCTGCGCGACGTCGACGACGCCGTCGACGAACTCGGGCACGTCGCTGACCAGGGCCGCGAACTCGTCGATGACGATGACCAGCGCCGGCGGGGTCTCGGGGTCGCCCCGCTTCTCCAGCTCGAGCAGGTCCTTGGCCTTCTTGCGGTTGAACAGCCGCTCGCGGTGGTGCAGCTCGGCGCGCAGCGACGTCAGGGCCCGCAGCACGAGGTGCGGCGACAGGTCGGTGACCAGCCCGACGCTGTGCGGCAGGTGGATGCAGTCGGCGAACGCCGAGCCGCCCTTGTAGTCGACGAACAGGAACGTCACGCGGTCCGGGCTGTACTCGGCGGCCATGGCGAGCACCCACGCCTGCAGGAACTCCGACTTGCCCGCGCCGGTCGTGCCGCCCACGAGGGCGTGCGGGCCCTGGGAGCGCAGGTCGAGGTGCTGGGCGTCCACGCCGGCGGAGCCGACGACGGCGCGCAGCGACCCGGCGCGCCGCCGCGCCCGCGCCTGGCCGGTGCGGTCGTACACCGACTGGTTCTGCCGCCACCGGTCGAGCACGGCCTCGGCCGACTCGAACGGGTCGTGGCCCAGCAGGGCCGGCAGCGACACCGAGCGCGGCAGGTCGCTGGCGTCCTCGACGACGGCTCCGGCGTCGAACACCGGCGCGAGGCGCCGGCCGTAGTCGAGCGCAGCGGCTGCGTCGAGCTCCTCGAGCTGCACGTCCTCGACCCAGCGGCCGAGCCGCACGAGCCCGACGCGCGGCTGTGCGGCGCCGAGGTCGACGAAGGTGCGGCAGGCTGCCGGCAGGCGCGAGGCCTCGGTGGCGACCCACAGCAGGTACACGCCGGCGTCCGGGCCCTGCTCGGCGAGCTGGACCAGGCGGGCACGGTCGACGTCGATGTCGTCGCTCACCACCACCACGACGGCGGGGATCGGCGACCTCGTGCCGGCCTCGTGCGCGGACGCCCCGACGTCGGCGCCGCGCTCGATCGCGGCGTCGTCCTCGTCGACGGCCCCGCGCCGGCGCGGCCGGTTGACCTTGAGGCGCGTGGCGACCAGCTCCTCGAGCTGCGCCACGAGGCGCGCGGCCCCCGTGGCCGAGTCGGCCAGGTGCAGGCCGTCGACCGGGCTCTGCGGGCTGGAGGTGTGCGGCACCCAGGTGAGCCACTCCAGCGTCCGTGTCCACACGGGGCTGACCATGGCGGTCACGACGAGCTCGCTCGGGGCGTGCAGGCCGGTGAGCTGCAGCAGGATCGCGTTGAGCGAGCCGGCCACCCGCGGCGGCGGGCCCGCGAAACCGAGCGCTCCGGCGTCGTAGAGGTTCTCCACCACGGGCACGCCGTCGACCGTGTCGTACTGCGCGACGACGGCGTCGAGCTGCTCCTGGTGCTCCTTGAGCAGCTTGCCGCGGTCGCCGGTCTTGATCGAGCTGCGCGACGGCATGGTGCCCAGGCCGAACCGGACGTTGAGGAAGCTCCAGTGCTCGGGTCGGCGCGTCCACAGCAGCGGTCCGTGCCGCATGGCCTCGACGAACACGTGCTGGGTGGCCGGCGCCTCGCGCAGCCGCACGGAGCGCTCCTGCTCCTTCTCCCGCGCCAGCGCGGTGCGCAGCGACTCCAGCCGCTCGTCGAACCGCTGCACCTGGCGCTCGAGCCGCTTGCGGTTCTGCCGCCCCTGCGTGAGGTGGTTGCCCAGCAGCATGAGCGGGGTCATGAGCACGAACAGCAGCGCCGTGGGCCGGTGCAGGACGAAGAACATCGTCAGGCCCAGCAGGATCGGCGCGACGAGCGCCAGGAACGGGAACTCCCGCGGCTCGATCTCGTCGGGCGCGTCCGGCGCCTCGAACGTCTCGCCGGCGTAGCGCGCCTCGACCCGGGGCGAGCGCGTGAACGGCACCGGCCCCGCCTTGGGCGCGACGCCGCTGATGCGCGCCGCCTCGCGGCGCCGCTCGACGACCACGGCGGTGTCGCCGACGACGACGCGCTGCACGCCGTCGACCCGCAGCCGCGTCACCGGTGCGCCGTCCACGAGGGTGCCGTTGGCGGACCCGAGGTCGACGACGTCGACGGTCTCGGAGACGTCGAGCCGCAGGTGCTTCTTCGACACCAGCGGGTCGTCGAGCACCACGTCGCACTCGGGCGCGCGGCCCACCGTCCAGCTGCCCTCGGTGAGCTGGAACACCTGGCCGCCCTCGACCCGCACCAGGGCGCGCACGTCCTGCGAGCGCGGGTAGTCGAAGCCGGGCAGCGAGAGGTCGACGACGGCGATCTCGGCGCCGGAGCCGATCCACGCCTCGCCGAGCGCGGCGTCCTGCGGCAGCCGCACCGGCTGCTCCTGGCCGGGCAGCCGCGCCTCGAGCGTGCGCGGTGCGTCCGGGTCGCCGTACCCGCCGTGCGGGTCGACGCGCGCGACGGTCGCGGCGATCTCGCCGATCGTCGCGCCCGCGTCCGCGGTGATGACGACGTCGTCCGCGGTGCCGTCGACGCGGCGCAGCGTGGCCTTGACGTGCATGCTTCCCCTGCCTCGTGCCGTGCTGGTGATCGTGCTGGTGATCGTGCTGGTGATCGTGCTGGTGATCGTGCTGGTGATCGTGCTGGTGGTGCTGCTTCGTGCTGGTGCGGGTCAGCCGCGGCGCCGCAGGACGACCGCGTGGACCGCTCCGACGCCGAGGCCCGCCCCGGCGGCGAGCCCGACGGCCGCCCAGGTGCTCCCGGCGGTCAGCGCGCGGCCGGCCGCCCGGTACGGGTCGGCGAAGCTCCCCGTCCCGGCCCCGTGGAGCAGCACCTCGAGCGCGACGGCGACGACGAGCACGACCGCCGCGGCCGCGACCGGCCAGGCGACGAGCACGCGGCCGGGCGTGGGACCGGCGCTCACTCGTCGCCCTCGCCGGGCTCGTCGAGCAGCGGCAGGTCCGCGCCGGTGACCAGTCGCGAGGCGACGGCGTACTCGACGAGCCGGGCGCGCCGGTTGGTGGCCAGCGACCCGGGCCCGCCACGCAGCCCCTGCACGCCGATGCGGTCGAGCTTCTCGCAGACGTTGTCGAGCTTGCGGTTGAACCGGGTGGTCGTCCACCCCAGGCGCGCCGCGGCGGACGCCGACGACGGGATCTGGGCCAGGCTCGTGCCGTCGCGGCGCAGCAGCGGTTCCGCGAGCGCGACGATGAGCTGGCGCTGGCTGCGGGTGAACGGGATCATCCCGATCGTCGTCGCGCCGCCGTCCTCCTCGTCCACGGCCTGCACCTGGTGGTACGGCGCACCCTCGAGCGTCACGCCGATCTCGTAGGTGGTGGGACCGGCGGTGAACACCACCTGGGTGGCCGGGAAGACGACGGGCAGCCGGTTGCCGGGCGAGACCCACGACTGCACGCCCCCGCCGGCGTCGCACACCGTGGCCGACAGCAGCGACCCGACGTTGGCGAGCCACCAGATGCCGCCCTCGTGGGTGAACTGCAGGAACCGCCGGTGCAGGTACGGGTTGTCGTCGATCGCCAGGTCGCCGTCGCGGCCCACCTCGAAGGGCGCACCGTCCGGGTCCGGGTAGAACCACTCCCCGCAGAACTCGACGGCGAGGCGGCCGCCAGGCGCCGCGGGGACGGGGGTCGCGGCCGGGGCGTCGGCCGTGCTGGGCTGGGTCATGAGACGCACGCATCCTGGGGGCTGGCGGACTGCTTGCCGGAGCGCACCACCACGACCTCGACGCAGGTCTGCCCGTCCGGCGACAGCGGCACGGTGACGGTGGTGCCCTCGATGGGCTGGTAGAGGTTCTCCTCGGTCAGGCTCAGCACGCGCCACGCGTAGCGGTCGCCGTCCTGGGAGTCGGTGGGCGGCTGCCACGTGAACGTCGCACGGTCGCCCGCCACCGTGCCCTCGAGGCCGCGCACGGCGGGCACGAGCGAGCCGATGTTGTCGCGCGGCGGTCCGGTGGGCGACTCCGTCTGCCGCGCCACGGCGTCGGCAGCCGGCTCCTCGTCACCCCCGCCGAGCACGCCCCACAGCACGCCGGCGACCGCCACCAGGGCGACGGCGACGCCGACGACGATCCCGAGGCCCCGGCGCGCCGAACCGGGCTCGGCCGTGGGCGCCGCGGCATCGTCCGGCGCCGCGGCGCGCAGCATGGTGCTGTCCGCCACGGCGTCGTCACCGACGGCGCGGACCTCGCGCAGCGCCGTCGCCTCGCTCGCCTCGGCCTGCGGCGACCACGCCGGGGTGCTCGCGGGCCGCGGCGCGACCGGCGCCGCCGCCGGGTCGATCGAGGTGACGCTGCGCAGGCGGGTGCCGGGCTCGTCGTCGGGCTCCTCCTCCGCGACCTCGCCGGAGTCGTCGAGCAGGTCGATCGGGGTCACGGCGAGCCGCAGCTCGGTCTGCACGTGCTGCAGGGCGCGGGCGAGCGCCAGCACCGACGGGTAGCGCGACTCGGGTCGCTTGGCCATCGCCGTGGCGAGCACGCGCTCGAGCGAGGCCGGTACGTCGTCGCGCCCCGTGGGCTGCAGCGGCGCGCGCTCGATGCGCGCGACGAGGTCGGCGCTGCCGTTGGGGCCGCCGGGGACCTCGAACGGCGAGCGGCCCGCGAGCAGCGTGTAGAGGGTCGCCGCGAGGGCCCACACGTCAGTGGCCACCCCGGAGACCGGCGGGTCGCCGAACGACTCGGGCGGCGACCACGGGATCGACATGCCCTCGGCCGCGCGCGCGTCGTCGAGCGTGGACGAGATGCCGAAGTCGGTGAGCACCGGGTGGCCGTAGTCGGTGACGAGGATGTTGGCCGGCTTGATGTCGCGGTGCAGGATCCCGGCGCGGTGCGCCGTCTCCACCGCGCCGGCGATCTGCACGGCCACCCGCAAAGCCTCGGCGACCGAGAACCGCTCCGTGCGGTAGCGCGAGCCGAGGTTGGGGCGCGAGCAGTACTCCATCGCCAGGTACGGGCGCCCGTCCTCGGCGATGGACGCCTCGTACATGGTGACGATCGACGGGTGCGTCGACAGCGTCGCCATGAGGTCGGCCTCGGCGTCGAACGCGGCACGCTGGGAGGCGGTGCGCTCGCTGAGCAGCACCTTGACCGCCACCCGGCGGCGCGGGCGCTGCTGCTGGTACAGGAAGACGTCGGAGAACCCGCCGGACCCGACGAGCGAGACGTACTCGAAGCCCTCGATGCGCGGCGGGGCGGACGGCGGCCGCTTGCTGCTCACCAGATCTCCTCGAAGGTCAGGGTCACGCCGTCGCCGAGGTCCACGACGTCGCCGTCGACGACGAGCACGCCCTCGCCGGGGTGCAGGCGCTGCGGCGGCTGACCCGGCCGCACGAGCGTGGTGCCGTTCGTGGTGGCCATGTCGCTGACCAGCACGTGCCAGCCCTCGAGCCGCACCTCCACGTGGGAGCGGGAGATGTCCTGGCTGGGGCTGTCCACCGTGACCAGCCGGGCCGCGTCGCCACCAGCGGTGCGCGGGCCCCGCGGCCGGCGGCCGACGACGACGGTGCGGTCGAGCTCGACGACCTCGCCGCCGGAGGTGCGCATCCGGCCCAGCCGCGGACGGGGTGCGAGGGCGGCGTCCCCGGTCAGCTCCGCGCCGCAGGTACGGCACCGTTCCCACGACGGCGGGTTGGCGTGCCCCTGCGGGCAGGTGCGCGCCAGGATCTGCGGACCGGCGGCGGGCTCCGGCGGCGCGGCGGCGTCCGTGCCGGCCGCGCCGGGCGGGGCCGGCACGGCGGCGCCGCGCAGGCCGGCGACGGCCGAGGACAGCACCGTGTTGCCGTCGTGGTCGAGGTCGTCCACCGGTGGCCGCGGTGCCGGCGGCGCGGTGGCCGGGGCAGGGGCAGGGGCAGGAGCAGGAGCAGGGGCGGGCGGCGCCACCGGCGAGGCGTCCCAGACCTTCGGGACGCCCGCGAGGACGCCGGGCGGCGGCTCGGGCAGGCCGGCGGGCGCGGCCGGCGCGGGCGCAGCGGGGACGGGAGCAGCCCCCGGGGGGTCGACGGGCGGGGCGACAGTGGTGGGATCCGGCTCGGGCGCGGCCGGCGGGGCGAACGACGGCGCGGACGGCGCGGCGTGCGCTGCCCCGTCCGCGTCGTCGGGCTCGCCGGGATCCTCGGACTCCTCGGGGCGCACGGCCGCGGCCTCCACGCCGCGCATCACGGTCTGCCCCCACAGGTGCCCGTAGGTCTCCTCGACGGGGTCGTCCGCCGGCGTCCCGACGGCGGCCGCGGCGTCGGGCAGGGCCGTGGCGTCGGGCAGGGCCGCGGCGGGCGCGACGGTGCCGACGGTGCCACCGATGGTGCTGTGCTCGGGCAGCAGGGTGTCGGGCGAGGCCTCGGCGCCCGCCGCGGGCCGCGCGGCGAGCACGGTGGCTTCCTCGGGCACCGCCGCCGGCTCGCCGACGGCGGCCGAGCCGGCCGGGAGGGCCGGGCGCACGCCCACGGCGCCCGCCGCGACGACGCCGCCGGCCAGCGGCCACGTGCCCTGCACCGGCAGCAGCCCGGTGCCGCCGTCGACCCGCACGGTGAGCCCGGCCACGCCGGGCACCGTCCGTTCGGACCACGTGGCCACGCCCACGCCGTCGACGGTCACGGCGCCGCCGTCGAGCGTCTCGAGCTCGACGGCGCAGGCGCCGCGCACCAGGACGTGGGCGTCGCCGGCCCGGAGCACGGCCACCGCGAACGGCGGCACGCGGTGCATCCCGCCCACGCCGTCCGTGAGCACGTGCAGGGCGTCGACGACGCCCGGCTCGGCGTCCTGCGCGGGGTCGAGCGCCTCCCACAGGCGGTCCAGCACGCCGGGCTCCGGCGGCTGCCGCAGCGCGACGACGACGTCGCCCCGCACGACGGCGCGACCCGCCCCGGCGGCGTAGCGCACACCCATGTCTCGGTCCCCTCCTTCGACGTGCCGCCCGTCCGGACCGCGCGGCCTCACCGGCCGGCCCCGACCGCGGCCGCGCGAGGACGCGTGTCCTCGTCCGCGTCGTCGCCGGGCAGCCCGCCCCCGGGCGCCTGGGACAGCGCGACGGCGTCCACGACGACGACGGTGATGTTATCCCGGCCGCCCGCGGCGAGGGCCTCGGCCACCAGGCGGTCCGCGGCGGCCTGCGCGTCGGGCGTCTCGCGCAGCACGTGCGCGACCCGCTCGTCGGTGAGCTCGCTGGTCAGGCCGTCGGAGCAGACGAGCACCCGGTCGTGGGACTCGACGGGCACGAACCAGAGGTCGGGCTGCGGGGCGTCGAGGGACCCGAGGGCGCGGGTGACGACGTGCCGGCGCGGGTGCGTCATCGCCTCGGCGCGCGTGATCATCCCGGCGTCCACCATCTCCTGGACCTCGGAGTGGTCCACGCTGACCTGCTCGAGCCGGCCGCGGGTCATCAGGTAGGTGCGCGAGTCGCCGAGGTTGACCACGAGCCACTGCGGCACCCCGTCGACCTCGGTGAGCACGACGCCCGAGACGGTCGTGCCCGCGCCGCGGCCGGGCTGCGTCGCGATGGCCCGCACGCGCTCGTGCGCCGCGGCGAGCACCTGCGCGACGTCGTCGCGGCCCACGGGACCCCGCGCGCCGAGCCCGCCGAGCACGTCGACGGCCGTGGTGCTGGCGACCTCGCCGGCGTCGTGCCCGCCCATGCCGTCGGCGACCAGGAAGAGCGACGGCGTCACGAGGTAGCGGTCCTCGTTGAGCGTGCGACGCGCCCCGCGGTGCGTCGCCGCGCCCCACGCCAGGACGACCCCCTCGGCGCCGCTCATGCTTCCCCCACCCGTGCCTCCCCCGTCGGGCTCGCCTCCCGCGCGGTCACGCGGTACTCCCCGAGGTGGATCGACGCGCCCGCCGGCACCCGCACCCGGGCGCCCGGCTCGACGACGCGCGGCGGCGCCCCGGGCGCCGAGACGACAGTGCCGTTGGTCGAGCCGCGGTCGCTGACCCACAACCCACCGTGGTCGACGCCGAGCTCCGCGTGGGTCTTGGAGACCGACCGCCGCGGGTCGTCGAGCGGCAGCAGCGCCCAGCCGCCGTCGGCGGCCTGCGGGTCACGTCCGACGAGCGTGGGCCCGGCGACGACGTGCACCGCGCCGGTGGGCAGCTCGAGCGGCACGGGGCGCACGGGCGCCGCCGTGAGCCGCGCCCCGCCGTCGGGCACGCCGGCGGCCGCCGGGGCGGACAGCCGCGTCGCGTCCCACCCCTCCTCCTCGGGCTCCGGCTGCGCGGGCCCAAGCTGCGCGGGCCCCGGGTGCGCGGGCGTCGCGGCCGCGGCGGCAGACGGCGCGGGGGCCGGCGTCGCGGACCCGCCCGGCACGCCGGTGACGATGCCGTCCGCGGGCGGCGCCCCGACGGGGAACGCCCACGGGTCGGCCGGCGCTGCGGCAGCCGGTCGGGCGGCGGCCGGCCGGGCGGCCGCCGGGCGTGGCTCCCGGCCCGCGGCGCGCACGACGACGGACCGCGCCGCCCTGTCGTGCCAGCCCTGCAGCCGGCCGCCGGCGTCGAACAACGGGCTCAGGAGCACCAAGACCCAGCCGAGGCCGAGCACCAGGGACCCGAGGCCCACGACCAGCGAGCGCAGCACCGCGCGGCCGAACCCGATCGGCCGGCGGGAGTCCTGGTCCACCGTGCGCACGCCGAGCACGCGCCCGCCCACGGCAGCGCCCGTGCGCCCCTCCCATGCGCACAGCCCGAGCCAGAGCGCCAGGGACAGGAGCCCGGCACCGAGGTACCAGCCGGCCAGGGCGGCGAGCAGGTCGGCCGCGCCCGCCGGCGTCGTCGCCGCGGCCAGGCCGTCGCCCGTCACTGCCGTCCCGACCACGAGGACCAGCCACGGCGGCACCGACGCGGCCAGGGCGTCCAGCACCGCGACCGCGAACCGCCGGCCCACGCCGGCGAGCGGCGCCGGCGCCTCCTCGGCCGGGGGCGTCCCCCGGCGGGTGGCGGCGACGAGCTCCGGCTCCGTCGTCGTCCCGACCGGGTGCTCCGCCCCCCGCGCGGCACCGTCGCCGCGCGGCGTGCCGCAGACCGTGCAGAACGGCCCCGGCGCGGCCTGCGGCGACCCGCAGACGTCGCACACGCTCATGCCTCTCCCTTCGTCTCGCCGTCGGTCCCGGGCTGCCCCGGGCCGCCGGACGGCTTGCGTCGCACCAGGTCGCGCAGCGCCGCCCACCCGCGGGCACCGCGCAGGGAGCGCAGCGACAGGCGCGCGCGCCACCGCTGCCGCCGGGGGACGCGGGCGTGCAGGCCGCCGAGCAGCGCCTCGACCTCGGCCCAGTACGCCTCGACCTCCTGGGCCGTGGGCTCGGCGGCGCCGAACACCGTGGCGTCGGCCCGGTGGGCCAGCGGCACCGTCTCCGGCGCCTCGAGCGTGGCGACCAGCACGCCGGCGGCCTCGCGGCGCGTCGCGCCCTGCGGCACCGCCGCGCCGAGGTCCGTGGCGGCGTCGAGCACCTCGCGCCAGCCGCCCGCCACGCGGTCGGACGGCCGGCCCGCGGTGCGGCGGACCAGCCGCCGGCGCGCCTTGAGCGCCAGGATCAGCAGCACCGGCGCCAGCAGCACCGCCAGCGGGATCAGCACGGCCGCGGCGATGCGCGCGGCCAGGCCCCAGTCGAAGCCCTCGGTGTCCTGCTCCTCGTCGTCCTCGTCCTGGACGTCGCCGGGCACGGCGTCGGCCGGCTCCTCCGGCGGCTCGGGGTCCTCGAGCACCGGGGGCTTGGGGACCTCCTCGCTCTTAAGCTCGGGCTGGATCTTGTTGTCCTCGTCCGGGATCGCGTCGATCGGCGCCCAGCCGTAGCCCTCGAACGGCACCTCGACCCAGGCGTGGACGTCGGCGCCGGTGACCGTGTAGCTCTCGCCGTCCTTGCGGGTGTCGGTCTCCGGGTCGGCGTAGAAGCCCATCACCACCCGGGCCGGGATGCCCGCCTGCTGCGCCATGAGGGCGAGCGCGACGGCGAACTGCTCGTCGTCGCCCACCATCTCGTCGTCCGCGAGCAGCGAGTCGACGCGGTCGGCCGAGTGCCCGGGCCGCGACGGCGCCTGGTCCTCCAGTCCGCTGGAGAAGATGCCCGAGGCCACGAGCCCGTCGCGCAGCGCGAACAGCCGCTCGACCGGGTCGGTCTCCTCCCCCATGAACTGCGCGGCCTTGGCGGCGACCGAGCCCGGCACGGCGTCCTCCGGCAGCGGGGGCAGCGGCGTGTCCTCCACGATCTCGCCGGACCGCAGGTCCTCCTCGGTGGGCGGCGGCGCGACCTGGGCGCGCAGGCGGTAGCCGTCGCCCGGCCGCAGCCCGGCCGTGACCAGCGCGGTGCGCGTGGTGACGTTGTAGTACGTCGAGTCGGCGAGCTGATCGACGCGGTCGCCGGTCCACGTGATGCCGGTGAGGCTGCCGGCGTCCGGCACCCACACGCCGGCGTAGCCGAGCACCTCGACCTCGAGCTCGCGGCTCGGCGTGGTGTCCGCCGTGGCGATCTCCTCGCCCGCGCGGGTGTAGACGCCCGAGCCGGGCTGGTCGCTCGAGGCGTCGTAGACGACGCCGTCGTAGGTGTCGAGCGTGGCCAGCCGCAGCCGCGCCCCGGCGGGCAGCCCCTCGACGCGCAGCAGCTCGTCCTCGCGCTGCTCCTTGGCGAACTTGCGGAAGCCCACGAGCGGGCTGACGAACTCGTGCAGGTCGAGCGGCGGCGTGATGACGTCGCGCACGACCGTGCGGGGCGCGGCCGGCAGCAGCACGGGTGCGACGAGCGCCGCTGCGACCGCGCCGACGCCGAGGATCGTGGCGCCGGTGCGCAGGCGGTACCAGCGCAGGCGGCGGCTCGCCTCGCGGCTCGAGTCGGTGAGCACCGAGTGGCTGCCCACGCGGGCCTCGATCACCCGCAGCGCGCCCCACAGCAGGCCGACGACGCCGGCCACCAGGCCCTGGACCACCGGCAGCGCGGGCTCGACGGTGCCGAGCAGGATCGTGGCCACCAGGCCGGCCGCCACGGGCAGCAGCGCGAACGCCGCCAGCCGGGCGCGCCACGCGACGGTGCCGGCCACGACGGCGACGAGGTAGAGCACGCAGAACGGCACCACCGCGAGGTCCGGGAAGGAGTGCAGCGGCGGCACCGTGGTGACGAACTCCTTCCACCCGTGCACGGAGCCGAGCGCGAGCTCGCGGACCGTGCCCAGGGTGGGCAGCACGCCGCCGACCGTGGTGCCCGGCAGCGCGAGCGCGCCGCCGAGCAGCAGGTAGGCGGCGACGGTGGCCGCCGCCACGGGCAGGAGGGGCCAGCGGCGCCAGGCGCCGAGCCAGGCGACGAGCAGGCCGAGCAGCGCGCCGCCGACCGCGGGGCGCAGGTAGCCGGTCGTGCCCCACACGGGACCGAAGCCGACGACGACCGTGCCGAGCAGGAGCAGCAGCGCCAGGCCGTCGCCGGCGCCCGCCGGGGTGACGGCGCGGGGCGCCGCGTCGCCGGCGGAGCGCGTGGTCGCACCGCGCCGGGTGGTGGAGCCCGTGCGGTCCGACGGGCGCAGCCGGCGCGAGGCGCGGGTGCCGGTGCCGGTGCTCGTGCTCGTGCCGGTCGCCCCGGCGGTCGACTCCGGCGCGGGGGTCGGGGAGCTGGTGCGGTCGCTCATGCGTCGCTCAGCCTCCGCATGGCCAGGGGCAGCTCGCCGAGGCTGCCGAGGGTGAGCACCGTCAGCTCCGCGACGGTGTCGCGGCTCATCGCCGCGCCGGGCACGCACTGCAGCGCCATGACGTGCACCTCCTGGGGCAGGCGGGCCGAGGCGGCCCGCAGCTCGCGCGCGCCGACGCCGCTGCCGACGACGAAGGCCACGACGGACGCGTCCCCCACCGTGGCGCCAGCGACGCGTGCGACGTCGACGAGCCGGGTGCTCGAGGGCACCGCCTCGACGCGCGCGAGGTCGTCGAGCAGGCGCGTGCGGTCGTCGCCGCGCAGGCGGCCGTCGTTGACCAGCACGGTGACGCCGCGGTCCTCGCGGATCGCCTGCAGCCCCAGCGAGCCGCAGACGCTCACGGCGAGCTCGAACTCGTCGTCGCCGGCGTAGTCCTCCGCGCGCGTGGAGAGCAGCACCGCGAGGTGGGACCGGCGGGTCTCCTCGAACTGGCGGACCATGAGCTGGCCGGTGCGGGCGGTGGTCTTCCAGTGGATGTGCCGGCGGTCGTCGCCGGGCACGTAGTCGCGCAGGGCGTGGAACGACACGTCGGAGTTGGAGATGTCCTGCGTGACGCGGCCCTCGAGGTCCTTGAGGAAGCCCGTCGAGGACCCGGCGAGGCTCTTGACGACCGGGTGGACGAACAGCTCCTCGCGGTCGGTCAGGCGCACCTCCCGGCGCAGCAGCCCCAGCGGGTCGGCGCGCACGGAGCGCACCGGGCCGACCGTGATGACCGAGCGGCGGCGGGTGGGGACGGTGAAGATCTCCTCGTGGGCGGCGCCGGCGGCCAGGCGCGGCACCGGGAACGCGGCGGCGCCGGTGCCGACGGGCACCTCCATGACCGACGGCAGCAGCGCCCGCGACGACTCGTTGCGCACGTCGAGACGGCCCACGGCGCGGTCGCCGACGGTGACGCGGCGCTGGGCGAGGTCGAGCCCGACGGTGTAGCGGAAGCGCCCCAGCACGAACCCGACGGCGGCGAGCAGCGCCACCGTGAGCAGCACCGCGACCACCAGCAGCTCGAGCCAGGAGAACGCCAGCCCGAGCGCCCAGGCCACCGCGGCGGCCAGCAGCACCGCCCAGCCGTAGGGGCTCACCGCCGAGGCCACCGGGCCCACGACGGGACGGGCCGCCTCGCCGACGCGCCGGGCGGCGGCGTCGACCCGCTCCAGCGCCGGACGCACGGCCCGCCCGGCGGCGCGCCACGCGCCGCGCGCTGCCCCGCGGGCGGCGGCGGCCCGCCCGGTCCTGCCCTGCGTCATGCGTGGGCCTTCTCCTGCGGGGCTGCCACGGTGGTGAGGATGCGGTCCAGCACCTGCGCCGCGGTGGCCCCCGCGAACTCGGCCTCGGGGTCGAGCGTGATGCGGTGCGCCCACACCGGCTGGACGAGCTCCTTGACGTCGTCGGGCAGCACGTAGTTGCGCCCGTGCGCGGCAGCCCACACCTTGGCGCAGCGCACCAGCGCGAGCGCGCCGCGCACGGACACGCCGACCCGCACCTCGGGCGCCTCGCGGGTCTCCTCGGTCAGGCGCGAGACGTACTCCAGCACCGCGGGGTCCACGTGCGTGGTCGCGGCCAGCTCGGACATCTCGACGACGGCCTGGGTGGTGACCAGCGGCTGCAGGCCCGCGCTGCGGTCGCGCACCGCGGCGCCCGAGAGGATCTCCACCGTCGAGGCGTGGTCCGGGTAGCCGACCGACGTCTTCATGAGGAAGCGGTCGAGCTGCGCCTCGGGCAGCCGGTAGGTGCCCGCCTGCTCGATGGGGTTCTGCGTCGCGATGACCATGAACGGGCGGCCCACCGGGTGCGGCACGCCGTCGACCGTGACCCGGCCCTCCTCCATGACCTCCAGCAGCGCCGACTGCGTCTTCGGCGAGGCGCGGTTGATCTCGTCGGCGAGCACGATCGAGGCGAACACCGGGCCCTGGTGGAAGTCGAACCGGCCGGACTGCTGGTCGTAGATCGTCACGCCCGTGACGTCGGACGGCAGCAGGTCCGGGGTGAACTGGATGCGGTTGTTCGTGCCGTGCACGCTCGCGGCCAGCGAGCGCGCCAGCATCGTCTTGCCGGTGCCCGGCGCGTCCTCCAGGAGCATGTGCCCCTCGGCCAGCATGCAGGTCAGCGTCAGGCGCACCACGTGCGCCTTGCCGAGGACCGCCTGGCCCACGTTGCCGACCAGCCGGTCGAAGGTCTGGGCGAACCAGGCGGCCTGCTCCGGGGTCATGGTGCTCATCGGGTCGTGTCTCTTCCTTCGTGTTCGGTCGTGGGTGGAGCAGGTGCCGGACGGGGCCCGGTCGTCACCAGATCATGCGGTTGGTCGTGCCGATGTCTGTCTCGATCCAGACTTCTTTGCCCTTGTAGCCGTAGTGGCACCACGCCTCCAGAGGCCCGAAGTTCCCGTTACCGTCCGTGCGCGCCACGGTGCCGTCGCGCATCCTCGTCTGCCGGCTCGTGCCGATGGCGCCGTTCGAGGCCTGGCACATGTAGCTGAACGCGGCGTTCGGCTGGGCGTCGCGGATCGTCAGGGTGAGGGAGGCGCAGGAAGGGTCCGTGCACGTGCCCGAGAAGGTGGGGCTGCCTCGGCCGACGGTGAACGACGGCTGCGGCTTCGGCGCGGTGTTGCCGTTCGCGCGGCCCCACGGCCCGCACCCGGCGGCGTTGCACGCGCGTGCCTCGAGGGTGTAGCTGCGGTCGTAGCCGGCCGGCACCCCGACGTCGAACGGGAAGCCGCCGTTCGTGCCGTTCCCGCCGGCTGAGCCGCTGTACTGCCACTGGACGCTGGTGATCGCGTTGCCGCCGTCGCTGTTGGGCCGGGTCACCGTGAAGTAGCCGCCGTTGGTCCCGCTCTGGTGCCACGTCACGCCCGGTGAGCCCGGGGTCGTGTACGGCGTGACCGCGTTGGAGGCGCCGGACCAGTCCGAGCAGTCGTACGCGTTGCAGGCGCGCACCTGGAACGAGTGGGCGGTGCCGTTGCTCAGCCCGTCGTAGGTGTACGGCGAGGTGGCCTGCCGCGCACCGGCGCCGTCGGCCCGGACCTCGTAGAACCCGCCGGGCCCGTAGAACGCCGAGCCGGCGATGGCGTCCCACGTGACGCGGGCCTTGCCCGACGTGTCCCCGTCGATGAGCGACGCCGCGATGCCGCCCGGCACCGCCGGCTTGCCGTACGGCACCACGGCGGCCGACTGCGGGCCGACCTCGGACCAGCCGGCCTTGTTCTGCGCCGACACCCGGAAGGCGTAGGTCGTCGCCGGGTCGAGGTCCTGGACGGTCTGCGAGGTGCCCGCCACGGTGAGCGTGCGTGCCACGCCCCCGCCGGCGAGGACCTCCAGCCGGTAGGCCGACGGCGCGTCGCCGTTGCCGTCCGGCGCGGGCCAGGAGACCTGCACCTGGCCGCCCAGGGCGGTGCTGACGCGGGTCGCGGTGGGCGCGGCCGGGGTGACCGGCACGCCGGCGGGGACCTCCTCGGCGGAGTAGTCGCCCCACTCCGACGGCTCCGGGGCGGCGTTGACCGCCTGCGCGCGCACCTTGTAGGCGACGCCGTTGGTCAGGCCCGTCCAGGTCACCGACCCGCCCGCCAGGCAGGTCTTCTGGATGGCGCCCGAGCTCGGCGCGGGCGAGATCTCCAGGTTGACGCACTGGATCGGCGAGCGGTCCGTGTAGGTCCTGTTCGTCCACGTCACGGTGAGGCTCCGGTCGCCGAACTCGAGCGTCGGCGGCGCCGGCGGGTCGGGCCGCTCGTCGGGCCGCGCCTCCTCGGAGGCGGGCGACGGGTCGGACTCCCCCACGTCGTTGGTGGCCGTCACCGTGAACGTGTAGGTCACGTCGTTCGTCAGGCCCGTGATGGTGCACGTGGTGGTGGCGCACTCCTGCGCGTGCCCGTCGTTCGTGCGCACCGTGTACCCGGTGATCGGCGTGCCGTTGTCGGCCGGCGGGTCCCAGGTGAGCACCACGGTGCGCGACCGCACCTCCTGCACCTGCGGGGCGCGGGGCGCCTCCGGCCGGCCCAGCACGGTCACCTGCGCGCGCCCCTCGACCTGACGGTCGGGGTCGCCCGTGGCGTCCTGCACGCGGTAGCGCACCACCATGACCCCGACGAAGTCGGCGGCGGGCGTCACGACGACGTCGTCGCCCGAGATCCGGGGCGCGTCCGCGCGCCCGGTCTCGACGACCGCGGAGACGAGCTCGAGCGGCGTCTCCGGGAACGGGTTGGTGTCGTTCGCGAGCACCGGCACGGTGGTGGGCTCGCCCTGGTGGGCGTCGTCCACGCGGTCGGGGTTGGCGCGCGCGAGCGGGCGCGTCGAGGCGACGACCTCGGCCTGCACCCGGCCCGTCACGGGCGGGTTCTCGCCGTCGCGCACGCTGACGGTCACCGGCACGGCCGTCCCCCTGGGCACGCTGGCCTCCGCCTGCACGCGCAGCACGGACCCCTCGATCGCGGCGGTGATCCCGCTGCCGGCGCCGTCGACGGCGAAGACCAGGTCGTCGCCGTCCGGGTCGGTGGCCGCCCGCGACAGGTCGAGCGTGGCCTCCTCGCCGGCGGAGACCTGCAGCGTGGCGCCGACGAACTCCGGCGGCATGTTCTGCACCGGCAGCACGGTGATCGGCTGCGTGAGCAGAGCGACGTTGCCCTCCGGGTCGTCGGGGCCGGAGCCGTCGGTCGCCTCGAACGTCACCGACGCCGGCCCGGCGTAGTCCTCGGGCGCGGTGAAGACGATCTGCTGCGGACCGGTGACCTCGGCCCTGCCCTCGACGCCCTTGACGCTGCGCTCCTCCGTGATCCGGGCCTCGCGCCCCTCGGCGACCGTGACGATCTCGGTCAGGTCGAGGGTCAGCGGCTCGCCGGCCACCACCTCGAGCGGCGGGCCGGGCGCGATGACCGGCAGCGGGCGGTTGCCGCCCGGCACGGCGGGCACGTGCACGAACGCGTGGGCCTCGAGCCCGTCGCGGTCGGTGACCGTGTAGGTGACGATCTGGCGCCGGTCCGTGACGGGCACCTCCAGCGTGCCGTCCTCGGCCACGGTGACCCGCTCGTCGTCGACCGACACGGTCAGCGCGTCGGCGGTACCGTCCGGGTCCTCGTCGTTGGCGAGCACGTCCACGCTCACGGTCGGGTTGCCGTACGCCTGCTCCAGCGTGACGACGTCGTCGCGGGCCACGGGCCGCAGCAGCGGGGCGTCGCTGCTGGTGGTCACGGTGATCGCGGCGCCGGCCCGGGCCCCGTGCGGGTCCTCGACCGTGTAGTAGAAGGCGTCGACCGCATCGGCCTTCGGCGTGGTGACGACGACGCGGTCGTCGACCACCTCGCCGTGCAGCTCCACCGCGCCCTCCAGCCCGTCCGCCACGAGGCTCACGAGGTCGCCGTCGGGGTCGGAGTCGTTCCGCAGCGCGGGGACCGCCACGGTGCGGTCGGGGCGCACCGTGACCTCGTCGTCGACCGGGTCCGGGGGCCGGTTGCCGTCGGCGGCGCGGGCGATGCCGACGCGGACGGTGCCGGTCGCGGTGGCGCCGCGGGCGTCCTGCACCGCGTAGGTGAAGGTGTCGGTGCCGAAGGACGTGGCACCCGCCTGGTACTCCAGGAAGCCGTCGACGATGCGGGCGGTGCCCTTGGCGGGCGCCGTGGCCACGCCGGTGAGCGTGACGGAGTCGCCGTCGGGGTCCACGCCGTCGAGCGAGAGGTCCACGCGGGCGGCGGAGCCGGCGAGCAGCCGCAGCTCGGCGTCCGGCGGCCGCGGCGCGCTGTTCTCCTCGCCCTCTCGCACGTGCACGGTGACCTGGGCGGAGTCCTTCTGGCCGTTGGGGTCGGTGACCTCGTAGACCAGGTAGGCGGTGCCGCCCTGGCTCCCGGCCTTGAACCGCACCACGTCCTCGGCCACGAACGCCTCGCCGAGCGTGGGGTCGGGCGTCTCGCCGAGCTCGGGCGCCAGCGACAGCTCCAGGCCGTCCGGGTGCGAGTCGTTCCGCAGCACGGGGATCGTCACGACGTCGCCGGCGTGCACCGTGACCTCGTCCGGCGCGGCGTCCGGCGGCTGCAGCCGGTCCGGCGCGGGCACGGGCACGACCCGGACCTCGCCGGTGGCCGAGCGGCTGCCGTTGGAGACGGTGTAGCGGACCGTCACGGGCCCGTCGAGGCGGCGCACCTCGGTCACCCGCAGCACGTCGTGCGCGAGCACGGCCACGCTCACGCCGGCGTCCGCCGGCACGTCGACGGACTGGACCACCAGGACGCCGCCCGCGGGGTCGGTGTCGTTGGCCAGGACGTCGACGAGCGTCGAGCCGCCGGTCGGCAGCAGCGCCTGGTCGGCCACGACCACGGGCACGCCCTCGTCCTGCGCCGGCGGCTCGGTGACGTCCACCCGCACCAGGCCGGTGGTCGCCGAGGGGCCGTCGCTCACCTGGTAGGTGACGTCGTACGAGCCGGGCTCGGTCGAGACGAAGCCGAACGTGCCGGCGTCGAGGTTCGGCGTGATCTCCGCGGGCGCGGCGTCCGCGACGCCCACCAGGCGCAGCGTGTCACCGTTGGGGTCGGTGTCGTTGCGCAGGGGCTCGACCGTGACGGGCTGGCCGGCCACCACGGTGACGTGGTCGTTGACGGCGATCGGCGGCTCCGGGGCGGCCACGACGTCCACGAGCAGGCGCCCCTCGGCCACCAGGCCAAGGCCGTCGGAGACGGTGAGGTCGACGATCTTGCGGCCGGTGGACGTGCCGGCGTCGCGCATCTCCACCGTGCCGTCCGGCCGGGAGCGCACCTCGTCGCCCGCCGCGGTGGCGTCGGCGCTCGCCAGCACGAGGTCGTCGCCGTCGGGGTCCAGGAAGTACGGCAGCACGTCGATCGACGCGGTGCCGCCCTTGGCGATCTTGAGCACCGGCTCCCCGGTCTGCTCCGGCGCCGAGTTCTGCTGCGTCGGCGCGACCGTCAGGGTCACCTGCGCCTCGGCCACCCCGCCGCGGCCGTCGGAGACGGCGTAGCGGAACGTGGCGACCCCCTCCACGCCCTCGGCGACGACAGCCTGCAGCGCCGCGCCGCCCATGATCCGCTGCACCTCGACGCCCTCGAGCGCCGGCGGCTCGACCACCTCCGCGGTGATGACGTCGCCGTCCGGGTCGACGTCGTTGGCGAGCACCGGCAGCACCGTGGTGCGGCCGGGCCGCGCGCCCATCGCGTCGTCCTGGGGCCGCGGCGGCCGGTTGGGCTGCGTGCGGTCGGCCACGACCTGGTCGACCTGCTCCGGGGTCGTCTCCTCGGACTCGGTCTCCTCGCCCTCGGCGTCCTCGGGGATCTGCTGGTCCCAGTCGTCGACCTTCTGGTACTCCTCCGCGGCCAGCCAGACGGTGCCCGCCGACAGGTCGTTGAGCACGATGACGTCGCGGTTGACGCGGTACTCGAGCCGGG
Source organism: Puerhibacterium puerhi (assembly GCF_009846865.1). Classification (GTDB taxonomy): domain Bacteria; phylum Actinomycetota; class Actinomycetes; order Actinomycetales; family Cellulomonadaceae; genus Puerhibacterium; species Puerhibacterium puerhi. The sequence goes on from NZ_WUWN01000001.1 coordinate 110,030, forward strand.
ATTCCGTGCCGAGCCCCTCGAGGGTCCGGTCGACGTCGAGGTCGGTGCCCGCGCAGTCGCGGACCACCTGGCCCGACTGGGCCCAGGCGCCGTAGCTGCACCCCCCGAGCTGCACCGGCGCGCCCGGCAGTCCGGACGCGGGGCGCACCCGCGCGTCGCCGCCGTCGAGCGGCTGGCTCACCAGGCCGGAGGTCGTGGCCACGAGGACGACGTCGGACGCCGCGGACGGCTGCTGCAGACGCGCCTCACCCGGGTCAGGGAGGTCGACGGCGTCGCCGCCGGGCAGGACGAGCCGGCCGGCCGAGCGGTCGAGCACCACCGCCTCGTCGCCGACGGCGGTGACCTCCACCTCGGCGCCGGGGGCGACGTCCAGCTCGCGCTCGCGCGGCTCCTCGGCCACCCCGTTGGCGGTGGTCGGCACCTCGACCAGCACGCCCTCGTGCGGCAGCGCGGCCAGGACGGTGCCGTCGCGCGTGACGGCGAGCGCGCCGGCGCCCTCGAACGCCCGGACCGGCTCCGTCTCCTCGGGGTCGAAGCTGGTCGCCGAGGCGAACGGCAGCACCCAGAGCTTCCCGTCCTTCGCGTCGAGGACGGCCGTCGTCGCGCCGCCCGAGGCGACCTGCGCGCCGGACGGGGCGCGCAGCGTGCCGCCGAGCTCGAGGTGCGCCGGGTCCACCGGGGAGGCCGAGGACGTTCCGGGGTCGGTGAGCAGCACGCGCTGGGCGTCCTGCTGGACGTCGAAGGTCGAGCTGCCCGCCAGCAGCGTGCCGTCGAGGGCCTGCGCCTCGGCGTTGAACCGGCCGAGGAGGCCGGCCGACGTCTTGGTGACCCACACGCCCGAGTCGTTGAGGGCGACGTCGGCCGTGGCCTCGCCGTCGTACGTGACCGCGGCGACCACCAGGGTCGCCGCGACCGTCACGACCGTCGTCGACGCGACGGCGCGCCGCTTCTCGCCGAGCATGCCCCTCAGGCTCACGAATGTCCCCCGTGCCCTCGTGGGGCGTCCCTTCCCCCGGTGCGGCGCCGCCCTGCCACGTCGCGCCGGGACGAGGATAGCCGGAGGCCTGCGGCGCGTCTCGTCCGGGGGATGGGGAGCGCTCCCCATCCCCCGGACGCGGTCACCGGCCGCCTGTCCCGGTCACCACGGTGCGTGGTTGGACTCGCCCCAGGCCGGGCTCGTCGCCACGATCCAGGTGGACTCGCCGACGTAGGTGTGCTGGCACGTGAGGTCCCCGGAGAAGCTGCCGTTGCCGTCCGTGCGGAACGTGTACGGGCCCGCGTACTGCCGCGGCGACTCCGCCCTGCCCCAGTAGTCGTCGGTGGTCCAGCACGTGTAGGTCACCGTGGTGCTCGGCGTGCCGTTGCGCAGCTCCAGGTGCAGGTAGTGGCAGTCCTGCACGTCCGGGCCGTAGGTCTCCGTGTAGCAGCCGTCGTCCGCCGTGCCCTTGTCGCTGCTCGCGCCCTTGGTGATGGTCATCGTGCGCGTGGCCGGGTCGGGGTCCGTGCGGCCCGAGGCGGACTGCGACGGCCCGCAGCCGGCAGCGTTGCACGCCCGCGCCTCGAGGGTGTACGTCGTCGCCCACGCGGGCCCGACGTCGACGGTCCCGCCGGTGCGCTGCCAGCCGCCGCCGTTGAGGCGGTACTCGAGCCGGTCGACGCTCTCGCCGCCGTCGCCGCCCGCGCGCACGGTGAACCGGCCGGTCTGCTCGCCGGTCCGCGAGTAGCTGACGCCCGGGCGGTCCGGCGTGGTGTACGGCGTCGCCGCGTTCGTGTCCGCGGCGGGACCGCACCTGTACTGGTTGCACGCCCGCACCTGGAACGTGTAGCGCGTGCCGTTGCTCAGCCCCGTGTACACGAACCTGCCGGAGTCGGTGGTGGCCTGGTCGCCCGTCTTCCACTCCCCGCCCGCGGTACGCACCTGGTAGTACCCGTCCGGCCCGCGCAGGTCCGCGGCGGCCAGCCGCGACCAGGAGACGATCACGCGCCCCGACGGCGTCGCCGGGTCGACCGCGGCGCTCGCCCCCGTCGGCGTGGCCGGCGTGCCGTAGGGCACGACGGCGGCCGACGCCGGGGAGGCCGGCGAGCGTCCGGCCTTGTTCTCGGCGACCACGACGAACGCGTAGGACGCGCCCGGGTCGAGGTCGCGCGCCTCGAACGTCGTGCCGGTGACGGTGTCCGTGGCGATCGACTGCCCGTCCCGCACCGTCGTGACGTGGTAGCGCGTGGGGCCGTCGCCGTTGCCGTCCGGCGCGCTCCAGGTCACCTGGGCGACGCCGCCGAGGGCGGTGTCGGTGCGCGTCGCCCTCGGGGCGCCCGGCCGCTCCGGCGGGCCTGCCGGCACCATCGGGGCGGACGGCACGCTCCAGTCCGACGGGTCGGGCGCGCCGTTGACGGCCTGCACCCGCACCGTGTACGCCACGCCGTTGGTCAGGCCGCTCCACGTCGTCGACGTGCCGGTGACGCACGGCTTCTGGATCGCCCCCGACGGGGGCGCCGGGGAGATCTCGAGGTTCACGCACTCGATCGGCGACCGGTCGGAGTACGTACGGTTCGTCCACGACACGGCGAGCGACCCGTCGCCGAACTCGAGGGTCGGCGCGTCGGGCTGGTCAGGGCGCTGGTCCGGGCGGGCCTCCGGCGACGCCGGCGAGGCGTCGGAGTCCCCGACGTCGTTCGTCGCCGTCACGGTGAACGTGTAGGTCACGTCGTTCGTCAGCCCGGTGACGGTGCACGTGGTGCTCGCGCAGTCCTGGGTGCGGCCGTCGTTCGCGCGGACCGTGTAGCCGGTGATCGGCGCGCCGTTGTCCGCCGGCGGGTCCCAGGTGAGCACGACCGTCTGCGAGCGGACCTCCTGGACCTGCGGGGCGCGCGGCGTCTCCGGCCGGCCGAGCACGGTCACCTGGACGCGGCCCTCGACCTCGCGCTCCGGGTCGCCGGTCGCGTCCTGGACCCGGTAGCGCGCCACGAGCACGCCGACGAAGTCGTCGGCCGGGGTGACCACGAGCTCGTCCCCGTCGACGGCGACCGTGCCGGCGCCGGTCTCGCACGCGGCGCCGACCAGGACGAGGTCCTCGTCGGGGAAGGGGTTCGAGTCGTTGCGCAGCACGGGCACGCTCACCGGCTCGCCCTGGTGGGCGTCCTCGACGACGTCGTCGGTGGCGCGCACGAGCGGGCGGGTGGACCCCACCACGGTGACGGCGACCCGGCCCTCAACGGGCGGGTGGTCCGCGTCGGCGACGCTGACGGGCACGGAGATCTCGCTGCCCCGCGGCAGCGACGCGTCCGCCCGCACGGTGACCCGCGTGCCCTGGACGCTCGTCGACAGCCCGTCGACGCTCCCGGCGACGCGCACCGTGACCGGGTCGCCGTCGGGGTCGTCGACGAAGCGGGCCACGTCGACCCCGGCCTCCTCGCCCGCGGCCACCTCGACCGCCGGCGTGCCCGTGAGCTCAGGCGGCAGGTTCTCGGCGGCCACCACGGTGATCGGCACCGAGAGCGTCGCGACGCGCGCGTCGGGATCGTCCTGGCCCGTCGCGTCGCTCACCTCGAAGCTCACGGAGGCGGCCCCCACGAAGTCGTCGGCCGACGTGAACACCACCGTCGTGGCGTCCTGGACCTCTCGCTGCCCCGAGACCGCGGTGACCCGGTCCTCGGCCGTGAGCCGCGGCCGACGGCCCTCGGCGACGACGACGAGCTCGGTCAGGTCGAGCGTGAGCGGCTCGCCGCTGACCACCTCGAGCGGCGGCAGCGGGGAGCGCAGCCGCGGCCCCTGCCCGTCGCGCGGCACCCGCAGGAAGGCGCGGGCGGTCTGGCCGTCCACGTCCGTGACCGTGTAGGTGAGCACCTGCGGGCTGCCGGTGAGCGGCACCGTCACGGCGCCGTCGTCGGCCACCGTGACGCCCGCCTCCTCGGCGGCCGCGTCGACGCTCACCTCGAGCTGGGACGCCACGCCGTCCGGGTCGGAGTCGTTGCGCAGCACGTCGACCGTGACGGTGTCGCCGTCCACCGAGCCCTGCGGCACCACGTCGTCGCGCGCGACCGGGCGCAGCAGCGGCGCGTCGGGGTCGACCTCCACCGTGACCGCCCCCGTGGCGCGGGCCGCGTAGGTGTCCTCGACGCCGTAGTAGAAGGTGTGGACGCCCGCCTCGCCCGGCGTCGTCATCCGCACGACGCCGTCCACGACCTCCGCCTCGAGCGGCTCGCCACCCTCGAGGGAGCCGGGCACCAGGCCGATCGGGTCGCCGTCCGGGTCGGAGTCGTTGGCTGCGGCGTCGACCGCGACGGCGCGGCCCGGGCGCACGTGCGTGCCGTCGTCGACCGCCACCGGCGGCTGGTTGGTGGTCGCCGTCGGCGCGATGCCCACGCGCACGGTCCCGACGGCGGACGCACCGCGGGTGTCCGTGACGCGGTAGCCGAACGTGTCGACGCCGACGGCGTCGGCGGCCGCCGTGTACTGCAGCGCGCCGTCGACGATCTCGACGGTGCCCTTGGTGGGGGCGGTCGCCACCGCGTCGAGCGTCACGAGGTCGCCGTCGGGGTCGGTGCCCTCGAGCGGCGGGACGACCTGGACCGTGCCGCCGGACAGCACGCGCGCCTCGACGTCGGGCAGCTGCGGCGCGGCGTTCTCCGGCGTGTCGACGACCCGGATCGTCACCTGCGCCGAGTCGCGCTGCCCGCGGGCGTCCGTGACCTCGTAGACCGCGTAGGCGACGCCGGCCTCGCCGCCCGCCTTGAAGCGCACCGTGTCCTCGGCGACGAACGCCTCGCCCAGGCCCGGGTCCGGCTCCTCGACGAGCTCGGGCACCACGCTCAGCTCGAGGCCGTCGGGGTGGGAGTCGTTCGCCAGCACCGGCACGGTGACCACGTCGCCCGTGTGCACGGTGATCTCGTCCGGCGCGGCGTCCGGCGGGCGCAGCCGCTCGGGCGCCGGGATGGGCACCACCTGCAGCTGGCCCGTGCTCGTCGCGGCCCCGTTGGAGACCGTGTAGGTCACGGTGACCGGCGACGCGAGGCGGCGGGTCTCCGTCACCCGCAGCACCTGGTGGGCGAGGACCGCGACGGTCACGCCGGCGTCCTGGGGCACCTCGACGGACTGCACCACGAGCACCCCGCCGGTGGGGTCGGTGTCGTTGGCCAGCACGTCCACGAGCGCGGAGCCGCCGGCGGGCAGCAGCACCTGGTCGGCGACCGCCACCGGGGGGCTGGCCTGCTCCGGCGGCGCCACCACGTCGACGCGCACCAGGCCGGTCGAGGCGCTCGGGCCGTCGCTCACCTGGTAGGTCAGGTCGTAGCTGCCGGGCTCGGCGCTGGTGAACCGGAACGTGCCCGCCGTGTAGTTGGGGGCGACCTCCGCCGGTGCCTGCTCGGCGACGTTCACGAGGCGCAGCAGGTCGCCGTTCGGGTCGGAGTCGTTCTCCAGCGGCTCCACGGTGACGGCCTGCCCCGCGACGACGGTGACGTGGTCGTTGACGGGGACCGGCGGCTCCGCGGCGGCGACGACGTCGACGAGCAGCGTGCCCTCGACCACCATGCCCCGCTCGTCGGCCACGGTGAGCGCCACGGTCTTGCGCCCGGCCGACCTGCCGGCGTCGCGCAGCTCGACGGTGCCGTCGGGTCGCGACCGGACCTCGTCGCGCGCCACCGTCGCGGCCGCGCTGGCGAGCACGAGGTCGTCGCCGTCGGGGTCCCGGAAGTACGGCAGCACGTCGATCTCGGCAGTGCCGCCCTTGGCGACCTTGAGCACCGGCTCGCCGGTCTGCTCCGGCGGGGAGCCCTCCTCGTCGGGGACCACCCGGACCGTCGCCCTCGCGTCGGCCGTCCCGCCGCGCCCGTCGGACACCGTGTAGGTGAGGGTGAACGTGCCCTCGGTCCCCCGCGGCACGTCGGCCTGCAGCGCGGCGCCGCCGAGGACCGGGCTCACCCCGAGGCCGCGGGCCGGCCGTGCCACCGACGCCGTGAGCACGTCGCCGTCCGGGTCGACGTCGTTGGCGAGCACGTCCAGCACGGTGGTGCGCCCGGCGCGCACGCCGATCTCGTCGTCCTTCGGCTGGGGCGGGCGGTTGGGCCGGCTGCGGTCGGCGACGAACTGGTCGACCTGCTCCGGCGTCGTCTCCTCGGACTCCGTCTCCTCGCCCTCGGCGTCCTCGGGCATCACGAGGTCCCAGTCGTCGACCTTCTGGAAGGAGTCGGCGGCCATCCACACCGTGCCGGCCGCCAGGTCGTTGAGCACGATGGCGTCGCGGTTGACGCGGTACTCCAGCCGCGACTGCGGCCCGAGGCCCTCGAGCGCGCGGTCCACGTCGTGGTCGGCGCCCGCGCAGTCCCGGACCACCTGGCCGGTCTGCGACCACGCACCGTAGGAGCAGCCGCCGAGCTGGACCGGCGCCGCCGGCAGGCCGGAGGCGTGCCGCACGAGCGCGTCGCCGCCGCCCAGCGGTTGGCTGACCAGGCCGGAGGTCGTGGCCACGAGGACCTGGTCCGCCGCCGCCGAGGGCTGCTGGAGCCGGGCCTCGCCCGGGTCCTGCACCTCGACGGCGTCGCCGCCGGGCAGCAGCAGCCGGCCGGCGGACCGGTCGAGCACGACCGGGTCGTCGCCCACGGCGGTCACCTCGACCTCGGCACCGGGCGCGACGTCCAGGGCCGACGTCGCGGGGTCCCGGGGCGTGCCGTTGACAGTGGTGGGCACGGTGACCAGGCGCCCGGCGGCGGTGTCGACGGCCAGCACGGTGCCGTCGCGCGCGACCGTGACGGCAGCGGCCTGCTCGAGCTCGGCGACGGGGTCCACCTCGTCGGGGTCGAAGGCGGCGACGCCGTCGAACGGCAGGACCCACAGCCGCCCGTCCTCGGTGTCGAGCACGGCGGCGGTGGCCGCCGCGGAGGCGACCACCGACCCGGCCGGCGCGCGCAGGGTGCCGCCCAGCTCCAGGTGCGCGGGGTCCACGGGGGCGGCGTTGGCGCCGTCGGTCTGCAGGACCCGCTGGGCGTCCTGCTGGACGTCGAACGTGGAGCTGCCGGCGAGGATCGTGCCGTCGAGGGCCTGCGACTCGGTGTTGAACCGGCCGAGCAGGCCGGCGGACGTCTTCGTCACCCACACGCCCGAGTCGTTGAGGTCGACGTCGGCGGTGGCCTCCCCCTCGGAGACGACGGCGAGCGTCACCACCGTCGCCGCCAGCACGCTGACGACGGCGGCCGAGGCGGTCGTCCGCCGTCCGCGCGTCATCCTCACGCTGCCCCCTGGCTCCTGGTCGCGACGCCGGCCATCCCCCCGGCCGGGCGTGCTGCCCCGGCTCCGGCTCGCGCCCGCAGCATACCGACGCCGCCGCGCACGGCGCGCAGGCGGAGGCGCCCGTCGGGCGCGCAGGCTCGGGCCCGCCGGATCAGGCGGCGCGGGATCAGGCGGCGCGGTCCGCCAGGGCCGTGGCGAAGCGGACCAGCGCCTCCTTGACGGGCCCCTCCGGCAGCGGGTCGAGCTCCGCGGCGGCCTCGCGCGCCCACCGGACGGCGAGGCCGCGCGTCTCGGCCAGCACGTCGTGCGCCCGCAGCCGCTCGACGGCGTCGGCGAGCACCGCGTCGGAGGACAGGTCGCCGTCGAGCAGCGCGAGCAGGTCCTCGTCCCCCGGCTGGGTCGTGCCGCGGGCCACGCGCTGGCGCAGGAGCAGCACGGGCATCGTGGGGACCTTCTCGCGCAGGTCGGTGCCGGGCGTCTTGCCCGACTCCGCGCCCGAGGAGGCCAGGTCGAGGACGTCGTCGGCGAGCTGGAAGGCGACGCCGAGCTTCTCGCCGTAGGCACCGACCACCTCGACGACCTCGTCGTCGCAGCCGCCGTAGACCGCCCCGAACCGCGCGGCGGTGGCCAGCAGCGAGGCGGTCTTGTCGGCGAGCACCTGCAGGTAGTGCTCGACCGGGTCCTCGCCCGCGGCCGGGCCCGTGGTCTCGTGCAGCTGGCCCAGGCACAGCCGCTCGAACGTCGTCGCCTGGCGCACCACGGCGTCGGGCCCCAGCGCGGCCACGCGCGTGGACGCGCGCGCGAAGAGCAGGTCGCCCACGAGGATCGCGACGGTGTTGCCCCACAGCGAGTGCACGCTCGGGGCACCCCGGCGCAGGGGCGCGGAGTCCATGACGTCGTCGTGGTACAGCGAGGCGAGGTGCGTCAGCTCGACGACGACGGCGGCGTCGACCAGCTCCGGCCGCGTGCCGTCGCCGAGCTCGCCGGTGAGCAGGGTGAGGAACGGGCGCAGCCGCTTGCCGCCGGCGGCGACGAGGTGGCGCGAGGCGTCGTCGGCCAGCCGGTCGGCGTTCTCGACGGCCTCGGCGAGCGCCTCCTCGACGGTCCGCATCCGCTCCACGAGCCGCTCCGCGAGGGCGGGGTCGGACAGCGGGATGGCCGTCGCCGCGGTCGCGACGGTCGGCACGGCGGGGGGCTGGTCGGGCAGGCTCACGGCACGAACTTAGCCGCCTCGGAGGCCAGATCGAGAACCGAGGAGGGCAGCACGCCCAGCAGCAGCACGGCCGCGGCGCACACGGCGACGACGAACGTCGCCGTCCCGGGGCCCGCGGCCACCGTCACGACGGCCCGCGCGGCCGGTCGCGTGGCGGTCGCCACACCGCTGCCGGGCGTGTCGGCGCCGGCCGGCGCGGGGCTCGGGGACGGGGCGGCCGGCGCTCCCGCCGAGGCGTCCGCGGGCGGGGTGAGCACCATGAGCACGATGACGCGCAGGTAGAAGAACACCGCCACCGCCGAGGCGATCACGCCGAGCAGCGCGAGCGGCCAGGCGCCGGCGTCGACGGCCGCCGCGAACGCCCCGAGCTTGGCGACGAACCCGGCGGTGAGCGGGATGCCGGCCATCGACAGCAGGAACAGCGCGAACGCCGCCGTCAGCCAGGGGGCCGTGCGGCCGAGGCCGGCCCACTGCGCCAGGTGCGTCGCCTCGCCGAGCACGACGCCGTCGCCGCCGTCGTCCCCGTCCCCGCCGTCCTCCCCGGCGGCGCCCCGCGCCGCCCGCCCGGGCGTCTGCAGCCGCTCGCGCACCAGCGTGACCACCGCGAACGCGCCGACCGTGGCCACGCCGTAGGCGAGCAGGTAGAACAGCACGGCGGCGCTGCCCCGCTCGTCGAGCCCGACGAGCCCCACGAGGATGAAGCCGGCGTGGGCGATCGAGGAGTACGCGAGCAGGCGCTTGACGTCGGTCTGCACGGCGCCGACGACGGTGCCGACCGCCATCGTGACCACGGCCACCGCCCACAGCAGCACCTCGACGTCGTGCCGCATGCCCGGGTCCATGGCGGCGGCGAGCCCGAGCAGCACGCGCACCAGCGCCCCGACGGCGGCGGCCTTGGTGCAGGCGGCCATGAACCCGGTGATCGGCGTGGGCGCGCCGGTGTACACGTCGGGCGTCCAGGTGTGGAACGGCGCGGCGCCCACCTTGAACAGCAGGCCCGCCGCGACGAGCACGAGGCCGGCGACGGCGAGCAGGGGCGTGCCGGCCAGCGGCGAGTCCCCCTCCCCCGCCAGCGCGGCGGCGATCGCGGGCAGGCGCACCGACCCGGCGAAGCCGTACAGCAGCGCGACGCCGAAGATCAGCAGGGCGGAGGCGAACGACCCCAGCACGAAGTACTTGAACGCCGCCTCCTGGCTCAGCAGCCGGCGGCGCCGGGCGGTGGCGCACAGCACGTACAGCGGCAGGCTGAGCACCTCGAGCGCGATGAACAGCACGACGAGGTCGTCGGTGGCGGGGAACAGCAGCATGCCGCCGGTGGCGAACAGCAGCAGGGGGTAGACCTCCGTCTGCTCGAGGCCGGCGCGGCGGGCCTGCTCCTCGTAGGTGCTGCCCGGCACGGACGCGGCGGTGGGCGCGAAGGCGTCCTGCCCCGCGCTGCGGTCGGCCACGACGAGCACGCCGAGCAGCGCGCACAGCGCGACCACCGCCTGCACGCCCAGGCCGAACGGCGTCAGCTGGTAGGTGCCGCCGGCCACGGCGACCCCGCCCTCCGCCTGCACCCGGCCCCACAGCAGCGCGACGGCCACCAGCGCCCCGGCCAGCGCGGCGATCGTGAGCACCACCTGGACGCCGCGGCGCCCGCGGGCCGGCACGAAGGCCTCGACGAGCACGCCGAGCACGCCCGCGGCGAGCACCACGAGCACCGGCGAGACGGCACCCCAGTCGATGGTGGTGGGGACGAAGTCGGTCACTGCAGGCTCCCCTCGGTGGGCGCGGCGTCGGCGGGCGGATGGACCGGCCCGACGTCGGTGGCGCCGACGAGCTCGACGGAGCGCACTCCGGGCGCGGCGACGTACCCGGTGACGAGGCCGGGCGCCACGCCCAGCACGAGCAGGGCGGCCACCAGCACGCCGGCCACGGTGCGCTCGCGGCCGCCGAGGTCGCGCGCGGCGGCGACGTCGGGCGCGACGTCGCCGGTGAACATCCGCTGGTAGGTCAGCAGCACGTAGACGGCGGCCAGCACGACGGCGGGCACGGCGACGAGCGCGGCGGCGTGGGCGCGGGCGAACGCGCCGAGGAACACCATGATCTCGGAGACGAACGTGGCCAGGCCGGGCAGCGCCGCGGCGGACAGGCCCGCGACCAGGAAGGTGCCCCCGAGCACCGGGGCGACCCGGCGCAGCCCCCCGTAGTCGGCGATGCGCTGGCTGGCGGCCGGGTGCCGGGCGATCGCGAAGCCGGCGACGAGGAACAGCGCCCCGGTGGAGATGCCGTGGTTGAGCATCATGAGGCTCGAGCCGGCCATCCCCAGGGAGGTGAACGTGAAGATTCCCAGCACGATGAACCCGAAGTGGCTCACCGACGTGTACCCGACCAGGCGCAGCAGGTCGCTCTGCCCGATCGCCAGGACAGCCCCGTAGAGGATCGACACCACCGCCAGCACCACGATCGCCGGCGCCGCCCAGCGGGACGCCTCGGGGAACAGCGGCAGGCAGAGCGTGAGCATGCCGAACGTGCCGACCTTGTCCAGCACGCAGATCAGCAGCGTGGACGTGCCGGGCGTGGCGTTCTGCGCCACGTCGGGCAGCCACGAGTGCACCGGCACCAGCGGCGCCTTGACGGCGAACGCGAGGAAGAACGCGCAGAACATCAGCCGCTCGGCGGTGGTGCCCATCGACAGGCCGGTGAGGTTCGCGGTGAGGAACGCGTCGGCGGGCCGCGCGCCGGTGGCCGGGTCGACGGGCACCTGCAGGTACAGCGCGATCACCGCGACCAGCATGATCAGCCCGCCGGCCAGGGAGTAGAGCAGGAACTTCGTGGCCGCGTAGCGGCGCTGCGCGCCCTGCCCGAACCCCCCGACCAGGAAGAACGCCGGCACGAGCATGGCCTCGAACAGCACGTAGAACAGCAGCACGTCGCGCGCGGCGAACACCGCCACCATGAACGACTCGAGCACGAGCACCGTGGCGAGGTACCGCCGCAGGCGCACCGGGTCGCCGCCCTGCTCGCGCCACGCCGCGAGGATCACCAGCGGCACCAGCCCCACCGACAGCGCCACGAGCAGCAGCCCCACGCCGTCCACGCCGACGGCGTAGCTGGCGCCGACCGCCGGGATCCACGGCCGGGTCTCGGCGAGCTGGTGCTCGGCCGCGCGCGCGGTGTCGAACGCGGCGATCGCGCCGACGCCGAGGGCCACCTCGACCAGGGAGCCGCCGAGCGCCACGACGCGGGCCGCGCGGGCGCCGAACGCCCCCGTGCCGAGCGTCCCGGCGCTGCCCGGCGCCGAGCCGGCGGGCCGGCCGCGGCCGCGCCCGGTCACCGCCGTCGCGGCCGCCGCGACCAGCGGCCAGACGATCAGCGCCGTCAACCACGGAAAGGTCGTCATCGTCCCTCCCCCTCAGTCCTCGTGCCGGCCCCCACGCACGGCCGCCTCATGCCCAGCCCGCCAGCGCCCACACGACGACGGCGAGCCCGAGCAGGCCGCCGAGCGTCGTCGCCGCGTACGACCGGACGTACCCGTTCTGCAGCCGCCGCAGCGCGTCGCCGGAGCGCCGCACCGCCGACGCGATCGCCAGGAAGCCGCTGTCGACGCCGGCACGGTCGGCGTACACGAGGGTGCGGGTCAGCACCTGCCCCGGCACCATGACGGCGGTCTCGTTGACCGCGTCCTGGTAGAGGTCCCGGCGGGCGGCGCGCACCAGCGCGGTCGACGCCGGCGCCACCACCGGCACCGGCGCGGCCGCGTAGGTGCGGAACGCGAGCACCACGCCGACGACCACGAGGACCAGCGTCAGCGCGATGAGCAGCGGCACCGGCAGCACGGGCTCGTGGTGGTCGGCGGGACCGACGACCGGCTCGAGCCACGCGGTGAACGCCCCGCCCACCGCCAGCAGGCCGCCGAGCGCCACGGACCCCACGGCGAGCACGACCATGGGCCAGCGCATCAGCGCCGGCGCCTCGTGCGGGTGCTGCGCCTCGGGGCCGGTCTCGGCCCACCGCCGCCGCCCGCCGAACGTCATGAACATCAGCCGGGACATGTAGAACGCGGTGATGCCGGCGCCCAGCAGCGCCGCCCCGCCGAACACCCAGGGCCGCCAGCCCTCGCCGGTGAAGGCGGCCTCGACGATGAGGTCCTTCGACCAGAACCCGGAGAACGGCGGCACGCCGATGATCGCCAGCCAGCCGAGCGCCATCGTCCCCGCGGTCACCGGCAGCAGACGGGCCAGCCCGCCGAAGCGGCGCATGTCCACCTCGTCGCCCATCGCGTGCATCACCGACCCGGCGCCGAGGAACAGCCCCGCCTTGAAGAACCCGTGCGTCACCAGGTGGAAGATCGCGAACGCGTAGCCGGCCGGGCCCAGCCCGGCGGCGAGCATCATGTAGCCGATCTGGGACATCGTCGAGGCCGCGAGCGCCTTCTTGATGTCGTCCTTGGCGCAGCCGACGACCGCCCCGAACAGCAGGGTCACCACGCCGACGACCGCCACGACCAGCTGCGCCGCGGGGGCCGCCTCGAGGATCGGCGCGCTGCGCACCAGCAGGTACACCCCGGCGGTGACCATCGTGGCCGCGTGGATCAGGGCGGACACCGGCGTCGGGCCGGCCATCGCGTCGCCGAGCCAGGCCTGCAGCGGCACCTGCGCGGACTTGCCGCACGCCGCCAGCAGCAGCATGAGGCCGACGGCGGTGGCCACGCCGGTGCCGAGCTCGCCGGCCCGCGGGAGCACGTCGGCGTAGGACAGCGAGCCGAGCTGGGCCAGCAGCAGCATCATCGCCACCACCAGGCCCATGTCGCCGACCCGGTTCATCACGAACGCCTTCTTGCCCGCCACCGCGTTGCCCCGCCGCCGGTCCCAGAACCCGATGAGCAGGAACGACGCCAGGCCCACGCCCTCCCAGCCGACGAACAGCAGCAGGTAGCCGTCGGCGAGCACCAGCAGCAGCATCGCGGCGACGAAGAGGTTGAGGTAGCCGAAGAACCGGCGCCGGTCGGCGTCGTGCGCCATGTAGGCCACGGAGTACACGTGGATGAGCGAGCCGACGAACGTCACCAGCACCACGAACGTCATCGACAGCGGGTCGGCACGCAGCCCGGCGTCCACCTGCAGCGTGCCCACGTCGAGCCACGTGCCGAGCGAGGCGGTGCCCACCCGGTCGGCGGCGGGCCGGGCGAGCATGTCCACGAGCACGACCAGGCCGACGACGAACGCGCCGGCGCTCGCGGCCACGCCCAGCCAGTGCCCCCACCGGTCCAGGCGGCGCCCGCCGGCGACCAGCACGAGCGCGCCGAGCGCCGGCAGCCCCACGAGCCAGGGCATCAGACCCAGCGTCTGCATCGGACCCCCTCAGCCGTTGAGCAGGTTGACGTCGTCGACCGAGGCCGACCGGCGGGTGCGGAAGATCGTCACGATGATCGCGAGGCCCACCACGACCTCCGCGGCCGCGACGACCATGACGAAGAACGCCAGCACCTGGCCGGTGAGGTCGCCGTGCAGGCGGGCGAACGTGACGAAGGCCAGGTTGGTCGCGTTGAGCATGAGCTCGACGCCCATGAACACGACGATCGCGTTGCGGCGCAGCAGCACCGTGGCGGCGCCGACGGCGAACAGGATCGCGGCCAGCCACAGGTAGTTGGTCACGGCCATCAGCCCCGCACCTCCCGGTCGTCGCGCGCTCGCCGGCCCCCGTCGCCGGTGTCGGGCGCGCCGTCGGTCTTCGCGGCCGGTCCACCGTCGGGCGGCGCACCGTCGGCCGGCGCACCGTCGGCGTCGGCCGGCTCCAGCGCCCCGGGGGCGCCGCGCTCGACGAGCGTCTCCTCGGCCGCGAGCACCGCCGTCACCGAGCGCTGCTGGCCGCGGATGCGCAGCACGCGCGGCACCGAGTGCTCCAGCGGCCGGCCGTCGGGGCCGAGCGCCGGGGTGTCCATCGCGGTGTTCTGGGCGTAGACGCCGGGCGCGGGCAGCGGGGTGAGGGGGCGGCCCTCGGCAAGCTGCGCCACGCGCTGCTCGGCGACGAACCGCTGGGTGCGGCGCGGGCCGAGCCGGCGCCGGTGGGTCAGCACGAGGCCGGCGAGCGCGGCGGTGACCAGCAGCACGCCCACGACCTCCATGGCCAGCACGTAGTCGCCGAACAGCACGCGGGCCAGGCCTTCGGGGTTGGTCGCCGCGGCGCCGGCCCCGGGGGCCGCCGCCGGGCCCGGCGGGAGCACCACCCGCCCCACCACGCCGCCGAGCACCACGAGCAGGCCCAGCCCGAGCAGCACGCCGATCCAGCGCTGGCCGCGGATCGTCTCGGTGAGGGAGTCGGCGGCGTCGACGCCCACGAGCATGAGCACGAAGAGGAACAGCATCATCACCGCGCCGGTGTAGACGACCACCTGCACGACGCCGAGGAAGGGGGCCTGGCTGGCCACGTAGAGCACGGCGAGCGCGATCATCACGAACACCACGCAGATCGCCGCGTGCACGGCGCGGCGCACCACGAGCAGCCCCAGGCTCGCCAGGACCATGAGCGGGGCGAGGACGCCGAAGAGGGCTGCCTCGCCGCCCGAGGTGGTCATGCGTGCACCCCCTTGGGCCGGACGGCGTCCTCCGCCGTCGGCGCGTCAGTGCCCGGCTCGGGCTCCCGCTGGGCGCCCGCGGCCGCCGTCCCCGCCGCGCGCGCCGCGGCCGACTTGGTCGCCGACCCGCGCAGGCGGTGCCGGGTGGGCCGCGGGGGCGGCGCCTCGCCCTCGACGACGCGCGCCGCGGCCTCGACGGTCGGGTCGTCGGGCCGGTGCTCGCGCACCCACGCCACCTGCTCGGCGGTGGGGCCCGTGACCTCGCCGCGGTAGTACTCGGTGTCCGTGGTGCCCTCGACCATGGGGTGCGGCGCGGCGAGCATGCCCTCGGCGAGCGGCGCGAGGAGGTCCTGCTTCTCGTAGATCATCCCGGCGCGGGTCGGCCCCGCCAGCTCGTAGTCGTTGGTCATGGTCAGCGCCCGGGTGGGGCAGGCCTCGATGCACAGACCGCAGAAGATGCAGCGCAGGTAGTTGATCTGGTAGACGCGGCCGTACCGCTCGCCGGGGCTGCGGTGCGCGCCGGCGCCGTCGGTGGCGGCGAGGTCGGCGTTGTCGGCGCCCTCGACGTAGATGGCGTCCGCCGGGCACGCCCAGGCGCACAGCTCGCAGCCGATGCACTTCTCCAGGCCGTCCGCGTACCGGTTGAGCTGGTGGCGGCCGTGGTAGCGCGGCTTCGGCGGCACCTTCTCGAACGGGTACTGCTCCGTGACGGTCGGCCGGAACATCGACCCGAGCGTGACGCCGAACCCGGCCACCGGGGCCAGCGCCCGCCCGATCGGGCCCTTGCGGGGCCGCAGGGGCTGGTAGTCGCTCATCGGGACTCCTCCTGGACGGGCTGGTCACGGTCCGGGTCACGGTCCGGGTCACGGTCCGGGCCGGCCTCGGGGTCGACGAGGTCCGGTTCGACGGCGTGGCGGGCCGCGCGCGGGGACGGCGGCAGGTGCTGGCCCGGCAGGGGCGGGACGGGGTACCCGCCGGCGAACGGGTCGAACATGCGGGAGCGGGCGACGAACGGGTCGGGCGCGGCGGCGCGCGCGACGCCGCCGACCCCCGCGGCGGCGTCGGCCCGCCGTCGGGCGCGCCCGGGCCGCAGCACGGCGACCACGAGCGCCAGGAACACCACGGCCACGGCGGTGAGCAGCAGCTCGCCGCCGCCCGCCCCGGCGCCGACGAGGTCGCCCTGGCGCAGCCACTGCACCACCGACAGCACCACGACCCAGGCGAGGGCGACCGGGATCAGCACCTTCCAGCCGAACACCATGAACTGGTCGTAGCGCAGGCGCAGCAGCGTGCCGCGGACCCACACGAACACGAACATCAGCGCCCAGAGCTTGGCGAGGAACCACAGCACGGGCCACCAGCCGGTGTTGAGCACGCCGTCGCCCACCGCGCTCAGCGGCCACGGGGCCCGCCAGCCGCCGAGGAAGAGCGTGGTGCAGATCGCCGAGACGTTGAGCATGTTGATGTACTCGGCGAGGAAGAACCACGCGAACTTCATCGACGAGTACTCGGTCATGTAGCCCGAGACGAGCTCGCCCTCGGCCTCCGGCAGGTCGAACGGCAGGCGGTTGGTCTCGCCGATCATCGAGATCAGGTAGACGGCGAACGCCGGCAGCAGCGGCAGGAACCACCACAGCCGCGCCTGGGACTCGACGATGCTGGAGGTCGACATCGACCCGGCCATCACGAACACGCTGACCAGCGACAGGCCCATCGCCAGCTCGTAGCTGATCACCTGGGCGGTGGACCGCACGGCGCCCAGCAGCGGGTAGGTCGAGCCGGACGACCAGCCGCCGAGCACGATGCCGTAGACGCCCACCGAGGCGCAGGCGAGCACGTACAGCACGGCCACCGGGAAGTCGGTGAGCTGCGCCGGCGTGGAGTAGTCGGTGAACGGGATCGTCACCTCGGGCCCGAACGGGATCACCGCGAACACCAGCAGGGCGCAGAACACCGAGATCATCGGCGCCAGCAGGTAGACGACCCGGTCGGCCGCGGTGACGTTGACGTCCTCCTTGAGCAGCAGCTTCATCGCGTCCGCGAGCGACTGCAGCAGGCCGAACGGGCCGTGCACGTTGGGGCCCGGCCGCACCTGCATGCGCGCCACGACCTTGCGCTCGAACCAGATCGCGACGAGCACCGACAGCAGCAGGAACACGACGATCAGCACGGCCTTGACGACCGACGTCCAGATCGTGTCCTGGCTGAAGTCCGCCGCGACGCCGGGGATCATCGCGCACCTCCCCGCCCCGTGCCGGCGCCGCCGGGCGGCTCGGAGGGCGCCGGGGTCTCCGCGGCCGGCGCGATCCGCACGACGTCGCCGGGCGCGGCGCCGAGCGCGTCGTGCACCCGGCAGCCGGCGGAGGCCAGCGGCAGCCAGACGACGTGGTCGACCATCGGCGTCACCTGCACCGGCAGCGTGATCCCGCCCCGGTCGGTGGAGACGGTGACGAGGTCGCCGTCGAAGACGTCGACGGCGGCGGCCGTCGTGGCGCTCATCCGCGCCACGGCCCTCTTGGCGGTGCCGGCGAGGAACTGCTCGCCGGTCTGCAGCGCGCCGTCGTCGAGCAGCAGGTGCCACGACGCCAGCACGGCGGTGCCGGGCTCGACCGGTGCCGGGACCGGCGGGACGGCGGTCGGCGCGGGCGTCCGCCGGCCCGTCCAGGCAGGCAGCGCGCCGGCCGCCCGGTGGGCCTCGAGCGCCGTGGCGGCGCCGAGGTCCGCCCCGAGCTGCTCGGCCAGGGCGTGCAGCACGCGGTGGTCGGGCAGCGCCGCCGACTCGAGCGCCTGGCCGAACGGGCGCACCCGCCCCTCCCAGTTCCAGTACGACCCGGCGCGCTCCGCCGGCGGCGCCACCGGCAGCACGACGTCGGCGAGCGCCGTGACCTCCGAGGCGCGGACCTCGAGGGAGACGACGAAGCCGGCGGCCGCGAGCGCCGTGCGGGCGTGCTGGGGGTCGGGCAGGTCGGCGAGCTGCAGGCCCCCCACGAGCGCGCCGCCGAGCTGGCCGACCGACAGGCCGTCGAGGATGCCGGCGAGGTCCCGGCCGGGCGCGTCCGGCAGGGCCTCGGGTGCGACGCCCCACGCGGCGGCCACCTCGGCCCGCGCGGCCGGGTCCGTCAGCGGGCGACCGCCGGGCAGCAGCCCGGGCAGCAGCCCCGCCTCGACGCCGCCGCGCTCCCCCGCCCGGCGCGGCACCCACGCCAGGCGCGCCCCGGTGGCGGCGGCGACGCGCAGCGCCGCGCTGTAGGCGCCGCGCACCCCGGCGAGGCGCTCGCCGACGAGCACGACCGCGCCCGGCCGGGCGAGCGCCTCGGCGACCGCGGCGACGGGCTCCGCGTCGACGCGGGCGGGCAGCAGCTCGCCGGTCGTCTGCCGCGCGATCGCGCGCAGCCACTCCCCCTCGGTGCCGGGCGCGGCCGGCAGCAGGGTGCCGTCGAGGCGCCGCAGGCCCCGGGAGGCGAACGGCGCCAGGCCGAACACCCGGGTCCCGTTCCTGCGCACCCCGTTGCGCAGGCGCAGGAACGTGACGCCGGCCTCCTCCTCGGCCTCGAGCCCCGCCAGCAGCACCGCCGGCGCCCGCTCGAGGTCGGCGAAGGTCACGCCGACGCCCGTGCCGGCGACCGCGTGCGCGAGGAACGCCGCCTCCTCCGGGCCGTGGACGCGCGCCCGCTGGTCGACGTCGTCGGTGCCCAGCACCGCCCGGGCGAACCGCGACCAGGCGAACGCGTCCTCGACGGTCAGCCGGCCGCCGGGCAGCACGCCGACGCCGCCGGCCGCCTGCGCCCGTGCCAGCCCCTCGGCGGCGAGCTCCAGCGCCTCGACCCAGGAGGCGGGCCGCAGCACGCCGTCCTCGCGCACCAGCGGCGTGGTGATCCGGTCGGGCCCCGCCTGCCAGGTGAAGGCGAACCGGTCCTTGTCGGTGATCCACTCCTCGTTGACGGCGGGGTCCTCCCCGGCGAGGCGCCGCAGCACCACGCCCCGGCGGTGGTCGACGCGGATGGCCGACCCGCAGGAGTCGTGCTCGGCGACCGCCGGCGTGGAGACCAGGTCGAACGGCCGGGCGCGGAACCGGTAGGCGGCCCCGGTCAGCGCGCCCACCGGGCAGATCTGGATCGTGTTGCCCGAGAAGTACGAGGAGAACGGCGCGCCGGTCGCGTCGGGGCGCGCGGCGCCCGCGGGGACGTCGAAGTCGAGCACCGCCTCGTCGAACCGGCCGATCTGCTGGTCGGCCCCGCGCTCCTGCAGCGCGATGAACGCGTCGCCGGCGACCTCCTCGCTGAACCGCGTGCACCGCTGGCACAGCACGCACCGCTCCCGGTCGAGCAGGATCTCCGTCGAGACGGCGATCGGCTTGGGGAACGTCCGCTTCACGTCGCGGAACCGGGACGTGGCCCGCCCGCTGGTCATGGCCTGGTTCTGCAGCGGGCACTCGCCGCCCTTGTCGCACACCGGGCAGTCGAGCGGGTGGTTCATGAGCAGCAGCTCCATGACGCCCCGCTGGGCGGTCGCGGCCACCTCGGAGGTGCGCTGGGTGTGCACCACCATGCCGGGCGTGGCCTCGAGGGTGCACGAGGCCTGCGGCTTGGGCATCGTGCGCAGGTTGCCCTCACGGTCGGGCGTGGCGACCTCGACGAGGCACTGGCGGCAGGCGCCGGCCGGGGCCAGCAGCGGGTGGTCGCAGAACCGCGGGATCGCGATGCCCACCTGCTCGGCGGCGCGGATCACCAGCGTGCCCTTGGGCACCGTGACCTCGAGCTCGTCGAGCGTGAACGTCACGGTCTCCACGGGCGCCGGGGCCGCCCCCTGCGCTGCCTTGTCGGCGGTCGTCGTCATCGCGCACCTCCCGCGAGGATCGGCTGCCGGCGCGACGGGTACGGGAACAGCGCCGCCGCGGCCGGGTCGAACGGGCAGCCGTGGCCGGTGATGTGCGCCTCGTACTCGTCGCGGAACAGCTGGATCGAGCTGGTGACGGGCGACGTCGCGCCGTCGCCGAGGGCGCAGAACGCGCGCCCGAGGATGGTGCCGCACAGGTCGAGCAGCAGGTCGACGTCGCCGTCGGCGCCCTCGCCCGCCTCGATGCGGTGCAGCACCTGCTTCATCCAGTAGGTCCCCTCCCGGCACGGCGTGCACTTGCCGCACGACTCGTGGGCGTAGAAGTCGGTCCACCGGCTCACCGCGCGCACCACGCAGGTCGTCTCGTCGAAGACCTGCAGCGCCCGGGTGCCGAGCATCGACCTCGCGGCCCCCACCGACTCGTAGTCGAGCGGGACGTCGAGGTGCTCGGCGGTGAACATGGGCGTCGAGGACCCGCCCGGCGTCCAGAACTTCAGCTCGTGCCCGGCGCGCACCCCGCCGGCCAGGTTGAGCAGCTCGCGCAGCGTGGTGCCCAGCGGCGCCTCGTACTGCCCGGGCCGGGTCACGTGCCCCGACAGCGAGAACAGCCCGTGGCCGGGCGAGCGCTCGGTGCCCATGGAGCGGAACCAGTCGACGCCGCGGCTCAGGACGCCCGGCACCGAGGCGATCGTCTCGACGTTGTTGACCACCGTGGGCCGGGCGTACAGGCCGGCGACGGCGGGGAACGGCGGCTTGAGGCGCGGCTGGCCGCGCAGCCCCTCCAGCGAGTCGAGCAGCGCGGTCTCCTCGCCGCAGATGTACGCCCCGGCGCCGGCGTGCACCGTGACGTCCAGGTCGAACCCCGTGCCCAGCACGTCGGTGCCGAGGTAGCCGGCGTCGTACGCCTCGCGGACCGCGTTCACCACCCGGCGGTAGACGTGCAGCACCTCGCCGCGCACGTAGACGAACGCGTGCCGGCAGCCGATGGCGTAGCTGGTGATGGCGATGCCCTCGACCAGGTGGTGCGGGCTGGCCAGCAGCAGCGGGATGTCCTTGCAGGTGCCGGGCTCGGACTCGTCGGCGTTGACCACGAGGTAGCGCGGCCCGCCGTCGTCCGGCGGCAGGAAGCCCCACTTCATGCCGGTGGGGAACCCGGCCCCGCCGCGACCGCGCAGGCCGGAGTCCTTGACCGCCTGCACGACGTCGCCGGGCGGCATCGCCAGCGCGGCCCGCAGGCCGGCGTACCCGCCGCGGTCGCGGTAGGCGTCCAGCGTCCAGGACCGCTCGGCGTCCCAGGTGTCGGTGAGCACGGGCGTGAGCGTCATCGGGCGTCCCCCTCGCGGTCCTCGGCCTTCTCGCGGGCCGTGTCCTGCGGCCCGGTGGGCTCGCGCTCGGCGCTCGAGCCCGGCTCGCCGGCGCCCGGCTCGCCCTCCGCCGTGGCACCGGCCGGCGCGCCCTCGGGCGCCAGCGGCTCCTCCGGCTCGGTCGCCGGCGCCGGCGCCGTCCAGCCGTGCTCCCGGGCCAGCCGCAGCCCGGCGAGCGACGGGCCGCCCGCCCCGACGCCCTCGTCGGCGCGGCCGTCGGGGAACCCGGCCAGCACCCGGCTCATCTCCCGGAACGTGCACACGCGCGCGGCGCCGCGGGTGGGGGCCACCGGCTCGCCGGCCCGCAGCCGGTCCGCGAGCTCCACCGCCGAGGCCGGCGTCTGGTTGTCGAAGAACTCCCAGTTGACCATCACCACGGGCGCGTAGTCGCAGGCGGCGTTGCACTCGACCCGCTCGAGGGTGATGGCGCCGTCCGGCGTGGTCTCGTCGTGCCCCACCCGCAGGTGCGCGCTGAGCTCGTCGAAGATCGCGTCGCCGCCCATCACCGCGCACAGCGTGTTGGTGCACACCCCCACGGTGTAGGTGCCGTTGGGGTGGCGCTTGTACTGCGTGTAGAACGTCGCGACGGCGGAGACCTCGGCCGCCGTCAGCCCGAGCCGCCGCGCGCAGAACAGGATCCCGTCGCGGCTGACGTACCCGTCGACCGACTGCACCAGGTGCAGCAGCGGCAGCAGCCCCGAGCGCGGCTCGGGGTAGCGGGCCAGGATCGCGGCGGCGTCGGCCTCCAGGGCCCGCAGCGTCTCGGCGTCGTAGCCGGGCGGCGGGGCGGTGCTCACCGTCTCGGTGGTCTGCGGGCCACCGCCCGCCCGTGGCTCCTCGCTCATCGGTCCACCCCTCCCAGCACCGGGTCCAGGGACGCGACGGCGACGACGACGTCGGCCACCTGGCCGCCCTCGCACATCACCGACACGGCCTGGAGGTTGTTGAACGACGGGTCGCGGAAGTGCGCGCGGTACGGCCGGGTCCCGCCGTCGGACACCACGTGCACACCCAGCTCGCCGCGCGGGTGCTCGACCGTCTGCCACGCCTGGCCCACCGGGACCCGGAAGCCCTCGGTCACCAGCTTGAAGTGGTGGATCAGTGCCTCCATCGAGGTGCCCATGATCGTGCGGATGTGCTCGAGGGAGTTGCCCTGCCCGTCCGCGCCGACCGCCAGCTGCGCCGGCCAGGCGATCTTGCGGTCGGCCACCATCACCGGCTGCTCGGCCGTCGCCGCCAGCCGCTGCAGGCACTGCTCGACGATCCGCAGCGACTGGTAGCACTCCTCCACCCGCAGCACCACGCGGTCGTAGCTGTCGGCGTTCGTCGAGGTGGGCACGTCGAAGTCGTAGGTCTCGTAGCCGCAGTACGGGAACGCCTTGCGCACGTCGTACGGCAGGCCGGCCGAGCGCAGCACCGGCCCGGTGATACCCAGGGCCATGCACCCGGTCAGGTCGAGCGTGCCGACGTCGGTCAGCCGGGCCCGGAAGATCGGGTTGGCCAGCAGCAGGTCGCCCAGCTGGCCGAGGTACTTGCGCACCTCGCGCAGGGCGTGGCGCACCTGGTCGCCCAGGTCGTCCGGAACGTCCTGGGCGACGCCGCCGGGGCGCACGTAGGCGTGGTTCATGCGCAGCCCGGTGACCGCCTCGAAGACCCGCAGGATCTCCTCGCGCGCGGTGAACGCCACGGTCATCACCGTGGTGGCGCCCATCTCGTTGCCGCCGGTGCCGAGGCACACCAGGTGGGAGGCCACCCGGTTGAGCTCCATCATCAGCACCCGGACCACCGAGGCCCGCTCGGGCACGTCGTCGGTGATCCCGAGCAGCTTCTCCGTCGCCAGGCAGAACGCCGTCTCCTGGAAGAACGGGGCCAGGTAGTCCATCCGGGTGCAGAACGTGGTGCCCTGCGTCCAGGTGCGGAACTCCATGTTCTTCTCGATGCCGGTGTGCAGGTACCCGACGCCGCACCGGGCCTCCGTGACGGTCTCCCCGTCGATCTCGAGCATCAGCCGCAGCACCCCGTGGGTGGACGGGTGCTGGGGGCCCATGTTGACGACGATCCGCTCCTCGCCCACCACCTCGCGGGCGATCTCGTCCCAGTCGCCGCCCGAGGCCTCGAACATCGGCGTGCCGCCGGCGAGGTCGTCGACGGCCGGCGTGGCGTGGTACCCGGTCTGCGCGGTCATGAGTACTGCCTCCTGGTGTCCGGCGGCGGCACGGTGGCGCCCTTGTACTCCACGGGGATGCCACCGAGCGGGTAGTCCTTGCGCTGCGGGTGCCCGGGCCAGTCGTCGGGCATCTCGATGCGCGCCAGCCCCGGGTGGCCGTCGAAGACGATCCCGAAGAAGTCGAACGTCTCGCGCTCGTGCCAGTCGTTGGCGGGGTACACCGGCGTGGTGGAGGGCACGTGCGGGTCGGCGTCCGGGCAGGCCACCTCGAGCCGCAGGCGCCGCCCGTGGGTCACGGAGGTGAGGTGGTAGACGGCGTGCAGCTCGCGCCCGACGTCGTGCGGGTAGTGCACGCCCGAGACGCCGAGCGACAGCTCGAACCGCAGGTCGGGGTCGTCCCGCAGGATCTGGCACACCGTGACCAGGCGCTCCCGGGCCACCCAGAGGGTCAGCTCGGCCCGGGCGCCCGGCGGGTCGACGACCACGCGCTCGACGGCCTCGTCGAACGGCACGCCCCGGGCCGCGAGCACCTCGGCCAGCACGTCGACCGCCTCGTCGAACCACCCGCCGTACGGGCGCTCGGCGGCGCCCGGCATCGCGACGGGCTGCACCAGGCCGCCGTAGCCGGAGGTGTCGCCGCTGCCGCGGGCGCCGAACAGCCCCCGGCGCACGTCGACGACCTCGGGCTGCGGCAGCGACCCGGTGCCCGCGGACCCGCTGTCGGTGACCAGCTCGCCCTGGCGCGGCCCCTGGACCTCCTCCGGCTGCGGCACCGGCCTCTCGCCGCTCACCGCAGCAGCCCCTTCATCTCGACGGTGGGCGTCGCCTCGAGCGCGGCGGCCTCGGCCGCGGCCGCCGCCTCGCGCCGGTTCACGCCCAGCGGGGCGTCCTGGATCTGCTGGTGCAGCGCCAGGATCGCGTTGATGAGCATCTCCGGCCGGGGCGGGCAGCCGGGCAGGTAGATGTCCACCGGGACGATGTGGTCGACGCCCTGCACGATCGCGTAGTTGTTGAACATGCCGCCGCTGGAGGCGCACACGCCCATCGACAGCACCCACTTGGGCTCGCTCATCTGGTCGTAGACCTGGCGCACCACCGGGGCCATCTTCTGGCTCACGCGGCCGGCCACGATCATCAGGTCGGCCTGGCGCGGCGAGGCGCGGAACACCTCCATGCCGAACCGCGACAGGTCGAACCGCGACGCCCCGGCGGCCATCATCTCGATCGCGCAGCAGGCCAGCCCGAACGTCACCGGCCACAGCGACGCCTTGCGCAGGTAGCCCGCGACGTCCTCGACCGTCGTCAGCAGGAAGCCCGACGGCGCCGCCTCTTCCAGCCCCATGTCCCCTCCCTCGGGAACCGTCCCCGCGCCCGGGGACCCTCGACGCCGGCCGTGCCGGCGCCCTTGCCGAACCGCTCCGTGCTCCCGCGCGGGGCTACACCCAGTCGAAACCGCCGCGCCGCCACTCGTAGAGGAACGGCACGGTGATGAGGGCCAGGAAGACGAGCATCGCCACCAGGCCGAACCCCGCGAGCCAGCCGAAGCTGATCGCCCACGGGTAGAGGAACACCACCTCGATGTCGAAGACGATGAACGTCATCGCCACGAGGTAGTACTTGATGGGCAGCCGCCCGCCGCCCACGGCGTGCGGCGTCGGCTGGATGCCGCACTCGTACGCCTCGAGCTTGGCGCGGTTGTACCGCCGCGGCCCGATCACCGCGGAGGAGGCCACGCCGCCGAGCGCGAGCACGGCGGCCACGGCCATGAGGACCAGCACCGGGACGAAGGGGTCGGTCATCGTCCCTCCCGCAACCGCTTCATCTGTCGATCACTCCCTCGTGCTCGAACCCCGCGGCCTGGCTCGGTCGTGCCGGCTACGCTGCCGGCACCACCCGGGTCAGTGCCTGGATCACCCTGTCGGACCAGTCCCCGCCGCGCGGCTCGTAGTTGTCGCTCAGCAGCTTCACGGCCAGCCGCATCACCACCGGCGTCGGCAGCCCGTAGCGGATCCCGAGCCGGATCACCGCCGGGTGCTCGATGATCCGGACGAACGCCCGGCCGAGCGTGTAGTACCCGCCCAGCTCCGCGCGCATGCGCTCGGCGTAGGTGCCGAGCGTGCGCTCGCGGCCGGCGTCGGTGGTGCGCGCGCGGGCCTGAGCGATCGCCTCGGCGGCGACGCGCCCCGCCTGCAGCGCGTAGGCGATGCCCTCCCCGTTGAACGGGCTGACCATGCCGGCGGCGTCCCCCACGAGCAGCGCGCCGTCGCGGTACAGCGGGGAGCGGTTGAAGCCCATCGGCAGGGCGGCGCCCCGCACGGGACCGAGCTGGTTCTCGGGCGTGAAGCCCCACTCCTCGGGGGCGCTGGCGACCCACCGGGCGAGCATCGAGCGGTAGTCGTGCCCCGCGGCGGACTGCCGCGCCGGGGTCGAGCTCACCGAGCCGAGGCCCACGTTGGCCGTGCCGTCGCCGAGCGCGAAGATCCACCCGTAGCCGGGCATGAGGTTCGACCGGCCCGGCTCGCCGTCCCACAGCTCGAGGTGCGACTCCATCCACGCGTCGTCGTGCCGCGCCGTGGTGCCCGACGGCGTCGCGGTGCGGAAGTAGGTCCGCACCGCCGTGCCGATCGGGCGGTCGTCGCGCCGCGCGATGCCCAGGGCCGTCGCGAACCGCGAGGAGACGCCGTCGGCCGCGACGACGACGGGCGCCCGGTAGGTGACCTCGCGCCGGTCGGCGTCCTGCGCCCGCACGCCCACCACGCGGCCGGTCCGCTCGTCGAGCAGCGGGCCGGTCACCCGCGTGCGCTCGAGCAGCTTGGCGCCGCTGGCCTGCGCGTGCTGGGCGAGGAGGTGGTCGAGCGTCATGCGGGAGCGCGCCAGCCCGTAGCCGGGGTAGGCGGCGACGTCCGGCCAGGGCAGCTCCCAGGCGCGCCCGCCGGCCACCACCCGCAGCCCGCGGTTGCGGATCCAGCCGTCCTCGGGGTCCGTGTGCACGCCCATGCGGGCCAGCTCGGACACGGCGCGCGGCGTCAGGCCGTCGCCGCACACCTTGTCGCGGGGGAACGCGGCCTTCTCGAGCAGCAGCACGTCGAGGCCCGCGGACGCGCACCAGTGCGCGGCGGAGGAGCCGGCCGGGCCGGCGCCCACCACGATCACGTCCGCGTCGTCGCGGCGGTCTGCTCGCACGTGCTCACCTCGCTCTCACCCTCCCGGCCGCGGCACCGTCGCCACACCCGGATCGAGTGGTCCTTGTGAACCCGATCACAACACCGCTGTCACCTTAGCCACAACGGCGCCCGGATGTGTAGCAAGGCGTGCCTTCCTCGCCGGGACCGGCGCCCACGGTGGGCGCCCGGGCACCGATCCTCGCCGATCCCGGCGGGGCGCCGGGCCCTCCCGCGGCGTGTCGCCGCTGTGCGGTTGCCGACACCCGGGCGCCCGGCGGGGACGCGCCTCAGGCCCGCAGCCGCGCCAGGGCGGCGAGCTCGCGCCGGCGGCGGCGCACCTGTCCCGCCGCCCGGGCCGTCAGCAGGGAGGCGACGGCGCCGACCGCCCCGAGCGCGACGAGCACCCACCACGCCTCGCCCAGGTCGGTGAGCACGCCGACGCCGATCGCCACGAGCGCCCACAGCACCAGGTGCAGAGCCACGGCGCCCACCCGCCACCAGCGGCTGGGGGGCGCGAGCACCGCCCGGCGCACGGCGTCGACGTCGTACAGCTCGCCGTCGCCGGCCCGCGCCGGCCCGGCAGGCGCCGCGGCACCCCGCTCGACCCGGTAGACCGGCTCGCCGTCGTCGGCCACGCGCACGGCCACCGCCGTCTTGGTGCGCCGCTCCTGGCGCACGACGACGACGGCGCGGCTGGGCGTGCACCGCCCGAGCCGCGTGCGCGCCCCGTAGGCCTCCAGGTGCGCAGCCAGGCGCACCGCCGCCTCCTTGTGCTCGCGCCGGCGGGCCACCTGCAGGTCCCGGTCGTGCCGGCGCCCGGCCTCGTCCCGTACCGACGTGCCGCTCGTCCCCATGCGTCCTCCCTCGCTCTCGCGGCCACCCCTCTCGGGCGGCGGTGCCGGGCCGGAGGGTAGGGACGCGGGCTGGGTCGAGGCTCGCGAGAACCTGTGAGGACGCTGTGGAACGGCAGCCGCTCCGGGGAACGGGCGCAGCGAGACGGGCGCGGCAGATCAGCCCCTGTCAGTACCAGCGCAGGCCCGGGCGTGCGCTCGTACTGACACGTCGCGGCCCCTCGGGGCCTGTCAGTACGAGCGCACGCCGGAGCATGCGGCCGTACTGACACGGCGGAGGTCCGTCAGGCCGCGGGACGGTGGGCCCGGTGCAGGGCGACGATGCCGCCGGACAGGTTTCGGTACGCCACGCGCTCCCAGCCGGCCTCGAGCATCAGCCGGCCGAGCCCCTCCTGGTCGGGCCAGGAGCGGATGGACTCGGCGAGGTAGTCGTACGAGCCCTTGTCGCGGGTCACGGCGCCCGCCACCACCGGCAGGGCCCGCATGAGGTACTCCATGTAGACCGTGCGGAACGGGGCCCAGGTGGGCGTGGAGAACTCGCAGACCACCAGGCGCCCGCCGGGGCGCACCACGCGCAGCATCTCGTGCAGGGCGGCGTCGGTGTCGACGACGTTGCGCAGGCCGAAGCTGATCGTCACCGCGTCGAAGACGCCGTCGGCGAAGGGCAGCGCCGTGGCGTCGCCCGCCACGAACGGCAGGTCGGGGCGGCGCTGCTTGCCCACCGAGAGCATGCCGAGCGAGATGTCCGACGGCACGACGAGGGCGCCGTCGTCGGCGAACGGCTCCGACGACGTGCCGGTGCCGGCGGCCAGGTCGAGCACCTTGTCGCCGGGGCGCGCGCCGACGGCCTCGCGCACCAGGCGGCGCCAGCGGCGGTCCTGGCCGAGCGAGACCAGGTCGTTGACCAGGTCGTAGCGGCGGGCGATCCCGTCGAACATCGAGGCGACCTCGGCGGGCTTCTTCTCCAGGCTGGCGCGCGGCATGGTGCTCATGGTCCCACGACGGGGCCGGCCGGGACCGACGCCGTCAGGAGGCACCCGGGAGGGAGCGCTCAGGAAGGAACGCTCGGAGGGGCACCCGGGAGTAACGCACGAGACACCCGATCGGCCGCGGTCCGCCGCGCGGCCCGGCGTACGCTGGTCGGCGATGTCCGCCACCCCCTCGTCCGAGCGTCCCACCGGCCACGACGCCTCCCCGCTCACCGGCCGCCCCGCCCCGGGCGGGCGCCCCGACGGCGCCGCGGAGCCGCAGCTGGTCGTGCGGACCACCGCGATCGACGCCCTGCCCGACGACCTCACGGCGCTCGTGGACCTGCTGCCCGACGACCGGCCGCTGGCGTGGGTGCGCCGCGGCGACGGGATCGTCGGCTGGGGCGAGGCGCTGCGGATCGAGACCGCCGGCGCCGCGCGCTTCGCCGACGCCGAGGCGGCGTGGCAGGGCGTGCTCGAGCGCGCCGTCGTGCGCGACGCGGTGCGCCTGCCCGGCACCGGTCCCGTGGCGTTCGGCTCCTTCGCGTTCGACGACGCGTCCGCCTCCGGTGGCGTGCTCGTCGTGCCGCGCGTGGTGGTCGGCCGGCGGAACGGCACCTGCTGGGTGACCACGGTCTCCGCCGCCCCGGACATCTCCGTCGCGGCCGCCGGGACCGCCGCGCTGCTCGCCGACGGCGCCCGCACGCCCGTGGCGGAGCCCGGCGTCGTGACGGTCGACGACGGCGCCGTGCCCGGCGGCGAGTGGAAGCAGGTCGTGGCCGCGGCAGTGGGCCGCATCCAGGCCGGCGACCTGGAGAAGGTGGTGCTCGCGCGCGACGTCGTCGCCACCACCGAGCACCCCGTGGACCCGCGGTGGCTGCTGCGCCGCCTCGCGGCGGGCTACGAGTCGACGTGGACGTTCTCCGTGGCCGGCATGGTGGGCGCCACCCCGGAGCTGCTGGTGCGCAGCGAGAAGGGCCTGGTGGCCTCGCGGGTGCTGGCCGGCACGATCCGGCGCGAGCCGGGGATGTCCGACGACGACGCGCTGCTGCACGCCGCGCAGCTGGCCCGCTCCCCCAAGGACCACGAGGAGCACGAGCACGCCGTCGTCTCGGTGGCCCGCGCGCTCGAGCCCTTCTGCACGTCGATGAACGTGCCGGAGCAGCCGTTCGTGCTGCACCTGCCGAACGTGATGCACCTGGCCAGCGACGTCACCGGCGTGCTCGACCGTACCGACGGTCGTGCCCCGTCCTCGCTGGCGCTGGCCGCGGCGCTGCACCCGTCGGCCGCCGTGTGCGGCACGCCCACGGTCGCCGCGCGCGACCTGATCCGCGAGATCGAGGGCATGGACCGGGACCGCTACGCCGGCCCCGTCGGCTGGACGGGCGCCGACGGCGACGGCGAGTGGGGCATCGCCCTGCGGTCCGCCGAGCTCGACCCCGCCGACCCGCGCCGGGTGCGGCTGTTCGCGGGGTGCGGGATCGTCGCCGCCTCCGACCCGGCCGCCGAGCTCGCCGAGTCCGAGGCCAAGCTCGTGCCCATGCGGTTCGCGCTGAACGCCGAGGGCTGAGGCTCGCGCGGGCGCGCCGGATCCCGTCGGGGTTCGTCGCGTCACGCTCCTGGTACCGCGACGAACCCCGACGGGATGCGCGTGCCGGACGTCACTCGCTCCAGACCGCCTCGTGGAAGCCGGACCAGGTCTGCCGCTCCGACGTCGCGCCGAGCATCCCGATCGTCACGTCGACCATGGACAGCAGCACCGACGTGACGGTCGGCGGGTGCTCGGGGTCGGCCTGGAACCCGGACCCGTCGGGCAGGCCCGCCGTGATCGAGGACAGGTAGATCGTGGCGTCCCCCTCGAGGACCACGGTGTCCGCCTCGGTCACCGTCCCGCCGGAGTCGTGGCCGTCGGCGTAGGTCTTCAGCCAGAACCCCCGGATCTCCACCCGGTCGGCCACGAGCTTGAGCACCGTGCGCCGGTCGCCCGAACCGCCGCCGACGGGCACCGACACCAGCGACACCGAGCGCAGGCCCTCCATCGCCAGGTCGTCGGCCTGCAGGTCGGCCGGCACGGCGTAGACGGTGGTGCTCTCCGCGCCGCCGTCGGTCACCGGCGGCCCGGGCTCGCCGGGCGGCGGCTGGGTCTCCGCGGGGGCGGGGAGGCCGCCCGGCACCGGGACGGTGATCCCGTGCGGGTCCCGGTCGGCGCCGCCACCGGCGTCCGGCCCGGGATCCGGCGCGGCGTCCGCGTCCGGTGCGGCGCCCGCGTCCGGCCCGGGCCCGCCGTCCACGGCGCCCGGGTCGGCGGGCGAGGGCGACGGCGTGGCCCCGGCCGACGGTGACGGGGTGGCCCCGGCCGACGGTGACGGGCTGGGTGCCGGCTCGGCGGCGTCGTCGTCGCAGGTCCCGAAGAGCCAGCACAGGGGGCCGGCCTGCGGCACCGCGGCCGGCGCCGCGGGGACGCCCGTCGCGGCGAGCGCGGCGGCGACCACCACGGCGGCCGAGCGACGCGCGACGCCCGGCCCGTCCACGCCCGGCGCGCCGTCGTCGTCCGCCGTGGTGCGCGGCGCCATCCACGACACGACGACGATGCCGCCCACCACGCCGAGGACCATGCCGAGCCCGTACCCGCCGAGGTTCACGCCCATCAGCGAGTAGACGGCCACGACGAGCGTGAGGACGCCGTAGAGCACGTGGTGCACGGGCGCCGCCACGGCCATCACGCCGAGCACCACGAGCGCCACGGGCAGGAGCGTGGACTGCATGCCCTCGATGCCGAGCTGGACGTGCAGGTTCTCCAGGTCCAGCCGGCCGGAGAAGAACAGCTCGACCCCGGCCAGGACCGTGAGCACCGCTCCGACGAACGGCCGGTCTCGGCGCCAGGCGGCGAAGCGCTCCCGGCGGGTGGCGCCGAGCGCCGCCGCGGCGCCGTCGCCGGGGGCCGCGCGGCGGTCGGCGCGCCTCAGAAGCATTCCTCGCCGTCCGTGAGCCGCAGGTGCAGGCCGTTGAGGTTGAACACTGCGGCGGACGTGCTGAGCGACACCTGCTTCAGGTCCTGGATCGCGATCGTGTCGGAGTCCATGGCGAAGTCGCCGGCGGTGCCCTTGGCCTGCGTGCCGACGGTGGAGGCGTCGACGCCGATGCGGATGTCGGCGAACGTGGCGGTGCCCTGCAGGTCGCTCATGCCGATCTGCAGGTCGGTGGCGGTGACCGGGTGCTCGGGGTCGGTCCCGGCGCTGATCATCAGCCCCAGGTCGGCGCCGGGCACCTTCACCGACTGGCACAGGTCGTGCAGCGTCGCCTGGCTGATGTTGGCGATCGCGACCGGGTGCTCCGCCCCCTCGGCGTCCTTGGCGACGCCCGCGTACTGGGAGAACCCCTCGCCGTCGAGGGACGTCGCGGCGATCTTGAACTCCTGCCCTGCGACGGCGAACGACACGGGCACGGCCCCCTGGGCGACGCCGCCCGTGAGGACCCCGACCGCGGTCAGCGTCGGGACCGCGGCCAAGGCCACGCGCCCGCGGCGCGTCGTGGTGAGCGCGCTGAGCTTCATTTCCCCTCCGGAAGGTCCGAGGCGACCTCGATGTCGCCTCGGGCATCGACCGTAGCACCTACTGAGGGAGCGTCAATTGCGGGCGCCTATGCTCGGGCCATGTCTCCCGCGCCGCCGCCCGCGCCGCCCGCCGGGCCGTCGGCCGCGCCGCCGGGCTCGCCGTCGGGTCCCGACGGCCGCCGTCGGCGCACCCGCCTGAGCCCGCAGGAGCGCCGCCAGCAGCTCCTGGCGCTCGGCGTGGCGTGGCTCGCGGACCGGACGCTCGAGTCCATCTCCGTGGAGGACCTCGCCGCGGCCGCCGGGGTCTCCCCCGGCCTGGTGTTCTACTACTTCGGCTCCCGGCAGGGGCTGCACCAGGAGATCGTGCGGACCGCGCGGGACGCGATGCTGCACGCCACCGAGCCGGACCCCGCCCTGCCGCCGCTGGCGCGGCTGCACGACACGCTCGAGCGGTTCGTGGAGTTCGTGCGCGACCACGACGCCACGTTCTCCTCGCTGGTGCGGGGCGCGGCGTCGGGCGACCCGCAGGTGCGCGCCGTGGTGCAGCACGCCCGCCAGGTGCTCGCCGGGCACGTCGCCGACATGCTGCGCGAGCTGGACGTCGAGGTGACCCCGCTGGTCGACGTCGCCGTGCGCGCGTGGATCTCGCTCGCGGAGCAGGCGCTGGTCGACGCCGCCTCCGACCCGGCGGTCGACGGCGCGGCGCTGGTGCGCTTCCTCGAGCGCAGCGCGACCGCCACGATCGACGCCGCCCGGTAGGCGCCGCGCCCCCATCGGTTGCCGGTGGCGAGCGCCGTGCTCACCGTCCGTCTCGCTCAGGCTGCCGGGGAGCGCCTCCCGGGACCGTCCCCCGACAGTCTCGACGCACCACCTGTCGAGCACCTGGAGGGCCGATGGAAGCGGCAGTCAACGCGGTCGACGAGCGACAGCAGCCCGTCCGCAGTCTCATCCCCGCCCGGCTGGACCCCCTGGCGCACTGAGTGGCCCGTGCGCTCGCAGACAGGTGCGGCGGCCGGCCCCCGCGGGGGCCGGCCGCCGCACCCGTGCGTCAGGCCGGGGTCAGCTGTTGCCGCCGAAGAGCCACTCCCACAGCGAGTCGCCCGAGCCGCTCGACCCGTCCGAGCCGGAGCCGCCGCTCGACCCGCCGTCGCCCGAGCCCGGCTGCCCGGGCAGCTGCTGGCCGCCCTGGTCGCCGCCCTGACCGCCGCCGCCCTGGTCCGAGCTGCTGCTGGACTCCTCGCGCACGGCGAAGGTGACCTTGATCTTCTCGGACGCGCCCCCGCGGACCACGGTCAGCGTGGACTCCTGGCCGGCGGTGCGCTCTCGGACGAACGCCGTGAGCGACTCGGCGCCGTTGACGGGCTCGTCGTCGATCGCCACGATCACGTCGCCGGAGCGCACGCCCGCCGCCGCGGCGGGCGAGCCGGAGGTGACGTCCTGGACCTGCGCGCCGCGGCGCGTGACGCCGTCGGCGGTGGCGGTGCCGTCGGTCATCGTGACGCCGAGGAACGCGTGCTGCGCCGAGCCGTTGTCGATGAGCTGGCCGCCGATGTTCTTCGCGAGGTTCACCGGGATCGCGAAGCCCAGGCCGATCGAGCCGGACTGCCCACCGGTGCCGCTCGACAGCGTCGCGATCGACGAGGTGATGCCGATGACCTGACCCTGGGCGTTGAACAGCGGGCCGCCGGAGTTGCCGGGGTTGACCGCCGCGTCCACCTGGATCGCGTTGGTCACCACGGCGTCGGACCCGTCCTCGCCGGTCGCGGAGACCGGGCGGTCGAGCGCGGACACGATGCCCGTCGTGGCCGTGTTGGCCAGGCCGAGCGGGTTGCCCACGGCGAGCACGGGGTCGCCCACCTGCACGTCGTCGGAGTTGCCGAGGGCGACGGGCTGCAGGTCGTCGGGCGCGTCCTTGATCTGCACAACCGCGAGGTCGGTGCTCGGGTCGGTGCCCACGACCGTCGCCTCGAAGAGCCGGCCGTCGCTGAGCGTGACCTGCACGGCGCCGTTCGACGCGCCGGAGACGACGTGGTTGTTGGTCAGCACGTGCCCCTGGTCGTCGAGGATGAGGCCCGAGCCCTCGGAGCCGCCCTGCTGGCTGGTGACCTGGATCGCCACGACCGACGGCGCGACCGCCGCCGTCACCGCCTGCCAGTCCGGGTTCTCGGCGGTCGAGTCCTTGACCGGGGCGGCGTCGGCGCGGTCCGACTGGCCGATCGAGGCGATCGACGTCGAGGCGCCGTCGTCGTCGAGCCCCGTGACCAGCGCCGCCGTGCCACCGCTGGCCAGCAGCGCCGCGATCACCGCGGCGCTGGCCACGGGCACCCACGCGCGCGGCCTGCGCTCGCGGGTGGCGGTCTGCCCGGCCCCGGGGCGGGCGTCCGGGTGCAGGTACGGGTTCGACGGGTCGTGCGGCGCGGGCTGCTGCTGCGAGCCCCAGCCCGGCTGGCCCACGGGCGGCTGGCCCTGCTGGTGGCCCTGCTGCTGGCTCGGCGCTTGCGAGCCGTGCTGGGCGGTCGCGTAGGGCTGCGGCGCCTGCGCGCCCGGCTGCTGCGCGCCGGGCTGCGGACCCTGCGGCGCGCCGGCCGCGTACGGCGGCGCGTACTGCCCGTAACGAGGCTGCGACGCGCCGGGCTGCACGCCGGGCTGCACGCCGGGCTGCACGGTGTCGGCCTGCGGCGCCGGCACCTGCTGCACGGGGCGCGGCAGCGGGGTCGTGTCGTGCACGGCCAGCCGCTCGGTCGGGTGCTCGGTGGAGGGCTGCTGGCCCACCGGGCGCTCGCCGGAGGCCGGCGCGGCACCGGACGGCGCCGGCTGCTCCGGGCGCATCGGGTCGCCCGCGCCCTGCGGGCGCGGCTCCGGCGCGGCGGGACGCTGCTCCTGCGGCGCGCCCTGCCCGTACCGGGCATCGTTGTTCTCGGTGCTCATGGTGGCCTCCTCGTTCTCCTGGCCACGAGATAACACCATCAGACTGGTGTGGCCCTTGAACGAACCTGAGAGTTCTCTGCACACGTCCGGCCGCGCGCCTGCTCGACGGCCGTGGGTGCCCGGGTGCGTCATCCGACGCTGCCGCCCCCGGCGCCCGCTCGCACGACCACCGCACGCACGGCGTCCGCCACGCGCGCGGTGACCTCGCGCGATTCGGCGAGCCGGTCGGCCCGCGGCACGCGCACCTCGAGCACCTCGACGCCGGGCCCGGGGGCGGCGAGCGCGGCGCGCAGGCCGGCGACGTCGTCCACGGCCCGGTGCCGCACGCCGTACCCGGCGCACAGGGCCGCGAGGTCCGCGCCGTGCGGCGTGCCGAAGACCCGCTCGAACACCGCGGCGCCGGCCGGCGAGGCGGCGGCGAGGGCGCCGTGCTCGAGCGTGGCGAAGATGGATCCCCCGTCGTCGTTGACGACGACGAGCTGCAGCTGGGCCGCCGGCTCGAGCGGCCCGGCCAGCAGGCCGCCGACGTCGTGCAGGAACGTGAGGTCGCCCAGCAGCGCGCGCGTCCGGCCGGCGTCCCCCCGCCGCGCCCGCGCCAGGGCCACGCCGGCGGCGGTGGAGACGGTGCCGTCGATGCCGGCCAGGCCGCGGTTGGCCAGCACGAGCGGCGCGTCGGCGACGGCGGCGCCGTCCGTCGCGGGAGCCTCGAGGTCGAGCACCAGCTCGAGGTCGCGCACCGGGTTGGACGAGCCGACGACGAGCGCGTCGCGCGGGCCGGTGGCGGCCAGGACCGCGCGCGCCACGGCCAGCCCCGCGTGCGGCGCGGCGGCGAGCGGGCCCGCGGCGCCGGACAGGTCGGCAACGGCCGCGGCCGCCGCCCGGCCGGCGGCCCGCCAGCGGTCGAGGAACGCGCCGCCGTCCGCGGGCCGCGCGGGGGCGAACCATCGCTCCGCCAGGGCGGGCACGACCTTCTCGGCGTGGCGGGCGGGGTCGGGCCACGGCCCGCCGCCCGGGGCCACCACGGTGACGGTGACCTCGGGGCGGGCGAGCAGCCGCAGCTGCGGGCGCGACAGGGTCGGGTGGCCGAGCACGACCACGTGCTCCACCTCGGCGACGAGCTCCTCGACGCCGAGCACCGCGCGGTAGGCGGCGACGGCGTTGGGCCCGCCGCACGCCCCGGACGACGGCTCGGCGAGCAGCGGCCAGCCGCGGGCCTCGGCGAGCCGGCGGGCGTCGGGCCCGGCGCCGTCGCCGGCGAGCACGAGGGTGCGACTCGGGTCGCCGTGGATCGCCGGGTCGGCGCCCGGGCCCGGCGCGGGCGGCAGCACGGCGGCGCGGCGGAAGCCGTCCGGCCAGACCGCCTCGCCCGGCAGCGGCGCGAGCGGCTCGGCGGGCTGCAGCGGCTCGCGGAAGGCGAGGTTGAGGTGCACGGGGCCGGGGTTCCGGTCGCGCAGCCCGAGCGCGGCGGCCAGGGCCCGGTTCGCGGTGGACAGCAGGTCGCGCACCGCGCCGGGCCGGTCGTCGGGCGCGGGCACGTCGACGGCGTACCGCACGGCCGAGCCGAAGATGCCGACCTGGTCGGTGGTCTGGGACGCGCCGGTGCCGCGCAGCTCGTGCGGGCGGTCGGCGGTGATCAGCACCAGCGGCACGCCGGTGTGGTGCGCCTCGAGCACGGCGGGGTGCAGGTTCGCGACGGCGGTGCCCGACGTCGTGACCACGGCGACCGGCTGCGGCACGGCGACGCTCACGTGCTCGACGCCGTCAGCACGGCGCCCGGCGCCGCGGTGCAGCGGCTCGCTGCCGCGCGACAGCCCGAGGGCGAGGAACCCGGCCGCCCGCTCGTCGACGCGCACGTGCAGCCGCAGGGTCGGCCGCTCGGTGGCGGCCTCGGCCAGGGCGTAGGCCAGCGGCGCCGAGCGCGAGCCGGGCGCGAGCACGAAGTCGCGGACGCCCTGCAGCACCAGGTCGGCCACGAGCGCCCGCGCGGCGGCCACGGACGGCGGCACGGCGGCGGTCATCGCCCCTCCCCCTGCGCCGAGACCCGGGTTTCCGGGGTGTCGGCGCCGCCCGAGTGCCCATGGATCCGGGTCTCGGCGGGCGGCGGCTCGGCGGGCGGCGTCTCCGCGAGCACGGCCGCGAGCCGCCGGTGGCGGTCCAGCCAGGCGGCGCGCACGGCGTCCGACGGCGCCGCGGCCGCGAGCGCCACGGGGTCCGGCTCCGGGCGGCGCACCGGGAGCGCGCCGTCGACCGGCAGCAGCGGCTCGGCGACGACGTCGCGCACGAACAGCTGAGAGGTGGCCAGCCCGCAGGCGTAGGGCAGCTCGGGCAGGGCGGCGGCCAGGGCGACGCCGGCGGCGAGCCCGACGGACGACTCGAGCGCCGAGGACACGACGACGGGCAGCCCGACCTGCTCGGCCAGCTCGAGGCAGGCGCGCACCCCGCCGAGCGGCTGCACCTTGAGCACCACGACGTCGGCCGCCTCCTGCCGCACCACCCGCAGCGGGTCCTCGGCGCGGCGGATCGACTCGTCGGCGGCGACCGGCACGTCGAGGCGGCGGCGCAGCGCGGCGAGCTCCTCGACGGTGGCGCACGGCTGCTCGGCGTACTCCAGGCCGCCGGCCGCGGCGTCGAGGCGGCGCAGGTGCCGCGCGGCGGCGTCGACGTCCCACCCGCCGTTGGCGTCCACGCGGATGCGCCCGACGCCCGGCCCGTACAGCTCGTCGAAGGCCGCGCGCACCGCGGCGACGCGCTCGGCCTCGGCCTCGAGGGGCTCCAGCACGCCGGCGGCGTCGCGCTGGGCGACCTTGACCTTGGCGGTGCGGCACCCGGCGGAGGCCAGCACGATCGCGCGCGCCCGCTCCGGGTCCACGGCGGGCACGGTGACGTTGACGGGCACGCTGTCGCGCACCGGCGCCGGCCAGCCGAGGTCGGCGGCCTCGCGGGCCGCGCGCAGCCAGGTGGCGGACTCGGCGTCGTCGTAGTCCCAGAACGGGCTCAGCTCGCCCCACCCGGCGTCGCCGCGCAGCAGCAGGCCGTCGCGCACGTCCAGGCCCCGGAAGCGGGTGCGCAGCGGGGTGGACCACACCACCGGGCCGCTGGGCAGGGACGACGCGGGGGTGGCGGTGGCGGGCACGCTCTCCAGGGTAGTGCGGGGCGGCGCCGCCCCGGTCGGCGACGGCGGTGACGTGCGCGACGGCGGCGCCCCGGGGCACCCGCCGCCGTCGTCCCGCCGTCGTCCCGGTGCCGTCCGGTGCCGTCAAGTGACCTCCCGCGCCGCCGTAGGCTGGCCGCCGTGACCACCGCTCCCGCCCCCGACGCGCCCCTGCCCCGCCAGGTCTCCGAGACCTTCGACCCCACGCGCTGGCGGGAGGTCGCGGGGTTCGGCGACCTCACCGACCTCACCTACCACCGGGGCGTCGAGCGCGGCGCCGTCGGCGCCGTGGTGCGGGACCTGCCGGTGGTGCGCGTGGCGTTCGACCGGCCGCAGGTGCGCAACGCGTTCCGCCCGCACACCGTCGACGAGCTGTACCGGGTGCTCGACCACGCCCGCATGACGTCCGACGTCGGCACGGTGCTGCTCACCGGCAACGGCCCCAGCCCCAAGGACGGCGGCTGGGCGTTCTGCTCCGGCGGCGACCAGCGCATCCGCGGCCGCTCCGGCTACCAGTACACGACGGCGGCCGACGGCGGCGGGGAGGTCGAGACGGCCGACGCCGTCGACCCGGCCCGCGCCGGGCGCCTGCACATCCTCGAGGTGCAGCGGCTGATCCGGACCATGCCCAAGGTCGTGGTCGCGGTCGTCGACGGCTGGGCCGCCGGCGGCGGGCACTCGCTGCACGTGGTGGCGGACCTGTCGATCGCGTGCCGCGAGCACGGCCGGTTCAAGCAGACCGACGCGAACGTCGGGTCGTTCGACGGCGGTTACGGCTCGGCCTACCTCGCTCGCCAGGTCGGCCAGAAGCGGGCGCGGGAGATCTTCTTCCTGGCTCGGGAGTACTCCGCCGAGGACGCCGAGCGCTGGGGCGCCGTCAACGAGGTGGCCGACCACGCCGACGTCGAGGCCCTCGCCCTCGAGTACGCCCGCACGATCGCGACCAAGTCGCCGCAGGCCGTGCGCATGCTGAAGTTCGCGTTCAACCTCGCCGACGACGGCCTCATGGGCCAGCAGGTGTTCGCCGGGGAGGCCACCCGCCTGGCGTACATGACCGACGAGGCCGTGGAGGGCCGCGACGCGTTCCTGGAGAAGCGCGACCCCGACTGGTCGCGGTTCCCGTACCACTTCTGAGGCGCGCCCGCCGCGTCCGGGCACCGCACCGCGCGGCCTACCCTGACGGGGTGAGTCCCGCCGTCCTGCCCGCCCCGATCGCCTCGCTCACCACCGCCGTCCGGGCGGCCCTCGACGGCGGGCCGGCGGTGCACGGCCTGCCCCGCCTGAGCGACGCCGCGCTGCCGGACGGCACGGCGCTCGTGGTGCGCACGTCGGGCTCGACCGGCACGCCGCGCGAGGTGGCGCTGACCGCCGCCGCGCTGCGCGCGTCCGCCACCGCCACGCACGAGCGCCTCGGCGGCCCCGGCCGGTGGGTGCTCACGCTGCCGCCCACGCACGTGGCCGGCCTGCAGGTGGTGGTGCGCTCGGTGCTGGCCGCCGACGCCGGCGTGCCGGCGGCCCTGACCGCCGCCGAGCCCGGCCAGCACTTCACGCCGGAGGGCTTCGCGGACCTGCTCGAGCCCGCCCTCGCCGACGGGGTGCCCGTCCACGCCTCCCTGGTGCCCACGCAGCTGCACCGGCTCGTGGCCGCCGCCGACGCCGGCTCCGCCCGCGGCCTCGAGGCGCTGGCCCGCTGCGCCGACGTGCTGCTCGGCGGCGCGGCCACGCCGGCGCCGCTGCTGGCCCGGGCGCGGGCCGCGGGCGTCCGGGTCGTGCGCACGTACGGCATGTCCGAGACCGCCGGCGGCTGCGTGTACGACGGCGTGCCGCTGCGCGGCGTGCAGGTGCGGCTCGCCGCGGGCGACGTCGTCGAGCTCGCGGGGCCCACGCTCGCCGCGGGCTACGTGGGCGACGCCGCGGCCACCGCCGCGGCGTTCCGCACCGACCCGGCCGGGCCCGACCTCGCCGGGCCGGACGCCGGCACCCGCTGGTTCCGCACCTCCGACCTGGGCGCCCTCGGCCCGGACGGCACGCTGAGCGTGCTGGGCCGCGCCGACGACGTCGTCGTCACCGGCGGCGTGAACGTGGCGCCGGCGGCCGTGGAGGGCGTGCTCGCCGAGGTGCTGCCCGGCGCCCTGGGGGCCGCGGCGGCCGAGCCGTGCGTCGTCGGGGTGCCCGACCCCGAGTGGGGCAGCGCCGTCGTGGCCGTGGTCGCCGTCGGGCCCGCCGGTGCGCCCGCGGCGGGCCCGCTGCGGGCGGTGGACGCCGACGCCCTGGCGCGGGTGCGCGCCGCCGTCGCGGATAGGCTGGGAGGACCGTCCGCGCCCCGGCGCGTCTACCTCACCGACGCCCTGCCGCTGCGCGGCCCCGGCAAGGTCGACCGCAGCGGGGTCGCGGCCGCCGTCCGCGAGCACGAGTCCCGCTGACCGCGGCGCCCGCCGCCGTCGTCCACCTCCCCCGCGCCCGGGAACGGGCGCGCCCGCACGACCGAGGAGCACCATGGCCACGACCACCGAGTGGATCGCCGGGGCACGCCCCCGCACCCTGCCCGCCGCGACGGCGCCGGTGCTCATCGGATCGGGTGCCGCCGCGCAGGTGGGCGCCTTCTCGGCCGGCCGGGCGCTGCTCGCCCTGGGCGTCGCGCTCGCGCTGCAGGTGGGCGTCAACTACGCGAACGACTACTCCGACGGCGTGCGCGGCACCGACGTCGACCGTGTCGGCCCGCTGCGCCTCACGGCGTCGGGCGTGGCCCGCCCGGGGCACGTGAAGGCGGCGGCGTTCTCCGCGTTCGGCGTCGCGGCGGTGCTCGGCCTCGTGCTCGTGGCCCTCACCGGGCAGTGGTGGCTGCTCGCCGTGGGCGCGTTCTGCGTGGTGGCGGCCTGGTACTACACCGGCGGGCGGCGGCCCTACGGCTACGCCGGGCTCGGCGAGGTGGGCGTGTTCCTGTGCTTCGGCCTCATCGCCACGCTCGGCACCACGTACACGCAGGCCGACCGGGTGACCGGCCCGGCCGTGCTCGGCGCCGTCGGCGTGGGGCTCATCGCCTGCGCGCTGCTGATGGTCAACAACCTGCGCGACATCCCCACCGACGCGCTGAGCGGCAAGAAGACGCTCGCCGTGCGCCTGGGCGACTACCGCGCGCGCCGCGCGTACGTGGCGTGGCTGTGGCTGCCGCTGCTGCTCGGCGCGCTCTGCGCGCTGTGGACGCCCTGGGCGCTGATCGTCATGCTGCTCGCCGGGCCGGCGGCCGGGTTGTCGCTGCCGGTGCTCGCCGGGGCGCGCGGGCGGCTGCTCGTGCCGGTGCTCGGCGGCACCGGGCTGTTCGAGCTCGGCTACGGGATCCTGCTGGGGCTCGGCCTGGCCCTGTGAGCCCGGGCCTGTGAGCCAGGCCCTGTGATCCGCGGCCTGTGAGCCCGGGCCGGCGCGGGACGCGCCGGCCGGGGCGGCCGGCTCAGCGGCCCGCGTCGCCCTCGCGGCCCGCGGGTCGCTCCTTCGCCGCGGGAGCGGCGTCCGGGGCAGCGTCCGTGGCGGCGCCTGCGTCCCCGTCGGCGTCGACCACCGAGTCCTCGTAGGCGGCGTCCGCCTCGGACTCGCGCGAGAAGCGCTGCGCCCGCTGCCCGCGGCGCTCGGCGCGCCCCGCCAGCCACGCCGCGGCGGCGTCGCGCGGACCGCGCAGGAAGAGGTACGAGACGGCGAACGCGATGACGGCGGCGAGGACCACGGCCAGCAGCGGGTTCGCGCCCGCCCACAGCAGCAGCACGAAGGCCGCGGCGAACACGAGCACGCGGTAGAGCGTGTACAGGAGCAGAGGCACCCGACCAGCCTAGGCCGCCCGGCCGGGCGCACGGCACGGTCCCGCCGCCGCCCGGCTGTGACGCGCGCCCCGCGGCCGCGCGTTGCGCGCCTAGGCTGGTGCCATGCTCCGCCTGCTGCTGTTCCTCGTCATCCTCGGGATCGTCGTGTACGCCCTGGCCGACCTGTTCTCCGCCGACGAGGACGAGACGGGAGGCATGCCCAGGTGGGGCTGGGCGGTGCTGATCGTGCTGCTGCCCGGCGCCGGTGCGGCGGGCTGGCTGCTGTTCCGCCGCCTGCAGCGCACCAGCCAGCCGGCGCCGGGCCGGCCGCCGCGCCCGGGCCGGCGGCCCCGCCCGGTGGCCCCCGACGACGACCCGGAGTTCCTCTGGCGGCTCGAGCAGGAGCGCCGCCGGCGCGAGCGCGAGGCCGGCGGGGGCACCGGCCGCCCGGGCGGCGACGCCGACGGCGGCGGCTCGTCGGACGGCGGCTCGTCGGACGGCGCGGGCGACAGCGCCACCTCCTGAGCCCCCGACCCCGTTGCGGGTACGGAACACGCCGTGGACCCGGCCGGGTCCACGGCGTGTTCCGCACCCACGACGGGGAGGTCAGTTGCCCGGGTTGAGGCCCGAGTAGGAGTGCTTGCCGGTGAACAGCAGGTTCACGCCGGTGAAGTTGAACAGCACGCAGGCGTAGCCGACCACGACGAACCAGGCGGCGCGGCGCCCGGACCAGCCGCGCGTGGTGCGCGCGTGCAGGTAGGCCGCGTAGACGACCCAGATGACGAACGACCAGACTTCCTTGGGGTCCCAGCCCCAGTAGCGGCCCCAGGCGTGCTCCGCCCAGATCGCGCCGCCGATGATGGTGAACGTCCACAGCACGAACCCGACGGCGTTGAACCGGAAGCTCAGCGCCTCGAGCGACGTCGCGCCCGGCACCCGGTCGAGCCAGTGCCAGCCGGCCAGGAGCGGCGCGCCGGCGTCGCGGTGGTCGCGCAGCAGCTGCAGCACCGAGGCCACGAACGCCACGGTGAAGATCCCCGTCGCGGTGATCGCGACGCCCACGTGGATCACCAGCCAGTAGGACTGCAGCGCCGGCTGCACGCCCGTGGCGGCGACGTAGAAGACGTTGAGCCCGAGCACCAGGAACAGCACCACGAGGCCGGTCACGAAGGCGCCGAGGAAGCGCAGGTCCTTGCGCAGGTTCACGGCGAGGAACGCCACGAGGGCGACGAACGAGCCCACCATCGTGAACTCGTACATGTTGGCCCACGGGGTGCGGCCCGCGGCGACGCCGCGCAGCACGATGGCCACGAGGAGCATCGCGGTGCCCAGCCAGGTGGTCGACATGGCGATGCCGGCGGCCTTGCCGCGCCCCGCCGGGACGGCGGGCGCAGCGGACGACGTCGGCGCGGGCGGCGCGGCACGGCCGGCGTCCGGGCCCGCGGGCCCGCCCACCGCGGCCAGCTCCCGGGCGCGCGTCCGCGCATCGGTGCGCACCTCGGTGCGGCGGGCGAGGTCGACCGCGAACGCGACGAGCGCGATGGCGAGCGCGGTCGCCGACGCCCAGACGAGGAGCGTGCTCAGCTCGGCGGCGTTGGTCATCGGGAAGCCTCCTGGCCCTTCGTGGAGTCGGCGGTGCCGGCGTCGGGCACCGGGTCGGGGACCGCCTCGGCGGTCGCGTCGGGGGTCGCATCGGGGATCGTGTCGGGGCTCAGGCCCGGGACCGCGGCGAGCGCGCGGTCGACCTCGCCCTGCAGGCCGGCGTCGTCGCCCCGGGCGAGGCCCGCGAGCTCGACGACGGTTCGGCCTTCATCCTCCCACGCGCGCAGCCACACGCGGCGCCGGGGGGTGAACAGGGACACCGCCAGGCCGGCGAGGGCGAGGAGCGCGAACGTGAGCACCCACGCCAGCGACGGGTCGTAGCGCAGGTCGAGCGCCACGTAGCGCGGCACCTCCTGCCCCACGGTGATCGTGCCGAGCCCGTCCGGCAGGTCGACGGTCTCGCCGGGGCGCACGAGGACCTTGACGCGCTCGC
Organism: Puerhibacterium puerhi; assembly: GCF_009846865.1. Lineage (GTDB taxonomy): Bacteria > Actinomycetota > Actinomycetes > Actinomycetales > Cellulomonadaceae > Puerhibacterium > Puerhibacterium puerhi. The sequence continues at coordinate 153,835 of NZ_WUWN01000001.1, forward strand.
CGTCGTCGCCGACCGACGGCGTCAGCGACGCGGTGTCGAGGCGGTAGACGTTCTGCGGCACCCCCTCGTCCAGCCCCAGGTTGCCGCGGTACACCTCGAGCACCAGCAGCGGGTCCGTGGGCTGCGGGAACACCGAGCGCGCGTTCCCGTCGTCGTCGACGACGGCGGTGGGCAGGAAGTAGCCGACCAGGCCGATCTGCTCGAGGCCGGACGAGACGTCAGGCACCTTCACGACGCCGCGCGAGGTGTACATCGAGTCCTCGGGCAGGAACGGCACGCGGCCCTCGAAGGCGACCTGACCCTGCGCGTCGTGCACGGTGATCTCCGGCGCGAAGCCGTTGCCCTGCAGGTAGACCTTGGCGCCGTCGATCGTCAGGGGGTGGTTGACCTTGATGGTCTCCTTCGACGCCGCGCCGTCCGGCTCGGTGACCGTGACGTGGGCGGTGAAGTCCCGCGCCTGGGCGAACGCGACGGTGTCGGAGGCGAACTGCGAGGAGAAGTCGTCGAGCGTCAGGGAGAACGGCGACAGCTCCGAGGGGCGGAACCAGGCACCCTTGTCGAACGTGTCGTAGTCGACGACGGCGTTGGCGAACCCGCGGCCCTCGGTGACGATCGCCTGCCCGCGGTAGTGGAAGAGCTGGCCCAGCGCGACCACCACGATGAGGCCGAGCAGCGCCAGGTGGAACACGAGGTTGCCCGTCTCGCGCAGGTAGCCGCGCTCGGCCGCGACCGTGCGCGTCGCGGGACGGGCCGGCACCGCGCGCGGGCCCCGGCCGCGCGCGGCGCGAGGCTCCTCGCCCCCGACGTCGACGCGGAACGTGCGGCCCCGGCGCAGGTGCGCGGCGACGGCGGCGGCGACGTCGTCGGGCGACGCCGTCGTGGTGCCGGCGGCCGTGGCGGGGAAGCGTCCGAAGCGGGCGGGGGTGCGGGGCGGGCGCCCGCGCAGGTTGCGGGCGTGCGCGACGGTGCGCGGCACGATGCAGCCCACGAGCGAGACCATCAGCAGCAGGTAGATCGCGCTGAACCACGGCGAGGTGTAGACGTCGAAGAAGCCGAGGCGGTCGAGCCACTCCCCCGTGGTCGGGTGGTCGCCGAGGTACTCGATCACCTTGCCGGCGTCCTGGCTGCGCTGCGGGAGGATCGACCCGGGCACCGCGGCCACGGCGAGCAGCATGAGCAGCAGCAGCGCCACGCGCATCGAGGTCAGCTGGCGCCAGGTCCAGCGCAGCATCCCGCGCCAGCCGAGCGTCGGCAGCGACGGGCCCGGCTGCTCGCCGGTCCGCGCGCCGTCGCCCGCCGCGCCGTGGGTCGCGTCGCCGTGGGTCTCGTCGCCGTGGGTCTCGTCGCCGTGGGCGGGTCGCTCCGGCGCCGCGAACGCGTCGTCGATGCCCTCGGGCCGGTACGGGCGCCGCGCCTCGGTCTCGCGCTGCGTCCTGGGGGTCTCGCTCACTCACACCACCGTCGCAAATCCGCTGACCCAGCCCTGGAGCTCGCGGGTGAGCTCGCCCCAGACGCCCGTGACGAGCGCGAGGCCGATCAGCACCAGCAGGCCGCCACCGACCCGCAGGATCGCCAGCCGGTGCCGGCGCAGGAAGCCCAGCATCCGCTGGGAGGACTGCAGCCCGAGGGCCACGAGCAGGAACGGCACGCCCAGGCCGAGGCAGTAGGCGACGCCGAGCACCACGCCCCGGAGCGCCGACGCCTCGTCGAGGGCCAGGGCCTGCACCGCGGCCAGGGTCGGGCCGATGCACGGCGTCCAGCCGAGGCCGAACACGACCCCGAGCAGCGGGGCGCCCCACAGGCCGGCGCGCGGGCTGACGTGCAGGCGCCGCTCGCGCTGCAGGAACGGCATCGCGCCGAGGAAGGCCAGGCCCAGCAGGACCACCACCACCCCGAGCACCCGCTGCAGCACGTCCTCCCAGCGCACGAGGTACGTGCCCAGCGCCCCGGCGGCGGCCATCAGCACCACGAACACCGCGGTGAAGCCGAGCACGAACAGGGCGACGCCGCCCAGCACGCGGCCGCGGGCGGGCCGCGTGCGCGCGGCCGTCGTCGCCCGCCCGCCGCCCGCGCTCGCCGCGGCCATGCCGCTGACGTACCCGACGTAGCCGGGCACGAGCGGGAGCACGCAGGGCGAGGCGAACGAGACCAGGCCCGCCAGCAGCGCGACGGGCACCGCCAGCAGCATCGAGCCGCTGAACGCGGTGGTGGCGAAGGCGTCACCCATCAGGCGCCGGCCCCCTCGCCGCCGGAGCCGTCCTCCGCCAGCACCTCGTCGATGATCGCGTCGAGCGTCGAGGGGTCCGCCTGGCCGATGATGCGCGCCGCGGGCCGGTGCTCGCGGTCGAGCACCACCGTGGTGGGCACCGCCTGCAGCGGCACGATGCCGGACAGCCTGGCGACCACCTGGCCGCTGCGGTCGGCGATCGACGGGTAGGGCACCTCGTAGGTGCGCTCGAACGCCTGCGCGGCGCCCGCCTCGTCCTCGGTGTTGATGCCCAGCACCTGCACGCCGTCGTCCGCGCGGTCGTTCGCCAGCGCGACGAGGTCGGGCGCCTCGGCGCGGCACGGCGCGCACGAGGCGTACCAGGTGTTGACGACGACGACGTCGCCGTCCCACTGCGAGGAGTCGACGGTCTTGCCCTCGAAGTCGGTGCCAGTGACGGTGACCGGGTCCTTGCGGTCGCCCGGGTCCCACTGCTGCACGGAGCCGTCGCCGGAGACGAAGCCCTGGTCGACGACGTCGCCGGCGCCGGACGGCTGGGAGCAGGCGCTCAGGGCGAGGAGCAGGGTGGTGGCGGCGGCCGCGGCCGCGAGCGGTCGGCGACGCATCATGCCCCCGGGACCGGGTCGGCGCCGAGCAGCAGGGCGGCGGCGGGCTCGGAGTAGTGCAGGCCGGCGAACGCGCCGTCCTCGAAGCGCAGGCTCGTCAGCGAGGCCAGCGCGCACTGGCGCCGGCCCGGGTGGTGGGCCAGCGGCCGCCCCTCGTAGGACAGGCGGGTGACCCACACCGGCAGCTGGTGGCTCACCAGCACGACCTCGTGGCCCTCGTGCGCCCGGCGGGCGTCGTCGACGGCGGCGCGCATCCGCGCGACCTGCTCGGTGTACGGCTCGCCCCACGACGGGCGCAGGGGGTTCCACAGGTACTTCCAGTACCGCGGGGTGCGCAGCAGCTGGACCGGGTCCGAGCCGACGGTGGAGCCCTCGAACCGGTTGCCCGACTCGATCAGGCGCTCGTCGGTGCCGACGGCGAGGCCGAGCGCCGCGCCCACGGGCGCGGCGGTCTCCTGCGCACGCTGCAGCGGGGAAGCCACGACGGCGACGACGTCGCCGCCGGACGCGGCGAGGTGGTCGGCGACCGTGCGGGCCATCGCGTGCCCGCGCTCCGACAGGTGGTATCCCGCCAGCCGCCCGTACAGCACGCGGTCGGGGTTGTGGACCTCGCCATGGCGCAGCAGGTGGACCGTGGTGGTGACCATGTCGGCCAGTCTCCCACGCGGTCCTGGACGTTCTCCCAGGACCCTGACCGTTGAGACGACTATCACTCCCCGCGTCCGTCACCCCGCCCGCTAGCGTGGGCGGGGTGAGCGCCGCGCCGAAGATCTACGCCCTGCACGAGAACCCCGAGTGGTTCCCGCCGTTCGCCGCGGCCTTCGCCGCCGAGGGGGTGGAGTACGAGGAGTGGCTGCTCACCGACGGCACCCTCGACCTCGACGCGACGCCGCCGGAGGGCGTCTTCTGGTCGCGCATCTCGGCCTCCAGCCACACCCGCGAGCACGGGCTGAGCAAGGACTACGCCCGCGCCGTGCTCGCGTGGCTCGAGGCGCACGGCCGCCGCACGGTGAACGGCCGGCGGGTCCTCGAGCTCGAGGTCAGCAAGGTCGACCAGCTCACGGCGCTGCGCGCCGCCGGGATCGACACGCCCCGGACCGTGGCGGCCGTCGGCGGCCCCGAGCGCGTGCTCGAGGCCGCGCGCCGGTTCAGCGCCGACGCCCCCGGCCCGTTCGTCACCAAGCACAACCAGGGCGGCAAGGGGCTGGGCGTGCGCCGCTTCGACGCGCTCGACGACCTCGAGAAGCACCTGGCCTCGGAGGACTACGAGCCGCCGGTCGACGGCGTCACCCTGATCCAGGAGTACGTGGTCGCGGCCGACGGCGGGATCACGCGGGTGGAGATCGTCGGGCACGAGCTCGTCTACGCCGTGCGGGGCGACACCGAGCGCGGCGGATTCCAGCTCTGCCCGGCCGACGCGTGCGCCATCGACCCGGCGACGGGCCGGCCGGTCATGCCGCCCGGCGCCACGATCTCGATGGCGCCCGACGAGGCGGTGGGGCTGTTCTCGCTGCGCGAGGGCTACGCCGACGACCCCGTGGTGGCGCGGTACGCCGACTTCACGCGGCGGCACGGCATCGAGGTGGCCGGCATCGAGAACATCCGCACGGCCGACGGGCGCACGCTCACCTACGACGTGAACACCAACACCAACTACAACTCCGACGTCGAGGCGGCGGCGCCGCGCAGCGGCCCGCGCGAGATCGCGCGGTACCTGGCGCGCGTGCTGCGCGAGACGTACCCCGCGTAGAGGCCCCGGCGTAGAGACCCCGCGCGCGGAGGCCGCGGTCGACGGCTCCCGGCCGTCGGCCGCTCTCAGCCGTCGACCGCGGCCTTGGCCTCGCGCGCGACCTTGGCCATCGCCCGGCCCAGCACGGCGAACTCCTCGGGGTCGAGCACGTCGACCAGCAGGCGGCGGACGGCGGCGACGTGCGCCGGCGCCGCCTGCTGGAGCAGCTTCCAGCCCTCGTCGGTCATGACGCAGTTGACGCCGCGGCGGTCGCCGGGCACGGGTCGCCGCTCGACGAGCCCGCGCCGCTCCATCCGGTCGACCGTGTGGGTGAGCCGGCTGCGCGACAGCGCCAGGCCGTCGGCGAGGGCCGACATGCGCAGCGTGCGGTCGGGCTGCTCCGAGAGCTGGACGAGCAGGTGGTACTCCCCCAGCGTCACGGGGATCCCGGCGTCGTGCGCCCGGTCGAGGGCGCTGACGAACCGCGCCGTGCCGTCGAGGTAGGCGCGCCAGGCGCGCTGCTGGTCCTCGGTCAGCCACTCGACGGCGAGCGCCTGACCGGCGGTGGGGGCGGCGCCGGCCGGTGCCCCGGCCGGGCGTGGGGACTTCGTGACCATGGGTTCTGCCTCCGGATACCTCCGGGATCACCCCCGGGACGTTCGCCAGTGTGACGTCTGCAGCGGGAATACGCCAGAGAGACACCCCGTTGACGCTGGTACGCAGGGTGATGGTTGATTTTTCAACTAAACGCCCTATGCTGACCGCAGTGCCGCCGACGCCCGTCGGCCCCCGACACGACGAGGAGCATCCATGACCGCCCTGCCCGCTGGCCTCACCACCGGTACCTACGCCATCGACCCCAGCCACTCGACCGCCTCGTTCACGGTCCGTCACGCCGGCATCGCCAAGGTGCGCGGCTCGATCGCGATCACCGCCGGCACCATCACGGTGGGCGACGACCTCGAGTCCTCCTCGGTCACGGCGGAGCTGGACGCCGCGTCGGTGAACACGGGCGACGCCGGCCGCGACGCCCACCTCAAGAGCGCCGACTTCTGGCACGCCGAGGAGCGCCCCACCTGGTCCTTCACCTCGACCGCGATCAAGGTCGACGACGACGACCACATCGTCATCGGTGACCTCACGATCAACGGCGTGACCCAGCAGGTCGAGCTGCCCACCGAGTTCGCCGGCACCGCCAAGGACCCGTTCGGCAACGACCGCGCCGGCTTCGAGTCCGAGCTCGAGATCAAGCGCGCCGACTTCGGCCTGACCTGGAACGCCGCGCTGGAGACCGGCGGCTTCCTGGTCGGCGACAAGGTCAAGATCGCGCTCGACATCTCGGCCATCAAGCAGGCCTGAGCCCCTCCGGGACCCCCGGCGCCGAGATAGAGACCCCCGGCGCCGAAGTAGAGAGGCCCCGCCCGCCGCGTGACATCCGCGGCGGGCGGGGCCTCTCTACTTCGGCGGGAGAGCTCTCTATCTCGGCGTCAGGAGACGGCGCGCGCCGCCGTCGCGGCCCGGGCCGCGGCGTGGAAGGCGAGGATCTGCAGCTCGCCGCCGACGTCCACGGAGCGCACGACGACGTCGTCGGGCACCTGCAGCGCCACCGGCGCGAACGACAGGATCTCGCGCACGCCGGCGCCCACCACGCGGTCGGCGATGCCCTGGGCCACCGGCCCGGGCGTCGCCAGCACCACCATGGTCACGCCCTCGCGCTCGAGCACGGCCTCCAGGTCGTCGACGTGCTCCACGGTGAGCCCCCCGGTCGTGGTGCCCACGACCTCGTCGGCGGCGTCGAGCAGGGCCGCCACCTGGAACCCGCGCGAGGCGTAGCCGGAGTAGTTCGCCAGCGCCAGGCCGAGGTTGCCGACGCCGATGATGGCCAGCCGGTGCTCGGACGTCAGGCCGAGGGCCGAGGTGATCACCGCGTCGAGCGACCCGACGTCGTAGCCCACCCCGCGGGTGCCGAACGACCCGAGGTAGGACAGGTCCTTGCGCAGCTGCGCCGGGCCCACGCCCGAGGCCTCGGCGAGCTCGGTGGAGGACGTCGTGCGCACCCCGCGGGCGGCGAGGTCGCGCAGGGCGCGCAGGTAGTAGGGCAGCCGTGCCACGGTGGCGGCGGGCACCGTCACCTCTCCGATCTCGATCATGTCCCCTCCCTACGGGCGCGCGCCCTGCGCCGGACCGGGGGCCGCGAGCCGGCGGGCCAGCCTGTCGCCGTCGACGTGCCAGAAGCCCTGCTGCACGCCGTCCACCTCGACGACGGGCACGTACTCGCCGTAGCGGTCCGCGAGGCCGGCATCCCCGTCGATGTCCACCTCGCGCCACTGCTGCCCGGCCGACTCGCACACACGGGCCACGACCTCCCGTGCCGCGTCGCACAGGTGGCAGCCGGTCCGCGTGAAGAGCACGACGCGCGCGCCTGGTTGCGTCTGCGGCTCGTTCACCAGCACAGCGTACGCGCGCGGCCGCGGCGTGGGGGCACCGGTCGCGGCACCGGCCGAGGTGGCCGCCGTTACAGTGGGCGGCATGTCGGACGCCGCCAGCACGCCCGCACCCGAGGGTGCTGCCCGCCCGGCCGCCGCGTTCTTCGACGTCGACAACACGGTGATCCGCGGCGCGAGCGCCTACCACCTGGCGCGCGAGCTGTACCGGCGCAGGTTCTTCGGCACGAGCGACCTGCTGCGCTTCGCCTGGATCCAGGCGCGCTACGTCGCGTTCGGCGAGTCGAAGGACCAGATCGACACCGTGCGCGAGCGGGCGCTCGCGCTGATCGCGGGCCGGTCGGTGGCCGAGGTCACCGCCGTGGGCGAGGAGGTCTACGACACCGTCCTGGAGCTGCGGATCTTCCCCGGCACCAAGCGGCTGCTGGACGAGCACCTGGCGGCCGGCGACCAGGTGTGGCTCGTCACCGCGACGCCCGTGGAGATCGGGCGGCTCATCGCGCGCCGCCTGGGGGCCACGGGCTGCCTCGGCACCGTCGCGGAGCACAAGGAGGGGTACTACACCGGGCGCCTGCTGGGCGACCTCATGCACGGCGAGGTCAAGGCGCAGGCGGTGCGCGAGCTCGCCGAGCGCGAGGGCCTCGACCTGCAGGCCTCCTACGCGTACGGCGACTCCCTCAACGACCTGCCGATGATGCACACGGTCGGCCACCCCTGCCCCATCAACCCCGACGTGCGGCTGCGCCGGCACGCCCGCGAGGTGGGCTGGCCGATCCGCGAGTTCCGCGGTCGGCGCCAGCGGGTGGCGCGCCGCAGCGTGCGGACGGCGTCGTGGGCAGGCGCGGCCTGGGTGCTGGGCCTGGTGGCCCGCGCCGTACGCCGGCAGGTGCGCCGCCGCATCGAGGGCCGCTGAGCCGGAGCCACCGCGCGCGCCGCTGAGCCGGAGCCACCGCGCGCGCCGCTAGGACCGCGCCACGAGCGCCAGCACCTCGGCAGCCGCCGGCACGGCCTCCTGGGCCCCCGGGCGCCCGACGGCGAGCGCCGCGGCGGCCGCGGCGAGCCGGGCCGCGCCGACGAGCCCCTCCCCGCGGGCCAGGGCGGCCGCCAGCACGCCGCAGTAGGTGTCGCCGGCGCCCGTGGTGTCGACCACGGCGGCCGGGAACGCCGGGACGGCTGCCGGCGCCGGGTCGCCCCGCTCGGCGACGAGGCTGCCCGCCCCGCCGAGCGTGACGACGACGGCGGGCACGCGCTCGAGCAGCGCGGCGGCCAGCTCCGCGGGGGCGGCCGCCGGCCCGCCGTCCGAGGCCGCCCCGCCGCCCAGGCCGGTGAGGTCGCGGGCCTCGTGCTCGTTGACGACGAGCACGTCGACCTCCGCGAGCAGGTCGGCGGGCAGCGGCGCCGACGGCGCGGCGTTGAGCACGAGCAGCGCGCCGGCGCGGCGGGCCCGCGCCGCGGCGGCGACGGCGTCGAGCGGCACCTCAAGCTGGGCCAGCACCACGTCCGCCGCCGCGATCCGGGCGGCCTCGGGGCCGCCCACGCGCACCTCGGCGTTGGCGCCGGGCGCCACGACGATGGCGTTCTCGCCGTCGGGCGTCACCGTGACGAGCGCGGTGCCGGTGGCGCCCGCCGCGCGGGCCACCAGGTCGGTGCGCACGCCCGCGGCCTCGAGCGAGGCCAGCAGCAGGTCGGCGGCGGCGTCGCGGCCGAGCGCCCCGACGAAGGTGGTCGCGGCGCCGCCGGCGCGGGCGGCGGCGACCGCCTGGTTGGCGCCCTTGCCCCCGGGGCTGCGCTGCAGCGCGCCGCCGAGGACCGTCTCGCCGCCGGCCGGGTGCCGTGGCACGGGCACGACGAGGTCGACGTTGGCCGACCCGACCACGACCACCCGGCCCGCCGTCCGGTCCGCCGGTGCCGTCACCGCGGACCCCCGGCCCGCGGCGACGGTGCGCCGCCGGCGGGGCGGTCGGCGCGGGCGAGCGCCACCGTGCGGGCGGCCAGGTCGGCGATGCGCCGCTCCCCGCCGGGCAGCGTGGTCGCGATCCGCCCGTCGAGCGGGCCGGTCCAGCGCTCGCCGATGCCGCCCGCGCCGCGCAGCGCCCCGACGACGCCGCCCACCGTGGCGGCGTCGGAGTCGGTGTCCCAGCCGGCGGTGACGGCGATCCCCACGCTGGCGCCGAACTCCCCGCGCCCGGCCGCGAGGGCGAAGGCGACGACCGCGGCGTTGTGGAGCACGTGCACCCAGTGCAGGTGCCCGAGCTCGGCGTGGAGCCGGTCCAGACCGGCACGCACGGCGGCCTCGGAGCCGTCGCAGGCCTCGCCCAGCGCGCGGCCCCGGGCGACGGCGGCGGCCAACCGGCTGCCGGGCGGCACGGCGGCCGCCGCCGCGTCGAGCACCTGGCCGACGGTGTCGCACACGGTGGCCGCGGCCCCGAGGGCGGCCGCCCACTGCGCCCCGTACAGCCCGTTGCGGGTGTGGCTGAGCCGGGCGTCGGTCCAGGCCAGGCGGGCAGCGGTGCGCACGTCGCCCGGGTTGGTCCAGCCCAGCACGTCGGCGCGGATCAGCGCGCCGATCCACTCGCGGAAGGGGTTGCGGTAGGTCGCCGTCTCCGGGACGGGGCGGGCCTCGAGCAGGTTGCGGTAGGCCACCCGCTCGGCGGTGAACACGCGCGCCGCGGGCAGCGCCTCGAGCCACAGCGCGGCGACGTCGTCGGTGGTGAAGCCGCGCCCGTGCCGCTCGAGCAGCTCGACGGCGAGCATCGGGAAGTCGAGGTCGTCGTCCTCGGGGGTCCCGGCGATCGTCTCCTCGAGCGCGACGGACGCCGAGCGGTTCCACGGCCAGCGCGCGGCGACGGCGGGCGGCAGGCCCACCGCGGTGAACCACCGGTCGAGGGGCCAGCGCCCGGTGGCCCGCGCGATCTCCTCGATGCCCGCGCGCGGTGTGCCCTCGACAGGCTTGCCGAGCAGGCAGCCGGCCGCCCTGCCGGTCCACGCGCCGAGCACCCGGGCGGCGTGACGCTCGTCGGGGCGGGGCAGGTCGGGGGGCGGCGGCAGCAGCGCCTCGATGGCCGCCCAGTCGTCGGGCTCGGCGGGCGCCGGCGCGGCGGGCAGCGCGGCGACCTCGTCCAGCAGGGCGCGGGCCAGGGCGCGCAGGGCCGGTGGCGCGGGCTCGGGGCCGGCGCCGTTCGCGGCCGGGACCGCCTCGCCGCCCGCGGCGACCCAGCGGGCCCGCACGGCGGCGACGTCCCGGCCCTCGTCGGCGGCCTGCACCAGCTCGTGGGCCAGCAGGTCCTCCGGCTCCGCCCAGGCCAGCCTCACCGGCCGCTCCCCTCGCTCGTCCGCGAGCGCCCGGCGAGCCCGGGCGCGCCCGCTCGTGACCGACACCCTGGCACGCCGCCGGCGACGCGGCCAGCCCCCGGACGCGACGAGCCCGGCACCCGCTCCGAATGGAGCCGGGCCCGGGCTCGGTGCGCTGCGCCCGCGGTCGCGGGCGTCACGTCACTTCTTGTTGCGGCGCTGGTGACGCGTCTTGCGAAGCAGCTTGCGGTGCTTCTTCTTCGCCATGCGCTTGCGGCGCTTCTTGATGACGGAGCCCATGCGGTCCTCACAAATCTGATCGGTCGACGGCCGGCGCGAGGCCGGGCAGCGGATGGAACCGGTTGGCCCCACCCGGCGCTGCGGAACTGCAGCGACGCGGTCGACCAACACAGAAAAGTCCGCCCCCCAGGGTACCCGGTCGCCCGACCGCGCCGAAATCCGGAGCGCGGCCGGGGTGCCGCGGCGTGCGCGGCCGCCCGTCGCGGGCCGTCGCCCCGGGGACGTCAGGCCTGGTCAGCCCTGGTCGGCCCCGGTCGGCTCCGCTCAGTCCTGGTAGGGGTCCAGCCCCCACAGCGGGAACACGTGCCGCCGCGTGGCCAGCACCGCGCGGTCGACGTCGTCGGCGGGGTCGTAGCCCGCGCGCCAGGGCGTGAACTCGACCTCGCCGCGGCCCAGGTGCCCGGCCGCCTCGAGCCCGGAGACCTCCTCGACGACGCCGCGCCAGTGCTCCGGCAGCTCCGCGCCGCGCGGCAGCGGCGTGTGCAGCGCCTCGGCGAGCAGGGCGGACCACGCGAGCGGCACCACGTCGACGACGGCGTACCCGCCGCCGCCGAGCGCCACCCACCGGCCCTCGCACAGCTCGTGCGCCAGGGCGTGCACCCACTGCGCGGCCGTGCGCTGGGCGTCGACGGAGACCCGCAGGTCGGACAACGGGTCGCGGGCGTGGGCGTCGGCGCCGTGCTGGGAGACGATCGCGTCGGGCCGGAACTCGCGCAGCACCGCCGGCACCACGGCGTCCACGGCGCGCAGCCACGCCGGCCCGGCGGTGCGCGGCGGGAGCGCCACGTTGACCGCGCTGCCCTCCGCGCCCCCGCCGCCGACGTCGGCCGGGCCGCCCGTGCCCGGGAACAGCGTGTGGCCGTCCTGGTGCACCGAGAGGGTGAGCACCCGCGGGTCGTCCCAGAAGATCTGCTCGACGCCGTCGCCGTGGTGCGCGTCGAGGTCGACGTAGGCGACGCGCTGCGCGCCCAGGTCGAGCAGGCGCTGCACGGCCGCCGCGGCGTCGTTGTAGATGCAGAACCCCGACGCCGCGTCGCGCCGTGCGTGGTGCATCCCGCCGGCGATGTTCAGCCCGTGGGTCGCGGCGCCGCGCCACACGGCCTCCGCCACGTCCACGGAGCCCGCCACCAGGCGGGCCGCCGCCTCGTGCATGCCTGGGAACACCGGGTCGTCCTCCGTGCCGAGGCCGCGGGCCGGGTCGGCCACCCCCTCGGCGTCGGCGCGCCGCACCGCCGCCACGTAGCCGGGGTCGTGCACGGTCTCGACGACGGCGTCCGGCGCGGGGCGCACCGCGACGACCTCGAGGTCGGGCGACTCGAGCAGCCCGAGCTCGGCCGCCAGGCGCATGGTCAGGTCGAGCCGGGCGGGGGCCATGGGGTGCCCGCGGCCGAAGTCGTACTGCAACAGCTCGGGGCTCCACACGAGCCGGGCGACGGGCATGCCCGTCACCGTAGCCCACCGGGGACCCGCGCACGTGGGAGCATGGATCGGCTGTGCAGCGTCGAGGTTCGAGGAGGTGGCCGTGGCCCGGGTCAGGGACGGTCTGTTCGCCGGCCGGGAGCTGGTGGACCGCCTCGCCCGGCAGTCGCCCGCCCGGCTCGCCGTGACGGTGTTCTTCGGCGTCTGCCTGCTGTTCACCGCGCTGCTCATGGCCCCCTGGGCGACGGCCTCGGGTGAGCCCCCGAAGTTCGTCGACGCGCTGTTCACCGCGGTGTCCGCGGTGTGCGTCACCGGCCTGACCGTCGTCGACACCGCCACCTACTGGTCCACCTGGGGCCAGGTCGTCATCCTCGTGGGCATCAAGGTCGGCGGGTTCGGCATCATGACCCTCGCGTCGATCCTCGGCCTGGCCGTCTCCCGCCGCATCGGCCTGACACAGCGCATCCTGACCGCCTCGGAGACCAAGACCGAGAAGCTCGGCGAGGTGGGCTCGCTGGTGCGCGTCGTCATCGTGACCTCGACGTCGCTCGAGCTGCTCATCGCGCTGCTGCTGCTGCCCCGGTTCGTGGTGCTCAACGAGACGCTGGGCGAGGCCGCCTGGCACTCGATCTTCTACGGCATCTCGGCGTTCAACAACGCCGGGTTCGTGCCGACGCCCGAGGGCCTCATGCCGTACACGGGCGACTGGCTGCTGTGCCTGCCGATCATCCTCGGCGTCTTCGTGGGCGCGCTGGGCTTCCCCGTGATCCTCAACGTGCTGGCCGTGACGCGCCGCCGTGGGCTGCACCCGCGGTTCTGGTCGCTGCACACCAAGCTGACGATCACCACGAGCGCCGCGCTGGTCGTGGTGGGCTGGGTGCTCGTCGCCGCGCTGGAGTGGGCCAACCCGCGCACGTTCGGCCCGCTGAGCCTGGGCGACAAGGTGCTGGCCTCGCTGTTCGCCGCCGTCATGCCGCGCTCCGGCGGGTTCTCGACCGTCGACGTCGCCGGCATGCACGAGTCCACCTGGCTGATCAGCGACGCGCTGATGTTCGTCGGCGGCGGCTCGGCGTCCACCGGCGGCGGCATCAAGGTCACCACGCTGGCCGTCATGCTGCTGGCGATCCTCGCCGAGGCGCGCGGCGACCGGGACATCGAGGCGTACGGCCGGCGCATCCCCCGCGACACGCTGCGCCTGTCCATCGCCGTGGTGTTCGTGGGTGCGACGGCGGTGCTCGTCGCGTCGCTCGCGCTGCTGCAGATCACCGGCGCGACGCTCGACGTCGTGCTGTTCGAGTGCATCTCGGCGTTCGCCACCGTGGGCCTGTCCACCGGCCTCACGCCCGACCTGCCCGACGCCGGCAAGTACGTGCTGTGCGCGCTGATGTTCGTGGGCCGCACGGGCACCGTGACGTTCGCCGCGGCCCTGGCCCTGCGCGACCGGCGGCGCATCGTACGCTTCCCGGAGGAGCGGCCGATCATCGGCTGAGGCGCTACCCGACGCCCCGCCGCAGACCCTCGCAGACCCGGAAAGGACACCCCGTGCCCGACAAGAAGGCGCCCGAGCGCGACGCCGGCGTGCTCGTCATCGGCCTCGGCCGCTTCGGCTCGGCCATCGCCGCGACCCTGGACCGGCTCGGCCAGGACGTGCTCGCGGTCGAGAGGGACGCCACCCTGGTGGCGCAGTGGTCGGGGCGCCTGCCGCTGGTCGAGGCGGACGCGACGAACCCCGAGGCGCTCGAGCAGCTCGGCGCCAAGGACTTCGGCGTGGCGGTGGTCGGCATCGGCTCGTCCCTCGAGGCCTCCGTGCTCGTCACCGCCAACCTCGTCGACCTGGGCACGCCGCAGATCTGGGCCAAGGCCGTCAGCTCGGAGCACGGCCGCATCCTGCAGCGCATCGGCGCCCACCACGTGGTGTTCCCCGAGTCCGACGCCGGCTCGCGCGTGGCGCACCTGGTCAGCGGCCGGATGCTCGACTACATCGAGGTCGAGGACGGGTTCACCATCGTCAAGATGCGCCCGCCCAAGGAGATGCAGGGCTTCACGCTCGCCCAGGCCAACATCCGCCAGCGGTACGGCGTGACGGTCATCGGCGTGAAGTCGCCCGGCATCGAGTTCCAGTACGCCACCCCCGAGACCCGGGTCAGCGCCAACGACCTCATCGTCTGCTCGGGCCACGCGGACCTGCTGGAGCGGTTCTCCTCGCGCCCGTGAGCCCGCGGTCGGCGCCCGCCGCGACGTCGCCGGCTCACTCGGTGCGCCGCCGCAGCGTGAGCATGCCGAGCACCACGGACCCGACGATCCACAGCACGACGACGCCGACGGCGCCGCGCACGTCCGCCCACCCCTCGCCCGCGGCGAGCTGCTGCAGCGCCTCGACGGCGTAGGTCAGCGGCAGCACGCGCGAGACCCACTCGAGCACCTCCGGCATCTGGTCGCGCGGCATGAGCAGGCCGCAGGTCAGCAGCTGCGGCACGATCACCGCGGGCATCATCTGCACCGCCTGGAACTCGGTGCGGGCGACGGCGGACGCGGCCAGGCCCAGGCAGCTGCCGAGCACGGCGTCGAGCAGCGCCACCAGCACGACGAGCTCCAGCGACCCGGCCACGTCCATGCCGACCCACACCGCGAAGCCCACGACGACCAGCGCCTGCAGCAGGGCGAGCCCGCCGAAGGCGAGCGCGTAGCCGGCCACGAAGTCGCCCTTGCGCAGCGGGGTGGTCATCAGCCGCTCGAGGGTGCCGGAGCTGCGCTCGCGCTGCGTGGTCACGCTCGTGACCAGGAACATCACGAACAGCGGGAAGAAGCCCACGGCCACCGGGCCGAACCGGTCGAGCACCGTGGTGCCCTCGAACATCCAGGCGATGATCCCGACGATGAGGCACGGCAGCACCAGGATGAGCGCGACGGTGCGGTGGTCATGCCGCAGCTGGCCGAGCACGCGCCGGGCGGTGAAGACCGCGAGCGTCACGATCGCCCTCCCCGGGTCGACACGTCCCGCTCGACCAGCGCGAGGAACGCCCGCTCGGCGTCCGGCGCCCCGGTCTCGGCGAGCAGCCGCTCGGGCGTGGTGTCGGCGACCAGCGCGCCGTCGCGCAGGAGCAGCAACCGGTCGCACTGCGTCGCCTCGTCCATGACGTGGCTCGAGACCAGCAGCGTGGCGCCGCCGGCGGCCAGGCGCCGGAAGGTCGCCCACAGGTCGCGGCGCAGCACCGGGTCGAGGCCCACGGTGGGCTCGTCGAGCACGAGCAGCTCGGGCGACGAGACGAGGGCGGCCGCGAGCGAGACGCGCGAGCGCTCGCCGCCCGACAGCGTGACGACCTGCTGGCGCTCGTGCCCGCCGAGGTCGACGACGGCGACGGCGCGCGCGACGGCGTCGTGGGCGGCGGCGCCGCGCAGCCCGGCGAGCGCGGCGAAGTAGGCCAGGTTCTCCGCCACCGTGAGGTCGGCGTACACCGACGCCGCCTGGGTCACGTAGCCGACCCGGCGGCGCAGCCCCGGCGAGCCCGCGGGCTCCCCCAGCACCTCGACGTCGCCGGTCACGTGGTCCTGCACGCCGACGACGGCGCGCATCAGCGTCGTCTTGCCCGAGCCGGACGGGCCCAGCAGGCCCACCACCTGCCCGGCGGGCACGTCGGCGTCCAGCCCGTCGACGACGGCGCGCCCGCCGCGCACCACGCGCAGGCCGCGCACCCGGACGGCGAGCGGGACGCTCGCCGCGGCGGAGTCGAACCCCATGGAGGAACGGTCCCGCGTCGCCCGCCCGCTGACAAGGCCCGCCGGCGGCGGCTCAGCCCTGCGCCTCCTGCGCGTCGCGCAGCGCCCGGAGCCGGGCGACGACGGCCGCGACCTCGTCCTCGTCGACCCAGGTGTGGCGCTTGCGCCCGTCGGCCAGCACCAGGGGGATCGCCACGCCGTGCCGGGTGTGCACCCGCACGGCGGGGACCTGCGTGAACTCCCACGTGGTGGCGGGGCCGTCGGTGACCGCGGCGACGTCGCGCCATCCGCACCGCAGGAGGGGCTCCTTGCCCGGCGGGCACCACAGCTCGAGACCGTCCGGCCCGGCGGCCACCACGAGGTCCGACCCGGCGAGGTTGCGCAGCTCGGTGCGGTACACGCCGTCGGCCGCGAGGGCGCTCTTCAGCTCGGCGGTGACGTGCCCCCGGCGCACGGTCCACCCCGGCCGCGCGGCGCGCACCCGCGCCTCCAGCCGCCGGGCCTGCGCCCGCATGATCACGTTCACCAGCACACCGACGAGCACGATGACCCCGACGGCGACCAACCAGCTCACGCCGCACCTCCGGCGCCCGGGGCCTGTGGCCCCTCGTGCGGGTCGTCCGGGGAGGGCACGTGCCCGACCGACGCCACGAGCGTGTCGTAGAGGTCGAGGAGCCCCTCACGGAGCTCGACGTGCGGCGAGGCGAACACGGCCTCGAAGTGGCCCTGACGGTCCCCGACGTCGACGAGGTAGCGCACGACGAGCTGGTCGATGTCCTGGGCGCCGAGCTCCGCCGGGCCGCGCTCGACCGTCACCGTCCGCAGCACAGGGCCGGCCGGACCCTCGCCGAGCAGCACCTCCGTCCCCTCCGCCGCGCCGGCGCGCAGCCTCTCGGCCACCCGCTCGAGCCGCGACGGTCCCGCGACCCGCGACGGCGGCGGCTGGCGGAACGTGGTGAGCGTGATCGTCAGGGGCCGCTCCCGCACCGTCATCAGGGAGATCGCGAGGATCCTCCCACCGGCGGCCGCGGCCGTCTCCGCCGTCCGCTCCAGGGCCTGGCGGGTCTGGTGCTTCAGCGGCACGGGGCGGTCCGGGCGGCCGAACTGCCGGTCGGCCAGCGCGGCCAGCGAGCGGCGCATGGCCCGGCGGTCCGTGAGCGGCACCACCCACCAGTCGGCCGGGAGCAGCAGCCCGAGGTCGCCGGTCGGGCGGACCGTCGTCGGTGCCGCCATCAGCCCTCACGCTCCACGGTGAGCCACGCCCCGATCGTCAGGGACTCCTGGGCGAGCCGCTCGAACACGGCCGGCCGGCCCGTGGTGTACACGACCCGCACCAGCTCGTCGCCGCCCACGGGGAAGATGGTCTGGGCGACGCTGCTGGTGATCACGCCGTCGCCCGCCTCGCCCCGCACCTCCACCTGGACGACCATCGGGCCGACCTCCGCCTCGCCGACGGCGACGGAGTAGTCGAAGACGCGCGAGCCCGGCTCGCGCCGGGGCCGGGCGAGCCGCGCGGCCAGGTCCTGCGGGGTGACCGCCTCGCCGGGCGCGGGGGCGTACAGGGTGACGGTGAGCTGTCCCCACGGCCCGTCGGTGGGGTCCGGCACCCAGACCGCTCCGCCGAAGCGGCCCTCCGCGGCCAGGATCGCGTCGAGCTCGCGCACCGCCTGGGTGCGCGCGCGGGTGACGACGTCGGGCGCGCCGAGCGCGCGCACCACCTCCTCGGCCTCGGCGGCCGCGCCGGTCCGCCACCCCACCCAGCCCTCGGGCAGGCCGAGGTCGACGTCGGTGATCGTGGGCATGCTGCGTGCTCCTTCTCCCGCCGCGCCGGTCAGCGCAGGTTCAGGGCGTCGGCCGGCGAGTCCGGCGTGAAGTCGAGCCAGTCGGTCTTGCCCTGCTGGACGTCGCGGAAGCGCTGGTAGACCTCGCTGGTCCCAGCGAGCGCCGAGTTGCCCACGAGCCCGGCCGCCGAGGCGTTGGCGTAGCGCACGGCGCCGGCCACCTCGGGCGCGGCGCGCACGGCGTCGTCGGCCGCGGCGATCGAGCTGATCGCCCGCGCCTCGGCGGACGCACCGAAGAGCGCCGTCGCCCGCTGCAGGCCGGCCGTGCCCTCGACGACAGATCGCCACGTCACCACCGGGTGGCGGACGAAGCCTGCCACCTGGCCGAAGCCCCGCAGGTCGTCCCACAACCCCCGGGCGACCGCCCGCGGTGCGAGCGCGTCCCGGGTGATCCGCCAGAGCCCGGGGCGGGCGACGAACGCGTCCATCGCCCGCTCACCTTCCTTGATCCCCGGGATACCACGGCCGCCCAGCATCCGCCGCACCGCGGACCGCACGCCCCGCGACCCGCGGGTGGCGCGCACGAGCGCGTCGGCGCGCACGCGCGCCGTGCCCTGCACGCCCTTGGCGCCGAGCTTGAGGGTCGTCCCGACCACGCGGCCGGCTCCGAACGTGACCAGCCCGAGCAGCCCGAGGCCCCAGCTGACCCAGTCGCCCTCGCCGTTGACGAGCTTCAGCGTCTCGCCGATGAACGAGATCGCACCGGCGATGAGCGCGATGGCCGCGAGCGCCTGGCCCAGCCCGGGGACCCAGCACAGGACGAGAGCGAGGATCCCGGCGACGGCGGCGATCTTGCCCACGGCGTCGGTGATGGCGTTGACCACGCCGCGCACGTCCTGCCACCACCCGTCGTTCAGGCCGTCGGCCTCGATGACACCGCGCACGACCGCGGCGGCGGTGCGGGCCGCGGAGTCGCGCGCCGCGACGGCCTCGTCCAGGTCCGACTGCGCGGCCTGGAGCGCGCCCTGGGCTCCGGCGAGGTCGTCCTCGGCGAGCTGCACCCGCGTCACCGCGTCCGGCAGGGACTCCTGCACGGCGGGGTCCGAGTACTGGTCGCGGCGCGCCTGCGCCTCGTGCACCGCCTGGCGCGCGCCGCCGGCCTTCTGCAGCGCGGCGGACGCCTCCCTCTGGGCGTCGCGCAGCGCGCCCGCGTAGGTCACGAGCGCGGCCCCGGTCTCGTCGTAGCGTTCCTCGGCCTTGCCGACGTCCTGTGCGACCGTGGTCGCCTTCTCCCGGATCGCCTCGAGGAAGTCCGCGCCACCCTCCGCCGCGGCGGCCGCGATGGCCTCGAGGCGGCTCGCGGCCGTACGGATCGCCTGGGCGACGTCCCCGTACTCCTGGCCCACGGCGGCGACCGTGTCGGGGTCGCCGGGCACGGGCTCGGTGCCGGTGTCGAGGTACCACTCGATCGATCGCGTCACGACTTCTCCCCCAGCAGCGCCGCGGCGAAGTCGCGGTCCAGCTGCTCGATCTCCTCGCCGGCGCCCTGGCACTGCTCGGCGAGCGCGGCGATGTGCTCGAGCATCTGCTGGCGGCGCCCGTCCCAGCCGCGCTCGAACTCGCGGATCGCGTCCGCCAGGTCGTCGTGCCCGACGGCGTCGGCGGCCCGCGTGCTGCGCGCCCCGGCGTCGGCGAACTCGGCCGCCACCACGCGCAGCGACGAGCCTCCCTCGATCAGCGCCGTGGTGTCGACCTCGAACCGGTCCCCCATGCCCCCTCCTTCACGTCTCCGCGCCGGAGCGTACCGGCCGTGCGGGCTGCGCCGCGATGGGGAGAAGGACCCGTCGCGTCAGCCGGCGGGCGGGCACTCGAGGGTCAGCACCCCGTCGTCGGCCCGCAGCGTGCAGTCGTCGACGTGTCGCCCGTCGGGCAGCGTGACCTCCACCCGGTCCTCCCCCTCGTCGGGGACGAACCAGTGCTGCCGCACCTCGACGTCGTAGGCGTCCTCGACCGCGGCGATCGTCCGCGCCTCGATCTGCTCGACCTGCGCGGCCCGGGCGGCCCGGAGCTCGTCCAGCCGAGCCCGCTCCGCGCGGTCGGCGACGTAGCCGACCGCCCCGCCGGCGACGGCCAGCGCCACCGGCACCACGAGCAGCGCGAGCGGAAAGCCGCCCGACCGGCGGATCACACCGGGCGCCCCGAGGCAGGCCCAGACGAAGAAGAGCATCGACACCAGGGCCACGCCCAGGCCGACGACCATGAGCGGGGGCGCCTCCCAGCTCGGCACGGGCGGGGGGTACTGCGGGGCGGGAACCATCTGTCCTCCAGGTCGGTGGCCGGCCGAGGATATCGGCCGGCCACCGCCCAGGTCAGGCGCGCGCCAGGCGCACCACGCTCCACGACACCGGCGGGAGCTGGGCGACGGCGCGCCCGTCGACCACCGTGGCCGAGGCGTTCGGCCGCGGCGCCACCGAGGCGTCGTCGTCGGCGGTGGCCGCCCAGGTGTGGTCGGGGTTGGCGAGCGTCAGCGCCTCGACCACCCGCAGCCCGGGGAATCCGCGCAGGTCGACGTCCAGCGCGACGGGGTCGGTCGTCGAGCGGTTGACGGCCAGCAGCGTCACGTCGCCGGTCTCGGCATCGTGGGTGGCGACGGCGTCGACGGCGCTCACCTCGCCGAACTTCGCCGTCTCGTGCACCGGCGCGTCCACGGCGACGCGCAGCACCTCGCCGCGCGCGTGGCGGGCGGTGAGCGCGAACGGGTGGAAGATCGTCTGCTTCCACACGCGACCGCCGGGCTCGGTCATGATCGGGGCGATCACGTTGACCAGCTGCGCCAGCGAGGCGGCGTGCACCCGGTCGGTGTGCCGCAGCAGGCTGATGAGCAGCGAGCCGACGACGACCGCGTCGGCCACGTTGTAGCGGTCCTCGAGCAGGACCGGGGCCACGGGCCAGTCGTCGCCCGACGGCGGGCGGGACTCGGCGCGCTTCTGGTACCAGACGTTCCACTCGTCGAACGAGATGTTGATCCGCTTGGAGTGCTTGCCTGCGGCGCGCACGGCGTCGGCGGTGGCCGCGACCGACTCGACGAAGTGGTCCATGTCCACTGCCGAGGCGAGGAAGGAGGCGAGGTCGCCGTCCTCCTCCCAGTAGTAGGCGTGGGCCGAGACGTGGTCGACGTGCTCGTATGCCTCGGTGAGCACGACGTGCTCCCACTCCCCGAACGTCGGCATCTGCGAGCCGGACGACCCGCAGACCACCAGCTCCACCCCGGGGTCGACCATCCGCATCGCCCGCGCCGTCTCGGTGGCCAGGCGCCCATACTCGTGCGCGGTCTTGTGGCCGATCTGCCACGGGCCGTCCATCTCGTTGCCCAGGCACCACATCTTCACGCGGTACGGGTCCTCGGCCCCGTTCTTGCGCCGTTCGTCCGACCAGCGGGTGCCGCCCGGGACGTTGCAGTACTCCAGCAGGTCCAGGGCCTCCTGCACGCCGCGGGTGCCGAGGTTGACCGCCATCATCGGCTCCACGCCGGCCCGGGCGCACCAGCGCACGAACTCGTCGACGCCCACGAGGTTCGGCTCGGTGGAGTGCCAGGCGAGGTCGAGGCGGCGGGGCCGCTCGCCGACGGGCCCGATGCCGTCCTCCCAGCGGTAGCCGGAGACGAAGTTGCCGCCCGGGTAGCGCACGGTGGTGACGCCGAGCTCGCGCACGAGGTCGAGGACGTCGCCGCGGAAGCCGTCCTCGTCGGCGGTGGGGTGGCCGGGGTCGTGGATGCCGGTGTAGACGCAGCGGCCGAGGTGCTCGACGAACGAGCCGAAGGTGCGCGGGCGCACGGGGCCGACGACGAACGCCGGGTCGACGGTGACGGAGGCAGAGAGCATGACAGACGGCTCCAGATCAGGACGAAGGGCCAGGGCGGAGGTCAGGACGAGGGGTCAGGCCGGCCAGGTGACGAGCGAGGACGGCCGGGCCCGGGCGGGACGCCCGGGCCCGGCCGCGGTTCACTGTCCGAGCTCGTTCTCGAGGTCGGACTGGGCCTGGGCGAGCGCGTCCTTCACGGGCGTGCCCGACTCGAAGATGTCGTTCAGCGTCTCCGTGGTGAACAGGTTGTTCACCGACGGCGCGTTCGGGCTCGTGGCCGAGACCAGCAGGCCGATGGAGTCGCTCACCGCGTTGAGGCTGTCGAACGGGTTGGTCGTGAAGTACTGGACGTACTCGTTCTCCGGGTCGTGGGTGATCGCCTCGTCCTGCCACATGGAGGTGTTCATCGGGTCGAAACCGAGCGTCCGCCAGATCTCCTCGTTGCCGTCCTTGGACAGCTTGGCATAGGCGATGAACTCCGCGGCGAGCTCCTTGTGCTCGCCGACCGACGGCACGGCCGTGCCGGTGCCGCCGCCGCCCACCGTCTTGACCTCGGCGCCCTCGACCACGGGGGCCGGGGCGATCGCGATCTTGCCCTTGAGGTCGGGCATGTACGCCGTGAACCGGGACATGAACCACTCGGGCATGATCATCGCGGCGAAGTCGCCCTTGTTGATCGCGCCGTACGCCTCCTCGGTGTCGGGCTGCCCGCCCGGCGGCACGGCGACCGCGCCGGAGTCCTGGAGGTCCTTGAGGATCTCGAAGGCCTGCACGACCTCCGGGCTGTCGACCGTCACGTTGCCGTCGGCGTCGAGGTAGTCGCCGCCGAGCTGGCCGAGCAGGAGGTTGGCCTGCCACTGCGCGGAGGTGTCGGCAGTGCCGAAGGCCTTGCCGGTGGCGTCGTGGTACTTCACCCCGGCCTCCTTGAAGTCGTCCCAGGTCTGGATCGTGGTGTAGTCGATCCCGGCGCCCTCGAGCAGCTCGGTGTTGTAGAAGGCGAGGGTGGTGCCGACGTGGAAGTCGAAGCCGTAGGTCTTGCCCTCCTTCGAGTACAGGTCGAGGCGGGCCTCGACCAGGTCGTCCCGGTAGGGCTCGGCGTAGCTCGTGAGGTCCTCGAGCGCCGGCGTGCCCTTGGTGAAGTTCGGGAACTTGCCGAGCTCGATGTCCACCAGGTCCGGCACACCCTCGCCCGACGTGAGAGCGAGCTGGAGCTTGTTGTGCATGTCGTCGTACGGCATGACGTTGACGTCGAGCTTGACCTGCTCGTCGGGGTGCTGCTCGTTCCAGTGGGCGGCCATGGTCTCGTAGAACTTGCCGTGCAGCTCCACGAACGTCCACAGCGTCAGCGTCGTGGCGTCCTCGCCGGCCTTCTGGTCGACGGTGGACGAGTACTCGTCCGAGGGCTGGTTGGACGCCGGCTGGGCGCACGCGCCCACCAGGGCGGTGGCCGCCACGACGGCGAGCGCCGCCAGCGGTCGCAAGACCTTCATGGTGATCTCCTTCGATCGGTGCCGTGGCCACGTCCGCGTGGTCCACGTGCGGGGATGGGGGTGGGCAGGTCAGCCCTTGACCGCTCCGGCCGTCATGCCCTGGATGAAGAACCGCTGGAACGCGAGGAACAGCAGGAGGATCGGGATCAGGGAGAAGAACGCCCCCACGATCAGCAGCGAGTAGTTGTTGCCGTAGGGCGTGAGCAGGGTGTTCAGGCCGATCGGCAGCGTGTACTTCTCCGGGGAGCGCAGCACCAGCAGGGGCCACAGGAAGTTGTTCCACGTGGCCATGCCGTTGAGGATCGCCATCGCGGCCATCGCCGGCTTCATCAGGGGCAGGACGAGGCGGAAGAAGATGCCGTACTCGGTGACACCGTCGACGCGGCCGGCCTCGAGGATCTCCGTCGGGATGCCGAGCAGGTACTGGCGGAAGAAGAAGATGGTGGTGGCCTGCGCGAGGAACGGCAGGATCACCGCGGCGTAGCTGTCCTCCAGGCCCATGGCGTTCGTCTGCACGTAGAGCGGCAGCATCAACATCTCGAACGGCACGGTCATGATGACCAGGACGCAGATGAACAGCGGGGTCTTGAAGCGGAACTCGTACATCACGAACCCGTACGCGACGAACGCGCTCACCAGCAGGGTGCCGACCACCTGCACCACCGTCACGATGACGGAGTTCGCGAACCAGCCGAAGTACGGCCCCGAGTCCGTGAAGAGCATCGCGTAGTTGTCGAGGTTCGCGTCGGCCGGGTTCAGGCCGAGGTTGAGGCCGTACCGGATCAGCAGGCTGCCGTCCTGGAACGTGCCGATGAACATCGCCCAGAACGGGACGAGGGCCAGGAGGGCGACGACGACGAAGGCGAGCCCCATGAGGACCGACCGCGAGCGGTCGCCCCGCTTCGGCGCCCGGGTGGGCGCGGACGCGACGACGCGCGGGCTACGAGTCTTGACGGCGGTGGTGCTCATCGGGTTGCCCCCTTGCGGAACATGCCGTTGAAGGCGAGCTGGGTGATGTTGATGGCAAGGATCACCAGGAGCAGCACGACGCCGACGGCCGAGGCGTACCCGAGGTCGTTCTTCTCGATGCCCTGCCGGTACAGGTAGCCGACGATCGTCAGGCCGATGTTCTGCGGGGAGTTGTTGCCGCCGTAGAGCATGAAGCTCTCGAGGAACATGGCCATGCCGCCGTACACGGAGATCGTCAGGACGTAGATGATCGTCGGCCGCATCTGCGGCAGCGTCACGTAGCGGAAGGTCTGCCAGCGCGAGGCGCCGTCGAGCTCGGCGGCCTCGTAGTACTCCGCGGGGATCGACTGCAGGCCGGCCAGGAAGTACATCATGTTGACGCCGGTCCACCGCCACATCGCGACGAGCAGCAGCGCGAGCAGGCCCGTGAGGTCGTTCTTGAGCCACTTCTCCGGCTCGAGCCCGAACGCGCCGATGACCTGGTTGAACAGCGCCGTCTCGCTCTCGGAGAACATGAGCCGGAAGACGATACCGGCCACCACCACCGACGTGAGGGCCGGCACGAACATCGCGGACTTGAAGAACGCCTTGATCTTGGGCGAGCCGATCCGCGAGTTCACCCAGACCGCCAGCACCAGCGGGATCGGGATCAGCAGCACCAGCGTCAGCAGGGTGTACCGCAGCGAGTTGCCCATGGCGAGCCAGAAGAGGCGATCGCCGACGAGCCGCTCGAAGTTGTCCAGCCCGACGTTCTCCGTGACGCCCGGGAGGATGTGCTGCGTGCTCATGAGGAACGAGCGGCCGAGCGGGAACGCCCAGAAGATGCCGAACGTCAGGATGAACGGCAGCACGAAGACGTAGGGCGCGGCCTTGCGCGAGTAGAGCAGGTTCTTCGCCGGCGAGCCGCCGGCCGCCGGCCGGCGTCCCACCCGTCTCCTGCGCACCACGGGCGCCGCGCGGACGGTTGCCGGGGTGGCGACATCGTTGACCATCGGACTCCTCCTCGAGTCGGGAGCCACCCCTGTACATCGTTGTAGGGCGACCCGTCGGAGGATTTCTACATCGTTGCAGAGCGCCACGGCAAGAGGCGGTCGACGTCGAGACCGAAACGTGACCTGGATCTCAGCCCGGGCGCACGACGAGCGCCCCGCGGTCAGCGCGCGGTCGACTCCCGGGCCACGACCTCGAAGTCGGCGACGACCCGCCGCGGCGCCACCTCGGACCCGGCGATCCGCTCCACGAGCAGGTCCACGGCGGTCTGCGCGATCTGCTCGCGGCCGGGCGCGACCGAGCTCAGCGGTGGCTCGGCGTACCGCGCGTCGTCCACGTCGTCGAACCCGACGACGGCCACCTGGCCGGGCACCGCGATGCGCCGGGCGTGCAGCACGTGCAGCGCGCCCAGCGCCAGCGCGTCGTTCATCGCGAACACGCCGTCGAACTCGACCCGGGCGTCCAGCAGCCGGTTCATCGCCTCGGCGCCGGTGGACCGGTGCCACTGGCCCGCCTCCCCCTGGAGCGCCGGGTCGAACGGCAGCCCGGCGTCCTCGAGCGCGGCCCGGTAACCCTCGAGGCGCAGCGCGGCCGATCCCATCCGCTCGCCCGGGTGCACGCCGACGACGGCGATGCGCCGGCACCCGCGCGCGACCAGGTGCGCCGTGGCGGCGCGGGCACCGTCGACGTTGGCCATCGTCACGTGGTCCACCGGGCCGCCGAAGATCCGCTCGCCGAGCAGCACCATCGGGTAGTCGACGTCGAGGACGGCGGTCTCCTCGGGCTCCAGGGCCAGCGGCGAGAAGAGCAAGCCGTCGGTGAGTCGGCGCCGCTCGCTGCGCAGCACCTCGAGCTCACGCTCGCGAACGGCCCCGGTCTGCTCGATGAGGACCACGAGGCCGCGCCGCTCCGCCGCGCGCATGACCGAGTCGGCCAGCTCGGCGAAGTACGGCAGCACGAGCTCGGGGAGGGCGAGGCCGATGATGCCGGTGCGCCCCTGGCGCAGGCTGCGGGCGGAGAGGTTGACCTGGTAGCCCAGCTCGTCGATGGCGCGCTGCACGCGGTCCCGGGTTCCCGGCCGGATGTGCGGGTAGCCGTTGACCACGTTGGAGACCGTCTTGATCGAGACGCCGGCCTTGCTCGCCACGTCGCGCATCGTGACCGCCATGGGACTCCTCCTCGAGTGGGACGGCAGGCTATTCTACAACGTTGTAACGTCCATCACAGCAAGGGACCGCCATGACCGACAACGACGTCCGCGTCACCCTCCACCCCGCGTTCCGCAAGGGACCGGTCGACCGCCGGCTGTTCGGCTCGTTCGTCGAGCACCTCGGCCGCGCCGTCTACACCGGCATCTTCGAGCCGGACCACCCTACGGCCGACGCGCACGGATTCCGGCGCGACGTCGCCGACCTCACGCGCGAGCTGGGGGTGACGACCGTCCGCTACCCGGGCGGGAACTTCGTCTCCAACTACGTGTGGGAGGACGGCGTCGGGCCGGTCGCCGACCGCAAGCCGTTCCTCGACCTGGCCTGGCGCACCGTCGAGCCGAACCTCGTGGGCACCGACGAGTTCCTCCAGTGGGCCGAGCGCGAGGGCATCGAGCCGATGATGGCCGTCAATCTCGGCACCCGCGGCGTCGCCGCTGCCGCGGCGCTCGTGGAGTACTGCAACGGCGAGGCCGGCACCCGCTGGGCCGACCTGCGCATCGCCAACGGCCGCGAGAAGCCCTACGGCGTGCGGCTGTGGTGCCTGGGCAACGAGATGGACGGCCCGTGGCAGATCGGCCACAAGGACGCCCACGAGTACGGCAAGCTGGCCGCCGAGGCCGGCAAGGCGATGAAGCTCGTCGACCCGTCGATCGAGCTGGTCGTGTGCGGGTCGTCGTCGATGCAGATGCCGACGTTCGGCGAGTGGGAGCGGACCGTCCTGTCGTACACCTACGACCTCGTGGACCACGTCTCGATGCACGCGTACTACGAGGAGCTCGACGGCGACCGCGGGTCGTTCCTCGCGTCCGGCACCGCGATGGACCGGTTCGTCGACCGGGTCGTGGCGTCGGCCGACGCCGTCGGGGCGCAGCGCCGCTCGGACAAGAAGATCACCATCAGCTTCGACGAGTGGAACGTCTGGTACCTCGAGTCGCGGTTCCCCGGCGAGCAGAACCTGCCGATCCAGCGCGACGCCCCGCGCATCATCGAGGATGTCTACTCGGGCCTCGACGCCGTGGTCGTCGGCGACCTGCTCGTCACCCTGCTCAACCACGCCGACCGCGTCCCGGTCGCGTGCCTGGCCCAGCTGGTCAACGTCATCGCGCCGATCATGACCGAGCCGGGCGGCGAGGCGTGGCGCCAGCCCACCTTCCACCCGTTCGCCACGACGGCGCGCCTGGCGCGCGGCGAGGCGCTCGACCTGCGCGTGGCGACGCCGTCGTACACCACGGCCAGGCACGGCGAGGTGCCCGTGGTGACCGCTGCCGGCACGGTGGCCGACGACGGCGCCGCGGCGCTGTTCCTCACCAACCGCTCGTCGGAGCCGGTCGAGGTGGCGATCGACCACCTCGGCTCGGTGCTCACCGTGGCCGAGGGCTGGCGGATGCTCGCCGACCACGAGCCCGCCGTCGTGGGGCCGGAGCACGCCGCCCGGGTCGCCGAGAAGTCCTGGGGCGCGGTCGACGTCGCGACGGCGGTGCGGCGCGAGGGCAGCACGACCACCGTGCGGCTCGAGCCGGAGTCGTGGACGGCGCTGGCGGGCACGCTGGCCCAGGCCTGACCCCGCTTCCCCCTTCGTGGGTACAGGACACGCCGTGCGGATCGCGATCCGCACGGCGTGTCCTGTACCCACAGCCACGAGGGTGGCGCGCCTGCTCAGCCGGCGACCGGCATCCCGCGCGTCCACGGTCGGCTGAGCCGCCCCCGCAGCACGACGCCGTCGCTCGGTCACCCACCCCAGACGTGTCAGGGCCTCGGTGCGGTCTCCCGCACCGAGGCCCTGACGACCCGGGAGAGCGACAGGGACGCCCCGGTCAGCGCACCCCGTGCCGCTCGAGGAACGCGTTGACGAACCGGCGCCGCGGGTCGAGCCGCTCGGCGAGCTCGCGCAGGCGGCCGATGTGCGGGTACAGGTCCGCCGCCGGCAGGTCGGGGGTGAAGACCTTGCCCCAGTGCGGGCGGGCACCCAGCGGCAGCAGGGCCGCCTCGACGGCGGGCAGCGCGCGCCCGACCGCCTCGGCGTCCTTGACCCACGTGAAGTGGAACCCGACGAACCAGTCCGCAGAGCCGCCGTCGGCCAGGGCGCGCGACGTGGGGCTGGCCCACGCGTCGTCCGCGGCCACGGTGCGCAGCTCGCCCACCTGCAGCAGCGGCGTCACGACGTCGGTCAGGCCGCGCAGGGCCCTGACGGCGTCGGCCAGCCGGTCGCCCGGCAGGAGGTACTCCGACTGGATCTCCTCCCCCGCGCTCGGCGTGTGGTCGGCGCGGAAGTGCGGCAGGCGGTCGTGCCACGGGCCGGGCACGCCGCCCTGCTCGTTGGCGGCCTCGGCCGGCAGCCCCAGGATCGGGTGCCGACGCTCGGCGACGGGCGTGCCGCCGACGGCGGCGAGCACCTCGCGCGCCGCCGCCAGCTCGTCCGCGGAGACCGCCTTGACGAACACCTGCTGCGGCCCGTCGCCGGCCCAGTCGGTGAACACGCTCACCGAGTAGGCGCTGCCGAGCAGGCCGGTGGGGTCGTCGCCGATCGCGTCCCAGCGCACGCCGTCGAACACCTGCTGGCGCACCTCGAACGTCGGCACGACGTCGAGCGTCACGTCGAGCACGACGCCGAGCGCGCCGAGGTGCACCGCGGCGCCCGCGGCCTCCTCGCGCCCGAGCTCGACGACGTCGCCCTCGCCGGTCAGGATGCGCAGCCCGGCCACCTGCGTGGCGAGGCTGCCGGTCCGCGTGCCCGACCCGTGCGTGCCGGTCGCCACCGCGCCCGCCACGGAGATGTGCGGCAGCGACGCGAGGTTGCGCAGCGCCCAGCCCTGGGCGTGCAGCGCCTCGGCGAGCGCCGCGTGGCGCACGCCGGCCGAGCACGTGACCGTGCGGGCGTCGGCGTCCACGGTGATCGACGTCGGCAGCGCGGTGACGTCGACCAGCACGCCGTCGGTGTCGGCGACGGGGCTGAACGAGTGCCGCGAGCCCACGACGTGCGCGCGCTCGGCACCCAGCACCGCCTGGCGCAGCTCCTCGAGCGTGCGCGGGCGCACCAGCTCGCGCGCCGAGTAGGTCAGGCTGCGCGACCAGTTCTCCCCCGGCGCGATGCCGGGCGTCGTGCCCTCCGTCGTGGCGCCCATGGCGGTCACAGCCCCTCGGCGAGCTTGAAGTAGACCTGGTTCCAGCGCACCTGGTCGGCGAACCCGCGGCGCGTGGTGTGCTCGTCGATGACCAGCAGCTCGGTGCGGGCGATGTTGGCGAACACCTCGAACGCCTCGATGCCGGCCGCCGTGGACATCACGGTGTGGTGCGCGCCGCCGGCCGTGAGCCACGCCTCGGCCGAGGTGGCGAAGTCGGGGCGCGGCTGCCACACGGCGCGGGCGACCGGCAGCTTCGGCAGCTCCTGCGCAGGGGCCACGACGTCGACGACGTTGGCGGTGAGGCGGAAGCGGTCGCGCATGTCGGCCAGCGACACGACCACGGCCTCGCCCGGGTCGGTGTCGAACACCATGCGGACCGGGTCCTCCTTGCCGCCGATGCCCAGCGGGTGGATCTCGATGCGCGGCGTCGAGGTGGTCAGGGTCGGGCACACCTCGAGCATGTGCGCGCCGAGGATGACCTCCTTGCCCGGCGTCAGGTCGTAGGTGTAGTCCTCCATGAGGGAGGCGCCGCCCGGCAGCCCCTCGCCCATGACCTTGGCGGCCCGGACCAGCACCGCGGTCTTCCAGTCGCCCTCGGCGCCGAAGCCGTAGCCCTTCTCCATGAGGCGCTGCACGGCCAGGCCGGGCAGCTGGCGCAGGGCGCCGAGGTCCTCGAAGTTCGTGGTGAAGGCCTTGGCGCCGCGCTCGACCAGGAAGGCCTCCATCGCGGCCTCCTGACGGGCCGCGTAGCGTAGCGAGTCGTGGCGCTCGCCGCCCTTGCGCAGCTCGGGCACGACGTCGTAGCGCTCCTCGTACTCCGCCACCAGCGCGTCCACGGTGGCCTCGTCGACCGCGTCGACAGCCGCGACCAGCTCGTTGACGCCCCAGGTGTTGACCGACACGCCGAAGCGCAGCTCGGCCTCGGTCTTGTCGCCCTCGGTGACGGCCACGTTGCGCATGTTGTCGCCGAAGCGCACCAGCGTGAGCTCGTGCGTGGCGGCCCAGCCGGCGGCGCCGCGCACCCAGGTGCCCACGCGCTTCGTCACGGCCGGGTTGGACACGTGGCCCACCACGGTGGTGCGCGCGACGCCCAGGCGCGTGGCGATGTACGCGTACTCGCGGTCGCCGTGCGCGGCCTGGTTGAGGTTCATGAAGTCCATGTCGATCTCCGACCACGGGAGCTCGACGTTGGCCTGGGTGTGCAGGTGCAGCAGCGGCTTGCGCAGCTCGTTCAGGCCGGTGATCCACATCTTCGCCGGGCTGAAGGTGTGCATCCAGGTGATGACGCCGAGCACCTTGTCGTCGCTGTTGGCGTCGAGCATCGCACGGCGGATGGCCGCCGAGTCCTTGAGGACCGGCTTCCACACGACCGTGACGGGCACGTCGTCGGAGGCGTCGAGCGCGCGGGCGACCTCCTGCGACTGCTCGGCGACCTGGGCCAGCACGTCCTCGCCGTAGAGGTCCTGGCTGCCGGTGAAGAACCAGACCTCGCGGTCGGCGTAGGGCTTGGTCATCGTCGTCCTTCCTGAGGGGGTGCCTGGGTGGTGGTGTCGGGGACCGGCCGCGTCAGTGCTGGCCGTAGACGTTCTGATAGCGGTCGTAGAGGCTGTCGACGTACTGCTGCTCGATCGGCAGCGGCTCGCCCACCTGGCGCGAGACGTGCACGGTGCGGGCGACCTCCTCGAGCAGGACGGCGGCCTTGACGGCGTCCTTCGCGTCCTTGCCGATCGTGAACGGCCCGTGGTTGCGCATGAGCACCGCGCGGCTGCGGTGGCCCGTGAGGGTCTCGACGATGCCGCGGCCGATCGAGTCGTCGCCGATGATCGCGAACGGGCCCACGGGGATCGGCCCGCCGAACTCGTCGGCCATCATCGTCAGCACGCAGGGGATCTCCTCGCCGCGCGCGGCCCACGCCGTGGCGTAGGTGGAGTGCGTGTGCACGACGCCGCCGACGTGGTCCATGTGCTTGTACACGTAGGCGTGCGCGGCGGTGTCCGACGACGGCGCTCGCTCACCCTCGACGAGGTTGCCGTCGAGGTCGCACACGACCATGGAGTCGGCCGTGAGCTCGTCGTAGGAGACGCCGGACGGCTTGATGACCAGCAGGTCGTCGCTGCCGTCGCCGGCGGTCCCGCGCACGCGCTCGGAGACGTTGCCGGCGGTCCACACGACGAGCTCCCAGCGGGGCAGCTCGGCGTGCAGGCGCGCGACGCGCTCCTTGGCCTCGTCGACGGCCGCGCGCAGCGCGGCGGGGACCTCGGTGGGGGTGCTCATCAGGGGTGTCTCTCCTGCGTCCGGTGGTGCGTGAAGGGTCAGAGCGCCTGCGTGGCGGCGCGCTCGACGGCCAGGCCCGCGGCGTACCGCTCGAGGTAGGCCGCGAAGCCCGCCTCGTCGGCAGCGTCGGGCTCGACGACCTCGAGCTCGGCGTCGGCGAAGACGCGCTCGGCGAGGTAGGTGCCGAGGTCCTGGTCGGTGCGGGCGGCGGCGTAGGCCGCGAGCACGGCGATGCCCCAGGCGCCGCCGTCGCCGGCGGTCCGGCCGACGGCGACCGGGGCGCCGGTCGCGGCGGCGAGCAGCCGCTGCGCCACGCCCTCGGTGCGGAACATGCCGCCGTGGGCGAACATCGCGTCGATCGTCACGCCCTCGGCGGCCAGCACCCGCATGCCGAGCGCCAGGGTGCCGAAGACGCCGTAGATCTGCGTGCGGGCGAAGTTGGCGAGCGTCAGGCGGCTGCCCGGGGTGCGCACGACCAGCGGGCGCCCCTCGTCCAGGCCCGTGATCGGCTCGCCGGCCAGGTAGTTGTAGGCGAGCAGGCCGCCGCCGTCGGCGTCGCCCTCCAGGGCGGCGCGGAACAGCGCCCGGAAGACGTCGTCCGGCTCGGTGGGGTTGCCGGTGGCCGCGAGCAGCTCGCCGAGCAGCCCCGCCCAGGCGTCGAGCTCGCTGGCGCCGTTGTTGCAGTGCACCATCGCCACGAGGTCGCCGGCGGGCGTGGTGACGACGTCGAGCTCGTGGTGCACGCGGCGCAGCGGCTTCTCGAGCACCACCATGGCGAAGATGCTCGTGCCGGCGCTGACGTTGCCCGTGCGCGGCGCCACCGAGTTCGTCGCGACCATGCCGGTCCCGGCGTCGCCCTCGGGCGGGCACACCGGCACGCCGGGGCGCAGCGTGCCGGTCGGGTCGAGCAGCGCGGCGCCCTCCTCGCTGAGCGTCCCTGCGTCCTGGCCGGCGACGAGCACGTCGGGCAGCAGGTCGCGCAGGCGCAGGCCGGGGCGGCGCGGGGACACCAGCTCGTCGAACTGGGCGAGCATGCCGGCGTCGTAGTCGTGCGTCGCGGGGTCGATCGGGAACATCCCCGAGGCGTCGCCGACGCCGAGCACCTTGCGGCCGGTCAGGCGCCAGTGCACGTAGCCGGCGAGCGTGGTCAGGAACGCGACCTGCGGCACGTGCTCCTCGTGGTCGAGCACCGCCTGGTAGTAGTGGGCCACCGACCAGCGCAGCGGGACGTTGAACCCGAGCAGCTCGGTCAGCTCCCCGGCGGCGCGCCCGGTGCTCGTGTTGCGCCAGGTGCGGAACGGCACGAGCAGCTCGTCGTCGGCGTCGAACGCCATGTAGCCGTGCATCATCGCCGAGATCCCGAGGCCCGCGAGCGCGCTCGGCCGCACACCGTAGCGCTGCTCGGCGTCGGCCAGCAGCGACGCGACGCTGGCCTGCAGGCCGGACCACACGTCGTCGAGCGAGTACGTCCACACGCCGTCGACCAGGTCGTTCTCCCAGGCGTGGCTGCCCGTGGCGACGGGCACGTGGTCGGGGCCGATGAGGCACGCCTTGATCCGGGTCGAGCCGAGCTCGATCCCCAGGGTCGTGCGGCCCGAGGTGATCGCCGAGCGCACGGCGTCCGTCGCGTCGTCCTGCTGCACCATCGCGAGCTGCTCCGTCCTCGCCCGGCTCCGTCGCGGGCGTCGTTCCTTGCCGGTGCGGCGCCGTCCGGCGCCGCGGTGCGGCACCGCTGCGCGGGGCCGCCGGGCGTGTCGCCCGTCGTCGGGGATGTTAGCGCTCACACGGAGCGGTCCGCCACCGCCGGCCCCGTGCCCGCGCCGCGCGGCGCAGCAGTGCTGGCGCGGACCACCAGCTCCGGGGCGATGACTGCCGCCGGGTCGGGGGCCGGGCGGTCCTCGGGCTCGGCGAGCAGCGCCTGGAGCGCGGCCTGCCCGAGCGCCTGGAACGGCTGGCGGACCGTCGTCAGCGCGGGCACCAGGTACCCGGAGCCCTCGAGGTCGTCGAACCCGACGACGGAGAGGTCGCGCGGGACCACGACGCCGCGCTCCCACAGGGCGCGCAGCATCCCCTGCGCCAGCATGTCGTTGCCCGCGAAGACCGCCGTCGGGCCCTCGCCCGCGGCCACCTCGGCCGCCACGCGCAGGCCGACCTCGTACCCGCGCGCCGCCGTCCAGTCCTCGGCCTCGTACTCGTGCGCCGCGAGCCCCCGGCCGGCCAGCACCTCCCGCCACCCGGCCCGCCGCACCTGGGCGTCGACCCAGCCGGCCGGGCCCGAGACGTGCGCCACCCGGGTGTGGCCGAGGCCCAGCAGGTGCTCCGTCGCGAGTCGCGCCCCGAGCCGCTGGTCGACGTACACGTGCCGCGTCGTCGAGCCCTCGACGTCCTCGATCGCCGCGACGACCACGACCGGCTCGGCCGTGACGAGGTCGTCCACCACGTCCGCGACCTCGGCGATCGGCGCCACCACGACGAGGCCCTCGACCCGCTGGTCGAGCAGGTGCTCCACGGCCGAGCGCGCCGAGGCGGCGTCGTACGAGCCGAGGGAGGAGATGGACACGAAGTACCCGCGCGCCCGCGCCGCCGCCTCGACGGCGACGACGGTGCTCGAGGGCCCGTGGTGGGCGCTGCCCATCGTGAGGATCCCGATGGTGCCCGAGCGGGCCGTCGCCAGCGCCCGCGCGGCGACGTTGGGCCGGTAGCCCAGCTCCGCGATCGCGGCGAGCACCCGCTCGCGCGTGCTGGGCCGCACGCTCGGGTGGTCGTTGAGCACGCGCGAGACGGTCTGGTGGGACACGCCCGCGAGCGCCGCCACGTCCGCCATGGACGGCGGCCGGGGCGCCGCCACCCGGCCCGGGGCGACGCTCATCCGCGCTCCGCGGCCGGCACGGCGGCGGGCGAGGGGGCGGGGGCGCCGGACCGGGCGAGCTCGGCCGCCAGCTCGCGCGAGCGGTCGCGCGCCGCCTCGATCGCGTCGGCGAACGCCGCGCGGACGCCACCGTCGTCGAGCGCCCGCAGCGCGGCGGCGGTGGTGCCGCCCGGCGAGGTGACGCGCTCGCGCAGGAGCACGGGGTGCTCGCCGGTCTGGTCGAGCAGCTGGGCGGCGCCCAGCACGGTCTGCACGGCGAGCCGCCGCGCCAGGTCGCGCTGCAGGCCGACCATCACGCCGGCCTCGGTCATCGCGTCGACGACGTAGAACACGTACGCCGGGCCGCTGCCGGAGACCGCGCCGGCGGCGTCCTGGTCCTTCTCCGCCACGCGCACCACCACGCCGGAGCCGCGCAGCACCGCCTCGACCAGGTCGAGCTGCTCCGGCGTGGCAGCGGCGCCGCCGCTCAGCGCCGCGGCGCCCGCGCCGATCGCCGAGGGCGTGTTCGGCATGACGCGCACGACGGCGGTGCCGGCCGGCAGCCGGTCCTCGAACCACCGGGTGGACAGGCCGGCGGCCACCGAGACGACCACGGCGCCGGGCCGCAGCGCCGGCCCCACGACGGCGGCCAGGGCGGCCATGTCCTTGGGCTTCACGGCGAGCACGACGACGTCGGCGCCCGCGGCCGCCGCGGCGTTGTCGGCGGTCGTCGGCACGCCGAAGCGCTCGGCGAGCTGCTGCGCGCGCTCCGGGCGGCGGGCGGTGGCGGTGAGGTGCTCGGGGGCGACGCCGGAGCGGAGGGCGCCCGCGAGGACCGCCTCCCCCATGGCGCCGGCGCCGAGGATGGCGACGGTGGTAGCGCTGAGGTTCACGCCGCCCACGGTACGCGGCCGGGGGCCCCGCGGCGGCGCCGCGAGGAGCTCCGTCGCCCCCGCCGCGCGGCGGTCACAGCGGGTAGGCCGAGTAGAAGTCCTCGACGACGTCGGCGGGACCCGTGGCGGTGAGGACCACGGTGCCGTTGCGCCAGGTGACGGTGGCGCTGCCGGCCCCGCCGGGCACGACGGCGTAGGTGCCCGTGACCTCGTCGCCGACGGTGACCTCACCCTGCTTCGACGGCTCGCCGGCGTCCGCCAGCCACGCCGCCGCGAAGCCCTCGGCCGCCGGCTCGTCGGCCCACTGGCCCACCTGCAGGGTGACCACGGTCGCGCCGGCGCCCTCGCCGTCGGCGTACGTGACCTCCCACGCCTCGACGACGTCGTCCTGCGCGCCCCAGGTGGTGCTCTCGGCGAGCCCGCGCTGCACGTACTGCAGCACCGTGTCGGGCAGCGCCGCGGTGAGGTCGGTCTGCTCGCCCTCGCGGGCGGCGGGGGAGATCGACGGCGAGGGCGGTGGCGCGGTGACCGTGGCGGTCGGCGCCGGCGCGGGCGGCAGCCCGAAGCCCGGCCACACGAACGCCGTCAGGAGGGCCACCGCCACGACGACGCCGCCGGCCGTGCCGGCGAGCAGCCGGCGGCGGCGCACCGCCGCGACCTGCCCCGCGCTGCGCGCCCGTCCCGCGGCGCCCCGTCCGTGCGGCTGCACCATCGTCCTCCCCTGCGCTCCGCGGTCGTCCTCGCTGCGGGCGGAAGCCTACGGGCCCGGCCCGCCGTGTCGGTGGCCCCGCCTAGCGTGTCGGCGTGACCACCTCGACGTCCGCGCGCGCCTCCCGGGCTGCCGGCAAGGCCGCCAAGCCCGCCTACCGCTGCACCGAGTGCGGGTGGACCACCGCCAAGTGGGTGGGCCGCTGCGGCGAGTGCCAGTCGTGGGGCACCGTGGCGGAGGACGGTCCGGCCGCGGCCGGGCCGCGCACGGTCGCGGTCACGCCCGTGCACTCCGCCGCCCGGCCGATCGCGGAGATCGACGTGGACTCGGCGCGCGCCACCCCCACGGGCGTGGCCGAGCTGGACCGGGTGCTCGGCGGCGGGCTGGTCCCCGGCGCGGTGGTGCTGCTCGCCGGCGAGCCCGGCGTGGGCAAGTCGACGCTGCTGCTGGAGGTCGCCTCGAAGTACGCCGAGGGCACGGGCGACGGCGGCGCGCGCACCGTCCTGTACGTCACCGGCGAGGAGTCGGCCGGGCAGGTGCGCCTGCGGGCCGAGCGCGTCGGCGCGCTGGCGCGCACGCTGCTGCTCGCCGCCGAGACCGACCTGGGCACCGTGCTCGGCCACGTCGAGGCGACCGAGCCGGCCCTGCTGGTCGTCGACTCCGTGCAGACCATCGCCTCCGCCGAGGTGGACGGCGCCCCCGGCGGCGTGAGCCAGGTGCGGGAGGTGGCGGCCGCGCTCATCGCGGAGGCCAAGGCGCGCCAGGTGCCCGTGCTCCTCGTGGGCCACGTGACCAAGGACGGCACGGTGGCCGGCCCGCGCACGCTCGAGCACCTCGTCGACGTCGTGTGCCAGTTCGAGGGCGACCGGCACTCGCGGCTGCGCATGGTGCGCGCGGTGAAGAACCGGTTCGGCCCCACCGACGAGGTCGGCTGCTTCGACCTGTCCGAGTCGGGCATCACGGGGCTGACCGACCCCAGCGGGCTGTTCCTGTCGCACCTCGGCGCCGGCGTGCCGGGCTCGTGCGTCACCGTGACGCTCGAGGGCCGCCGACCGCTCGCGCTGGAGATCCAGTCGCTGGTGGCGCCGTCGCCGCTGGCCAACCCGCGCCGCACCACCAACGGCGTCGACTCCTCCCGGCTGGCGATGATCCTCGCCGTCCTGCACCGGCACGCCTCGCTGCGGCTGGCCGACCAGGACGTCTACCTGTCCACCGTGGGCGGGGCGAAGGTCACCGAGCCCGCGGCCGACCTCGCGGCGGCGCTCGCCATCGTGTCCGCCCGCACGGGCGACGCGCTGCCGGCCGGCACCGTCGCCTTCGGCGAGGTGGGGCT
The DNA here is from genome assembly GCF_009846865.1 of Puerhibacterium puerhi. Lineage (GTDB taxonomy): Bacteria > Actinomycetota > Actinomycetes > Actinomycetales > Cellulomonadaceae > Puerhibacterium > Puerhibacterium puerhi. The sequence continues at coordinate 191,048 of NZ_WUWN01000001.1, forward strand.
CGCGGGCGACCTGCGGCCGGTGACCGGCCTGGCGCGGCGCCTGTCGGAGGCGGCCCGCCTCGGGTTCACCACCGCCGTCGTGCCGGCCGGCACGGACGCCCGCCCGCCGGCCGGGCTGCGCCTGCTCCAGGCGGGGCACGTCGCCGAGGCCGTCGACCTGGTCGGGCTGGGCCGTCGCGAGCGCTGAGGGCCCGGGCCGAGATCCGGTACCGAGAGCAGGCGCCGCGATCCGGTCCCGAGACGGACGCGGCAACCCCGCGCGACGCGTAGGTAATTCCTCGGCCCGAGCGGGCCCCGACCCCGTAGGATTTGTCTCGTGCCCCCCACTCCCGCCCCCGACGACCTGCTCCGGGAGACCCTGGCTGCAGTCGCCCCCGGGACCGAGCTGCGCGACGGTCTCGAGCGGATCCTGCGCGGCCGCACCGGCGCGCTGATCGTGCTCGGCCTGGACAAGACCGTCGAGGAGATGTGCTCGGGCGGGTTCGTGCTCGACGTCGCCTTCTCGGCCACGCGCCTGCGCGAGCTGAGCAAGATGGACGGCGCCGTCGTCCTCGACCGGGACGCCACGCGCATCCGTCGCGCGGCCGTGCAGCTGCTGCCCGACCCCACGATCGAGACGAGCGAGTCCGGCACGCGCCACCGCACGGCCGAGCGGGTGGCCAAGCAGAGCGGCTTCCCCGTGATCTCCGTGAGCCAGTCGATGCGCATCGTGGCGCTCTACGTGGGCGACCAGCGGCACGTGCTGGAGGACTCCGACACCATCCTCGGGCGCGCCAACCAGGCGCTGGCCACCCTCGAGCGCTACCGCGCCCGCCTCGACGAGGTCTCCGGCACGCTGTCCGCGCTGGAGATCGAGGACCTGGTCACCGTGCGCGACGTGTGCTCGGTGGTGCAGCGCCTCGAGATGGTGCGCCGCATCTCCGAGGAGATCGCCGGCTACGTCATCGAGCTTGGCGTGGACGGCCGCCTGCTGGCCCTGCAGCTCGACGAGCTCATCGGCGGCATCGGCTCGGACAGCGAGTTCGTCATCCGCGACTACGTGGACCTGGAGCGCTCGGGCCGCACCCTCGCCGACGTGCAGGCCGACCTGGCCGTGCTCGACTCCGGCCAGCTGCTCGACCTCGGGCAGATCGGCCGGGTGCTGGAGCTGCCCGGCGCCGGCATCGCGCTCGACGCCGCCGTCGCGCCGCACGGCTACCGCCTGCTGTCCAAGGTGCCCCGCCTGCCCGGTGCCATCATCGACCGCCTCGTGGCCCACTTCGGCGGCCTGCAGAAGCTGCTGGCCGCGAGCGTGGACGACCTGATGACCGTCGACGGCGTCGGCGAGCAGCGGGCTCGCGCCGTGCGCGAGGGCCTGTCCCGGCTGGCCGAGTCCAGCATCCTCGAGCGGTACGTCTGACGGCCGCCTCGCCGCCGCCGGCGGCCTGACCGCCCGCGACCTGGGTCGCCCGCTACCTGAGCTACCCGCGACCTGGCGCCCGCCGGGCGTCAGCCTGCGGCCGGGGCCGTGCCCGCGTCGACCTGCTGCCCCGTCACCGGCGACGGGGCGGCCGCCGCACCCGGGTCGGTGGGCGCCGGCGCCTCGGGCGTCACCGGGGCCGAGGTTGACGCGCCACCCTCGGGGGCAGGGGCCGACGGCGCGGACGAGGGTGCGGACGAGGGTGCGGGCGACGCTGCCGGCTGCCCGACCGTGAGCCGCACCGGCGCGCTGACCGCGCCCTCGACGGACGCCACGGACACCTGCGCGGTGTAGACGCCCGCCGGCACGGCGGGCTGCCCCGTCGTGCACTCCCCCTCGACCGAGCTCTTGCCGGACCAGCGGATCGTCTTGCTGTCCACGTCGCCGGGCCCCAGCAGCAGCTGCCGCTCGCCCGAGGTGCAGTGCGCCGACGTCCACACCACCCGGCCCTCGGCGTCGGTGACCGTGATGCGGCGGTTGACGCCCGAGCCGTCGACGACGCAGGGCCGCCGTCCCGAGTTGGTGATGGTGACGGCGAACACGACCGGCCGACCCTCGTCCACCTGGGGACGGTCGGGCGTGAGCCCGAGCGTGAGGCTGGACGCCGGGCACGGCCGCGACGGTCCGCCGACCTCGGTCGGGTCGGGGGCCGCCACCTTCTGCGCCTCGAGCGGGGGCACCGGGTCCGGCCACGCGTCGCGCGCTGCCTGCACGCCGCGGCCGAGCCCGTAGCCGGCCGTCACGCCGAGGGCGACGAGCGCCGCGAGCACGACGGCGACCAGGACCAGGCGCCGGCGGGCCGCACGGACCGCGGCGGGCCGGCCAGACGCCGACCGGGCGGCGACGCCGCGGGCCGAGTGCGGGCGGGACCGGACGGCCGAGCCGCCGCCGGGCCCGGGAGCCTGGAACCCGTGAGCGCTCACGACGCGCTCGTCGCGCCGCCCGGCCGCGGGCTGCCGCGCGCCGCCACCCGACCGGCCCGACGCGGCACCCGACGCGGCACCCGACGCGGCACCCGCCCGGCTCGCGCTCCCGGACCGCGCCGAGGCACCGCCCGCCGCAGAGCGGCCCGGCTGCGCCGCGCCGCCGCGAGGGGCCCGGGGCTGACCGGACGCGCTCCCCCGCGCGCCGCTGCCCCCGGAGCGGCGGCCGGGGGACGCGCCACGCCCGGCGCCGGAGCGCGGTGACGAGCCCTGCCGCGGGCGGTCGTCGGCGCTTGCCACGGGGTCCTCCGTGCTCGTTCTGCTGCGGTCGGTGCTGCTGGTCGGTGCTGTCGGACACGGCTCGGTGAGCGCCGACGGGGACGCGGCGACCAGCCCGTCGCCCCGGCCCGGCGCCGTCGTCGGCAGGTTAAGACCTGCACAGCGGCCCGCCGCGGAGCCGCGCCGGACACCGCCGGCGTGCGATGGCGCACGAGGGCACGGCGCCGTCCGACCCGCTGGGAGAATGGGACCGTGCCTGCCTCCCCGACCGTCGCGCCGAGCACCGCGCCGCCCCGTCCCGTCGCGGGGCACGCCGACGAGCTGGTCGAGCGCGTCGTGGCGTGGTTCGCCGGCGCGGCGCGCGACCTGCCGTGGCGGCTGCCCGAGCGCACCCCGTGGGGCGTGCTCGTCAGCGAGGTCATGCTCCAGCAGACCCCAGTGGCACGGGTCGAGCCCGCGTGGCGCGCGTGGATGGAGCGCTGGCCCATGCCGGCCGACCTCGCGACCGCACCCACCGCCGACGTGCTGCGCGCCTGGGACCGCCTGGGCTATCCGCGGCGCGCGCTGCGCCTGCAGGAGTGTGCCCGCGCCGTCGTCGAGCGCCACGGCGGCGCGGTGCCCGACGACGACGAGGCGCTGCGGGCGCTGCCCGGCGTCGGGGAGTACACCGCCGCCGCCGTGCTGGCGTTCGCGTTCGGGCGGCGCTCCGTGGTCGTCGACACGAACGTGCGTCGCGTGCTGGCCCGCGCGGTCGGCGGGACGGCGCTGCCCGCGCCGTCCCCCACGGCGGCGGAGCGGGCGCTGGCGGCCGCCGTCGTGCCCGACGACGACGCGGGCGCGGCGCGCTGGGCGGCGGCGTCCATGGAGCTGGGCGCGCTGGTGTGCACGGCGCGGTCCCCGCGCTGCCCGGCGTGCCCCGTGGCGGACCTGTGCGCCTGGCGCGCGGCCGGCAGCCCGCCGGACGCGCACGCCGGCCGGCGCCGTACCCAGGCGTGGCACGGCACCGACCGCCAGTGCCGCGGCCGGATCATGGCGGTGCTGCGCGGCACCGCCGGCTCGGTCGACCGCGAGGCCATGGACGCTGCGCTCGCCAGGCCGGGCGCCGCGGCGGGCGGCGGGACTCGGTCGGCGGCCGCGCCGGACGCGGCCCAGGTGACCCGGTGCCTGGCCGGCCTGGTCGAGGACGGCCTGGTGGAGCAGGACACCGCGGGCGCCTACCACCTCCCGCGGGACTGATGCTCGGCGCTGCACGCGGGAAGAAGACCTCGCCGTGCCCCCTCGCGGGCCCGCCCGGCTCAGAGGGTGAGCAGCATCCGCGTGTTGCCGAGGGTGTTGGGCTTGACGCGGGCCAGGTCGAGGAACTCCGCGACGCCGTCGTCGTGCGAGCGCAGCAGCTCGGCGTAGACCTCGGGGTCCACCGGGGTGCCCTCGATCACCTCGAACCCGTGGCGCCGGAAGAACTCGACCTCGAAGGTCAGGCAGAACACGCGGGACAGGCCGAGGGCGCGCGCCCGCTCGAGCAGCGCCTCGACGATGGTGTGGCCCAGCCCGTGGCCGAGCCAGCCCGGGTGCACGGCCAGCGTGCGGATCTCGGCCAGGTCGTCCCACATGACGTGCAGCGCGCCGCAGCCGACGACGCCGCCGGGCCGGTCGCCGTCGGCCTCCGCCGCCTCCGCGACCTGCGGCGCCTCGGCCACGACGAACTCCTGGACCGCCTCGAAGTAGCCGACCATCTCCTTGGCCAGCAGGATCCGGCGCTCGGCGTACGGCTCGACCAGCGCCCGCACGGCGCGCACGTCGGCCGGCAGCGCCGGGCGCACGACGACGCCCCCGGGGCCGGACCACGTCGCGGTCAGGGCCAGGGGACGGGACGCGCTGCTGGGGTCGGGCACGGTCGTCACTGTACGTCCGCGGCCACGGGCCGCGAGGGCGTCGCCCGGTGGACGAGCGGCAGCCCCTCGGCCGCGACGACCTCGGAGCGCAGCGCCTCGGGCCGGCGGGCGCGCACGCCGCGCATGAGTCCCACGGCTGTGCGCTCGTCGATGACGAGGTCGGTCACGACGCCGGCCGCGAGCGCGGCGCGCAGCCCGGGCACCTTGTTGTCGCCGGCGACGGCGCACAGCCGGCGCGGGATGCGGCGCAGCTGGTGCGGCGCCGGGCCGGTGGCGCGCCGGTTGATGGGGATGTCGCGGTAGGTGCCGTCGGCGCGCACGAACACGGTGCACACGTCGCCGACCACGCCCTCGGCGTCGAGCACGGCCAGGTCCTCCGGCTCGAGGTAGCCGCCGGCGTACACGTGCGAGGGCAGCCCGCCGGTCAGCGCCCCGACGGAGAACAGCGCGATGTCGGCGCGCGCCTGCACGTCGAGCACGCGGCGGATCGACCGCTCGCGCCACATCGCGGCCTTGGTCTCGGCGTAGTCGAAGAAGGCCGGCACCGGGAAGTGGTGGACGTGGGCGTCGAACGCGGCGCCGAACCCGGCGATGAGGTCGCCGGCGTAGCTCACCCCGGAGGTGCGGGTGTTGGCGGCGCCGTTGAGCTGCACCACCTCGGAGCCCCGGGTGGGCTTGCGGGGCAGGTGCCGGGCGATCGAGGCCAGCGTGGTTCCCCAGGCGACGCCGAGCACCATCTCGGAGTCGAACCACCGCGTGAGCAGGCGGGCGGTGGCCATCGCCACCTGCTCGAGGCGGTCCTCGAGCGTGGCGGAGTCGGGCACGGGCACCACGTACGCGTCGATGCCGTACGTGGAGGCGATCTGCTGGCCCAGGCCGGGGGCGCGCGAGTGCGCCGGCCGCAGGGTGATCTCGACGATCCCCTCCTCCCGCGCGCGCTTGATCAGCCGCGACACCGTGGAGCGGGAGGTGCGCAGGTGCTTGGCGATGGCCTCCATCGTCAGGTCTTGCAGGTAGTACATGGTCGCCGCCATGACCACCTCGCGGTCGCGGTCGGGCATGCTCTCGCGCCTCCTGTCCGGGTCGTCCGCGGGTCGTGCGTCACACCGCCGTGCACGTTCGTGCACAGCGGTTGCGCGAACGTTCCAGGGATGTGACGTTAGCCCCGTCACCGCGAGGAAGGAAAACCGATGGCGTCCACCCGGCTCACGGCCGAATCGCGGGCCCAGGCACTGTCCGCGCTCGAGGCCTCCACGACGCCCAGCGGGGAGCTGGACGTCCTCGTCATCGGCGGCGGGGTCACCGGCGCCGGCATCGCGCTCGACGCCGTCACCCGCGGCCTGTCGACGGCCATCGTCGAGGCCCAGGACTGGGGCTCCGGCACGTCGAGCCGCAGCAGCAAGCTCGTGCACGGCGGCCTGCGCTACCTGCAGATGCTCGACTTCAACCTCGTGCACGAGGCGCTCACCGAGCGCGACCTGCTGCTGAAGGAGATCGCGCCGCACCTCGTGCGCCCCGTGCCGTTCCTCTACCCCCTGGAGCACCGCGTGTGGGAGCGCGCGTACGTGGGCGCCGGCATCGCGCTGTACGACACGCTCGCCGCGGTCGCGCCGGGCAAGCGCGCGATGCCCCTCCACCGGCACCTGACGCGCAAGCGCATGGAGCGCAAGTTCCCCGACCTGGCCCACGACGCCGCGATCGGCGCCGTGCAGTACTGGGACGCGTCGGTCGACGACGCCCGCCTGGTCGCCACCCTCGTGCGCACGGCCGCGGGCTACGGCGCGCACGCCGCCAGCCGCACCCAGGTGGTGGGGATGACTCAGACCTCCTCCGGCACGGTCAACGGCGCGGTCGTCGTCGACCTCGAGACCGGCCGCGAGATCACCGTGCGCGCCCGGCACGTCATCAACGCGACCGGCGTGTGGACCGAGCAGACCGAGGCGCTCGCGGGCTCCGAGGGCGGCCTGCGCGTGCTGGCCTCCAAGGGCATCCACATCGTGGTCCCGCGCGAGCGCATCCGCGGCGACGTGGGGCTGATCCTGCAGACCGAGAAGTCGGTGCTGTTCGTCATCCCGTGGTCGCGCTACTGGGTCATCGGCACGACCGACACCCCGTGGACCGAGGAGCTGGTGCACCCCGTGCCCACCGCCGCCGACATCGACTACGTGCTCGAGCACGCCAACGCGGTGCTCGCGCACCCGCTGACCCGCGAGGACGTCATCGGCACCTGGGCGGGACTGCGCCCCCTGCTGCAGCCTGGCACGAAGGAGGGCACGAGCTCGGCGAAGGTGAGCCGCGAGCACACCGTCGCCAGCCCGACGCCGGGCCTGTCGGTCATCGCCGGCGGCAAGCTCACCACCTACCGGGTCATGGCCAAGGACGCCGTGGACCACGCCATCGGCCAGCGCGCTGCAGCGCTGCCGTCGATCACCCAGGACATCCCGCTCGAGGGCGCGGTCGGCCTGCGGGCCGTGCGGCGCCAGGCGCGCACCTGGGCCAAGCGGTACGGGTGGACGCCGCCGATGGTGGACCACCTGCTGCACCGGTACGGCTCGAACCTGGCCGAGATCGTCGAGCTGTGCGAGGCCGACCCGTCGCTGGCCCGCCCGCTCGAGCACGCTCCCGCCTACCTGCGCGCGGAGATCCACTACGGGGTGTCCCACGAGGGCGCCCTCCACCTGGAGGACGTGCTGCTGCACCGCACGCGCCTCGTCTACGAGGTCCCGGACAGCGGCCTGGCGGCCCTGCCCGAGATCGCCGACGTCGTCGCTCCCCTGCTGGGCTGGGACGACGCCGCGCGCCAGGCCGAGCTCACGGCCTACCGTGACCGGGTGGCCGCCTACCAGGCGGCCTCCCTGGAGCCCGACGACGCGTCGGCCGCGCAGGCCCGCCTGCAGGCCGCGGACGTGGCGGGGATGGTCCCGCTGCAGCCGTAGCACCGTCGTCGGTGCGGACAACGACGTCCCGACAGCGCCTCAGAGAGGGAACTGAACCGACATGGATTCATCGCTGCTGACAGTCTTCTGGTCCGAGGTACTCGGGACCGGGCTGCTGATCCTCCTCGGCGCCGGTGTGGTCGCCAACGTCATCCTGCCGAAGAACAAGGGCTTCGGCCCGGACTGGCTCCTCATCAACTTCGGGTGGGGCCTGGCCGTGTTCATCGGCGTGTACGGGGCGTACCGCAGCGGCGCGCACCTCAACCCGGCCGTGACCGTGGGCCTGTGGGCCGCCGACCTCCCGTTCGCCGACAACGACGTCGTGGGCACGATCGAGCCGAACCTGCCCAACGCGCTGGTGTACTTCGCCGGCGAGTTCGTCGGTGCCTTCCTCGGCGCGGTCCTCGCCTACCTGGCGTACAAGCGGCACTTCGACCAGGACGCCGACCCGGGCACCAAGCTCGCCGTCTTCTCCACCGGCCCGGCCGTCCGCTCCTACGGCTGGAACCTCATCACCGAGATCATCGCCACGTTCGTGCTGGTCTTCTGGATCGTCATCCAGGGCGAGACGCCGACGATGATCGGCCCGCTGGCGGTGGCCCTCGTCGTGGTGGCCATCGGCGCCTCGCTCGGTGGTCCCACCGGCTACGCCATCAACCCTGCCCGTGACCTCGGCCCGCGCATCGCCCACGCCGTGCTGCCCATCCGCGGCAAGGGCAGCAGCGACTGGTCGTACTCCTGGGTCCCCGTGCTCGGCCCGCTCATCGGCGGCATCCTCGGCGGCCTGCTCGGCCGCGTCTACCTGTGACGGCCCGGGCGGGCACGTCGCCCTGGCGCGACCCGCCCGGTCCCACGCCGGCCCCGGCCGGCACCCCGTCCGCACGACAACGACGACGTGAAGGAAACTCCCACAATGGCTGACTACGTCCTCGCCATCGACCAGGGCACGACCAGCTCCCGTGCCATCGTCTTCGACCACTCCGGCCGGATCGTGTCCACGGGCCAGCTCGAGCACGACCAGATCTTCCCGCGGGCCGGCTGGGTCGAGCACAACCCGGAGCAGATCTGGAACAACGTCCGCGAGGCCGTGGGGCTGGCCCTGACCCGCGCGAACATCATCCACACCGACGTCGCCGCGGTCGGCATCACGAACCAGCGCGAGACCGCGGTGGTCTGGGACAAGACCACCGGCAAGCCCGTCTACAACGCGATCGTCTGGCAGGACACCCGCACCCAGGCGATCGTCGACGAGCTCGGCGGCGACACCGGCCCCGACAAGTACAAGGACGTCGTCGGCCTGCCGCTGGCCACCTACTTCTCCGGCCCGAAGATCAAGTGGATCCTCGACAACGTGGAGGGCGCCCGCGAGGCCGCGGAGCGGGGCGACCTGCTGTTCGGCAACACCGACTCCTGGGTGCTGTGGAACATGACCGGCGGACCCGACGGCGGCGTGCACGTCACCGACGTCACCAACGCCTCGCGCACCATGCTCATGGACCTCGATACCCTGTCCTGGCGCGAGGACATCGCGGCGGACATGGGCATCCCGATGTCGATGCTGCCGGAGATCCGCTCGTCGTCCGAGGTGTACGGCCACGGCCGGGAGCGCGGCATGGTGCCGGGCGTCCCGCTCGCGGGCATCCTCGGCGACCAGCAGGCCGCCACGTTCGGCCAGGCGTGCTTCGAGGTCGGCACCGCGAAGAACACCTACGGCACGGGCAACTTCATGCTGCTCAACACCGGCACGCAGAAGGTGCCGAGCAAGAACGGGCTGCTCACCACGGTCTGCTACAAGATCGGCGACGCCGCCCAGGTGTACGCGCTCGAGGGGTCGATCGCCGTCACCGGGTCGCTGGTGCAGTGGCTGCGCGACAACCTCGGCATGTTCGTCGACTCCCCGGACGTCGAGTGGCTGGCCCGCAAGGTCGAGGACAACGGCGGCGCGTACTTCGTGCCGGCGTTCTCCGGCCTGTTCGCGCCGTACTGGCGGCCGGACGCCCGCGGCGCGCTGGTGGGCCTGACCCGGTACGTCACCCGCAACCACATCGCCCGCGCGGCCCTCGAGGCCACGGCGTACCAGACCCGCGAGGTCATGGACGCCATGAAGGCCGACTCGGGCGTCGAGCTCACCGAGCTCAAGGTGGACGGCGGCATGGTGGCCAACGAGCTGCTCATGCAGTTCCAGGCCGACCAGCTCGGCGTCGACGTGGTGCGGCCCAAGGTCGCGGAGACGACGGCGCTCGGCGCCGCCTACGCCGCGGGCATCGCCGTCGGCTTCTGGGAGGGCGAGGGCGACGTCACGGCCAACTGGGCCGAGGACAAGCGGTGGTCGCCCGCCATGCCGGACCAGGAGCGCGACCGGCTGTACCGCAACTGGAAGAAGGCGGTGACGAAGACGTTCGACTGGGTGGACGAGGACGTGCAGTAGTTCTCGGCTCGGATCGAAACCTCGGTTCCGCCGCGCAGGGACCGACGTCGTGCGTGCGGCCGCGTTCGCGGCCGCAGGGCGGCCTCCACTTCGGGAGGGATACGGCCGCTCGCACGACGTCGGTCCCTGCGCTCTGTTCGTCGGCTGCCCGTGGGTGCTCGGTCGGTGACCTCGCTCACCACGTCGTGGAGGGGCGGGGGCGGGGCCGGGGGCGGGATCGCTAGGGTCTTCGCGTGAGCAGCTCCGTGACCTCCGAGGTCTCCTACACCCTGCCCGGCGTCCACGTCACCGACCGCACCGTGCAGGTGCCGCTCGACTGGGCGCGGCCCGACGACGGGCGCACGATCAGCGTCTTCGCCCGCGAGTGCGTGGCACCGCACCGCCGGCACGAGGACCTGCCGCTGCTCGTGTTCCTCCAGGGCGGCCCGGGCGGCAAGGGCCCGCGCCCCGTGGGCCCCGACGGCTGGCTGGGCACCGCCCTGGAGCGGTTCCGCGTCGTGCTGCTCGACCAGCGCGGCACCGGCCGCTCGAGCGCCGTGCGCGCCGGGGCGCTGCAGCGCCTCGGTGACGCCGCCGCGCAGGCCGAGCACCTGAGCCACTTCCGGGCGGACTCGATCGTGCGCGACGCCGAGCACCTGCGCACCACCGTGTACGGCGGGCGGCGCTGGTCGACGCTGGGCCAGTCCTACGGCGGCTTCATCACGCTGACCTACCTGTCGCTCGCCCCGGAAGGCCTCGCGGCGTCGTACGTCACGGGCGGCCTCGCGGGCCTCACGGCGAGCGCCACCGACGTGTACGCGCGCACCCAGCCGCGCGTGGCCGCCAAGAACGCCGTCTACCGCGAGCGCTACCCGCACGACGTCCCGACGATCGCCCGGGTGGCCGACCGCCTCGCCGCCGGCGACGTCGTGCTGCCGAACGGCGACCCGCTCACCGTCGAGCGGTTCCAGTCGCTCGGCATGGCGTTCGGGATGGCGCCAGGCTTCGAGCGCGTGCACTGGATCGTCGACGAGGCGTTCGACGCCGGCTCCGACGAGCTGACCGACACCTTCCTCGCCGAGGTGCAGGCGGCGACGTCGTTCGCCACCAACCCGCTGTACGCGGTCATGCACGAGTCGATCTACGCGCAGTCGGGCACCGGCGCGACGGCGTGGGCCGCGCAGCGGGTCAGGGACGCCGACCCGGCGTTCGCGCCGTCGGCCCGCCCGCTGCTGCTCACCGGCGAGATGATCTACCCCTGGATGTTCGAGCAGGCCGAGCTGCGCGGGTTCCGCGCCGCGGCCGAGGCGCTGGCCGCCCGCGAGGACTGGGGCGACCTGTACGACGTCGACCGGCTGGCCGCGAACGAGGTGCCGGTCGAGGCGGCGGTGTACTTCGACGACATGTACGTCGACGCCGGCCTCTCGCTCGACACCGCGGCGCGCGTCGGCAATGTCCGGGCGTGGGTGACCAACGAGCACGAGCACGACGGGCTGCGGCTGGGGAACGTGCTCGCCCGGCTGCTCGAGCGGATGGACGCGCGCGGCGGCGCCCCGGCCTGACCGACGACGCCGGACGCCGACGGCGCCGGACCCTGGCGGGTGCGGCGCCGTCGGCGTCGTGCTGGTACTGGCCCTGGGCGCGGGCTCAGCGCTCGTCGCGCTCCGGTTCGCCGTCGGTCACGGCCGCCGCGAGCGGCCGCAGCCGCGCCCACAGGAAGAACAGCGCCGCGACCACGACCATGGCCACGCCGGTCCACAGGTTGGCGTGCACCCCGCCGGTCTTGTCGAGCTCGGGGCCCCACGTGAGCGCGACCACCAGCAGGTAGACGCCGATGATGCCGACGGCGGCACCGATGAAGTTGCGGATGTCGAAGCCACCCGCGCGCTTGCCAGCAGACATGTCCGGCTCCTTCCGGTCAGGCGAAGATCACGCTGAGGGCGACGGTCATCACGGCGGCCAGCCCGGCCAGCGGCACCGGCCGCTTGTACCAGGCGGGGTGCGCCTCGTCGTCGGACAGCCGGTCCTTCGGCGTCAGCGAGTACACGAAGCCCACCAGCTCGGAGTCGGGCTTGGGTCGCGAGAACCGCGTGACGACCACCGAGACCAGGATGTCGACGACGAAGGCGGTGGAGGCGGCGAGGAACGCGGCGCCCTGGCCGGGCAGGTCGAACACGCCGGTCTCGTTGAGCACGAACACGATCACGGCCGCGACGGTGCCGCTGGCCAGGCCGGACCAGCCGGCCGCCGGGGTCATCCGCTTCCAGAACATGCCGAGGATGAACGTGGCGAACAGCGGCGCGTTGAAGAACCCGAACAGCGTCTGCAGGTAGTCCATGAGGTTGTCGAAGCCGCCGGCGATCAGGGCGGTGAAGATCGCGACGACGGTGGCGATCACCGTGGCGACGCGGCCCATGCGCAGGTAGTACGCGTCGTCGCGGTCCTTCTTCACGTACCGCTGCCAGATGTCGTAGGTGAACACCGTGTTGAACGCCGAGACGTTGGCGGCCATGCCGGCCATGAACGCGGCCAGCAGGCCGGTGATCGCCAGCCCGAGCAGGCCGTTGGGCAGCACGTCGCGCATGAGGTAGAGCAGGGCCTGGTTCCACGTCACGTCGCTGCCGGCCGGGCCGCCGCCCGCCTTGTACTCGACGATCTCCGGCACCAGCACCGCGGCGATCATGCCCGGCACGATCACGATGAACGGGATGAACATCTTGGGGAACGAGCCGATGATCGGCGTCAGGCGGGCCGAGCGGATGGAGTCCGACGCCATGGCGCGCTGGACCTCGACGAAGTTCGTGGTCCAGTAGCCGAACGAGGTGACGAAGCCGAGGCCGAACACGATGCCGACGACGCTGAGCCACGGGCTCGGCAGGCCGGACAGCGCCTCGCCGGGCCACGTGGACAGCTGCTCGGCGCCGCCGGGCGATGCGGTGACGCGCTCGACGAGGCCGTCCCAGCCGCCCACGCGGTGCAGGCCGATGAGCGTCAGCGGCAGCAGGGCTGCCACGATGACGAAGAACTGCAGCACCTCGTTGTAGATGGCCGCCGACAGCCCGCCCAGGGTGATGTAGGACAGCACGATCGCCGCGGCGATGATGAGCGTCACCCACATGGGCCAGCCGAGCATCGCGTTGACGACGGAGCCGAGCAGGTACAGGTTGATGCCCGCGATGAGCAGCTGCGCCAGCGCGAACGAGACCGAGTTGACCAGGTGGGCGCCCACGCCGAAGCGCTTGAGCATGAACTCGGGGACCGAGCGGACCTTGGAGCCGTAGTAGAACGGCATCATCACCAGGCCGAGGAACAGCATGGCCGGGATGGCGCCGATCCAGAAGTAGTGCGCCGTCGGCATGCCGAGCTGGGCGCCCGTGGCGGACATGCCCATGATCTCGACGGCGCCGAGGTTGGCGGAGATGAACGCCAGGCCCGTCACCCAGGCGGGCAGCGAGCGGCCCGAGGTCAGGAACTCCACGGCGTTGCGCGCGCGCTTGCGCACCAGGACGCCCACGCCGAGCACGAAGGCGAAGTAGATCGCCAGCGGGACGTAATCGATCCAGGCAGCGTCGATGATCGTGCTGCCCGCGGTTTCAGCGGTGACCACGGTGGCCCGCTCCTTCTTCTCGTCGGCCGGGCCGTCGGCGGCCGCGAGGACGGGACCGCCTCCGCGGGGGCGCCGGCACCCCGGGGCCCAGTCCCTCCGGGGCCGCCCAGGACCATAAGGACGCGCCCTCCGCCGGCGCATGTCGACAGGCGCCTCTCCGGGCGGAATGTGAGCGATAACACGCCCGGGGCAACCGTTCTCGGTGCCGGTCCGTGCGGCGCGACCGCGCCGTACGGGAACCCGGGCGGGCTACCGTTCGTCGGACAGTCGCCGGAGCCGACGGTCGCCGCGCCACCCCACCACGGACAGCGAAGCACGGAGAGCGAACCCATGAGCACCAACGCCGCCACCCCGATCCTGCGCGCCGAGGAGCTGGTCGCCGGCTACGGCGGCCCCGCCGTCCTGCGCGGGGTGAGCCTCGAGCTCGCGCCGGGCGGCGCGCCCGTCGGCGTGCTCGGCGAGTCGGGCGCCGGGAAGTCGACGCTGGTGCAGGCGCTGCTCGGGCAGGTGCGCCCCACCTCCGGGCACGTGACCTTCGAGGGGCGCACCGTGTCGCGGCTCGGCCGACGGGACAAGCGCCGCTTCCGCGGCGCCGTGCGCACCGTCGCCCAGCAGGGGCTCGACGTCGACCTGCGCTGGACCGTCGAGCGCGCCCTCGCGGCGGCGCTCGCCGACGCCCGCAAGGCGGGCCGCACCGGCGGGCGCGACGGCGCCGACCTGCTCGACGACGTCGCGCTCGAGCCGCGGTTCGCCACCCGCACCGTGCAGTCCCTGTCCGGCGGGGAGCGTCAGCGCCTCGCCCTGGCGCTCGCGCTGGCCACTCGCCCGGACGTGCTGCTGCTCGACGAGCCGCTGACCGCCGTCGACCCCGGCATGCGCGGCGAGATCGCCCGCAGGCTCACCGAGACCACCCGCGCGGACGGCACCGCCGTGCTGCTGGTCTCGCACGACGTCGAGCTCGTCGGCCGCCTGTGCCCCACCGTGCACGTCCTGGCCGACGGCGTCTTCGTGGCCTCCGGGGCGCTCGGCGACGTGCTGTCCGTGGCGGACGGTGCGCACCCCGCCGTCCGCGGGCTCGCCGAGGCCGCGCCGCTCGCCGCCCAGCGCTTCCGCTGAGCCGCCGCCACGACGAGCGGGGCGCACGACCCGTGGTCGCGCGCCCCGCGTCGTGGGTGGTGAGCGTCAGTCGAGCGCGGGAACCAGCTCCGGGCGCTCGACCACGTGGCCGTCCTGCCGCGTCACGACGTCGTCCGCGTCGCCGGCCGCCGACATCCGCAGCGTGTCCGTGCGCGTCCAGGTGCCGCAGCCGGCCGCGCGGAAGCCCTCGTCGCCCGGCTCGATCGCCCACGTGATGCGCGTCCCCGCGTCCGCGAGGTCGTTCGCGATGACGCTGTCGAGGTCACCGTCGAAGGCGCTGAGCGACTCCACGTAGCAGAGGTCGTCCGCCGGCACCGTGGCCTGGTAGGTCCCTGGCGCGATGTCGATGCCCACACGGTAGAAGCCGTCCCGGATCGGCGAGACGAGTCGCGGGGCGTCGTCGGCGCTGACCTTCGTCCAGGTGCCGCACCCGTCGGTCTCGACCCACGGGACGGAGGCGGTGATGTCCCAGTACAAGGTCTCGCCCGGGAGGGCGACGTCGTTGGCGACGATGTCCTCGCCCCGCGCGTCCCGGGCGGAGGCCCAGTAGCACAGCCAGCTGTCCGCCGGCACCCGCGCCTTGTACCGGCCGGGCGCGACCTCGGTCCCGACGCGGTAGGTGCCGTCGCCCTTGATGGTCGCAGCGCCGCCGCTGCTGGGCGTCGGGCCCTGCACCCGGCGGACGCCCAGGGTGTCCTTGCGGTCACCGTTCCAGTCGCCCACCAGCACGGTGTCGCCCGGCTTGCCGTACGTGAACACCGTGTCGGCCTTGCCGCCCCGGGTGCCGTTGGTGAGGTAGTACGTGGCCGCGCGGCGCACCGCGAGAGTGTCCTTGCGGTCACCGTTCCAGTCGCCCACCAGCACGGTGTCGCCCGGCTTGCCGTACGTGAACACCGTGTCGGCCTTGCCGCCCCGGGTGCCGTTGGTGAGGTAGTACGTGGCCGCGCGGCGCACCGCGAGAGTGTCCTTGCGGTCACCGTTCCAGTCGCCCACCAGCACGGTGTCGCCCGGCTTGCCGTACGTGAACACCGTGCTCGCGGCGCCCCCGGTGGCCTGGTTCGTCAGGTAGTAGGTGGCGCCGCGGCGCACCGCGAGGGTGTCCTTGCCGTCGCCGTCCCAGTCGCCGATGAGCGTCACGTCGTCCGAGCGGCCGTAGGCGAACGTGACGTCCGCAGGGCCGCCCTTGGTGCCGTTGCTGAGGTAGTACCACTTGCCCAGGTTGTCCGCGGCCTGGGCGGCCGGGGCGACCAGCGCACCCGTCGTCGCGAGCACTGCTGCTGCGGCGAGGGTCGCGACGGTGCGACGCAGAGTCATCTCGTTCCCCCTTGTAGGAATGCTCGGTCGAGCAGGGGAAACGTAGCGTGCGCGCACCCCTCCGCCGGGCCACCGGAGCGAATATCACCCGGCGGCCGCGCGCCGACGTCCTGCCGCGCGCTCGCTGGGGCTCGCCTCAGCCCTGCTCGGCGCCCTGCTCGGCGCCCTGCTCGGCGCCCTGCTCGGCGCGCGGGGCGTGCCGCTCGAGGAACGCGAACACCTCGGTGTCGTCGACGCCCGGGAAGGCGCCGCGGGGCAGCGCGGCGAGCACCTGCTGGTGCATGCGCGCGCTCGGCCACGAGCCGGCCGCCCAGCGCTCCGCGAGGCTCGCCGGCGGGAGCTGGCAGCACGCCGGGTCGGGGCAGCGGGAGGCCTGCCGCACCTGCGTGTCGCGCCCGCGGAACCACTTGGCGTGCGCGAACGGCACGCCCACCGTGATGGAGAACGCCCCGGCGCCGAAGCCGGCCGACGTGCCGGCGCTGTCGGTGCCCCGGGTGCCCGTCTGCACGGAGTCCCAGTACGTGCCGTTCGGTGTGTCCGTGTACTGGTAGAACTCCGTGGCCCGGTCGCGGCGCGCGAACGCCTCGCGCGCCGCCCAGCGCCGGCACACGAGCTGGCCCTCGATGGCGCCGGTGACGTCCTGGGGCAGCGGCAGGCCGTCGTTGGCGTAGCCGCGGAAGAGCGCGCCGTCGTCGCCCACCCGCAGGAAGTGCAGCGGGATGCCGAGGTGCTCGGTGGCGAGGTTGGTCAACCGCATCGCCGCGGCCTCGTGCGTGAGGCCGAACGTGTCGCGGAAGTCCTCGACCGCCAGGTCCTTCTCCCGCTTGCGGGCCTGGAGGAACGTCACCGCCGCCGAGCGCGGCGCCAGGCAGGCGGCGGCGAAGTAGGTGATCTCCACGCGCTGACGCAGGAACTCCGCGTACGAGCGCGGCCGCTCGTGCTCCAGCACCCGGTGGGCGATCGCCTGCAGCGCGAGCGAGCGCAGCCCGTGGCCGCCGGGGATCGAGGCCTGCGGCAGGTAGATCCGCCCGTTCCTCAGGTCGGTGACCGTGCGCGCCGACCGCGGCAGGTCCGTGACGTGCAGGATGGTGAACCCGAGCGACTCGGCCAGGCGCGCCACCGTGCGGTGGGTGACCGCCCCGCCGCCGGCGTACCCGGCGCGACCGATGAGGTCCTCGGCCAGGTCCTCGATCTCGCCGTAGTAGTTGCCTCGCGCCTGGCGCTCGAGGCGCAGCTCCGTGTTCGCCCGGCGCGCCTCCTCCGGCGTGGCGATCGCCTCCTCCGCGCGGCGGGCGATCTCCCGGTGCAGCCCGACGAGCTGCTCGAGCACCGGCAGGGGCAGCCGCTGGCTCGGCTTCACCGCCGGGAGGCCCAGCTCGGCGAACAGGCGGCCGCGCTGGGCGCGCTCCAGCGCGATCTCCAGCTCGGCGCGGCGGTCCGGCGCCTCGTCGGCGAGCAGGTCGCCCACCCGGACGCCGAGGGCGTCGGCGAGGTCGCGCAGCAGCGACAGCCGCGGCTCGCGCCGGCCGTTCTCCACGAGCGACAGCAGGCTCGGGGCGCTGCCCACCCGCTCCCCCAGCGCGTCCAGCGTCAGGCCGCGGGCGGTGCGCAGGTGGCGGATGCGGCGGCCCAGCATCAGCAGGTCCGGTCCCGCGCCGTCGCCGGCGGGCCGGTCGGTCGTCGTCCTCGGCGCCATGGATTCACGCTACGTCAAGAATGGCGAATCTTCACGGCCGTAGCAGTGGAAATCGGTGCTCGCGGGCGCCGAGAGTGGAAGGGAGCCCGCGAGGCGTGCCACGCACCTCGCCCGAGACCGCTCCGGAGGCCCCACCATGTCGTTCCGACCGCTCCCCCACCGCACGCGCCTGGTCGCCGAGCTCGTCGGTGACGTCACCGACCTCGCCGGCACCGGGGCACCCGCGGGGCTGCCGGCCGGCGGCGGCGACGTGCGCGCCTGGGTCGCCGAGGTGGCCGCGCTGACCGAGCCCGACCGCGTCGTGTGGTGCGACGGCTCCGCGGCCGAGAAGCAGCGCCTGCTCGACGAGATGGTCGCCGCCGGCACGCTGGTCAAGCTGGACGAGGCCAAGCGGCCGGGCTCGTACCTCGCCCGGTCGAACCCGTCCGACGTCGCCCGCGTCGAGTCGCGCACGTTCATCTGCTCGCGCCGCGAGGAGGACGCCGGGCCCACCAACAACTGGCGGGCGCCCGCCGGCATGCGCGTCGAGCTGCGCGACGTGTTCGCCGGCGCGATGCGCGGCCGCACGATGTACGTGGTCCCGTTCTCCATGGGGCCGGTCGGCGGGCCGATCTCCCAGGTCGGCGTCGAGATCACCGACTCGCCGTACGTCGTGGTGTCGATGCACGTGATGACCCGGGTGTCGCCGCGGGTGCTCGACCTCGTCGACGCCGGGCAGCAGTGGGTGCCGGCGGTGCACTCGGTCGGCGCACCGCTGGTCGACGACGACGGGCGCCGGAGCGCCGACGTGCCGTGGCCGTGCAACGACACGAAGTACATCGCCCACTTCCCCGAGTCGCGGGAGATCTGGTCCTACGGCTCGGGCTACGGCGGCAACGCGCTGCTGGGCAAGAAGTGCTTCGCCCTGCGCATCGCCTCGGCCATGGCCCGCGACGAGGGCTGGCTCGCCGAGCACATGCTGCTCATCAAGGTCACCTCGCCGCAGGGGCGCACGTACCACCTGGCGGCAGCCTTCCCCAGCGCCTGCGGCAAGACCAACCTCGCGATGCTGCAGCCCACGATCCCGGGCTGGCGGGTCGAGACGCTCGGCGACGACATCGTGTGGATGCGCCCGGGCCCCGACGGCCGGCTGCGCGCCATCAACCCCGAGGCCGGCTTCTTCGGCGTCGCGCCGGGCACGGGCGTCGAGACGAACCCGACCGCCGTCGCGACGCTGGCCCGCGACGTCATCTTCACCAACGTGGCACTCACCGACGACGGCGACGTGTGGTGGGAGGGCCTGACGCCCGAGCCGCCGGCGCACCTGGTCGACTGGACCGGGCGGGACTGGACGCCTGCCGACGGCGAGGCGGGCCGCCCGGCCGCCCACCCGAACTCCCGGTTCACCGTGGCCGCGGCGCAGTGCCCGACCATCGCCGCCGACTGGGAGGACCCGGCGGGCGTGCCGGTCGACGCGATCGTCTTCGGCGGCCGCCGGGCGTCCAACGTGCCGCTCGTCGTCCAGGCCACCGGGTGGGACCACGGGGTGTTCCTCGGCGCGACCATCAGCTCCGAGCGCACGGCCGCTGCCGAGGGCGCGCTCGGTGAGCTGCGCCGCGACCCGTTCGCGATGCTGCCGTTCTGCGGCTACAACATGGCCGACCACTGGGCCCACTGGCTGGAGGTCGGCGACGGGCTCGACGCCGCCGCCCGCCCGCAGGTGTTCCAGGTCAACTGGTTCCGCCGCGGTGCCGACGGCCGGTTCCTGTGGCCCGGGTTCGGCGAGAACTCCCGCGTGGTGGCCTGGATCGTGGACCGGCTCGAGGCCGCGCGGGGGCTGCGCGGCGACGCCTCGGCCGACGGCGGCGCCGTCTCCTCGCCCGTGGGCCTGCTCCCCGCCCCGGGCGCCCTCGACGTCGACGGCCTCGACCTGCCGGCCGAGGACCTCGCCGCGCTGCTCGACGTGCCGGCCGGGCCGTGGCTGGCCGAGGCGGACCTGACCGAGGAGTTCTTCGACACCTTCGGCGACCGGGTCCCGGCCCGGCTGCGCGAGCAGCTCGCCGCGCTGCGCGCCCGGCTCGAGGCCGCGGGCGGCTGAGCCGGCGCTGCCCGGCTCGGCCGGGCGAAGCCCCCGACCCGCGAGCGTCGGGGGCCGTCGCGGACCCGAGGCATGTCCGCGACGGCCCCGACGCTCGCGTCGCTCGCCCACGCGCTGAGGTCAGTACGCCGTGCCCATGAGGCCGCGGACGTCGGCGAGCGTGGCGTCCGCGATCGCGTTGGCGCGGGCGTTGCCCCGCGCCAGCACCTCGCCGACGACGGCGGGCCCCGCGGCGACGAGCTCGTGCCGCCGGGCCCGCAGCGGCCGCAGGCCCTCGACGACGGCGTCGGTGACGAGCTGCTTGAGCCGCCCCGCCCCGGCGGCACCGACCTGCTCCGCGAGCGCCTGCGGCGTCGTCGCGGCGAAGTGCGCGCCGATCTCCAGCAGGTTCGCGACCTCCGGACGCCGCTCGGGCTCGTAGGTGATGTGGCGCTCGGCGTCGGTGCGGGCGCGGCGGAAGAACCGGGCGGTCTCGTCCTCGTCGGCGCGCAGCTCGAGCGCGTTGCCGCGCGACTTCGACATCTTGCGGCCGTCGTCGCCGAGCACCGTGGGCGACGGCGCCAGCAGCGCCTCCGGCTCGGGGAAGTACGGCCGCGCCGCGCTGTAGCGCTGGTTGAACCGGCGGGCGACGGTGCGGGTGACCTCCAGGTGCGGCAGCTGGTCCAGGCCCACCGGCACGAGGTTGCCGTGGCAGAAGAGGATGTCGCACGCCTGGTGCACCGGGTAGGTGAACAGCAGGCCGGACATCCCGCGCCCCTGGCGGCGCTCGGCGTCGAGCGCCTCGGCCTTCACCGTGGGGTTGCGCTCCAGCTCGGCGACCGTCACGAGCGACAGGAACGGGAGCATGAGCTGGTTGAGCGCCGGCACGGCCGAGTGCGTGAGCACCGTGGTGCGGTCGGGGTCGATGCCGGCGGCGAGCTGGTCCAGGAGGACGTCGCGCACCGCGGCCGGCAGGTCGCCGGCGTCGTCGCGGTCGGTGATGACCTGGTAGTCCGCGACGACCAGGAACAGCTCGACGCCGAGGCGCTGCAGGCGAACGCGGTTGGCCACGGTCGCCAGGTAGTGGCCGAGGTGCAGCGCGCCGGTGGGACGGTCGCCGGTCAGGACGCGGAAGCGCGACGGGTCGCGCGCGATCTCGGCCTCGAGCTCCGCGCTGCGGGCCTGGGCGGCGAGCGCCGACGGCGTGGTGGCGGCGCCGGTGGTCGCGGCGCCGGTGGTGGTGCTGGTCGTGGTGGTCATGGGGCTCCCCTTCGGACGGGAGCCGCCGACGCGCCGGGGACCACGGACGGCGCGGGTCCCGGGCTGCGGCGGCAGCTCGGGACTCGGCTCGTCAGGCGCGGCGGGTCAGGGCTGCGGAGGCAGCCACCACCAGGACGCGCGCGTGAGCATGGGCCGAGCATACGACCGCTCGCACGGAACGGGCGGCGCACACCTCCTCTAGGCTTCCGGCATGGCACCTTCTCGCGTCCCGGCGCCCCCCGCGGGGTCCGTCACGCCCCGCGGCACGAG
Organism: Puerhibacterium puerhi; assembly: GCF_009846865.1. Taxonomy (GTDB): domain Bacteria; phylum Actinomycetota; class Actinomycetes; order Actinomycetales; family Cellulomonadaceae; genus Puerhibacterium; species Puerhibacterium puerhi. Next base: position 212,284 of record NZ_WUWN01000001.1, read on the forward strand.
CGAGCTCTCGACGACGGGGGCTGCCCGGTGAGCGCCGGCCTGCTCGGCCTGCTCGACGACGTCGCCGCCCTCGCCAAGCTGGCGGCCGCCTCGATCGACGACGTCGGCGCCGCCGCCGGGCGCGCCACCGCCAAGGCCGCGGGCGTCGTCGTCGACGACACCGCGGTGACGCCGCAGTACGTGCAGGGCGTCAGCCCGGCGCGGGAGCTGCCGATCGTCAAGAAGATCGCGATCGGCTCCATCCGCAACAAGCTGCTGATCATCCTGCCGGTGGCCCTGGTCCTCAGCCAGTGGGCCGAGTGGCTGCTGACGCCGATCCTCATGCTCGGCGGCACCTACCTCGCCTTCGAGGGCGCGGAGAAGATCTGGGGGCGCCTGCGCGGGCACGACGACCACGCCGCTCCCGCGGCCGAGGTCGGCCCGGACGCCGAGAAGACGGTGATCTCCAGCGCCGTGCGCACCGACCTCATCCTGTCGGCCGAGATCATGGTGATCGCGCTCAACGAGGTCGCCGAGCAGGGCTTCTGGTCCCGCCTGGCGATCCTCGCGGTGGTGGCGGTCGTCATCACCGTGGCTGTGTACGGCGTGGTCGGGCTGCTGGTGAAGATGGACGACATGGGCCTGACGCTCTCGCGACGCCGGTCGCCCGCCGCCCAGCGGTTCGGGCGCGGGCTCGTCAGCGCCATGCCGCGCGTGATGGCGGTGATCTCCGTCGTCGGCACGGTGGCCATGCTGTGGGTCGGCGGCCACATCCTGCTGACCGGCGCCGACGAGCTCGGCCTGCACGCGCCGTACGAGGCCGTGCACCACGTCGAGGAGAGCATCCACCACGCGGTCGCCGGCGTCGGCGGCGTGCTCGCCTGGCTGTTCAACACGCTGTGCTCGGCCGTGGTCGGCGTCGTCGTCGGCGCGGTCGTGGTGGCCGTGATGCACGTGCTGCCGTTCGGTCGCAGGGGTCACGGCGAGGGCCACGGCGAGGGTCATGGCGAGGGTCACGACGGGGGTCACGACGGGCAGGCCGCCGCGGCGCCGGCGCCGCGGCACGACGCCGCGGGCGAGGCCTCGGGGCGCTGAGCAGCCGCCGCGCGCGGCCCGGCGCGGGCCGCCGGGCTGACGGCCACCCTCCTCGCGGTGGGACAATCGCCGTCGTGCCGACCGACCCGCAGAGCTCACGACCGCCCGCCGCCAACCCGCACGTGACGGCGCCGCCCGCGCCGCCGTCGGCGTTCGCGCACGTCGTGTACTTCGAGCCGCGGATCGCCGGGAACACGGGCTCGGCGATCCGGCTGGCCGCCGTGACCGGCGCCCGCCTGCACCTGGTGGAGCCGCTGGGGTTCGACCTCGAGGAGTCCAAGCTGCGCCGCGCCGGCCTGGACTACCACGACCTGGCGGTGATGGACGTGCACCCCGACTTCGACGCCGCGCTGGCGGCGCTGCCCGGCGCGCGGGTGTTCGCGTTCACCGCGCACGCGGACACGGTGTACACCGACGTCGCGTACCGGCCCGGGGACGTGCTGCTGTTCGGGCCCGAGCCGACCGGCCTGCCCGAGGAGGTCATGGCCCACCCGCGGGTCACCGACCGGGTGCGCATCCCGATGCTGGCCGGGCGCCGGTCGCTCAACCTCACCAACGCCGCCTCGATCGTCACCTACGAGGCGTGGCGACAGCAGGGGTTCCCGGGCGCCTGACGCACCCTCCCGCCGCCGTCCCGCTCCGCCGGGTTGTCAGAACCAGCGCTTGTCAGAACCAGCGCGGGCTATAGCGCGCCCTCGTACTGACACGCCGCCGGGCCACCCGGGCTGTCAGAACCAGCGCAGGCTATTGCGCGCCCTCGTTCTGACAGCTCGGGGAGGCGGGCCGCGGGACGCTCAGGGGGCCAGCAGCCAGGACGCCGCGCGCAGCAGCAGCTCCTGGTGGCCCGGGGCGTCGTAGGAGCGCGCGTCGTGGCCCAGGCCCGAGTAGACGGTGCGCCCGCCGTGCGCCTCGTGGACCCACAGCGCGGGGTGCCGGGCGCCGTCGTCGTCGCGCACCCAGCCCAGCACCTGGGCCGAGGGCGCCACGCGCAGCCCGCAGTACCGCTCGTCGAACGCCTCGACGCGGCCGAGCCCCTCGGTGACGGGGTGGGCGCCGACCGCGAGCTCGAGCACGGCGTCCCCGATCGGCGGGTGCCCCGAGACGCCCTCGACCCACCGGCCGCCGAGCACCGCCTCGAACCCCGGCTCGAAGGTGTTGGCGGACTGGTGGACGGCGAGCAGCCGGCCGCCCGCGCCTGCCCACGCCGCCAGCCCGGCGTGGAACGGCGCCCAGTCGGCGTCGGCGTCGATCCCCGCCTCGCGGTAGCCGGGCTGGGACGTGCCAGCGTTCACCACCAGCAGGTCGACGGCGTCCAGGTCGGCGAGGGCCTGCGGGAACGTCGACCGCACCTCGACGTCGAGGCCCGGCAGCGCGGCGAGCACGAGGGCGAGCCGGTGCGACGTGGCGGCGTGGTCGTGCCAGGGGTCCTCGTACCGGCCGCGGCCGGCGAGGACGAGGGCGCGGGGCATCAGGGCTCCTCGGTCTCGGGAAGGGGGTCGACGGCGGCCAGCCAGGAACGCGGTCCCACGTGCTGCACACGCTGCGAGCCGACCCCGGCGGCGACCTCGACCGCGTCGGTGAGCCGCCGGCCCGACGCCAGTGCCGCGGTCAGCGCGCCGTGGAACGCGTCGCCCGCCCCGAGGGTGTCGACGGCGGCGACGCCGGAGACCTGGGTCGTCTGCCCGTAGGGGCTGCCGTCGGGGAACGTGAACGCGGTCGTCTCGAGGTCCACCGGACCCGGCCCGTGCGTGACGACGGCGGCGCGGGCCCCGAGCGCGAGGACGGCCGCCACCGTGCGCCGGCCGGGCGAGGGCGGCGCGACGCCGGGCTCCGCCGCGGCGGAGGCGGTGAGCGGCGACGGCCCGAGGAGACCGAGCCCGGGCGCGACGCGGGCGGGCAGCGCCTCGCCGGGGATCGCGAAGTCCGCCGAGCACGCCGCGACGTCAGCGGCGGGGAGCAGCTCGGCGAACAGCGGGCGCCACCGCCCGCAGTCGAGCACGACGAACGGGCGTCCGGCCGCGCCCGGCACGGCGCCCGCCGCGGCCCCCGCGGCCGGCCCGGCGTCTGCCGCGCTCGCGGCGAGATCCTGGGCGTCGGTGACGTCGGGCAGGTCCTCGGGCGGGAACCGCCGCGGCGTGGTGCCCAGCGCGTCGAGGTGCGCCAGCACCGCGCGCGCGATCGCCGGGTGGTGCCCGTCGAGCAGCACGGCGTCGGGCCGCGGCAGCGCGGCCAGCGCCTCGGGCGTCGGCGCGGGCGCGGCGGCCAGGGCGGCGTCGGCCGAGACGACGGACCGCTCCCCCGTCGCCTCGTCCACGAGCACGGCCGAGACGGCGAGCGGGAACGCCGCGGCGTCCTCGGCGGGCGGCCCGGCGTCACCGGCCGCGACCGGGCCGGCGACGACGTCGAGCACCTCGACGCCGTGCGCCTCGAGGTCGGCGCGAGCCGCCGTCGCGACGGGCCCGGTGCCGAGCGCGGTGACCAGCACGGCCCGCACGCCGAGCGCGGCCGCGGTGACCGCGGCGTTGGCGGCGGGGCCGCCCGCGGCCACGTCCTGCCGGCTCGCGGTGATCTTGCGGTTGCGCCCGGGCGGCGCGGCGGCCCGGTGCACGACGTCGAGCGTCGTCAGCCCGACGAACCAGCAGACGCCCACGCGACCTCCCTCCACGTCGTGGGTACAGGGGTTGTGGGTGCAGGACACGCCGGGCGATCCGCGGATCGCCCGGCGTGTCCTGTACCCACGACGATCAGCTGTCCTCGACGGTCAGCGGCCGGTGCCGTCCACGGCGTGCGGCTCGATCGCCGCGAGCTCGTCGTCGCTCAGCGGCGGCGCGCTCAGCGCGGCGACGTTGTCCTCGAGCTGGGCCACGCTCGAGGCGCCGACGAGCGCCGAGGTCACGCGGGCGTCGCGCAGCACCCAGGACAGCGCGAGCTGGGCGAGCGACTGGCCGCGCCCGGCGGCGACCTCGTTGAGCGCCCGGGCGCGCTCCAGGTAGGTCTCCGAGAGGTTCGACGACGACAGGAACGGCGAGTCCGGCCGCGCGGCGCGCGAGCCCTCCGGCGCGGCGCCCGACAGGTACCGGTCGGTGAGCAGCCCCTGCTGCAGCGGCGAGAACACGATCATGCCCACGCCCACCTCGCCGGCGACGTCGAGCAGCGACTCGGTCTGCGGCCCGTCGTAGGCGTCGTCGCGCTCCGCGATCTCGACGTGCCGGTTGAACATCGAGTAGCTGGGCTGGTGCAGCACGAGCGGGGTGCCCAGGTCGGCGAGGATCCGGGCGGCCTCGCGGGTGCGCGCCGGCGAGTAGTTGGAGACGCCGACGTAGCGCGCCTTGCCCGCGGCCACGGCCGACGCGAGCGCGCCCATCGTCTCCTCCAGCGGCGTGTCCGGGTCTGGCCGGTGGTGGTAGAAGACGTCGACGTGGTCGAGCCCCATCCGGGCCAGCGACTGGTCGAGCGAGTCGAGCAGGTACTTGCGCGAGCCGTGGTCGCCGTACGGGCCGGGCCACATGTCGTAGCCGGCCTTGGTGGAGATCACCAGCTCGTCGCGGTACGGGCGCAGGTCCTTGGCCATGAGGCGGCCGAAGTTCTCCTCCGCCGAGCCGTAGGGCGGGCCGTAGTTGTTGGCGAGGTCGAAGTGGGTGACGCCGAGGTCGAAGGCGCGGCGCACGACGTCGCGCTGGGTGGCGAACGGCGTCGTGTCGCCGAAGTTGTGCCACAGGCCGAGCGACAGCGCGGGCAGGTGCAGGCCGGAGCGGCCCACCCGGCGGTAGGGCATGGCGTCGTAGCGGCCGTCGTCGGCGACGTACCGGGGTGCGAGAGGCATGGGCCCATCCTGCCCCGTCCCGGGCCGGCACGGGCCGCAGCGCGCCAGCCGCGGCGCGCTGCGGCCCGGGTGCCGGCCGGCCCGGCGTCAGCGCAGCGCCGACTCCGCGGCGGCGAGCTGGTCGAACTCCTCCTCCGGCGCGTTGGCGACGAGGCGGTGGCGGCTCCAGAACCAGAAGTAGGCCAGGGAGGCGGCGAAGATCGCCGCCGTGACGCCGGCCGCCAACGGGTCGACGACGAACGTCGCGACCACGGCGACCAGCGACAGCACGAGCGCCAAGCCCGTGGTGACCACGCCGCCCGGGGTGCGGTAGGCGCGGGGCATCTCCGGCTCGCGCACCCGCAGGACGATGTGCGACAGGTTCAGCAGGACGTAGGAGACCGCCGCCCCGAACACCGCGATGTTGATGAGCTGGTCGCCGTCCTGGATGGTCGCGGCCAGCACGAAGCCGACGGCGCCGGGGACCACGAGCGCCCAGGTGGGCGTCTTGCGCGCGCTGGTCACGGACAGCCAGCGCGGCAGGTAGCCGGCGCGCGAGAGCGCGAACAGCTGGCGCGAGTATGCGTAGACGATCGAGAAGAACGAGGCGACCAGGCCGGCCAGGCCCGCGTAGTTGACGAAGGTGGCCAGGCCGGGCTGTCCGACGGCGGCGAGCGCGTCCGGCAGCGGGCTGCCGGAGTCCGCCATCGCGGCGGACCCGGCCCCGCCGGGGGCGAGCAGGAGCACGGTGAGCCCGGTGACCACCAGCACGCCCATCCCGGCGATGATCCCGCGGGGCAGGTCGCGGCGCGGGTCGGAGGCCTCCTCGGCGGCCAGCGGCACGCCCTCGATGGCGAGGAAGAACCAGATGCCGAACACCAGCGCCGCCACGGCCCCGGACCAGCCGAACGGCAGGAACGTGCTGGCGCCGGCGGCCTGCGTCGGCACGATGTCGAAGAGGTTGTCGACGTCGAAGCTGCCCACCATCCCGGCCGCGAACACCACGAGCGCGACCACGGCGACGGCGCTGATGGCGAACATCGCCTTGAGGGCCTCGCCCACGCCGACCAGGTGGATGCCGATGAAGATCGCGAAGCAGGCGAGATAGACCGGCCAGCTGCTGGTGAGCCCGAACAGGCCGAGCGACTCCACGTAGCCGCCGATGAAGACCGCGATCGCGGCGGGCGCGATCGCGTACTCGATGAGGATCGCCATGCCGGTGGCGAAGCCGCCGAGGCGGCCCAGCGCCCGGCGGGCGAACCCGTACCCGGCGCCGGCCGTGGGCAGCGCGGAGGACATCTCCGCCAAGCCGAACACCATGCACGCGTACATCACGCCCATGGCCACGAACGCGATGAGCAGGCCGCCCCAGCCGCCCTGGGCGAGGCCCAGGTTCCAGCCGGAGAAGTCGCCCGAGATGACGTAGGAGACGCCGAGGCCGGCGAGCAGCACCCAGCCGGCGGCGCCGCGGCGCAGGGAGCGTTCCGCGAAGTAGGTGGCGTCGGCGGTGGCGGCCGAGGCGCGGTCGATGACGGTCATGGCTGGTCCTTCCGGGGCGGTGCTGGGGGACGGGAGCGGCGGGACGGCTCAGTCGAGGAGCCAGGTGGGCGAGGCGAGGAACCGGCGGGCGACGTCGAGGGTGCCGGGCAGCTGGGCCGCGTGGAGCCCTGGCGGCAGCGCGTCGGGCCGGTGGTTGGTGGTCCAGCCGAGCATCGTCAGGCGCCGCAGCATCGACAGGGCGCTGGCGTGGCGCACGTCGTCGGAGTCGAGCGGCGCGACCTCCCCGTACCCGGCCATCCAGGCCCGGGCCATGGCCGGGGCGTACGGCTCGTGCTCGACGAAGGACAGCGCGGCGGCGTAGTCGTACAGGTAGTAGCCGAACCCGCAGTCGTCGAAGTCGATGACCGTCAGCCGGTCGCCGTCGGCGAGGATGTTCGACGGGCGCAGGTCGGCGTGGATGAGCCCCCAGCCGCGCTCGTCGCGATCGAGGTCGGCCAGCAGGGCGACGGCGCGCTCCTGGGCGCGGACGAGCAGCGCGGTGTCGGCCGGGTCCGTGACCGCGTCCTCCCACCGGCCCCACCGGCACGTCGGGCCGACCATGTCCTCGATCGCCCAGGTGAACCGGGTGAAGCCGGGCGGCGGCGTCCACCGGCGCGCGTGCTCGTGGAACAGCGCGCTCCAGCGGCCGATGACGCGGTAGTACGACGCCGGGTCGGGCAGGTCCTCGAGCACCCGGCCCGGCACGTACCGCGTGCTCACGCAGGCCCAGGTGTTGCCCCGGGTGTCCTTGACGACGGCGGCGTACGCCCCGCGCTGGGTGGGCACCGGGAGGATGAGGTTGACCTCGTCCAGCTCGTGCAGGGCGCTGAGCCACGCGATCTCGGAGCTGATCGCCTCCGGGCCCCCGACGTAGCCGGGCTGGCTCACCCGCACGACGCCGACGGGGTCCCCGTCGACGTCCAGCCGGAACGTCGCGTTCTCGGAGACCGTGATCAGCGGCATGTCGACGCGCATCGGGTCCAGGCCCCAGGCGGCGCACACGCCGCGGTGCAGCCAGTACGGCGCCGGCGCGCCCTTGGCGAGCGCGTCGAACGCGGCGAGCGAGACGGGCTCCCCCGCGGCGGGGTGCGCGGGCTGCGTCATGGTGTCGGTCATGTCTTCCCTCGCAGTCAGCGGGTCCGCCGGGGCGGACGGTGGCGCACGAGGGGAGCGGGCGGCTCGTCGGAACCCTCGCGCCCCGGCCCGCCCCGCGGCAAGGGCCGGGGCCCCCGCGCAACCGAGGTTTTACGTGGCCCGCGCGCCGTGACCGACCGTTTACGTGGCGCCCCGCGCCGTTACCGGGCCTTAACGGCCGGCCCTGTCCCCCGCGGGCCGGCGCTGGGGAGGATGAGCACCGTCGGGACGTCCCGACGGCGAGGCGGAGCCGGGCGGCTCGCCGAGCGACCCGAAAGGACCCACCGTGGCGACCCGTTCCACGATCATGGACACCAACAGCTTCCGGCCGGAGACGGCCCAGGGGCTGACCGCCGAGACGCTGGCGATGACCCGGCGCCGCGCCGACCTGCTCGGCCCGGCGTACCGGCTGTTCTACCGCGACCCCGTGCACCTGGTCCGCGGCCGGGGGGCGTACCTGTACGACGCCGACGGCGAGCGCTACCTGGACGTCTACAACAACGTCGCCTCGGTCGGGCACTGCCACCCGCGGGTGGTCGATGCCGTGACGCGGCAGGTGAGCACCCTCAACACGCACACCCGTTACCTGCACGAGGCGGTGCTCGACTACGCCGAGGACCTCCTGGGCACCATGCCGGCCGAGATCGGCCGGCTCATGCTGATGTGCACCGGGTCGGAGGCGAACGACCTGGCCGTGCGGGTCGCCCAGGCGTACACGGGCAGGCGCGGGGTCGTCGTCAGCGCCGAGGCGTACCACGGCAACACCGCCGTGGTCTCCCGGCTCTCCCCCGCGCTCGGCACCGCCCAGGACCTCGCGCCCTGGATGCGCACCGTGCCCGAGCCGGACGCGCGGCTCGCCGGCGACCAGGATCTGGGCGCGTGGTTCGCCGACCGGGTCGCCGAGCAGATCGCCGACCTCGAACGGTCGGGCGTCGGGTTCGCCGCCTTCCTCGCGGACTCGATCTTCTCCTCCGACGGCGTCTTCCCCGACCCCGCCGGGTTCCTCGCCCCGGCGATCGAGGTGGTGCACCGCGCCGGCGGCGTGTTCGTCGCCGACGAGGTGCAGCCCGGCTTCGCCCGCACCGGCCAGGCGTTCTGGGGCTTCGAGCGCCACGGCGTGGTACCCGACCTCGTCACCACCGGCAAGCCCATGGGCAACGGCATCCCGGTGTCCGGCATGGCGGCCCGGCCGGAGGTGCTGGCGGCGTTCGCCGACGACCTGCCGTACTTCAACACGTTCGGCGGCAACCCGGTGTCGGTCGCGGCGGCCCAGGCGGTGCTCGACGTCATCCGCGAGGAGGACCTGCAGATGCGCGCCGATCTCGTGGGGTCGGCGCTCCTGGCCGGGCTGCGGGATCTCGCCGCGCAGCACGACTGCCTCGGCCAGGTCCGCGGTGCCGGCCTGTACGTCGGGCTCGAGGTGGTCTCTCCCGAGGACGGCTCCCCCGCGCGCGACCTGGCGCTCGACGTCGTGGAGGAGCTGCGGGCCCGGCGCGTGCTGACCTCCGTGTGCGGCGGCGGCGGCAACGTGCTGAAGCTGCGCCCGCCGCTGGTCTTCTCCGAGGACGACGCCGCGTGGCTCCTGACCGAGCTCGAGGGGGCCGTGCGTACCGTACGGCCGTGACCGACGACAGCACCGCCGCACGCCCCGGCGTCCCGGCTGCCGGTCCGGTGGCCGGGCGGCTGCGCGGCATGATGCGCCGGGCGGAGCTGGCCCCGGGCGACCGGCTCGGGGACGAGCGCTCGCTGGCGGCCGAGCTGGGCGTGAGCCGCACCCGGCTGCGCGAGGCCCTCGACCTGCTGCAGGCGGAGGGCCTCGTGCGCCGCCGGATCGGCCGCGGCGGCGGCGTGTTCGCCTCCGACGGGCGGATCGAGCGCAACCTCAACACCATCGAGGGCCTGCCCGACATCACGCGCGTGCAGGGGGTCCGGCTGGAGACCCACGTGCTGCGGGCGGAGCTGACCGTGGCCTCGCCGGCCGACCGGCGACGGCTGCGGCTCGCGCCCGGCGACGGCGTCTACCACCTGGTGCGGCTGCGCCGGGCCGACGGGACCGGGCTCAGCGTCGAGGACACGCGGGTGCCGGCGGCGCTGTTCCCCGGCCTGGACCGGCAGGACCTGTCCGCCCTGTACCGCTGCTTCCGCGAGGTCTACGGCGTCGCACCGCAGCTGACCGACGAGAGCCTCGAGGTCGACTACGCCACTGCCGAGCAGGCCGGGCTGCTGGGCGTCGCGCCGGGCACGGCGCTGGTGCGGCTGACCCGGCTCACCCTCGACGCCGCGCACCGGCCGGTCGAGGCCGCCACCGAGCTCTTCGTCGCCGACCGGATGCGGTTCCACCTGCGCCGCTACGGCGTCGTCGGCAACGCGCACCGGCCGCTCGCGGACGCCTGAGCGTGACCGCCCGGCCGCCCGGCTAGCGCCGCGGCCGCGCCTTCCACGGCACCACGGGCTCGTCCCGGTAGGTCCAGGCGTACAGGTACCGCACGTCGAACCGGCTCGCGCAGCGCCCGCACGACAGCGGCCGGGACGGGCGCCGGAACCGCGTCACGCGGTGGCCCGCCGGGCACACCCCCACCCAGTCGCCCTCGACCGACGGCGCTGCCGGGTCGACGGTGCGCCGGCCGGTGGCGCCGATCCGCACCGCGGTCGCGCGCCAGACGGCGTCGTGCCCGTGGCGCGGCCCGACGAGCGCGTGCGCGACCTCGTGCAGCACGGTTTCGCGCACCTCGGCCTCGTCGTGCAGCGCGGTGAGGTCCCGGGACAGCGTGATGCGCCGCAGGTCGTGGCGGCACTGGCCGGCGCGGCGCCGGGCACGGTCCCACCCGAACGCCCACCCGTCGAGCCCGTGCTCGTCGAGCACGCGGCGGGCCAGCGAGGCGGCGGCGTCGAGATCCACGCCCGGCACCGTACCCGCCGCCGCCGACGCCGCCCGCCTCCGGGGCCGTGACCTGCGGCCCGGGCCCGCGCCCGGGGCGGCTCCCCGCTCGCGGCCGTCCTCGCTCGCGGCTCAGTCCTCGGCGGGCGGGATCGGGAAGTTGGCCCGGAACACGTTGTCGGGGTCCCAGTCCCGCTTGAGCCGGCGCAGGCGCGTGAGCGTCTCGCCCGGGAACGCGTCGGTCAGCCGCTCGGGTCGGGTGTCGGTGTCGAACGACAGGTACAGCCCGTCCGTGCGGGGGCCCATCTCGCCGTCCCACAGCGGGTCCAGGTCCTCGTGCGACGAGCCCATGGCGGACAGCAGGAAGTTCTGGTGCCGGTGGGCGTACGCCGTGGCGTCAGGCGCGACGTCGTGCGCCGCACCGCCGGTGGCGCGCACCTGGAGGAAGTACGCAGCCCCGGACGCCGCGACGCGCTCGAAGGCCCGCGCGACGCCCTGGTCGAGGTGCTCGACCAGCCCCGAGCGCACCACCGGGTCGCCGCCGCCGGTGTGGTGCCGCTCGGCCGGCGAGACCACCGCCGAGTACGGCAGCAGGTACGCCTGGTGCTGGAGCACCGGCCCGGCGTCGGCGAGCCGCTCCAGCTCGGCCACCGCGGCCGTCGCGTCGTCGTTCGCCCACACCGTCATCAGCTGCGCCACCGGCGCCCCGCCGCGCCGCCCGCCGCCGGGCGAGAGGATGAGGAAGCTGGTCAGCTCGCGCGGGGCGTCCTCGACCGCCGCCGCCCAGCGCTCGAGCACGCCGGCGGTGTCCGTGGCGTCCAGGGCCATCTGCGAGTAGACGACGTCCCCGACCGGGCCGGCCTCGAGCTCGAAGGACGTGACGACGCCGAGGTTCGCCCCGGCGCCGCGCAGCCCCCAGAACAGCTCGGGGTTCTCGTCGGCGGACGCGCGCACCAGCCGGCCGTCGGCGGTGACGACGTCGGCGGCCACCACGTGGTCGATGGTCAGCCCCTGCAGGCGGCCGAGCAGGCCGATGCCGGCCGTCGTGGCCAGCCCGCCGACGCCCACGCCGCCGTAGTCGCCCGACGTGATCGCCCAGCCGCGCGGCGCCAGCTCCTGGGCGACTCGGCCCCAGGTCGCCCCCGCCCCGACCCGCACCCGGCGGGTGGCCTCGTCGAGCACCTCGATCCGGTCGAGGGCGCCGAGGTCGACGACGACGCCGCCGTCGTTGGTGGACCGCCCGCTGATGCCGTGGCCCGCGGAGCGGACGCCGAGCGGCACGTCCTGGGCGCGGGCGTACGCCAGCGCCTGCGCCACCTCCTGCGGGTCGCGCGGGCGCAGGATCAGCCCCGGCGCACCGCTGCGCAGGTAGTTGTGCCGCAGGCCGGCGTACGCCCGGTCGCCCGGCTCGACGGCGCGCTCGGCGAGCGCCGCCGGCACCGCCGCGTAGTCGATGCCGGGGCGGCGCAGGGCGACGGCGCGGGCGCCGCGGCGCGCGGCGGCCGGCGTCGTGCCCGCGGCCTCGCGCTCCTTGGCGACCTGCTCCCGCACCGCGGGCGCCACCTCCTCGCCGACGCGGCGGATCAGGTCGGGGTCGTCGGTCGCGACGACGAACGTGCCGATGCCGTCCTCGAGCGCCAGCCGCACGAGCCGGTCGACCCAGTCGGCCACGGCGCCGTCCGGCGGGGTGACGTTGAGCAGGCGGCGCACCTCGGCCGGGTCGCGGCCGGCACCGAGCGCCGCCTCGTCGATCACCGCGTTGCCGCGCCGCAGGTCGCCGGGCTTCAGGTAGCCCTCCGACGGCAGCCAGCCGTCCGCCGCGGTGCCCACCAGCCGCAGCATCCGCGGCTTGTACGCCCCGAGCCAGATCGGCACGTCGTGCGCCGGCGCCGGCCCGCGCTTGGCGCCGACGACGCGGTGGTGGGTGCCCTCGACGCGCACCGGCAGGCGCGTGCCGGTGTCCCACAGCGCCCGGATGACCTCGATCGCCTCCGCGAGCGCCTCCACCGACTCGCCCGGGGACAGCCGGCGGGCGCCCATGGCCTCGATCGCGTCCCAGAACCCGCCGGCTCCGAGGCCGAGGGCCACGCGGCCGCCGGAGAGCAGGTCGAGGCTCGCGGCGGCACGGGCCAGCACCGCCGGCGGGCGCAGGGGCACGTTGAGCACGTTCCCGGCGAGCGTGACGCGGGAGGTCTGCGCGGCGGCCCAGGTCAGCAGCGTCCAGGTGTCGAGGAAGGCCGGCTGGTAGGGGTGGTCCTGGAACGTGACCAGGTCGAGCCCGGCCTCCTCCGTCAGCCGCGCCAGGCGCACGGGGCCCTGCGGGTCGGCGTTCGTGGGCGTGATGAAGGTGCCGAACACCAGGTCGTGGCCGTAGTCGGGCATGCGCGTCGCTTCCTCGCTCGGACGGAGATCGTCTGTGGAGCAGACGATATCAACGGCAACTCGTCTGCGTGTCGGCGTGTTCCCGACTACCATCGACCCCATGCCGTCCGCCCATCCACCCGCCCCGGCAGAACCCGCAGCGACCCCAGGGTCAGCCGCCCGGGAGGCCGCCGCGACGCGCCCGTCGGCGCTCGGCTGGTCGCTCGCCGCGCTGCTGCGGGAGTGGAGCGCGCGGGTGGACGACGTCGCCGGCGACCTGCCCCACGGCACCCGCGGCTACCAGGTGCTCGCCGCCGTGGTGCACGACGCCCCGCCGACGCAGGCTGCCCTCGCCGCCCGGCTGGGCATCGACCGCACCGTGATGACCTACCTCATCGACGCGTTCGAGGGGTGCGGCCTGGTCGAGCGCCGGCAGGACCCCGCCGACCGTCGCGCCCGGCGCATCGTGGCCACCGACCACGGGCGCGGCGTGCTGGAGGCGGTCGACGCCCGCGTGCGCCAGGCCGAGGCGGAGCTGCTCGGCGGGCTGGCCGAGGGCGAGCGGGCGGCCCTGCGGGCGCTGCTCGAGCGGGCCGCGGACGCCGTCGCGCACGACGAGGACCGCTGCGCCGTCGTCGCGCGCGCCACCGCGCCGGCCGCGGGCTGACGACGGCTCCGGGCCGGCCGGCCCCGCCCGCCGGCCGCGCCGTCAGGTGCCCGGAGCGTCGGGCCGCACGCCGTCGTGCCGGGCGCGGTCGGCCGTCGCCAGCCCGGTCTCCTCGTAGAACGCCCAGATGTGCCGCCGCGTGCGTTCCTGCGCGGCCGCGGCGTCGCCGGCGCGGACGGCGGCGAGGATCTGCGCGTGCTCCTCCCCCAGCCGCGCTGCGTGCTCCGGCCACGCCGGCAGCCGCCGCGCGCCCTCGACGACGTAGGAGCCCACCGCCGAGCGCAGCCCCGCGAGGATCGCCTCGACCAGCGGGTTGCCGCACCGGCGCACGAGCGCCAGATGGAAGTCCTGGTCGAGGGCCACGAGCTCCGGCACGTCGAGCCCGGGGGCGCGCATCGCCTCGAGCAGCTCGCGCAGCTCCCGCAGGTCGCCGTCGCTGCTGCCGTCGTCGCCGGACCGGGCCGCGGCCTGCCCGACCGCCCACACCTCGAGCACGGCCCGGGTCGCGACGACGTCGCCGACCGGCAGCGCGCCGGACGCCACGTGGAGCCGGACGGCAGCCCCGAGCCCGGCCGCGGGCCGGTCGACCACCGTGGCCCCGGCGTCGGGGCCCGAGCCGACGGCGGTGCGCACGATGCCCATCGCCTCGAGCACGCGGACGGCCTCGCGCACCGACGGCCGCGACACCCCCAGCTCCGCCGCGAGGGCGCGCTCCCCCGGCAGCCGCTCGCCGAGGGCCCACCGGCCGGCCGCGAGGTCTGCCTCGATGCGGGCGAGGACCCGTTCGTGAGCGCGCACGGCGTCAGGCTACGTCGCCGCCGCCGGGCCGCTCCCGACCGTTCCCGACCCGCCCTCGGGCCGGCACCGGGCGTGCACCGGGCGGCACCGGGCGGGCACCCCGGAGGATCGCGGAGAATGGACACCCGTGACCGACTCCGCCGCGACCGCCCCTCAGCACGATGCGCCGGTGCCCGACGCGCTCGTGCCCGACGCGCTGTTCGACGTCCCGCCCGAGGCCCGCCGCCCGCGCGTGCGGGTGGTGCTGCTGACCGGCCCGTCCGGCTCCGGCAAGTCGGCGCTCGTGCGCCGCCTGGGCCTGCCCGCGGTCATGCTCGACGACTTCTACCTGGACGGCGACCACCCAGGGCTGCCGCGGCGGTTCGGCATCGTCGACTGGGACGACGCCGGCAGCTGGGACCGCGAGGGGGCGCTCGAGGCGCTGCGCACCCTGGCGACGTCGGGACGCGCCGAGGTGCCGGTCTACGACATCCCGACCAACCGGCGCACCGGGACCACCGTGCTCGACACCGCCGGTGCCCCGCTCGTGGTCGCCGAGGGCGTCTTCGCGGCCGAGCTGGTGGCGGCCTGCCGCGCCGAGGGCATCCTGGCGGACGCGATCTGCCTGCGCCGCCCCCGCCTGGTGTCGTTCTGGTTCCGGTTCCTGCGTGACGTGGCGGAGGCCCGCAAGCCGGTGCCGACGCTGCTGCGCCGCGGCTGGGCGCTGCTGCGGTCCGAGCCCGCGACGGTGGCGCGCTGGGTGGCCCAGGGCTGCCGGCCGGTGCCGCCCGCGCAGGCCGAGCGGGACATCCGCGCGCTCGCCACCGTGGCGCCCCCGGAGAACGTCATCGGAAGTTAACAGCACGGTCATGCCCTCCTCACCTGGCGCCATGACGCTGGGCGCGGAGGTGGTTCGATGACCCAGCGCACGTCCGGGGCCGGTGCCCTGCGGATCCTGTCGGTGTACGAGGGCTTCTTCGCGGGCGGCGCCCGCGCCCTGCACACCACGGTGGTGGCCGGCCTGCACACCGGTGGGCGCCAGCAGCACGCGGCGCTGAGCATCCACCAGGAGGTGCGCCGGGAGGCCACGCTGCAGCGGATGGAGGACGACCAGCGCTACCGCACCCTGCGCGCCGCGGGCGTGCGGGTCGCCTCGCTCGGCCGCACGACCGACGGGGACCACGACCCCCGGTCCTTCACGCCGGCCGAGATGGAGGTCGCCGCCCACCACGCCCGCGCGGCGCACGTGGTGATGTCCCTCAAGGAGCAGCCGCTGCGGCTGGTCAACCAGGCCGGCTTCCCGGACCGGCCCGTCGTCGCGTGCCTGCACCGGTCCGACCCCGAGAACTCCGGCACCGCGCTCGACGACCTGCTGGTGGCCGCCGACACCGGCCGGCTCGCCGCCGTCGTGTGCTGCGCCGAGTCCACGCGCGACGCGTACCTGCGCGCCGGCGTGCCGGCGAGCCTGCTGCGCGTCGTCCCCAACGGCATCAACCTGGCCCGGTTCCGGCCGGTGTCCGGGGCGCGCCGCCTGGCGCTGCGCGGCGCCGCCGGGCTGCCGGCGGACGCGAACGTCGTCGTCTACGCCGCCCGGTACGACACCATGAAGAACCCCGGCCTGCTCGTCGCGGCGGCCCGCCGGTACCTCGAGCGCGACCGCCTCGGCCACGTGGTCATGTGCGGCGCCGGCATGAGCCCCGCCAACGCCGACCTGGTGGCCGAGCTGGAGCTGGCCTTCGGCGACCGCCCCGACCTGCTCGAGCGGGTGCACCCGCTCGGCGTGCGCGCGGACATGGAGCTCGTCTACGCCATGGCCGACGTCGTCGCCCTCACCTCGCTGTTCGGGGAGGCCGCGCCGCTGTGCCTCATCGAGGGCGCGATGTGCGGCGCCGTGCCCGTGACCACGCCCGTGGGGGACAGCGCGCGCATCGTCCACGGGATCGGGTTCGTCACCGGGTTCGACCCCGCCGAGATCGCGGCGACGTGGATCGAGGCGGCCGCGCGCCGGGACGAGCTGACGCCGGCGCTGACCGCGGCCCGGGCGCGGTTCAGCCACGTGCGGATGCTGGCCGGCTACGCCGCGGTGCTCGAGCGGGCCCACCGCGGGGCGGGCACGCGGCTGCTGCACGTCTGAGGCGGCGCTGCGGCGGCACCGCGGCGGCGCCGGAACCCCGCTGAGACGCCGTCGGGCGCGATGGCCTGCACCGATAGAATCTCGCCGTGTCCTCCCCCCGTCCCGCCGCGGGCGTCGGCCCGGTCCGGCGCCGGGTGCTCGCCGACCACGTCTTCGACCAGCTGCTGACGATGCTGCTCGACGGCAGCCTGCCGGCGGGCAGCAACCTCAACATCGACGGCCTGGCGCGCCAGCTCGACGTCTCGCCCACCCCGGTGCGCGAGGCGCTGGCCCGCCTGGAGGCGACGGGCATGGTGCGGCGGGTCGCGCTGCGCGGCTACTCGGTGGCGCCCGAGCCCACCGTCAAGGAGCTGGCCGACCTCATGGACGCGCGGCTCGCCGTCGAGCCGGTCAACGCGTGGTACGCGTGCCAGCGCGGCGGCCCGGAGTTCCTCGCGGCGCTCGAGCAGGCCGTCGCCGACCTCGAGGCGGCGCCGAACGGCCCCACCTACCAGGACTTCCGCGACTACTGGGCCGCCGACGAGCGGTTCCACGAGCTGGTGGCGGAGGCGGCGGACAACGGCTACCTGCACGCGGCCTACGCCGCGCTCGGCGGCCTGCTGCAGCGCTTCCGGCAGTTCTCCGGCCGCGGCGTCACCGACAAGGAGGTCGCGGTGCGCGAGCACCGCGCGGTCCTGGACGCGCTGCGCTCCGGCGACGCCGACCTGGCCCGCAAGCTCATGGCTGAGCACATCGAGGGCGTGAAGTCCCGCGCGCTCGCCGAGCGCGCCTGAGCATCCCCCGAGCATCCCCGGCACGCACGAGGGCGCCCCGCCGGCCGTGGCCGGCGGGGCGCCCTCTCCCCGGAGTCCTGCGCGGCCCCCCGCGCAGTCCCTGCGTCGACCCCCTGTCGACGTCGTGCCGCGTCAGCGCGTGGCGGTCCCGGCGGCCGGGGCGGCCACCTCCGTGGCCCCGTCGACGGCGCGCCGCTGGATGCGCTGCACCGCGCGGCGGGCGGCGAACGTGCCGAGCGCGCCGAGCCACAGCACGATCATGAGGAAGTACATGCCCGCCGCGGTGGTCCCGGTAACGTCGGTGAAGATGCCGACCACGTACGGGCCGATGAAGCCGCCCAGGTTGCCGAACGAGTTGATCGCCGCGATGGCGACGGCCGCCGTCGCGCCGGCCAGCACGCCGCTGGGCAGGGCCCAGAACACGCCGGCGATCGAGTACACGCAGAACGCCGCCAGGGAGAGCGCGGCCAGCTGGGCCACCGGCGCGTGGAAGAACGCGCTCGCCCCCATGCCCAGGCCGGCGCCGAGGAACAGCACCGCGAGCGGCACCCAGTTCTCGGCGAACTTCCGGGCCGCCCAGCGCGACGTCACGAGCACGCCGACCAGCGCGAAGACGTACGGGATGTCGGTGAGCAGGCCGGTCTGCATGTTCGAGCTGGAGAACTTGTCCACCACCTGCGGCAGCCAGAACGACAGGCCGTAGACGCCCACGGTGGACGGGAAGAACAGCAGCGCGAACGTCAGCACGCGCTTGTCGAGCAGGGTGCGCAGCGGGTTCTTGCCGTCCTCCTGCCCGCGCTCGCGCTTGTCCTTCTCGAGCTCGCCCTCGATCCACGCCACCTCGTCGGCCGAGAGCCACTTCACCGAGCGCGGGCTCTCCGGCAGGAACTTCCAGGTCGGGATCGCCATGACCATGGCCGCGACGCCGACGACGACGAACAGCCACTGCCAGCCCACCATGCCGAGGCCCTCGACCCCGAGCAGCCAGCCGGCGAGCGGCGACATGATCAGGAACGCCAGCGGCGCGGAGACGACGAACGTGCCCGTGGCCTTGGTGCGGTGCCGGTGGGGGAACCAGGTCGTCAGGTAGAAGATCACGCCCGGGTAGAAGCCGGCCTCGGCGACGCCGAGCAGGAACCGCAGCACGTAGAAGCTGATCGGGCCCTGCGTGAGCGCCATGAGGGCGGTGATCGCGCCCCAGGTCAGCAGGATGCGCACGAACCACATGCGCGGCCCGTACTTCTGCATCAGGACGTTGCTCGGCACCTCGAACAGGAAGTACGCGATGAAGAACAGCCCGGCGCCGAGCCCGAAGGCGGCGTCGCCGATCCCGACGTCGGCGCCCATGTGGAGCTGGGCGAACCCGACGGCGGAGCGGTCGACGTAGGCGACCGTGTAGAGGATGACCAGCAGCGGCAGCAGCTTCAGCGTGATGCGCTTGACGAGTGCCGCTTCGTTGACCGTGACCACGAAGACTCCTGTGTCTGTGGGAGTCGGGCAGCGATGCCCGGAGGGGGAGGGAGGGACGTCAGGCCGTCGGGGCCGGACCGAGGGTGCGCACCAGGCGACCCATCTCGCTGTACGCCTTGTTGCGGTAGGCGACGAGCGCCTTGACCTGCTCCGGCGTGTAGTCGCGCAGCAGGCCCTTGCCGTTCTTCACGCCGCGACGGTCGTCGGCCACGGCGTCCTTGATGAGCTGCGGGGTGGCCAGGCGCTCGCCGAAGGCCTCCTCGAAGGTGCGGAAGCCGCCGGCGTAGACGTCGAGCCCGGCCTGGTCCGCGATCGCGAACGGACCGAAGAAGCCGAGGCGGAACCCGAACGTGGTACGCACGATCGTGTCGATGTCCTCGGGGGTCGCGATGCCCTCCTCGGCGATCGACATGGCCTCCTTGAGCAGCACGTACTGCAGGCGGTTGAGCACGAAGCCCGGCACGTCGGCCACGATCGCCGCCTGCCGGTTCGCACGGCCCAGCAGCTCCTTGACCACGGGCACGACCGCCTCGTCGGTCTTGTCGCCCAGCACCAGCTCGACGCCCGGGATGAAGGGCGCCGGGTTGGAGAAGTGCACCGTGAGGAACCGCTCCGGGTTCTGCACGGCGGTCGACAGGGTGCGCGCCGGGATGGTGGACGTGTTGGAGCCGATGATGGCGTCCGGCCGCGCCGCGGCGGAGATGCGGGCCAGCACGTCGTGCTTGACCTCGACCTGCTCGAAGACCGCCTCCTCGACGAAGTCGACGTCGGCGACGGCCTCCTCGATCGACGGCGCCGCGGACAGGTTGGCGCGGATCGTCTCGGTGGCACCGGCGTCGAACAGGCCGGCGTCCTCGAACTCGCGGGCCTCGACGAGCAGCCGCTCGAGCGCCGCCTTCGCCGCGTCGGCGGAGACGTCGGCGATGGTGACGGGCAGCCCGGCCAGCGCGAGGGACTGGGCGATGCCGCCGCCCATGTAGCCGGCCCCGACGACGGCGACGGTGCTGATGCTGGTGACCACGATGGTCCTCCTCAGGGGGTGCTGTGGTGCAGGGGGTGGTGCAGGGGAAGGGAGATCAGGGGGTGGGTGGCGCGGCTCAGCGCGGGACCGCTGCCCCGAGCCGGCGGGCCTCGGCGAGGACCTCGCCCAGGGCGGCGACGTCGTGCGCGAAGCGGCCGAGGAACACGCCGTCGACCGCGGGTGCCAGGGCCGTGAGGGTGCCGGGACCGGCCGCGCCACCGTAGACGACGCGGCCCGGCACGCCGAGCTCGGCCAGGGCGGCGTGCAGCCGGTCCGCGACGGCGACGACGTGGTCGGGCCCCGCGGGCTTGGGCGCGCCGATGGCCCACACGGGCTCGTAGCCGACGACGACGTCCGTGGCGCCGCTGCCGGCGAGGGCGTCCGCGAGCTGGGCGGCGGCCACGTCGGCCGCCTCCTGCGCGGGCACCCGCTCGGTCTCGCCGACGCACAGCAGCGGCACGACGCCGGCCGCGGCCAGCCGGCCGACCTTGGCGCGCACGACCTCGTCGGTGTCGCCGAACCGGGCGCGCCGCTCGGCGTGCCCGACGACGGCGTACCGGCAGCCCAGCTCGGCCAGCAGGGGCGCGGTGACCTCGCCGGTCTGCGCCCCGGCGTCGGACGGCGCGACGTCCTGCGCGCCCCACGCCACGGCGGTGCCCTCGAGGATCCGCGCCGCGACGGGCACGAGCGGGAACGACGGCAGCACGGCCAGCTCGACCGCGGCACCGGCGCCCTCGGCGCCGTCGGTCGCCGCGCCGCCGGCCGCGAGGTCGCGGACCCCGGTCAGCCAGTCCGCGGTCGCCGCCGCGCCCAGGTAGGCCTTGAGCGAGACGGCGACCAGCGGCGGCCGCTGCACCGGCGCGGGCGCCGGCGTGGACGAGGTCATCAGCAGGACCCGGCGGCCTCGGGTGCGGTGCCGGCGGCGGCCTCGACCTCGCTGATCGCCGCGACCTTGGGCGCGGACGACGAGGCCGGGTCGAACCGGTAGCCGAGCCACTCGCGCACCAGGCGCTTGGCGAGCTCGATGCCGATGACGCGCTGGCCCATGCACAGCACCTGCGCGTCGTTGGACAGCACCGAGCGCTCGACGGAGAACGAGTCGTGCGCCGTGACCGCGCGCACCCCCGGCACCTTGTTCGCCGAGATGGCCACGCCGAGGCCCGTGCCGCAGATCAGCAGGGCCCGGTCGGCCTCGCCCGCGGCGACCATGCGGGCCGCGGTGGCGCCGACGTAGGGGTAGTGCGTGTGCTCGTCCGAGCCCACGCCGACGTCGACCACCGACGCGACGCGCTCGTCCTTCTCGAGCTCGGCCTTGAGGATCTCCTTGTAGTCGAACCCCGCGTCGTCGGAGCCGACCACCAGGCGCAGCGTGTCGGTCATCAGGAACCCACCTTCGTCTCGTCAGCGGCGGCGCCGAGCACGGCGCCGGCCTCGGCCAGGAGCATCGCGAGCGACGTCGCACCCGGGTCGGGCACGCCGAGGCTCTTGTCGCCCAGCACGCGGGAGCGGCCACGGCGGGCCGCGATGTCCTTCGTGGACTCGGCGCCGGAGCGGGCGGCGTCGACGGCCGCGCCCCAGGCGGCGGCCAGGTCGGTGCCGTCGCCGTGGGTGGCGACGAGCGTCTCGGTCGCGGGCGCGAGCGCGTCGACGAGCGTCTTGTCGCCCGGGCGCGCACCGCCGATGCCCGTGACCGCGTCGTGGAAGGCCTGGACGCCGCGCACGGCGTCGTCGGCGCTCACGTCGGCGTCGGCCGGCAGCACGTCGGCCAGCGCCAGCAGCCCCACGCCCCACAGGGCCCCGGAGGTGCCGCCGGCCTTGTCCGCCCACGCGTCGGCGGCGCGGCGCAGCACGGACGGCGCGTCGCCGTCCGCCTCGAGCGCGGCGTCCGCGGCCGCGACGGCGGCGTCGATGCCGCGGCACATGCCCCGGCCGTGGTCGCCGTCGCCGGCGATCGCGTCGAGCCGGCCCAGCTCCTCCTCCGCGCCGTGCAGGGCGTCCTGCCAGCGGTGCAGCACCTCGGCCACCTGGCGGGCGGCGCGGCGGCCGGCCTCGGTGGTGGCGGCGGTCAGCGCGGGCTCCGGCTCGGCCAGCGCCTCGGGCGCCGCGGTCTCGGGCGCCGCGCGCCACGAGCCGTGGTGGAACGCCGGGGTGTCGGCGGGCGCGAGCCACAGCGGCTCGAGCTCGTCGTCCAGCCACGCCACGGTGAGCGAGCAGCCGGCCATGTCGAGGCTGGTGACGTACTCGCCGACCAGCGGCGCGACCAGCGTGACGCCCCGCTCGACCAGCAGGTCGCTCACCCGGTCCCACAGGACGAAGAGCTCCTCGTACTTCACGTCGCCCAGGCCGTTGAGGATGACGGCGGCGCGGCCGTCGGCGTCCGCGGGGCGCTCGGCGAGCACGCGGTCGACCATCTCCTGCGCGAGCACCGCGGCCGAGGGGCGGGGCTCCTCCCCCACGCCCGGCTCGCCGTGGATGCCCAGGCCCCAGCCGACCACGCCCTCGTCGAGGTGGAACAGCGGCGCCTCCGCGCCCGGCAGCGTGCAGCCGTCGAAGGCGACGCCGAAGGAGAACGTGCGGTCGTTGGCGTGCGCGGCCAGCCGGGTGACCTCGGCGAGGTCGGCGCCGGCCTCGGCGGCCGCGCCGGCCACCTTGAAGACCACCAGGTCGCCGGCGACGCCGCGCCGCTCGGCGGCGCGCTCCGGCGGGGCGGAGACGACGTCGTCGGTCACCGCGAGCACGGAGACCTCCATGCCCTGCGCGCGCAGGCGGCTGGCGGCGGCGCCGAAGTTCAGCACGTCGCCGGCGTAGTTGCCGAACGACAACCACACGCCGGCGCCGGCGTCGGCGGCGCGGCAGACGTCGATGACCTGGCGCGTCGACGGCGAGGCGAACACCTCGCCGCACACCGCGGCGTCGGCGAGCCCGTCACCGATCACGCCGGCGAACGCCGGGTAGTGGCCGGAACCGCCGCCGACGACGACGGCGACCTTGCCGGGGCGGGTGCCGTCGGCGCGGGCGATGCCGCCGGGGACGCTGCGGAGCCGGCCGGGGTGGGCCTTGACCAGGCCGGAGAGCGCCTCGCGGGCGAAGTCCTCGGGCCGGTTGTGGACGTACGTCATGAGACCTGCACCTTTGCTCGTGTCGTCAGTCGGTCGCGGGTCAGCGGCCCGCGGAGCGCAGCACGCCGCGGATGTACTCGCGGTTGAGCGCGGCCACGCCGAGGCTGTCGGAGCCGTAGTGCTCGCAGACGAAGACGCCCTCGAAGCCCAGCTCCAGCGCCCGGCGGATGTGGTTGCGGTAGTTCACGACGCCCGAGACCAGCGGCGCCGGGTGGGTGGCGTAGGTGCCCGTCGTCGGGTCCTCGTCACGCGTGTAGTTCTTGATGTGCCAGAAGTTCGTGAACGGCAGGACCTTCTCGAACATCGTGGGGATGTCCTCGATCGGGCGGTGCAGGCGCACCAGGTTGCCCAGGTCGGGATTGAGGCCCACGTTCTCGCGGTCGACGTCCTGCACGAACCGCACGGCGAGGTCCGGGGTGCCGATGAAGGTGTCCTCGTACATCTCGAGGCTGATCGCCACGCCCACCTCGGCGGCGTGGTCGGCCAGCTCGCGGATGCGGCGGATCGCCTCGTCGCGCGCGGCGGGGTCATCGACCGGGTCGTGGTGCCCCTCGGCCAGCCAGAACCACAGCGCCTTCTGCTGGGCCGGCGTGAGGTCCTGCATGAAGCCGAAGTTCACGACCTCGGCGCCGAGCGCCGGCGCGCGGTCGATGATCGCGTGGCCGATGCGCAGGTAGTCGTCGCCGCGCTTCGCGTCGACGACGCTGCGGCGGGTGGTCGAGACCGACGGGACCGCCAGGCCGACCTCCTTGAGGACGGCGAGCAGCTCGCCGAACCGGGCGTCCGACAGCTCGCCGATCGACAGCCAGGCGTCCGTGGGGTCGACGTCGGTGAACCCGAGGTCGGCGACCTGCTGGAGCTGGGAGCGCCACGACTCGGCGGGCGCCTCGAGGTTGGGGGTCCCGTCGGCCGTCGTCGAGCCGAAGGACAGCATGTTGGCCGCGATGGGCCAGGTGTCAGCAGTGCGCACAATGATCTCCGTCGATCGGACGTCTTCGTGTTTCCTATAGGAAACACGCTCGGCGTTGCCTCGTCAAACCGGGACCTCCGCGGCCCGCACGACCACGGGTCCCTGGCGGTCCGAGACAGACCCCTCTGTCTCGGACCGCCAGGGACCCGGAATGCGGCGCGCGAGCGCGGGTGCGGCGCGGGTGCGGCGCGGGTGCAGCGCCGTGGCCGGCGCTGGCGGAGGTCAGTCGCCGCCCTGCGGCGAGCCCAGCAGGGTGCGCACCCGGCTCGCCACGCGGTGGAACTCGGGGTCCTCCATCGCGGCGGTGTAGTCGCGCACGGGCGGCAGGTCCACCCGCAGCTCCTCCACCACGCGGCTCGGGCGCGGGCCCATCACCACGACCCGGTCGCCGAGGTAGACGGCCTCGGGGACCGAGTGGGTCACCAGCAGCACGGTGACCCCGGCCTCGCGGCACACCCGCTGCAGCTCGACGTTCATCCGCTCGCGGGTCAGCGCGTCGAGGGCACCGAACGGCTCGTCCATGAGCAGCACGTCCGGCTCGTGCAGCAGCGCCCGGCACAGCGAGACGCGCTGCTGCATGCCGCCGGACAGCTCGTGCGGCATGGCCTTCTCGAAGCCGCTGAGGCCCGTGGTCTCGATCAGCTCGGCGCAGCGACGGCGGGCCGCCGCCGCGTCCATGCCCCGCATCTCCGCCTGCAGCAGGATGTTGCCCTCGGCGGTGCGCCAGTCCAGCAGGGCGGCGCGCTGGAACACGAAGCCGATGTCGGGCCGCGGGCCCGCCACGACGTCGCCCCGCAGCCGCACCTGCCCGGTGGTGGGGGCCACCAGGCCGGCGACCACCTTGAGCAGCGTCGACTTGCCGCAGCCGGAGGGCCCAACGATGGAGACGAACTCCCCCGGCCGCACCGCGAGGTCCACCTCGCCGAGCGCGCTCGTCGAGGCACGCTTCGAACGGAACGTCACGGACACCCCGTCGACGGACACGACGTCCTGCGCCGTCCCGGCGACCCCCGGCTCCTCGGTCAGCGTCGTCACTGCCCCTCCTGCCCTCGTCCGTGCCCTCGTCCGTGCCCTCGTCCGTGCCCTCGTCGCGGTCACCATGGCTCTCACTCCCCCGACGGGGCGAACGCGTCGTCGTAGTACTCCTCGACGCCCTTGCCGCCCTCGATCAGGCCGGCGGTCGACAGCACGTCGAGCGTGTTCTGCCAGTCCGCCGGGTCGTTGGCGCCCGGGGCCTGGCCCTCGGTCTCGTCCGTGTGCAGCAGCTCGACCGTCTGCTGCCACTGCTCCAGGAGCACGTCCTTCGCCGGCATCTGCGGGTCCTTGCCCTCCATCGACGCCACGGCCGCCTCCGGGTCCTCGGCCGCCGCCGCGAACGCCTCTGACGTGGCCGCGACCATGTCCGAGACCAGCTCGGCGTCGTCGGTGATCGTGCCCGTGCTGGCGACCAGGCCGTTGGAGTAGAAGCTCAGGCCGACGTCGGAGTAGCGCAGGTAGCTCACCTCCCTGCCGCTCTTGGCGGCGATCGTCGGGCCCTGGTCGTGGGCGAACCCGATCAGGCCGTCGACCTGCTCGGTGAGCATCGCCGACACCTTGCCCGCCGCGTCGAGGTTCTGCTGCTTGACGTCGTCCGGGCCGAGCCCGGCAGCCTCGAGGTACATGGGGAACGTGGTGGTCGGGGCGTCGCCGGCCGAGACCGCGATGGTCTTGCCGGCCAGGTCGGCCGGCTCCGCGATCCCCGAGTCGGCGAACACCTGCACCGCCGACGGCGTCGTCTGGAGGAAGACGCCGACGCTGCGGGCGTCGACGCCCTTGTCCACGTTGGCCAGCAGCGCGGGCGTGTCCGCCCAGCCGAACTCGACCTGGCCGCCGCCGACGGCCTGGACCGTCTTGGTGGAGCCCTGGCCGGCCTCGATCGTCAGGTCGATGCCGTGGTCGGCGAAGATGCCCTGCTCGACGCCGTAGTAGAAGGGCGCGTGCTCGCCGTACGGGTACCAGTTGAGCATCAGCGTCACGGCGCGGGACTCGTCGCCGCCGCTCGCGGCCGAGCCGCCCGCGGCGTCCGAGGAGGCGCAGCCGGCGAGCGCGAGGGCGGTGGCCGCGACGGCAGCCGCTGCGGCCAGGGACGTGTGCCGGGGGTGGGACATGGATGTGCTCCTTTGCACGGGGGCGGGGTGCCGCGGCCGCCGACGGCGGCGCGGGCCGGTCTGTCGGTCAGGCGCCGGCGACGGTCGTCGCGGCGGTGGCGGCACGCCGGGAGGGGTGCCAGCCGATGAGCAGGCGCTCGGCGATCTCGATGATCAGGAACAGGACGATGCCCAGCAGCGACATGACCACGAGCGCCGCGAACAGCATGGCGGTGTCGATGTTGCCGTTGGCCTGGAGGATCACGTACCCGAGGCCCTCGTTGCCGCCGACGAACTCGCCCACGACGGCGCCCGTCACGGCGAGCGTCGCCGCGACCTTGAGCCCGGACAGCAGCTGCGGCAGCGAGGCCGGGAACATCACCTTGGCGAAGGTCTTGAGCCGGCTCGCGCCCATCGTCGAGGTCAGCTCGATCACCTCAGGGTCGACCGAGCGCAGACCGGCCAGCCCGGAGATGACCACCGGGAAGAACGCCATGAGCACGGCCACGGTGATCTTCGGCGCGACGCCGAACCCGAGCCACACCACGAACAGCGGCGCGATCGCGATCTTGGGGACCACCTGGGCCACCAGGATGATCGGGTAGACCGTGCGCTCGGTGGTCGGCGAGTAGGCCATGAGCACGGCGACGAGCTCGCCGATCACGACCGCCAGCGCGAAGCCGATCACCGTCTCGTACGTCGTCACCCAGGTGTGCTGCCCCAGGTAGGCGGCGTTCTCGGCCGCCGCCGCCCAGGTGTCCGCGGGCGAGGGCAGCACGTACGGGGCCAGCCAGCCCTGGGCGGTCACCACCCACCAGACCACCAGCACCGCGACCACCAGGGTCAGCGGCCGCCACGCCGCCGCCCACCACCGCGCCGGCGCGGGCGATCGCCGCACCGCCGTCCTGCTCTGCCGGGCTACCGTAGCCCGGTCCGACACCACTGCGGTCATCAGACCCCCTCGTCGCTGAGGTGACCCACGTCACGGAATGCGCTTTCCACGCACCGTAGACGCCGCGGCGGCGAGGGTCAAGCGGACCGGGCGGCGGCCGACGACGGTCGCCGCTCAGCCACCGGTGGACTCGCGCAGCAGCACCTGGGTGGCCAGGGCGGGGTCAGCCTCGCCCGCCTCGTCGGCCTCGCCGAGCGCCACGAGCACCGCACGGCGGCCGATCTCCTCGAGCGGCACGCGCACGGTGGTCAGCGCCGGCACGTGGTCGCGCAGCGTCGGGATGTCGTCGAACCCGGCCACCAGCACGTCGCGCGGCACCGCCAGCCCGGCGTCCCGCAGGCCGGCGATGAGGCCGATCGCCATCACGTCGGTGACGGCGAAGACGCACGGCCGCCCGGCCCCGTCCCGCGCCAGCCGGGTCACCTCGGCCGCCGCGCCGTACCCGCCGTCCCGGGAGAACTGGCCGGCGACGACCGCCGGCTCGACGTGGCCGCCGCCGGCCTCGGCGGCCGCGGTGAACGCGTCGGCGCGCTCCCGGGCCGTGACGACCCGGTCCGGCCCGGTCACCACCACGAAGCGCCGGTGCCCCTGGCCCAGCAGCGCCTCGGCGAGGGCCCGGGAGCCGGGGGCGTTCGGCGGCCGGACCACGGCGGCCTCGCCGAGCGGCTGGCCCACGACGACGGCGCGGCCGCCGGCGGCGGCGTAGCGGCCCAGCGCCTCGGCCAGGGCGGCGTCGTCGTCCCCGGTCCAGCGTGTGCCGACGACGACGATCGCGTCCGCCCGGTGCGCGGCGAACGCGTCCACCGCCTCGCGCTCGGCCGCCGGGTCGCGGTCGGTGCTGGCCAGCAGCAGCTGCAGGCCGTGCGGTCGGGCCTGCGCCTGCGCGCCCGCGGCGATCGAGGAGAAGTACGGGTCGGAGATGTCCTGCACGACCAGGCCGAGGAGCCCGGTGCGGGCCTTCGCGAGCGCCTGCGCCTGGGCGTTGACGACGTAGCCGAGCTCGGCGGCCGCCGCGCGGACCCTCTCCACCAGGGCGGGCGCCGGCGTGCGGCTGGAGCCGTTGAGCACGCGCGAGGCGGTCGCCAGCGACACGCCGGCGCGCGCCGCGACGTCCTGCAACCGGGGTCTGCCCACGCTCCCACCTCCGGTGACGCACCCTAGACCTCGGGCCCGCGGGGCGGCAGCAGGCGGCGCTCGCGGGATCGCGACGGCACCGCTACAGGGCCGCGACGGGATCGCGACGGAGCCGCGACGGTGTCGCGGCGGAGCCGCCGCGACACCGCCGCGGCAGCCCGGCGCGCCCGCCGTGGGCGCCGGGTGCCTTGACGTCGCGACGCTCGCCGCCTACGGTGCCGGAAAGCGCATTCCCGCGCACCCCTTGCCCCCGGACGAAGGAGTCCCGATGGCCACCCGCACCCTGCGGATCGCGATGAACGGCGTCACCGGACGCATGGGCTACCGCCAGCACCTGCTGCGCTCGATCCTGCCCATCCGGGAGCAGGGCGGCGTCCTGCTCCCCGACGGCACGCGGGTGCAGGTCGAGCCCGTCCTGGTCGGCCGCAACGAGACCCGCCTGCGCGAGCTCGCCGCCCAGCACGACGTCGCGGAGTGGACCACCGACCTCGACGCCGCGATCGCCGACCCGGCCACCGACGTCGTCTTCGACGCCTCGATGACCTCGCTGCGCGCCAAGACCCTCACCAAGGCCATGCAGGCCGGCAAGCACGTCTACACCGAGAAGCCGACGGCGGAGACGCTCGCCGAGGCGGTCGAGCTCGCGCGGCTGCGCGCGGAGGTCGGCGTCACCGCCGGCGTCGTGCACGACAAGCTCTACCTGCCCGGCCTGGTCAAGCTGCGCCGCCTCGTGGACGAGGGCTTCTTCGGGCGCATCCTGTCGCTGCGCGGCGAGTTCGGGTACTGGGTGTGGGAGGGCGACGTGCAGCCGGCGCAGCGCCCGTCGTGGAACTACCGGGCGCAGGACGGCGGCGGCATGACCACCGACATGTTCTGCCACTGGAACTACGTGCTCGAGGGCATCGTCGGCACCGTCCGCACGGTGACCAGCCAGACCGCGACGCACATCCCCACGCGCTGGGACGAGCAGGGCCGCCCGTACGAGGCCACCGCCGACGACGCCGCGTACGGGATCTTCCAGCTCGAGACGCCGGCCGGCGACCCGGTGGTGGCGCAGATCAACTCCTCGTGGGCGGTGCGGGTGCACCGCGACGAGCTCGTGGAGTTCCAGGTGGACGGCACGGAGGGCTCCGCCGTGGCCGGGTTGTTCAGGTGCGTCGCGCAACCGCGCTCGGCCACGCCCAAGCCGGTGTGGAACCCCGACCTGCCCACCACCGAGCGCTTCCGGGACCAGTGGCTCGAGATCCCCGCGAACGCGGACCTCGACAACGGGTTCAAGGCGCAGTGGGAGGAGTTCCTGCGCGACGTCGTCGCCGGCCGCCCCCACCGCTTCGACCTGCTCTCGGCCGCCCGGGGCGTGCAGCTGGCCGAGCTCGGCCTGCGCTCGTCGGCCGAGGGCCGCCGCCTCGACGTCCCGGAGATCACGCTGTGAGCGCGCCCGCCACCGCCCCCGGGACCCGCCGGGCCCCCGTGCTCGGGCCCAGCGGCGTGACCGTGCGCCTGCCCCGGTTCGACGACGGCGGCCGCGTCGCGGGCACCGAGCTGCGCGAGCTCAACGCCCCCGGCCCGTGGACCCGGCCGACGGCGCCGCTGACCTCCCGCGTCGCGTTCGCCGCGGCGCACGTCGTGCCCCGGGCCGGGGCCGACAACGTGCCGGGCGCGCCCGCCGTCGTCGACTGGGACGCGACGCTCGCCTACCGCCACCGGCTGTGGGAGCACGGCCTCGGCGTCGCCGACGCGATGGACACCGCCCAGCGCGGCATGGGCCTGGACTGGACGGCCACGCAGGAGCTGGTGCGCCGGACCGCGGCCGAGGCGCGCGCCGCGGGCGGCCGCATCGCCTGCGGCGCGGGCACCGACCAGCTCGACCCCGCCGTCGTCGCCGGGTGGCAGCCCGGCGACCCCGCGGCGCTCGAGGCGGTCGTGGCCGCCTACCGCGAGCAGATGCACCTGGTGCAGGACGCCGGCGCGCAGGTCATCGTCATGGCCTCCCGCGCCCTGGCGCGGGTCGCCCGCTCCGCCGAGGACTACGCGCGGGTCTACGACGCCGTGCTCGCCGAGGCCGACCGGCCGGTGATCCTGCACTGGCTCGGCACGATGTTCGACCCCGCGCTGGCCGGCTACTGGGGGTCGGCGGACGTCGACGGCGCGACGGCCACGTTCCTGGACGTGATCCGCGCCCACCAGGACAAGGTCGACGGCGTGAAGGTGTCCCTGCTCGACGCCGCGCACGAGGTCCGGCTGCGCCGGGCCCTGGCCGCGCTCGACGGCTCCCCGGTGCGGCTGTACACCGGCGACGACTTCAACTACCCCGAGCTGATCGCCGGCGACGAGCAGGGCCACAGCGACGCGCTGCTGGGCGTGTTCGCCGCGATCTTCCCCGCGGCGTCGACGGCGCTGCAGGCGTTCGACGCCGGCGCCGCGGGCGACCCGGACGGCGCCGCCCGCGGCCACGCGATCCTGGCGTCCACCGAGGCCCTCGGCCGCCACCTGTTCGGCGCGCCCACGTACTACTACAAGACGGGCGTGGCGTTCCTGTCCTGGCTCAACGGCTTCCAGCCGGGGTTCCAGATGGTCGGCGGGCTCCACGCGGGCCGGTCGGTGCCGCACCTGGTCGAGCTGGCCCGGCTGGCCGACGGCTGCGGGCTGCTGCTCGACCCGCCGGTGGCCGCCGCCCGGCTGCGGGCCCTGCTGGCCACGGCGGGGGTGGACGCATGAGCGCCGCGCCCGGCACCGGCTCCGCTCCCGACCTGAGCCGCTGCTCGCTCAACCAGGCCACGGTCAAGCACGCCACCCTGCCGGAGGCCGTGGCGGCCGCCGCGGCGGCGGGGATGGGAGCGATCGGGCTGTGGCGCGACCGCGTCCAGGAGGTCGGCGCCGAGAAGGCCGCGCGCATCGTCGCGGAGGCCGGCCTGCGGGTGTCGTCGCTGTGCCGCGGCGGTTTCCTCACCGCCGCCGACGACGCCGCGGTCGCCGCCGCGCTGGACGACAACCGGCGCGCGATCGAGGAGGCCGCCACCGTCGGCACGCGCGAGCTGGTGATCGTCGTCGGCGGCCTGCCCGCCATCAGCGGGTTCGGCCAGGGGCCGCGGCCCGACGCCGTCCCGGGCGACCGGGACGTCGTCGCCGCGCGCGCCCGTGTGGCGGACCGGCTCGCCGACCTCGCGCCCGTGGCCGCCGAGCACGGCGTCCGGCTCGTCCTGGAGCCGATGCACCCGCTGTTCGCGGCGGACCGCGGCGTGCTGTCCACGCTGGACCAGGCGCTCGACCTGGCCCAGCCGTTCCCGGCCGACGTCGTGGGCGTCGTCGTGGACACCTACCACGTGTGGTGGGACCCCGAGCTGCGCGAGGCGATCGCCCGGGCGGGCCAGGAGGGCCGGATCGCCGGCTACCAGGTGTGCGACTGGGTGCTGCCGCTCGCTGCCGACCCGCTGCACTCCCGCGGGCACGTGGGCGACGGCTACGTGGACTTCCCGACGATCACCCGGTGGGTCGCCGAGAGCGGCTACGCGGGTGACGTGGAGACGGAGATCTTCCACGAGGGCGTCTGGGCCGCCGACCCGGCCGGCACGGCACGGACCGTGGCCGACCGCTACGCGCGGCACGTCCTGCCTGCGCTGACGGCCCGGGCCGCCGCGCCCGGCCGCTGAGCCGCCGGCGTCGCCGGGCCGCACCCCCGCCCCGGTCCGGCGACGCGCGCGGCCCGGCGTCGGCGGGTACGCTCGACCACTGTGACCGTTCGGCCCACGGGGGCCGGGCACCGCGACGGAAGGGCACGAGCGTGACGCAGCACGGCGACGTCCAGATCGAGGACGGCGGCGCCCTGTGGGTCATGAGCGGCGAGATCGACGCAGCCGTCCAGGCCCGGGTGGAGGACGTCCTCAGCGAGGCCGCCGGGGCCGCGCGCGGTCGCCTCGTCATCGACGTGTCGCGCGTGACGTTCATGGACTCGGGCGGCCTGCGGCTGCTCTACCACGCCGCGTCCCTCACCCCCGAGCCCCCGCTGCTGCGCGGCGTCCCCGAGCACATCCGGGACCTGCTGGAGCTGACCGGGGTCTCCGACCTCTTCGCCTACGGGGACGCGGGCCGCACCGTGCCGGTGGGCGGGCGAGGGGCTGACGAACGGTGAGGCTGGTCGAGCTGGCGCCGCCGGCGACGCTCACCGAGGTGGCGCGCTGGACGATCAGGTCCGTCGACGACCTGTCGAGCGTCCGCTCGTACCTGCTCACCGCCCTGCGGGACGCGACCGGCGAGGACGACGGTCCCGAGCTCGAGCGCATCGTCCTGGTCGCCAGCGAGCTCGCCACCAACGCCCTGCGGCACGGCAGCCCGCCGTTCGCCGTCCGGCTGCTGTGCGACGAGGGCACGGCCACCGTCGACGTGGTCGACCACCGCCCCGACGTGCCCCCGGTCATCGCCACGCACCGCGAGCCCGGCGCCGGCGGGTTCGGGCTCAAGCTGGCGCGCCGCGCGGCCAGCGAGCTCGGCTGGTTCCGCGACGGGAACGACGAGAAGCACGTCTGGGCACGCTTCGCCACCGCCTGACCCGGCCAGGCCTCGCCGCCCCCGCCGGGTCGACCGACACGCGGGTGCGGCTCACACGCCCCGGCGCGCCACCAGCAGCGTCGCGTCGTCCGCCGACTCCTGGTCCCGTGAGCCCCGCACCACGGTGTCGACGTCGGTGCGCGGGCCGAGGGTGAAGGACCGCTCGAGGCGGCCGAGCCCGACCATGATCGACTCCCCGCGCCGCTCCACAAGGCCGTCGCTGAACAGCACGAGCGCGCCGCCGTCGGGCACGGTGAGGCGCTCCGGCTCCGGCACCGCGCGCGTCAGGCCCAGCGGCGGGACCCCGGCTCGGGGCCCCCACACCGGGGTGCCGTCGGGACCCACGACGAGCAGCGGCGGGTGGCCGAGGGAGACGTGCTCGAGCTCGCCGGTCACCGTGTCGAGCAGCGCGACGGAGACCGTGGCGACCTCGCCGGGCAGCGTCCAGCGTGCCGTCTCGCACAGCGCGGCCACGGCGTCGCGGGCCGACCCGGTGGTCACCAGGCCGGTGCGCAGGGCGGTGCGCAGCTGACCCATCGTCGCGGCGGCCTGCAGGCCGTGGCCGGTGACGTCGCCGACGACGAGCGCGAGGCTGCCCGACGGCAGGCGCAGCGCGTCGTACCAGTCGCCGCCGACGAGGCCGGACCCGGCCGCCTCGTAGCGCGCCTCGATCGTCCAGCCCTCCACGCGCGGCAGGCGGGTGGGCAGCAGGCTGCGCTGCAGCTCTCCGGTGGCCCGCACCTCCTTGCGCCCGCGCAGGTAGAGCGCCTCGACGAGGTGCCCGCGCAGGGCGGCGGCGCTGTCGACCTGGTCGGAGGTCCACGGGGCCGTCGTGCCGTCCGGGTTCGGCGAGCGCAGCCACAGCAGCACCTGCCGCTCGGGCAGGGCGATGCCCATGACGCTGCGGACGCCGGGGGCCTTGGCGGCCACGCCGGGCGCGTCGACGGGCAGGTCGTCGGTGTGCACGACCTCGTCGCCGGCGTCGGCGACGAAGTCCATGAGGGCGAGCCGCGCCTCCTCGTCGTCGGGCACCTCGCCCACGAACGTGACCCGGTCCTCGGCGCGCACGATGGCGCCGTCGGCGCTCACCAGGCGCCGGGTCCAGCCCGAGCGGGTGATGGCGATGCCCAGCGGCACCGTCTCGTCGCGCGAGTCGGCGGCCAGGTGCGCCAGCACGCGCTCCTGCCGCCGGCTCCCCGCCTGCCGCTCGGCCACGCTCTCCGCCGCCCGCTGCACCGCGCGCGTCTGGTCGACCAGGGCGTCCAGCAGCGTGCGGACGTGCCGCACCGCCGTCGGTCGCAGCTCCTCCGGCTGGGCGCGGTCGAACGCCTCGAGCGCACGCCGAGCGAGGTCGCGCGCCGTCTCGACGGAGAACGGCGCGTGCCCGGGCTCGGGCGTGGCAGACAGTGTCACTGGCCCTCCTCCGGGCTGTTGCTGCCCAAGGCTATCGCGCAGCAGGTCAGGGGATCGCACGCCCCGTGAGCGGCTATGACGCGATCCGGACGTGGTGATCATCACACACCGCTGCGCGCGCGAGCAGCCCTCAGCGGCGGTATCGGACGGCGTCCCACACGCCGAGCAGGTACTGGATGCCCAGCGCGCGGTCGTACAGGCCGTACCCGGGCCGCGGCTTGTTGGTCGTGTTCTCGTCCCACAGGTGCCGGCCGTGGTCGGGCCGCACGTACCCGGCGTACCCGGCCTCGGCGTACGCCGTCATGATCCCGACGGTGTCGACGTCGCCCTCGCACGCCCGGTGGGCGACCTCGCTGAAGTCGCCGTTCGGGAAGTGCTTGATGTTGCGCACGTGGGTGAAGTGGATGCGGTCCATGAACGTGCGCACCGCGTCGACGGCGTCGTGCTCGGGGTTGGCGGAGAACGAGCCGAGGCACAGCGTCAGGCCGTGGTACGGGCTGTCGTGCAGCGACAGCACGCGCTCGAGGTCCTTCTTGGTGGAGACCACGCGCGGCCAGCCGAACAGGTCGAACGGCGGGTCGTCCGGGTGCACGCCCAGCTTCACGTCGTGCTCCTCGCAGGCGGGGACCACGGCGTCCAGGAAGTACCTGTAGTTGGCGTACATGTCCTCGTGGGTCACGCCCGCGTAGGCCGCGTCGAGCTCGCGGAAGTGCGCCAGGCGCTCGGGCTCCCAGCCCGGGAGCGTGAGGCCGCCCGAGCCGGCCTCCATCTCGGCGATGAGGGTCTCCGGCGACATCCGGTCCACCACGGCCTTCTCGTAGAACAGCGCCGTGGAGCCGTCGGGCAGCGGGTGCCACAGGTCGGTGCGCAGCCAGTCGAAGACGGGCATGAAGTTGTAGCAGACCACCTTGACCCCGGCCCGGCCGAGGCGCGCGATCGTGGTGACGTAGTTGTCGATCGCCTCGTCGCGGCTCATGCCGAGCACCGTCCTGCCGAGCTTGATCGACTCATGGACGTTGACCGACTCGACGACCTCGGCGTCGAAGGTCCGCGTGATCCCCGCTGCCCGGTGGGCGTCGGTGAGCGTGGTGATCCGGGCGACCTCGGCGTCGATCTCCTCCTGCTCCCAGACCTCGCCGGCCTGCTTGTGGTGCAGGCTCCACACGATCGTCTCCACGCCCGGGACCTGGCGCACGTGGTCCAGCGTCACGGTGTCGTTGCCCTCGCCGTACCAGCGGAAGCCCATCTTCATCGGGGGTGCTCCTCGTCGTCGTGCTGTCGTGCTGATGACGTGCTCATGACGTGCTCGTGCTGTCGTGCTCGTGTCGTGCAGGGTGGCGGCGCGTCGCCCTCGGGTCCCGGTCCGTGCTCGGGCCCCGGTCCGTCGTCAGCGCAGGCCCTGGCC
This sequence comes from Puerhibacterium puerhi, assembly GCF_009846865.1. Taxonomy (GTDB): domain Bacteria; phylum Actinomycetota; class Actinomycetes; order Actinomycetales; family Cellulomonadaceae; genus Puerhibacterium; species Puerhibacterium puerhi. The sequence goes on from NZ_WUWN01000001.1 coordinate 247,578, forward strand.
GCGGCCGGCGAGCGCCTCGGCGTGCTCGACGACGGCGGTCACGAGCCGCGCGTCGCTGCCGGCGCCGTCGGGCAGCAGCCCGGGCAGCGCGACGAGCCCCGTCGCCACCGCGGCGACGTCGTCGGTGCCCGCCGCCCGCACGGCTGCGGCGAGCCGGTGCGCGCCGGCGGGATCTCCGAGGTCGACGCCGTCGCGCACGGCCCGGCGCACGAACTCGCTCCAGGCTGCCAGCCCGTGCGCGACGCCCTGCGGCACGCGGCCGCGCTCCAGGTGCCAGGCGGCGACGGCGCCCCAGCGGAACGGGATCTTCTGCGTGCCGTCGCCGGACACCTGCGTGGTGGTGTGGCCCGTGGCGGGGTTGGCGAACCGCCGCATCAGCTCGGCGCCGTACGCGGCGAGGTCCGCCCCGGCGGGCGGGGCGAGGGTGGGCAGCGCGTCGTCGGTCATGTACGCCCAGGCGTGCGTGGCGACGTGGGGGTCGGCCACCGCCTCGGCGAGCGTGGCGTGCCCGGCCAGTCGCCCGGCGTACGCCAGCAGCGAGTGGGTGCCGTTGAGCATCCGCAGCTTGGCGGCCTCCCACGGCGCGACGTCGTCGACCAGCTCGGCGCCGGCGCGCTCCCAGGCGGGCCGCGGCCCCGCGAAGCGGTCCTCGATCACCCACTGGCTGAACGGCTCGGCGACCACCCCGGCGTCGTCCCGGGCGCCGATCGTCGCCGCGATCCGGGCGAGGACCTCGGGCGTGGTCGCCGGGGTGATGCGGTCGACCATCGAGCTGGGGAACGTGACCGACGCGGCCAGCCACCCGCGCAGGGCGTCGCCGACGGCCCCGGGCAGCGCCGCGTCGACGACCTCGGCCACGAGACGAGCCAGGACCCGGCCGTTGTGGGCCACGTTGTCGCAGCTGAGCACGGTGACGGGGGCGCCGCCGGCGCGGCGGCGGGCCGCGAGGCCCCGCACGAGCAGGCCGAGCGCGCTCGTGGCGGGGCGGGCGTCGTCGGCCACGTCCGCGCGCCCCGCGACCTCCTCGGCGGCGAGCGCCGCGACGTCGTCGGCCACCTGCGCGGCGTCGAGGTGGCCGTCGGGGCGGCGGCAGTAGCCCTTCTCCGTGATGGTCAGGGTGACCACGTGCGTGGTGGCGGCGGACAGCGCCGCGACCAGGCGCGGCGTCTCGTCGAGCGGCGAGGCGACGTCGACGACGGCGCCGACGACCCGGGCCGAGGCGGCCGGCTCGCCGTCCCCGCCTCCGCCCACCGACAGCACCGTGTAGCGACCGCCCTGCCGGCGCGCGGCGGCGGCGACGGGCGAGGGGCGCCTCATGCCCGCGACGCCGAGGATGCCCCAGCGCAGGTCGCCGGTGGCGGCCATGGCGTCCTCGGTGCACACCGCCTGGTGGGCGCGGTGGAACGCGCCCCAGCCCAGGTGCACCAGGCCCACCTGCTCCGGCAGGGCGCGCGGCTCGGCGACGCCGGCGGGCAGCGGCGTGCCCGGGCCCAGGAGGGGCAGGCCGGTCGGCACGTCGGTCGGCACGTCGACGGGCACGTCGGTCGAGGTCACGCGTCGTCCCTTCGGGAGGCGCTCGCGGCGGCTCGGGGTACGCTCGGCGTCGGCGCCGGGGCGGTCGATCCTCGCACCACGAGCTCGGCGGGCACCAGCACCGGGTCGGCCGGGTCGGCCGGGTCGGCCTCGGGCTGCCCGGGCGCCCCGGTGGGCTCTGCCGGGGCGGGGCCGAGCGCCTGCACGAGCAGGTCGGTGGCGCGCTCGCCCAGCTCGCGCAGGTCGGTGTGCACCGAGGTCAGCGGCGGCGTGGTCAGCGTGGCGACGAACGTGTCGTCGAAGCTGACGACGCTCAGGTCCTGCGGCACCTGCACACCGAGCGCGGCGGCGCGGCGCACCAGGCCCACGGCGACCAGGTCGTTGAAGGTGATGACGGCCGTCGCGCCGGAGGCGACCACGACGCCCGCCGCCTCGTGCCCGCCGTCGACGTCGGGCCGGAAGGGGCCCAGCGGCACCAGCTCGAGGCCCTCCAGGCGCGCCCCGACGGCGGTCAGGCCGGCACGCCGCTGCCCGTCGGACCACGAGCGGGCCGGGCCGCCGACGTAGGCGATGCGACGGTGGCCGAGCGCGTGCAGGTGCTCGACCGCGAGCTGCACGCCGCCCGCGCCGTCCGAGCCGACGGACAGCGTGCGGGCAGTGCGGTGGTTGACCACGACGACGGGCTTGGTCCCCAGCACGTCACGGTCCTCGAGCACCGCGCGGGGCGAGCACAGCACGACACCGTCGGTCTGGTGCACCGCCGAGCGCAGCAGCTCGGCCTCGAGGGCCGGGTCCTCCTCGGAGTCGACGACGAACACGCCGAGCCCGTGCCCCCGCGCCCGCTGCGCGACGCCCTTGGCGACGGCGGCGAAGTACGGGTTCGACAGGTCCGGCACCAGCAGACCCACGGTGCGCGTGCGCCCGGCGCGCAGCCCGCTGGCCGCGCGGTTGGGCAGGTAGCCGAGCGCGTCGGCGGCGGCGGTGACGCGCTCCCGCGTGGCCGTCGCCACCTTCTCGGGCGCGGTGAGGGCCCGCGAGACCGTGGAGATCGACACCCCGGCGGCGCGTGCGACGTCGTGCACCGTGACCACGGCGGCCCCTCCCGCGCTTCGGGCCGCACGAGGCGGCACATGTGCAAACGTTCGCAGCGACTGTACCGCGAGCGCCGACCGCGCAGCGTCATCGCACGCGGCGTGGACATCGTCGCACGGTGGTGCTCGGCTGCACGGGCGTGGCGCTCGTGGTGCGGCGGTGCGGCGCGCTACGCTGCAAACGTTCTCAGCCCACCGGTGCGCGACGGGCGCGCACCAGGCGTCGTCGACGCCGGGCACGACCCCGTCAGCCCCGTGGAGCCCGGCAGGACCGGGAGCGCCGCGGACAGTGGAGGAGCACGACGACGTGACCCGGACCCCGGCCGCCGAGGCCGCCCCCTGGACCCTGCACGAGGACCGCGCGCTGCCCGCGGACCCGGCGACCCGGCCGATCGCTCGCGAGATCTACCGGTCCGTCCGCGACCTGCCGATCGTCTCGATGCACGGCCACGTGCCGGTCGAGTGGTTCGCCGACGACACCCCGTTCGGCGACCCGGCGCAGCTGCTGGTCGTGCCCGACCACTACCTGCTGCGGCTCCTGGTGTCGCAGGGCGCCACGCTGCCCGAGCTCGGCGTGGGCGCGGTCGACGGCTCCGCGCCGGCCGAGACCGACCCCCGGGCGGTCTGGCGGCGCTTCTGCGCGGGCTGGAAGCACCTGCGCGGCACGCCCACGCGGTTCTGGCTCGAGACGGAGCTGGTGGAGATCTTCGGCGTCACCCAGCGCCCGTCCGAGCGGACCGCCGACGCGATCTACGACCGGGTCGCCGCCGCCCTGGCCGACCCGGGCTTCCGCCCCCGCGCCCTGCTCGACCGCTTCGGCATCGAGGTCATCGCCACGACCGACCCGGCGTGGTCGTCGCTCGAGCACCACCACCGGCTGCGCGCCGACGGCCTGGGCGAGCGGGTGCTGCCGACGCTGCGGCCCGACGCCGTGCTCGCCCTCGACTCCCCCACCTTCGCAGCCGACGTCGCACGCACGGGTGCCGCGGTCGGCGTCGACGTCACCTCCTACGCCGACTACCTGGAGGCGCTGCGCGCCCAGCGGGCACGGTTCCGGGCCGCCGGCGGGCGCGCCACCGACCACGGCCCCCTCCTGCCCGACACCACGCCGATGGACCACGCCGACGCCGCCCGCCTGTTCGACCGGGCCGTGCGAGCGTCGGCGCACGGCGCGTCCACCGGTTCCCCGGCCGGCCCCGCGGCCGACCCGGTGACGCCGGCGGAGGCTGCCGCGTTCGGCGCGCACATGCTGTTCCAGACGGCGGCGATGGCCGCCGAGGACCACCTGGTGATGCAGCTGCACCCGGGCGTCGTCCGGGGGCACGCCACGGCGCAGACCCGGCGCTTCGGGCCGGACAGGGGCTACGACATCCCCGTGGCCGTGGAGTTCACGCGGGCCCTGCGGCCGATGCTCGACGCGTTCGGCCACCACCCCGGCTTCCGGGCCGTCGTCTTCACCATCGACGAGGACGTCTACAGCCGCGAGCTCGCCCCGCTCGCCGGCGTCTACCCCGCGCTGCGTCTCGGGGCTCCCTGGTGGTTCCTCGACTCCCCCGACGCGATGCGGCGCTTCCGCGAGGCGGCCACCGAGACCGCCGGGTTCTCCAACACCGCGGGCTTCGTGGACGACACCCGCGCCTTCTGCTCCATCCCCGCGCGCCACGACCTGGCCCGGCGCATCGACGCCGGCTACCTCGCGCGCCTCGTCGCGGAGCACCGCCTGGAGCTCGACGAGGCCGTGGAGACCGCCGCGGACCTCGCCTACCACCTGCCCCTCGCCGCGTACGCGGCGGCCTGACCTGGAAGGACCGACGATGGCCACCCCCGCACCGACCCTGCAGGACAGCACCGGGCTGCCCGTCGTGGGCGCCGCACCGTGCCTGACCGACGGCGGCGCCGTCCACCCCGCCTGGCTGCCCGACGCGGCATTCGCCCCGCTCGGGCGACGCCGGGTCGCCGTCGTCGTGCCCGGCGGCTCCGGGGAGGACGACGTCGTCGTGCGCACCGTGCGGGCGGAGGTGGCGGCGGCGACCCGTACGCACGGCGGCGCGGCGCTGGACCGCGTCGACGGCGCCGACGTCGCGCTCGTGCTCGACCCGGGCGCGGCCGCGCGGCTCGGCGGCCCCGAGGCGTTCGAGGTCGTGCGCGAGGCCGGCACCGTCACGGTGACCGCCGGCGCGGGTGCCGGGCTGATGTACGGCCTGTTCCACCTCGTGCGGGGCGGCGAGGCCGCGCTGTCGGGCGACGACGTCGTCGCCCGCCACGCGCCCGCGACGGCCCTGCGCATGCTCGACCACTGGGACAACGTGGCGGTGCACCCGGCGATGGGCCAGGTGGAGCGCGGCTACTCCGGCGGCTCCATCTTCTACGCGGACGGGGCGGTGCGCGCCGACCTGTCCCGGGTGACGCGCTACGCCCGGCTGCTCGCCGCGGCCGGCGTCAACCGCGTGGCGATCAACAACGTCAACGTCCACCCCCGCGAGGCGCGCCTGCTGACCGACGACCTGCCCGAGGTGGCGCGCGTCGCCGCGGCGCTGCGCCCGTACGGCATCCGCACCCACCTGTCCGTGAGCTGGGCCTCGCCGGTCGTGCTGGGCGGGCTGACCACGTCGGACCCGCTCGACGACGAGGTGCGCGGATGGTGGCGGCGGGCGGCGGCACGGGTCTGGGAGACGATCGAGGACTTCGGCGGCTTCGTGGTCAAGGCCGACTCGGAGGGGCAGCCCGGACCGTTCGCGTACGGCCGCAGCCACGCCGACGGCGCCAACATGCTGGCCGAGGCGGTGGCACCGCACGGCGGCCTGGTGCACTGGCGAGCCTTCGTCTACAACCACACGCAGGACTGGCGCGACCGCAGCACGGACCGGGCGCGCGCCGCGTACGACCACTTCGTGCCGCACGACGGCGAGTTCGCCGACAACGTGGTCGTCCAGGTCAAGCACGGCCCGATGGACTTCCAGGTGCGCGAGCCGGTGTCGCCGACGTTCGCCGCGATGCCGCGCACCCGCCTCGCCCTGGAGCTGCAGGTCACGCAGGAGTACACCGGCCAGCAGCGCCACGCGGTCTACCTCGGGCGGGCGTGGAGCCAGGTGCTCGGCTTCCGGTTCTGGGGCGACGGTTCGCCCACCGTGGCCGACGTCGTCGCCGGGCGCGGGCCCGGCGGTGCCGGCGGGGACGCGGGCGGCGACGGGGACGCGGGCGGGGACGGAGGCGCCGGCGGGGACGCGGGCGGCGGGACGGCGGGGCGCGAGGGCGGCGTCGCGGCCGTGTCGAACGTCGGGGACGACCGGTTCTGGACCGGGCACCCGCTCGCGCAGGCCAACCTCTACGCGTTCGGGCGCCTGGCGTGGGACCCCACGCTCGAGCCCGGGGCCGTCCTCGACGAGTGGATCGGGCTGACCTTCCCCGGCGCGGACCCGCGCCTGCGCGAGGCGCTGCACGCCGTCCTCGACGAGTCGTGGGAGACGTACGAGATGTACACCGCGCCGCTCGGCGTCGGGTTCATGGTGCGGCCCCACCACCACTACGGGCCGGACGTCGACGGCTACGAGTACACCCCGTGGGGCACCTACCACTTCGCCGACCGGGACGGCGTCGGCGTGGACCGCACCCTCGCGACCGGCACCGGCTACGCCGGCCAGTACCCGCAGCCGTGGCGGGACGTGTACGAGGACCTCGCCACGTGCCCGGACGAGCTGCTGCTGTTCTTCCACCACGTGCCCTACACCCACGTGCTGCACAGGGGCACGACGGTGATCCAGCACGTCTACGACACGCGGTTCGAGGGCCTGGAGCGGGTGCTGCGCGCCGTGGAGACGTGGCGGTCCGTCGCCGACCTGGTGGACCCCGACGTGGCCGAGCGCGTCGCCGAGCGGTTCGCGGAGCAGGTGCGCTCGGCCACCGAGTGGCGCGACGTCGTGAACACCTACTTCTGGCGCAAGTCCGGGATCCCGGACGCCCGGGGCCGCACGATCTACTGACGCGCGGGCCGCCCGCCCCGCGGGCGACGGCTGGAGAACCGGGACGAAACTGATGTCGTTCCGTCCCGGTTCTCCAGCCGTCGGCGCGAAGGTCGGTGGGCTGCGGCGCGGGGCCGCACGAGGGGTCAGGGGGTCGTGAACCGGCGGCGTACGTCGTCGAGCATCGGCCGGTCGTTGCGGTACCAGAGCCAGACCCACACCGAGCCGAGGGCGACGAGCCCGACGTCGGACGCCACCCATGTCACGCCGGCGGCGAATATCAGCAGCGAGAGCAGGCCGATCGTCACGAGCGGCAGCCGCAGGACGTAGTACGCGGCGAGGCGCGCGACGTCGCGTGCGCGGAACGAGAAGAACGAGGCGATCGCCACCGCGTGCAGCGCCCACAGCAGCACGACGACGGCGAGCACGGCGAGCACCACGACGTACGCCGGGGTGAGCCCTGCGGCGCCCGCGTTGGCGAGCACCCACCCCTCGATGCCGAGCACCAGCAGGGCCGGAACCCACACGCGCAGGACGTCGAGCCCGTTGAGCCGATAGCCCTTCCAGAAGGAGCGCGCCGGGGTGAGCGACTCGGACCGGGAACGGTCCCGGACCGCGTAGAGCGCCGCCGAGAGCGCCGGCCCGAGCGGGACGGCGGCCAGGACGAGGAACGGCGCGTTGCCGGGCGAACGGTCGAGCAGCAGGAGCAGCACCGCCGTCGGCAGCGCCGCCACGAGGAGCAGCACCGCGACGACGACGAACCAGTAGACCGCGCCGGTGAGCCGGCCGAGTGGCCCGTGGCCGAAGTCGCCGGGGACGCGCTGGTGGGTCGCCTCAGCCACGGTACGGTCCGCGCCCGAGGATGCGGGTGTCGTCGAGCCAGGGCGGCGTCTCGTCGACCACCGGGTCGATCTCCACGAGCGTCACCTCGTGCCGCGCGAGCGTCAGGTCGAGGTCGACCCGGCCCGCCACCAGCGGCACCGCCGCGTGGGACCGCACCGCCTCCGCGGCCTCCCGCAGCCGGTCGAGCTGGCGCGACGTCGGGGACAGCGGGCGGCCCATCTGCTGCCAGGCGGTGAACGCGTTGCCCTCGTCGTCGTTGACGACGGACCGGTGCACGTACGCCGTCCCCTGCCCGGCGACGCCGTGCCGGCCGACCGGGACGGACAGGCGCACCTGGTGCCGCTCCGGCTCCGTCGGGTCGTCGGTGCCGCCCACCGGCTGCCAGGCCAGGACGGTGACCCGGCCGGACGCGTCCCTGGTGACGAGGTGGTCGTCGCCCCGGGCCAGGACGTCGGCCCCCATGCGGGCCATGAAGGCGTACAGGTGGTAGGTCGGCTTCTTGACCTGCCGGTGGGTGAGCATGCCGAACCCGCCGTGGAAGAACGCCGTCGGGACGTTCTCCTCCTCGAAGACGTCACAGAACGTCCAGTACGAGAAGGAGTCGACGTGGTCGCCGCCCGACGCGAGGACCGGGGCGAGGTAGGCCGCGTTGTACGCGGTGTCGTGCACCGGGTTGTCCGGGCGGTAGCTGGTGTTGAACTCCGTGACGTGCCGGGGCCTGCCCTCGAGCACGGTGCCGGCCAGCAGCTTCGCCGGCGTCGCGAACTGGTCGAGCAGGCTCTGCGGCCGGCGCAGGGTCTGGTAGACGCCGAACGGCACGTGCTGGGCCGGGCCCGACGAGTAGGCGTGGAACGAGACGAAGTCCGCCGGCAGGTCCCGCCGGGCCACGAGGTCGGCGAACGGGGCCCACCAGTCGTCGGCGCCGGGCGAGATCGCCGGGCCGCCCACCTGGAGCTCGGGGTCCACCTCCTTGACGGCGTGGGCGGTGGCCTCGTAGAGGCGGAAGTAGGCCTGCTGGTCCGCTCCGGCCCAGAAGTGGACGAGGTTCGGCTCGTTCCACACCTCGATCGGCCACGTCCGGACCTCCTCGAGGCCGTACCGGTCCACCAGGTGCCGCAGCACGCCCTGCACCAGCGCGGCCCACTCGCGGTGGTCGGCGGGCGGGGTCACGTTGCCCTTCCACCAGAAGACGGTCTGCTCGCCCGACGCCAGACCCGACGGCATGAACCCGAGCTCCAGGAACGGCTTGATGCCCAGGTCCAGGTAGGCGTCGACCACCTGGTCGACGTACGTGAAGGCGTGGCGCGTCCCTGACCAGCGGGTCCCGTCGGGCCCCGTCACGTCGTACGGGCGGTGGACGCCGACGTCGTCGTGCAGCAGGCCGTGCCCACGCACGTGCCGGAAGCCGATCTCGGCCTGCACCAGCGCGAGCGACTCCTGGTAGTCGCGCCGCAGCGCGAGGTTGAACCTCCCCGTACCGACGCACGTGCGCCAGGCGTCGTCGAGGGTGCCGATCGGTCGGTCGGGCACGTGGGTGCGGGGCACTGTCTCCTCCGGGGTGGTGCGGCGACGTTCCGAGGCAGGGGCGCCGCGGGGCGCCCCTGCCTCGGGTTCTCACGGGAGCGGCAGGTCAGCCGTCGGCGCCCTCCCCGCCCTCGGCCGCACGCGCGACCGCCTGGGTGGCGAGCTCGACGTACTGGGTGCTGCCGGCCGCCTCGAGCTCGGCGACGTAGGCGTCCCACTCGTCGAACGAGCGCTGACCGAGGATGAACGCCGCGGTGTTCTGGTTGACGATGTCCCCGAGGGTCGTCTGGAGCAGCGACGCCTGCTCCTGCTCCATCTCGTTGAACGGGACGGCGGGCGGCAGCGGCAGCTCCTCCTTCTCGTTCATGCCCTCGATGAACTCGATCACCTCGGGGCGGAGCATCGACAGGTCGAGGTCCTCGGTCGAGCCGTGCGCGAGCATCCAGACGCCGTTGTGGTAGCCGAAGTCGCGGCGCAGCTCCTTGGGCGCGCCCGGGTTGAGGCCGTTGACGTCGATGTCGGGCATCAGGGCTCGCTTGCCGTCCGCGTCCTTGGTGTAGGTCTCACCCTCGACGCCCCACTTGGCGAACTCGAGGCCCTCGTCCGAGTAGTACAGCCAGTCGACGAACTGCAGCATCGCGACGAAGTGGTCGGACTTGGCCGCCTCGGCGCTGAAGACGATGCCGGACTCGCGGCGGGTGCCGCCGGCGAGGTTGTTGCCCGCCGGGCCTGCCGGCACCACGATCTGGTGCACCTCGGCCTCGGTGTTGCCCTGCGACTCGAAGTTCGCCCGGTACTTGATGAGCTCCTGGTCGTTGGACGAGATGGCCAGCGCCTGGCTCGAGGCGAACTTCTCCTCGCCCTCGGCCATCTCCTGCGTGACCGACTCGGGGTCCATCAGGCCGTCGGCGATCAGCGAGTGGAAGTACTCCAGCAGCGCGCGGTACTCGTCGGTCGCGCCGGTGTAGCGAGCCTCGGTGCCCTCCTCGTTCCACGTGAGACCGTTGCCGTAGCCCTCGCCGGCCGACGTGCCGAAGTTCGGCGCGGCCGCGTTGAGCGTCTGCTCCATCGGGCTGTTGATCGACCACTTGTCCGTGTAGGGGTAGGCGGCGTCCGGGTTGGCCGCCTTGATGGTCTCGAGCTGCTCCTTGAACTCGTCCCAGGTCTTCGGGTCCTCGGTGAGCCCGGCCGCCTCCCAGACGTCCTTGCGGATCGCGATCGAGTACTGCGGCTTGGCGATCTCGTGGATGCCGGGCAGCAGGTAGTACTTGCCGTCCGCCTGGCGGAGCTGGTCGATCTCCTCCTGCAGGTCCCACCTCTCGATCTTGTCGACGAAGTTGGGCATGTACTCGTCGACGTAGTCCGAGATCGGCAGCAGCGCGCCGCCGGCCACGAACTGGGTCTCGTCGCCCGCGTAGATGGAGGGCATGATCTCCGGGGCGTCACCGGAGCTGATCAGCACCGAGCGGCGGGTCTGGAGGTCCGCGAGCGGCACGTTCACCGGGTCGAACGTGACGTTCTGGTTCTCCTGAAGGTGCTTCAGGATCGACCACTCCGAGTTGTACGGGTAGTCGGGGTGGTCGCGGTACAGGAGGCTGAACTCGACCGGCTCCGTCGCCTTGAAGGTCGTCCCGACCTCGTAGTCCTCCATGTAGCCGACCTGCGACGCCAGGTCGATCTCGCCGGCGGCGTCGTCCTCGGCCCCGGGGCTCGACGAGCACGCCGTCAGCGTGACCGCCAGGGCGCTCGCCGCGGCGATCCCCGCGACGGCCCTCCTACGCGTGATCCTCATGGTTCTCCTTGGTTGTGAACGTCGTCGTTCGCGACTGTCAGGTGGACGGTGGTGGGCACGCGGGACCCGGGTCAGCCCTTGACGGAGCCGAGCATGACCCCGGACACGAAGTACTTCTGGATGAACGGGTACAGGCAGACGATCGGCAGGACCGTCAGCAGCATCGCGACGGACTGCACGTTGGAGGCGATCTGGACGGCGTCGCTGCCGAGGCTCTCGGTGGACGTCGCCGCCGCCAGCAGGTTGCGCAGGTACACCGTGACCGGGTAGAGGTCCCGCTGGTCGAAGTAGAGGTACGCCTGGAACCACGAGTTCCAGAACTGCACCGCGTAGAAGAGGATCATCGTGGCGATGACGGCCTTCGACAGCGGCAGGACGACGCGGAAGAACACGCCGTAGGTGGTCAGCCCGTCGATCGAGGCCGCCTCCTCGAGCTCCTGCGGGAAGTTGTCGAAGAACGACTTCATCACCAGGAGGTTGAAGACGTTGATCGCGTTCGGCAGCACGATGGCCCAGATCGTGTTCTTGAAGCCGAGGGCGTTGACCAGCAGGTAGTTCGGGATGAGGCCGCCGGCGTAGAGCATGGTCACCAGGGCCATGCCGACCAGCAGGCCGCGGCCCTTGAGCTGCGGCTTCGACAGCGCATAGGCGAACGACGTGGTGAGCACCATCGCGATCGCCGTCGCGACGACGGTGTAGACGACGGTGTTCTTGTAGTTGATCCAGAACATCGGGTCGCTGACCACGCCCTGGAACGTGGTGACGTTGAAGCCGCGCGGGAAGATGTTCACCTCGCCGGCGGCGATGTATCCCTGCGAGCTGAACGCCTTGGCGACGAGGTTGAGGAACGGGTACAGGGTCAGCAGCCCCACCAGGGTCAGCGCGACCGTGTTGAGCACGGTGAAGACCCGGTATCCGGTGGTCTCCTTGACGCGCGTGGTGCTGCCGCGGACCGCCGCGAGGTCGGGGCCGGCGCTGACGGGGTCGAGGACTTCGTTCACCACAGGGAGCTCCCGGTGATCCGACGCGAGATCGCGTTGGCGGCAAAGACGAGGACGAGGCCGATGAGCGCCTCGAAGAGGCCGATCGCGGTGGCGTAGCTCAGCTGCCCGGACGTCAGGCCGACACGGTAGACGTACGTGGACAGCACGTCCGCGGTTGGGTAGGTCAGCGGGTTGTAGAGGAGGAAGACCTTCTCGAACCCGACCGCCATGAACTGCCCGATGTTGAGGATGAGCAGCACCATCATGGTCGGGCGGATGCCCGGCAGCGTGATGTGCCACGTCTGCTTCCACCGGTTGGCGCCGTCGATCCGAGACGCCTCGTAGAGCTGCTCGTCGATCGTCGTGAGCGCCGCGAGGTAGAGGATCGTGCCCCACCCGACGGTCTGCCAGACCTCCGAGGAGACGTAGATCGTGCGGAACCACTCGGCCCGCTGCATGAACGACACCGGGTCGCCGCCGAGGGCCTCGACGATCTTGTTGACGGTGCCGTCGAGCGACGTGAGCTCGAAGACGAAGCCCGCCACGATGACCACGGACATGAAGTGCGGCAGGTAGCTGACCGTCTGCACGGCCTTCTTGAACCAGCGCACCCGCACCTCGTTGAGCATGAGGGCCAGGACGACCGGCAGCGGGAACACCACGACGAGCGTCAGGGCGCCGATGATCGCCGTGTTCGCGAACGTGTCCCAGAACTTCGGGTCCTGGATGAACCGCTCGACGTAGTAGAGCCCGACCCACTCCTCGCCGAAGATCGAGCCGCCCGGCTGGAAGCGGCGGAACGCGATGACCGCGCCCGCCATCGGCACGTACTTGAAGATCAGGAAGAACAGCAGCGGGAGCACCGCGAGGCTGTACAGCCGCCAGTCCTTGCGCAGCGCGCGCGCCCAGCCCTCGCGGCCGGGCTGCGGCCGAGCGGGCGTGGCGACGTCGGGCTGTCCCAGCGGGACGGGAGGCGCAGCGGTCCTCAGTGACATCGTCGTCCTCTCGAGCGACGACGCCGGGCGGAGACCCCCACGTCGTCGTGCGTTTCGAAAGTTTCGGCCTCTGTGCCGATTGCTACCAGGACCGTAGGGGGCCCGGATCGAGGGGTCAACCGTCAATGCGAACGTTTTCGGTCACGGAATGGTCACGGTCCGAAGCGCCTGGACCCAAGGTCGGAGCGTCGTGCGGTCGGTGCTCGCAGCGCGGCAGCGCGCGGAGTACGGTCGAGGCATCGAAAGTTGCGGAGCCTCTCGAGGCGCCACGACACCCCGCCGACCCCCGGACAGCAACGATGACGTCGCAGACCACCGCGGAGATCGCCGCCGAGCCCGCCGCCCCCGCGGGCACGCCACCCGACGTGCCGGAGCGCTCCGGGCCGGTCGGCCCCACTATCGCCCAGATCGCGAGCGAGCTCGGGGTCTCGGTGCCCACCGTCTCGAAGGTGCTCAACGGCCGCGCCGACGTCGCGCCTGCCACCCGGGCTCGCGTCGAGGAGGCGCTCCAGCGGCACCGCTACCGGCGCCGGCCGTCGCGCCGGCCCGCCGGCACCGGCCTGGTGGACCTCGCGTTCCACGAGCTGGGGTCGATGTGGTCGATGGAGATCATCCGCGGGGTCGAGGACGCCGCGGCGCGGCGCCGGACGAGCGTCATCCTGTCCGACCTGTCCGGTTCCCACCGCCCGCCGCGCACATGGCTCGAGACGACGCTCGCGCGCCCGCCGCTCGGTGTGCTGCTCGTGGCCGCCCAGCTCGAGCCGGGCCAGCAGCGCCGCCTCGTGAGCCGCTCGATCCCCGTCGTCGTCATCGACACCGACGGAGAGCCGCCGGCGGACGTGCCGACCGTCGGCTCCGACAACTGGAACGGCGGCCTGGCCGCGTCCCGGCACCTGCTGCAGCTCGGGCACCGCCGCGTCGCCGCGATCAGCGGCCCGTCGGACATGCTGTGCTCCCGCGCCCGCATGGACGGGTTCCGCAGCGCCCATGCCGAGGCCGGCGTCTCGCTCGACCCCACGTTCGTGCGCGAGGGCAACTTCAACCTCGAGGGCGGCTACGCCCAGGCCCTCGACCTGCTACGACGCCGGGACCGCCCCACCGCCATCTTCGCGGGCTCCGACCTGCAGGCGCTCGGCGTGCTGCGCGCCGCCCGCGAGCTCGGCCTGTGCGTGCCCGAGGATCTGTCGGTGGTGGGCTACGACGACCTGCCCATCGTGGAGTGGACGGCGCCGCGTCTGACCACGGTGCGCCAGCCGCTGGCCGACATGGGGGCGCTGGCCACCTCGATGCTGCTCGACCTCGTCGACGGCCGGACGCCGGCCACGCTGCGGGTCAACCTCGCCACCGAGCTGGTCGTCCGGGAGTCGACGGCCCCGCCTGCGGCGTGACGCGCGGCGCGCGCCGCGACGCCGGGCGCGGACCCGCGGCTCGGTCCACGATGGGCACCATGACCACACGGAGCCCCAAGTCGATCCTGTTCGTCGGCGGCAGCGGCGTCATCAGCCACGCGAGCGTCGCCCGCGCCGTCGCGCTCGGCCACCGCGTCACCCTGCTCAACCGCGGCCGCTCCTCGCAGCGACCGCTGCCCGACGACGTCGAGACACTCGTCGCCGACGCCACCGACCACGACGCCGTGGACGCCGCCCTGGCGGGGCGGGAGTTCGACGTCGTCGCGCAGTTCCGGGCCTTCACGCCGGACCACGTCTCGCGCGACGTGCTGCGCTTCGCCGGGCGCACCGGCCAGTACGTGTTCATCAGCTCGGCGTCGGCCTACCAGACGCCGCCAGCGCGGGTGCCCGTCACCGAGTCGACCCCGCTGGCCAACCCGTTCTGGCAGTACTCGCGGGACAAGATCGCCTGCGAGGAGGTGCTCGTGCGGGCCTCGCGCGAGAACGGCTTCCCGATGACGATCGTGCGGCCGTCGCACACCTACGACCGCACGCTGATCCCCACCACCGGCGGGTGGACCGACGTCGCGCGGCTGCGCGCCGGGCGCCCCGTCGTCGTGCACGGCGACGGCACGACGCAGTGGACGCTGACACACACCGAGGACTTCGCCGTCGGGTTCGTCGGCCTGCTCGGCAACCCGCTCGCCGTCGGCGACAGCTTCCACATCACCGGCTCGCACGCGCCGACCTGGGACCAGGTCTACCGCTGGCTCGCCGCGGCCGCCGGAGTCGACGAGCCGGAGCTGGTGCACGTGGCCAGCGAGACGATCGCGAAGGTGCTGCCCGACGTCGGGCCGGGCCTGCTGGGCGACAAGGCGCACTCGATGACGTTCGACACCTCGAAGCTCGCGGCGCTCGTGCCGGAGTTCCGCACCACCATCACCTACGACGAGGCCGCCGTCGAGCAGGTGGCCTGGTACGACGCGCACCCCGAGGCCCAGCAGGTGGACGCAGCTCTCGACGCCGGGTTCGACAAGCTCGTGGAGCACGCCCGGTCGCTGTGAGGCCGGGCGCCCGTGCTGCGCGCCGGCCGTCCGGGCGGCTGGCGCAGCACGTAGCCTGCCGGTATGACCTCCCCCGCTCCCCTGGTGCTTCTCGACCTCGACGGCACGCTGACCGACTCGGCGCCCGGCATCACGGCGTCGGTGGCCCACGCCTACACGTCGCTGGGGCTGCCGGTGCCGGACGCCGCGACGCTGCGATCGTTCGTCGGCCCGCCGATCACCGACTCGTTCCCGCGCCACGGCGTGCCGGCCGAGCGGGTGGCGGAGGCGATCGCCGCCTACCGGGCGCGGTTCGCCGAGTCGGGCATGTGGGAGAACTCGGTGTTCGACGGCGTCCCCGAGGTGCTGCGCGAGCTGCGCGCGGCCGGCTGCGTGCTGGCCGTGGCGACGTCCAAGCCGGAGGTGTTCGCCCGGCCGATCACCGAGCGGTTCGGCCTCGCCGCGCTGGTCGACGGCGTGTTCGGCGCGCCGCTGGACGAGTCCTCCACCAAGGCCGACGTCATCGCCGCGGCCCTGGCCACGCTCGGGCGCACGGCGGGCGACGCGCCGACGGTCATGGTCGGCGACCGCGAGCACGACGTGCACGGTGCCGCGGCCCACGGCATCGACTGCCTGGGCGTGTCCTGGGGGTACGCCGCGCCGGGCGAGCTCGCGGCGGCGGGCGCCGTCGCCGTCGTCGACGACGTCGCCAAGCTGGCCGACGCGATCCTGACCCGCCTCGGCCTCCCCGCCTGACGCCGAGATAGAGACCCCTCCCGCCGAGTTAGAGAGGGGACCTCTCTAACTCGGCGGGAGGGGTCTCTATCTCGCGGGAAGGGGTCTCTATCTCGGCGGGGACGGCGAAGGGCCCCGGCCTCCTTGCGGAGACCGGGGCCCTTCGTGTGCGGTCGGCAGACCGGGTCGATCAGCTCCCGACGATCAGCCGGCCTGGGCGCTCAGCCCACCCGTGGGCGGGAGGTCGCTGCCCGTCGAGCGCGGCACGTCCGGCGCCGCGGCGGCACCGACGGCGACCGGCTCGGCCGGGTGGTCGGCCTTGTCCTCGCCGCGGAAGGTGAACTCGCCGAGGATGCCCTCGCCCTGGCCGTCGACGACCACGACCTGGCCCGGCTTGAGCTCGCCGAACAGGATCTTCTCGGACAGGACGTCCTCGATCTCCCGCTGGATCGCCCGCTTGAGCGGACGGGCACCGAGCACCGGGTCGTAACCCTTCTCGGCCAGCAGCACCTTGGCGGGCTGCGTGAGCTCGAGGCCCATGTCCTTGTCGCGCAGGCGGCGGTCCAGCTTGGCGATCTCCAGGTCGACGATCTGCACGATCTCGTCCTGCGTCAGCTGCGGGAACACCACCACGTCGTCGACGCGGTTGAGGAACTCCGGCCGGAAGTGCTGCTTGAGCTCCTCGTTGACCTTGGCCTTCATGCGCGAGTACGACGTCGTGGTGTCGCCGGTCGCGTTGAAGCCCGTGGGCACGCCCTTGGCGATGTCCCGGGTGCCGAGGTTCGTGGTCATGATGATCACGGTGTTCTTGAAGTCGACCACCCGACCCTGCGAGTCGGTGAGGCGACCGTCCTCGAGCACCTGCAGCAGCGAGTTGAAGATGTCCGCGTGGGCCTTCTCCACCTCGTCGAACAGGACCACGGAGAACGGCTTGCGGCGCACCTTCTCGGTGAGCTGGCCGCCCTCGTCGTAGCCGACGTACCCGGGCGGGGAGCCGAACAGCCGCGAGACGGTGTGCTTCTCCGAGAACTCCGACATGTCGAGCTGGATCAGCGCGTCCTCGTCCCCGAAGAGGAACTCGGCGAGCGCCTTGGCCAGCTCGGTCTTGCCGACGCCCGTGGGGCCGGCGAAGATGAACGACCCACCGGGGCGCTTGGGGTCCTTGAGGCCGGCCCGCGTGCGGCGGATGGCCTGCGACAGCGCCTTGATCGCGGCCTCCTGGCCGACGACGCGCTTGTGCAGCTCCTGCTCCATGTGCAGCAGGCGGCTGGACTCCTCCTCGGTCAGCTTGACGACCGGGATGCCCGTGGACATCGCCAGCACCTCGGCGACGAGCTCCTCGTCCACCGTGGCGACGGTGTCCAGGTCACCCGACTTCCAGGCCTTCTCGCGGTCCGCGCGCTTGGCAGTGAGCTGCTTCTCCTTGTCGCGCAGCCCGGCGGCCTTCTCGAAGTCCTGCTCGTCGATCGCCGACTCCTTCTCCCGGCGCGCCTCGGCGATCTCCTCGTCGAGGACCTTGAGCTCCGGCGGAGCCGTCATGCGACGGATGCGCAGGCGCGCACCGGCCTCGTCGATCAGGTCGATCGCCTTGTCCGGCAGGTACCGGTCGTTGATGTACCGGTCGGCGAGCGTCGCGGCGGAGACCAGCGCACCGTCCGTGATGGACACGCGGTGGTGCGCCTCGTACTTGTCGCGCAGGCCCTTGAGGATCTCGATGGCGTGCTGCAGCGACGGCTCGGCCACCTGGATCGGCTGGAAGCGACGCTCCAGGGCCGGGTCCTTCTCGACGTACTTGCGGTACTCGTCGAGCGTGGTGGCACCGATGGTCTGCAGCTCGCCGCGGGCGAGCATCGGCTTGAGGATGCTGGCGGCGTCGATCGCGCCCTCGGCGGCACCCGCCCCGACGAGGGTGTGGATCTCGTCGATGAACAGGATGATGTCGCCGCGGGTGCGGATCTCCTTGAGCACCTTCTTCAGGCGCTCCTCGAAGTCACCGCGGTAGCGCGAGCCGGCCACCAGGGCGCCCAGGTCCAGCGTGTAAAGCTGCTTGTCCTTGAGCGTCTCCGGCACGTCGCCGCGCACGATGTCCTGCGCGAGGCCCTCGACGACGGCGGTCTTGCCGACGCCGGGCTCACCGATCAGGACCGGGTTGTTCTTGGTGCGGCGGGACAGGACCTGCATGACGCGCTCGATCTCCGTCGAGCGGCCGATGACCGGGTCCAGCTTGCCCTCGCGCGCCGCCTGCGTCAGGTTGCGGCCGAACTGGTCCAGGACGGCCGAGCCGGACGGCTGGCCCTCCTGCGGGCCGCCGGCGGACACGGGCTCCTTGCCCTGGTAGCCGCTCAGCAGCTGGATGACCTGCTGGCGCACCTTGTTGAGGTCGGCGCCCATCTTGGTGAGCACCTGCGCGGCCACGCCCTCACCCTCGCGGATGAGGCCGAGGAGGATGTGCTCGGTGCCGATGTAGTTGTGGCCGAGCTGCAGCGCCTCGCGCAGCGACAGCTCCAGCACCTTCTTGGCACGCGGCGTGAACGGGATGTGCCCGCTCGGGGCCTGCTGGCCCTCGCCGATGATCTCCGTGACCTGCGTGCGCACGCCGTCGAGCGAGATGCCCAGCGACTCCAGCGCCTTGGCGGCCACGCCCTCGCCCTCGTGGATGAGGCCGAGGAGGATGTGCTCCGTGCCGATGTAGTTGTGGTTGAGCATCCTCGCCTCTTCCTGGGCGAGGACGACGACCCGACGGGCTCGGTCCGTAAAACGTTCGAACATGTGCTGCTCCCTCACGAGCGGCGTACCTGCACCCCGCCGGATTCCCGTGGCCTCTCGGTGGCCACTCGGCGACGACAGCCTGACCGCTACGACTCTATGCGTTGCCAACCAGGCGGGTGGCCGAGTTCTGCCCATGTTCGCCAGGGGCGTGACGGCGCGTTGGATTGCCGGGCCGGGCAGGTGCGGGCACGCTCGAGGCATGCCCGGCACGACGGGCACGCGGGACCGCCGGGAGGGGGAGGCCCATGGAGAACGACGACCACCCGCAGCACCGGTCGTGGGAGCAGCTCGTCGCACGCTTCGCGCGGTCCTCGGGCGTGGTGGGCGAGGTGGACGACCCGCTCACCTGGGGCCTGGACCTGGAGGAGGAGACCGTCACGGGCTCCGACCACCGCGACGACCCGACCGCGGAGCGGTTCCTGCGGGCCTACCGCACCTTCGCCGGCGAGGCGCTCGAGGTGGAGACGCTGCACGAGCCGTGCCCGCCCGAGCTGGTCGACGACGTCGTGCGCGCCGCGTGCAGCGGGGCGCTCGCCGCGCCGCTGCACGCCGACCTGCGCTCCCCCGTCGAGCAGCCCGGCCCCGGGACCGGCCCCGACGCGCCGGACGCCGCCGGCGAGGTGCCCGACTTCGCCGAGGACTACGCGGACTACCGCAGCGCGATGCGCGCCATCGTCGAGGCCGTGGACGAGGTGCCGCTGGAGGAGGGCACGTTCGTCGTCGACGGCTCGCTCGCGCCGAGCACGCGCGTGGTGGTGCGCGACGTCGTCGCCGTCTACGTGCCGGTGGCCGACCGCGCGCTCGTGGTGACCGGGCCGGCCGACCTCGTCGACCGCGTCGACGTGGTGACGCGGCCGGTGCGGACGCTGCTGCACGGCGAGGAGGAGCACGGCGAGGAGGAGCACGGCGAGGCGGAGCACGGCGACGCCGGCCGCGGCCGGGACTGAGCGCCCGCGGCACGGCTGGCCCCCGGGCGGGCGGGGACGGGCGTCCCTAGGCTGCCGGGAGGAGCTGCCGGGCGAGGCGGCACGGCGAGGCGGCACGGCGAGGCGGCACGGCGAGGCGGCACGGCGAGGCGGCACGGCGAGGCGGCCGGGCGAGGTGGCCGGGCGAGGTGCAGGGCGACGGAGGGGCGTGGGCGCGATGCGGGGCGTCGTGGTGGGAGTCAGCGGTTCGGCGGAGTCGGACGAGGCCCTCGACTGGGCCCTGCACGAGGCGCAGTGGCGGGGACTGCCGCTCGTGGCCGTCTACGTCTGGCCGGGCCGGCGCGGGATGCAGCCGGACGAGTACGCCGAGGAGGTCGAGCGGCGCCGCGAGCAGGTGCTGGGGATCCTCGACGCCGCGCGCCGGCGCACCGGCGCGCGGGTCGAGGCGTCGGTCGAGCTCGCCGAGGGTGGGGCGACCGACGCGCTGCTGGAGGCCGCGGCGGACGCGGAGATGCTGGTGCTCGGCCGGCGACGGCGCGGGCGGATCGGCCGGCTGGTGCTCGGCTCGGTGTCCTCCGAGGTGGTCGAGCGCGTCGAGGTGCCCGTGACGGTGGTGCGCAAGGACCGGCCGCACCCGCCGGAGGAGCCGGCGCCGCCGACCGACCGGCCGGGCCGCATCGTCGTCGGCGTCGACACCTCGTCGGCCAGCGCCGCGGCGCTGTGCCACGGCCTGCAGGTGGCCGCGACGGTCGGCTGCGTGCTCGAGGCGGTGTTCGCCTGGCAGATCACCACGCTGGCGCCGCTGCCCGGGTCGTGGGGGTACGCGCCGCCGATCGACGAGTACGAGAAGTTCGCGGCCGCGCGGCTCGACGAGCTGGTCGAGCGGGCGCTGGCGAAGACCGGCGTCACGCTGCCGGCCGACCGCCTGGTGCGCACCGTCGTGCACGCCCCGGCGGCCAAGGCGCTCGTCGAGGAGTCGGCGACGGCCGGCCGCGTGGTGGTGGGGGCCCGCGGGATGGGCGGGTTCGACCGCCTGCTGCTGGGCTCCACGAGCCGGCAGGTGCTGGAGTACGCGGCCTGCCCGGTCACGGTGGTCCGCTGAGGGTCTCCTCTCGGTCGGTGACGCCACCGTGCCAGCCGTCCCGGACAGCAGGCGTCCTCGATCGTGACGGCGGACGGCGCGCGGGGCCGCACCCTGGTGGGTGCGGCCCCGTCAGGACGTGCCGGCGGAGCAGGCCCGCGCCGTCAGCGACCGCTGGCCACCGGGTCGGCGGACGCGACCGGCACGTCGTCGCGCGCCGGGCCGCCGCCGGCCGCCCCGTCGACGCCACCGGTCAGGGCGTGGTGCCGGTCGTCGCGCATGATCAGCGCCGCCACCACCGTGACCGCGGCGATCACCACGGCCATGATCAGGTAGGTGTGGCCGAAGCCGATCGCGTCGTAGGCGAAGCCGAACACCGCCGAGAAGATGACGATGCCCACCTGCTTGGCCATGTTGAAGCCGATCATGTAGGCCGTCGCGGAGATGCGGACGTCGAACATCCGGGTGATGTACTTCATCACCGAGATGAGCATGAACGGCATCTCGACGGCGGCGAGCAGGCGCCACACGATCAGCAGGCTGGTGTGCGTGAAGAGCGCCGAGCCCAGCACGCGCACCACGAGGATCGCGCCGAAGACCATGAGGCCGTTCTTCGCGCCGATCTTGTTGATGATGAACGGCGTGACGACCATGATCAGCGCCTCGGCGAGGATCTGGACGAACACGATGCGGGAGAACAGCACCTGCGGGTCGAGGTCGCCGGTGACGAACCGGGCGAAGTAGTTCGGGAACTGCTGGTCGAACACGTCGTACAGCGCGGCGGTGCCGAACATCAGCACCATGAACCCGACGAACGAGCGGTTCGTCAGCAGCTGCCGGACGGTCGCCATGCTCACGCGCGTCTTCGGCTCCTGTGCCGCCGGCCCGCCGGCGGCCTCCGCCGCCTGCTGGGTCCTCGGGGTGCGCGCGACGAGCAGGAGCACGCCGAGCACGACGGCGGAGAACGAGCCGGCCCACCACACGTTGTCCGGGTCGGAGGCCCAGATGAAACCACCGACGAGGGAGGCGAGGGCGCCGGCGACCGAGCCGAACAGCCGCACGTGGCCGTACTCGAAGCCGAGGGCGCGCGAGCTGCGCTCGTTGAACGCCTCGACGATGCCGACGCCCGCGTTGAGGGACAGCGACAGGAAGGTGCCGCCGACGACGGCGCCGAGGTACTCGTTGGCCTGCGCGACCGGGACGAAGACGAAGGCGAAGAACGGGCCGGTCAGCGCGCCCATGAGCACGACGAAGGCGAAGAGGTTCTTGCGCAGCCCGAGGCGGTCCTGGATGTAGCCGTAGAACGGCTGCAGGCAGAACGCGGTCAGGGCCATCACCGAGCTGACGAGGCCGCGGGCGCCCGAGCCCATGCCGGCCTCGGTCTCGAGCCAGCGCGGCAGGAAGGTGAAGGCCAGCTGCCAGATCGCGAAGTAGAAGAAGAACAGGCCGCCGAAGTTCCAGAAGGAGGGCTTCGTCAGCGAGGCCCGCGCGCTCGGCGGGGTGGCAGCGGTGGCGGGAGCAGCGTCGCTCATCAGAATCGTCCACACGGGTCGAGCACCTCGGTCGAGGTGGGGGTGGGTCGGGTGTTCGCCAGCGGGGTGCCCCACACCGGGTCGCCGTCGGCGTCGAACGGCAGCACCTGGGCGCAGGCGTGGCGGTTGGGGTCGTACAGCGGGTCGCCGGTGATCTCGGTGTAGGTCCGCGAGTGGTAGACGAGGACGACGCCGCCGTCCGGGGACTCGGTGAACGAGTTGTGGCCGGGGCCGTACTGGCCGGCCGCCGGGTCGCTGACGAAGACGGGCTCGGGGCTCTTGGCCCACGACGCCGGGTCCAGCAGGTCGGCGTCGGCGTCGGCGGTGAGCAGGCCCATGGCGTAGTCGATCCCCGTGGCCGAGCCGGAGTACGTCAGGTACAGCCGCCCGTCGCGCTGCAGCACCGACGGGCCCTCGTTGACCCAGAAGCCCTGGGTCTCCCAGTCGAACTCCGGCCGGCTGAGCAGCACCGCCGGCGTGGCGAGCGTCCACGGGTTCGCCATGCTGGCGATGTAGAGGTTCGAGTGCCCCTTGATCTCGGCGTCCTGCTGCGCCCACACGAGGTACTGCACGCCGTCGCGCACGAAGCTCGTGGCGTCGAGGGCGAACGACTCCCAGCCGGTG
The DNA here is from genome assembly GCF_009846865.1 of Puerhibacterium puerhi. GTDB lineage: Bacteria > Actinomycetota > Actinomycetes > Actinomycetales > Cellulomonadaceae > Puerhibacterium > Puerhibacterium puerhi. Next base: position 270,396 of record NZ_WUWN01000001.1, read on the forward strand.
TCGACCTGTCCGCGCTCCACCCACGTGCCGGTGAGCGGGTCGGCGTCGGCGCACTCCAGGACGAAGACCCGGTGGTTGAACGTGTCGTCCGAGCCCGGCACGTCGACCGTGACGGCGTCGTCGGGCGCGGCGGCGAAGTAGACGTACCACCTCCCGTCGACCCGGTGGATCTCCGGGGCCCAGATCAGGTGGGACTGCGGCCCGGACTCGTGACGGCGCCAGATCGTCACCTCCGGCGCCGCCTGGAGATCCTCGAGCCGCTCCGCACGCCGCAGGACGATGCGGTCGTAGAGCGGGTAGGAGCCGGTGAAGTAGTACTGCCCGTCGTGGCGCAGCACGCACGGGTCGGCGCGCTGGAGCACGATCGGGTTCGCACCGATCTGATCAGTCATCGATCAATGTCCCCTCGTCGGGAGGCCCCACCACGGCGTGGAAGGCGAGGCACGATGGTGTGCAACGCGCTCAAGGTAATCGATGTAAACGGCGCGATCCCGCCGGACCGGGGCGAATGTGAGCGTTCACACACCGCGGTGTCAGCATCGGTCCGGCCGCTGCGGGCGGCGGCCGGCGCGCCGTCCGGGACGGCAGACTGGGCGCATGCCCGCAGCCCCGACCGGCTCCCCCGCCGGCCTCGTCCTCACGCCCGGCGCCGGCGCCGGCCGCGACCACCACACCCTCGTCGCGGTCGAGGCCGCCGTCGCGCCCCTGCCCACCGAGCGCCTCGACTTCCCCTACCGCCTCGCCGGCAAGCGGGTGCCGGACCGCCCGCCCGTCGCGGTCGCGCACCTCGAGCGGGAGGCGGGGCGGTTCGCGCGGTCGCTCGGCGTGGGCACCCGGCACCTGCTGCTCGGCGGGCGGTCCTACGGCGGGCGCATGTGCTCGATGGCGGTGGCGCAGGGGCTCCCCGCGGCCGGGCTGGTGCTGCTGAGCTACCCGCTGCACCCCCCGGGCAAGCCGGAGCGCCTGCGCGTCGAGCACTTCGGGGACCTGCGGGTGCCGGTGCTCTTCGTCTCCGGCGACCGGGACCCCTTCGGCAGCCCCGAGGAGCTGGCGCAGCACGCGGAGGCGATCCCCGGGCCCGTCACGCGGGTGACCCTGCCCGGCGCCCACGACGTGCGCGGGCGCGACGCCGAGGTGGCCGACGCCGTCGCCGCCTGGGTGCGCGGCCTCGGCTGAGGCCGGCCGCGACCCGGTCAGCGACCGCCGGCGGGCTGCTCCGGGTACTCGGCGGGCTTCTTGCCGAGCTCGACGGCGATCTCGTGGCGCGCCGCCAGGACGTGCGGGCGCTCCTCGTCGCGCTGGCGCAGGGCGTCGGCCTGGTGCTCGGGCGCCAGGTGGTCCCAGTACAGGGTGCCGTCCAGGTGCTGCGACTCGTGGATGAAGCAGCGGGCCAGGAAGCCGACCCCCTCCAGCTCCACCGGCGCCCCGTGCTGGTCCACGCCGCGCACCCGCGCCACGCTCGGGCGCGCCAGCGGCTCGTAGGCGCCCGGCACCGACAGGCAGCCCTCGTCCTCCGTCTCCAGGTCGGACTCCAGGTCCATCTCGAGGACGGGGTTGACCACGTGACCCACGTGCCGGTCGCCGCGCTCGTCGGTGAGGTCGTAGACGAACACCCGCAGGTCGACCCCGACCTGCGGCGCCGCGAGGCCCACGCCCTCGGCCACCTCCATCGTGGCGAACATGTCGTCGATCAGGCGCGCCAGCTCGGGCGTCGAGAACGCGGTGACCTCGCGCGCCGGCGTGTGCAGCACGGGCTCGCCGATCTCGGTGATGCGCAGCACGCGCCCGCGCCGGGCCTCCGGGGGCTGGGCCGGGTACGGGTCGACCGGCTGGCCCAGCAGGTACGTGACGGGCCGACGACGACCGAAGCTCCACCCCATGCGGCCGAGCCTACCGGCGGCGAACGGCCCGATGACCTGGTGGGCTGGCCCCGACGGCGTCCGCGGGGACGGCCGGCGGACCCGAGGGAGCACCCGAGGAGGACGAGGAGTGGCGACGACGAACGCACGGACCCCGGCGCCCGAGCGGCCCGGCGCGCAGGAGTGGGTGCCGGCGGACGCCGACGTGCCCGCGCTGGCGCAGGCGGCCCGCGCCTGCCGCGGCTGCGAGCTGTGGGCGCCCGCCACGCAGGTGGTGTTCTCGGACGGCCCGCCCGACGCGCCGCTGGTGCTGGTCGGCGAGCAGCCGGGCGACTCCGAGGACCGCGAGGGCGAGCCGTTCGTCGGGCCGGCGGGCCGCGTGCTGCACGACGCCCTCGCCGCCGCCGGCGTCGCGCCCGACGCCGTCTACGTGACCAACGCCGTCAAGCACTTCCGCTTCGAGGAGCGCGGGAAGCGGCGCCTGCACAAGACGCCCGACGTCGCGCACGTGCACGCCTGCCTGCCGTGGCTGAGCGCGGAGCTGGCCGCCGTGCGACCGCGCGTCGTCGTGGCGCTCGGCGCCACCGCGGCCCGCGCCGTCCTGGGCAGGGCGGTCCGGGTGACCCAGCTGCGCGGCCGGCTGCTCGACGACGCGCCGGACGTCGGCGGGGCGCCGGCCGCCGTCCTCGTCACCACCCACCCGTCGGCGCTGCTGCGCCTGCGCGGCAAGGGCGGCTGGGACGAGGCGTTCGACGCGCTGGTGGCCGACCTGCGGACGGCGGCGCGCGCCGCCGGCCTGGTGGCCGGCGGCGCGTGAGCGGCGGGCACGTCCCGGGGGTCTCCCGGCGGCCCGGGACGCGCTGCGCTCAGGCCTGCGCGAGCTCCGGCTGCCCGGCGGCCTCCGCCAGGCGGCGCCGGCGGGTGGCCGGGCCGAAGATCGCCAGCGCCAGCGCGCCCACGACCCAGGTGCCGGCGATGAAGAAGAAGACGCTGCGGTACCCGGAGCCGGTGTACAGGCCCGCGATGACCAGCGGGCCGACGGCGTTGGACAGCCGGCCCAGGCCGTAGGAGACGCTGGTGCCGAGCGAGCGGCCGTGGGTGTCGTACAGCTCCGGCGAGTAGGCGTACGCGAGGGCCGTGTAGCCGCGCTCGAACAGGTTGACCATGAACCCGAACACCACGATGAGCACAGGGTGGAAGGTCAGGCCGTACAGCAGGCCGCTGACGGCGATGACCAGGCCGAAGACCACCAGGCACCACTTGCGCTCGAACCGGTCGGTCACGACGGACGCCAGGAACGAGCCGAGCGGGGCGCCGACCGTCGTCAGCGCGATGTAGAAGATCGAGTCCTCCACGCTGATGCCCTCGGCGGCCAGCAGTGTCGGCGCCCAGCTCGAGTACCCGAAGAACCCGATGGTCTGGGTGATCCACAGGACCGACAGCAGGATCGTCGGGAACAGGTACTTCTTCTGCAGCAGCAGCGACACCGACGCCTTGGGCCGTGGCGGCTCGACGACGGGGGCGGCGGCCGGCGCCAGCTCGACGCCGGCCTCGCGTGCCACGCGCGCCTCGATCCGGCGCAGCACGGCGTCGGCCTCCTCGACGCGACCGCGGCTCTCGTACCACTGCGGGGACTCCTCGAGCCTGCCGACGAAGAGCAGGAAGAACACACCGAGCGCGCCCCACAGGTACACCAGGCGCCACGACCAGTCGGTCAGCGGCACCACGAAGGAGGCGATGAGGTTCGTGACCGGCGTGCCGCAGATGCCGATGACGATGGCGTAGGCCTGGTACTTGCCGCGCGCGCGGCGGGGGTAGAGCTCGTTGATGTAGACGACGGCCACGACGGTCATCGCCGACAGGCCGGCCGAGGTCAGCACACGGAAGGCGCCGAGCGAGGCCATGTCCCACGCGAAGACCGACGCGAACGAGAACAGCGCGAACCACAGCGTCGTGATGGTCAGCGTGCGCTTGCGGCCCAGCCGGTCGGCCAGCCCGCCCGCCACGACCGAGCCGATGAACATGCCCACGAAGGACAGCGACGTCACGTAGGCGATGTGGTTGACGTCCGAGCCCCACAGCTCGCGCACGCGCGGGGCCGTGATGGCAAAGGTGTTGATGTCCGCGAACTCGAAGAAGTACGCGAACGCGACCGCCACGAGTGTGACCTTGTGGAACCGGGTGAGCGGCAGCCGGTCGAGCCGGTTCGCCGCGTTGGAGTGCTGCACTGCGAGCTCCTTCGAGAGGGGTCAGGCGTCCTCGCCCGGCCAGTAGAGGCGCATGGGGTTGTCGACCAGCAGGCGCCGCTGCTGGTCCGCGGTGGTCGCGATCTGCGGGACGTAGTCGACGAGCAGCCCGTCGTCGGGCATGTGGTCCGTGAGGTTGGGGTGCGGCCAGTCGGTGCCCCAGAGCACGCGGTCGCCGAACTCCTCGACGACGGTGCGCGCGAACGGCACCACGTCGCGGTAGGGCCGGCGCTCGCCGTCGAGCGCGCGCGGGCCGGTCGCGGAGAGGCGCTCGGGGCACGAGACCTTGACCCAGACGTCGTTCGCCTCCACGAACCGCAGGAACCGCGCGAACTGGGGCCCGTCCACGGGCTGGGCGACGTCGGGCCGACCCATGTGGTCGACGACCAACGGCGTGGGCAGCGAGGCGAAGAAGGGGGCGAGCTCCGCCAGGTCGGCGGCCTCGAAGTAGATCACCACGTGCCAGCCCAGGGGCGCGATCCTGCGGGCGATCGTGGCCAGCGCGTCCGTGGGCGCGGCGTCCACGAGCCGGCGCACGAAGTTGAAGCGGACGCCCCGCACGCCGGCGTCGTGCAGGCGACGCAGCTCGGCCTCGGGGACGTCGGGGCGCACCGTCGCCACGCCACGGGCGCGGCCGCCGGCGGCCTGCAGCGCGTCGACCATGGCGCTGTTGTCGGCACCGTGGCAGGTGGCCTGCACGATGACGTTGCGGCTGACCCCCAGGTGGTCACGCAGGGCGAACAGGTCGTCCTTGGACGCGTCGGTGGGGGTGTACTTGCGCTCCGGCGCGTACGGGAAGCGCGCCGCTGGGCCGAAGACGTGGCAGTGCGCGTCCACGGTGCCCTCGGGCAGCACGAACTGCGGCGTGCTCGGCCCGTGGTACCAGTCGAGCCAGCCGGGCGTGACCTGGGTGGCGGTGGTCATCGGTCCTCCCCTCAGTCGACGTAGCGCAGGCCGGCGGCGGCCAGCGGCTCGCGCATCGCGTACATGTCCAGGCCCAGCTCGCCGGCGGCGAACCGGGCTCGCTTGCCCTCCTCGGCGGCCTCGCGCCGCGCCGAGGCCGCGGCCACCTCGGCGGCCCGGGCGGAGGGCACGACGACGACGCCGTCGGCGTCGGCGACGACGACGTCGCCGGGCGTGACCAGCGCGTTGGCGCACACCACCGGGACGTTGACCGAGCCCAGGGTGGCCTTGACGGTGCCCTTGGCGTTGATCGCGCGGGAGAACACCGGAAAGTCCATCTCCCGCAGGGCGTCGACGTCGCGGCAGCCGCCGTCGATGACCAGGCCGGCGGCGCCGCGCGCGCGCAGCGACGTGGCGAGCAGCTCGCCGAAGAACCCGTCCTCGCTCTCGGTGGTGCACGCCGCGACGACGACGTCGCCCGGCTGCACCTGCTCGGCCGCCACGTGCAGCATCCAGTTGTCGCCCGGCTGCAGCAGGACGGTCACGGCGGTCCCGCAGAGGCGGGCGCCTGCGTAGACGGGACGCAGGTACGGGCGCATGAGGCCCAGCCGGCCCATCGCCTCGTGGACGGTGGCGACCCCGAAGGGCCGCAGCGCCTCGACCGCCTCGCGGTCGGCGCGGGTGATCTTCTGGTGGACGACGCCCAGCTCGTGCACGTCGGGCTCCTTCCTGCTCAGCGGCCCTGGCGGGCCAGTCGGGCGTCGAGGCGCGGGTAGACCGCCCTCGCGTTGCGCTCCTGCACCGCCACCAGGTCCTGCGGCGACAGCCCGGCCTTCTCGACGTAGCGGCGGGTGTCGTCGAAGTGGTGGCCGGTGCGCGGGTCGACGCCGCGGACGGCGCCGATCATCTCCGAGGCGAACAGCACGTTCGTCGCCGGGATCACGTCCAGCAGCAGGTCGATGCCGGGCTGGTGGTAGACGCACGTGTCGAAGAAGACGTTCCCCAGCAGGTGCTCCTCCGGCTCCGGCTTGCCGAGCGCCTGCGCCAGCCCGCGGAAGCGACCCCAGTGGTAGGGCACCGCGCCGCCGCCGTGCGGCACCACGAGCCGCAGCGTGGGGAAGTCGGCGAACAGGTCGCCCTGCAGCAGCTGCATGAACGCCGTGGTGTCGGCGTTGAGGTAGTGCGCGCCCGTGGTGTGGAAGGCGGCGTTGCAGCTGGTGGAGACGTGCACCATGCCGGGCACGTCGAGCTCGACCATCGTCTCGTAGAGCGGGTACCAGGAGCGGTCCGTCAGCGGCGGCGAGGTCCAGTGCCCACCCGAGGGGTCCGGGTTGAGGTTCACGGCCACGGCGCCGAGCTCGGTCACGGCCCGCTCCAGCTCTGCCACGCTCGTGGCCGGGTCGGCGCCCGGCGACTGCGGCAGCATCGCGGCGGGGGCGAACCGGTCGGGGTACAGCTCGGCGACGCGGTGGCACAGGTCGTTGCAGATGCGGGCCCAGGCCGTCGAGGTCGCCAGGTCGCCCACGTGGTGGGCCATGAACGACGCGCGGGGCGAGAACACCGTGACGTCGATGCCGCGCTCGTCCATCTGGCGCAGCTGGTTGGCCTCGATGCTCTCGCGGATCTGGTCGTCGCTGATGCGCGGCCCGGCCGGGTCGGGCGCCCGCGTGGGGTCGCCCAGCGCGGCCACCTGGGCGTCGCGCCACGCGGCGAGCGGCGCGGGCGCGGTCGTGTAGTGGCCGTGGACGTCGATGATCATGCGAGGACCTCCGGGGTGGTGCGGGTGGCGGCGGCGTCGGCGCCCGGGTCCCACACGGCCCGGGGGACGAGCACCTCGCCGACCATGAGCAGGCGGGCGGTGCGCAGCAGCGCGGAGCGGACGACCCGCTGCGGGTCGGCGGGGTCGAGGCCGAGCGTGACGGAGAACTCGCCCGACGGGTGCTCGACCGAGACGGTGACCTCCGTGCCCTCCACGGGCGTGGCGACGTCGCGCGCCACGCTGCCCTCCAGCACGCACGCTGTGGCGGCAGTGACGGCGGCCAGCACGCCGATGGACTGGTGGGCGACGTGCGGGATGAGCGAGCGCGTGGCGATGGTCCCGCCCGCCCGGGGTGGCGCCACGAGCGTCATCTTCGGATAGTTCCTCGCTCTCACGTCGCCGAGGCCCATGGCCCGCCCGCAGACGAGCCGCAGCCGTTCGACCCGGTCCCTGAGCCGGTCGTCGGCGTCGATCTCGGCCGGGGTCTCGTAGCCCGTGGCCCCCAGGCGCTCGGCCGCCACGACGACCAGCGGCTGACCGTTGTCGATGAGCGTCACGTCGACGTCTCCCAGCCCGTCGACCGCGACGGTGTCCCGCACCCGGCCGGTCGGCAGCAGCGCCCCCGCGACCGATCCCGCGGTGTCCAGGAAGGCGATCTCGACGGGTGCCGCCGTGCCGGGAACGCCGTCGATGCGGGCGCCACCGCCGTACGCGACGTGCCGCCGAGCGTCCTCCCCCACCGGCGTGCGCACGGTGACCTCGGCGACCATCCCCGTGTTGCGCGTCAGCACGCGGGCGGTGGTGGTGTCGCCGCCCGGCGTCACCATCCCGGTCTCGATGGCGAACGGCAGCACGGCAGCGAGCATGTTGCCGCAGTTCGGGGTGGTGTCGACCACGTCACCGACGGGCTGCACCTGACCGAACTGCCACTCGACGTCGACGCCCGGCACGGTGCCGGGACGCACCAGGCCGACCTTGCTCGTCAGCGGGTGGGCTCCGCCCAGGCCGTCGATCTGCCGCGCGTCGGGCGAGCCGAGCGCGGCGAGCAGGACCGCGTCGCGCGCGGCCGGGTCCGGGGGCAGCAGGCGAGCGTCGAAGAACGGCCCGCGGGACGTGCCTCCGCGCATGAACAGGCACGGCACGGCGGTCTGGTCGCCGCGCCTGCGGGGCACGGCCACACCGTCCACGGCGTCGGTGGTCATCGGTTCCTCCTCGGTGAGGTGACTGGCGTCACGCTAATCGTCGACGAGATTGTTGACAAGAAAGTCGACAAACTGTGAGACGACCGGGCAGGTGGCCGACAGGACAGTACGCTCGTGCCGGCGCGACAGCGCGCGAGCACCGACCCACGGAAGGAGCCGAGGTGACGGCTGTGCGGCTCACCGGAGCCGAGGGGCGCCGCAAGGTGGGCGCGCAGATCCGCCAGGCCTTGCGCGTCGGGGACCTCGCGCCGGGTCAACGGCTGGTGGAGCAGGACCTGGCCGACGACTACGGGGTGACCCGCAGCGCCGTCCGCGAGGCCCTGATGGACCTCGCCGCGGACGACCTCGTCGAGCTCGTGCCGCGGCGCGGCGCGCGCGTGCGCGTGGTCTCGGTCGCCGAGGCGGTGCAGATCACCGAGTGCCGCGCGGCGCTCGAGCGGCTCTGCGCCCGGAAGGCCGCGGTGCTCGCGTCGCCCGCGCAGCGCGAGGAGCTCGTCCAGATCGGCGCACAGATGAGGGATGCGGTGGCCGCCGGCGCGGTGGACACGTACTCCGGCCTCAACCGGCGCCTGCACGAGCTGGTGGTGCAGGCGAGCGGGCAGGAGGTGGCCCGTCGCCAGCTCGAGCGTCTCAACGGCCAGATGGTCCGCTACCAGTTCCGGCTCGCGCTCCGGCCGGGGCGCCCGGCGCAGTCGCTGCCCCAGCACCTGGCCATCATCGACGGCGTCGTGGCGGGTGACCCCGATGCCGCCGAGGCCGCCGTCGCCGCGCACCTGGACTCCGTCGTCGAACAGCTGCAGGCCGCGGACCCGCGCCCGAGCTGACCTCGCCCGCCGGGCTGGTCACCGACCCCTGAGCCGGGCGGGCAAGGGCACCGGTCCGCCCCGGGTGCGGACGGGGCCACCCCGAGGTAGGGTGGACGGAGGTCCGGCCCGAGGAGTACTTCCCAGTGACGCAGACCGCTGACAGCACCGACGCCGTGGTCCTGCTCTCCGACGAGGGCATGCCCGTCGGGACGGCGCCGCGCGCCACGGTCCACGACGCCACCACGCCGCTCCACCTGGCGTTCTCCTGCTACCTGCACGACGACGACGGCCGCGTGCTGGTGACCCGCCGCGCGCTGACCAAGCGGACCTGGCCCGGGGTGTGGACGAACTCCTTCTGCGGGCACCCGCGTCCGCAGGAGGACGTCGAGGACGCCGTCCACCGGTACGCCGACCGGGAGCTGGGCACCAGCATCACCGGGCTGACCTGCCTGCTGCCGGCCTTCCGCTACCGCGCCGTCGACCCGAGCGGCGTCGTGGAGAACGAGCTGTGCCCCGTGTACGCCGCCCGGGTGGACGCGGAGATCCGGCCGAACCCGGAGGAGCTCGTGGACCACCGCTGGGTGGACGCCACCGACCTGGTGCGCGCGGTCGCGGGCGCCCCGTGGGCGCTGAGCCCGTGGATGGTCGAGCAGGTGGCCGAGCTGGTCGGCCTCGGGCACGAGACGGCGGGCGCCCCGCTGCCCGCCTGGCCCTTCGCCGGAGCGCGGTCACGATGACGCAGCAGGCCGGGTCGAGGGCGAGGCAGGCCGGGTCGAAGGCGGAGCAGGCCCTCACGCGCGCGCTCGCGACCGGCCGCACGCCCGACGGGACCGCGGACCACGATGCGCTGCAGGACGCGCTCGACACCGCTGCCACCGGCGGCAAGCGCGTGCGCCCGCACCTGCTGACCACCGTCTACGAGGCGCTCGGCGGCACGCAGCCGCAGGTCGCGGCCGAGGTCGCGGCGGGCGTCGAGCTGCTGCACACCGCGCTGGTCACCCACGACGACGTCGTGGACGGCGACACCGTCCGACGCGGCCGGCCGAACGTCTCCGGGACCTTCGCCGCGCGGGCCCTGGCCGACGGCGCCGACGCCCGGCGCTCGGCGCGCTACGGCGACGCCGCGGGCATCCTCGTCGGTGACCTCGCCCTCGCCGGCGCGGTGCGCACCGTGGCGCTGTGCGGCGCGGAGCCCGCGGTCGTCTACCGCCTGCTCGAGGCGCTGGACCGCGCCCTGTGCGTCACCGTGGCCGGGGAGCTCACCGACGTCCGGCTCGCGCTCGGCGGACGGCACGACGTCACCGAGGCCCTGCGCATGGCCGAGCACAAGACGGCCGTCTACTCCTTCCAGCTGCCCCTCGAGCTCGCCGCGCTGCTGGCCGAGGCCCCGGAGGGCGTCGTCGACGCCCTGTCGCGGTACGGGGCCCTCCTCGGGCTGGCCTACCAGCTGCGCGACGACGTCGACGAGCTGTACGGGGACCACGGGGGCACCGGCAAGGACCCCGCGTCCGACCTGCGCGAGGGCAGGTACACGCCGCTCGTCGCCTACGCCCGCTCGACGCCGGCCTGGCCCGAGATCGCCCCCGTGGTGGGGGACCCGACCGCCGGGCTGGCGGAGCTGGAGCGCGTGCGCGACCTCATGATCGAGTGCGGCGCCCGGCAGTACGTCGAGGACCTCGTCGCCGACCTGGTGCGGGAGGCGCGCGAGACCGTGGCGCACCTGCCCGTGGCCCCCGTGCTCGAGCAGTGGGCCGACACCGTCGCCCTCGTCGGGCGCGACGCATGACGCTCGTCGCCCCGCGCGCGGGGCGCCCGGCCGCGACCCGGTACGACCGCGTGGCCAGCGCCAGCGCCGCGGCGGTGATCCGCGGGTACTCGACGTCGTTCGGCTGGGCGTGCCGCCTGCTCGCCGAGCCCGTGCGCACGCACGTGCGCAACGTCTACGCGCTCGTGCGGCTCGCCGACGAGATCGTCGACGAACCGGGCGGGTGGGCCGACGACGCGCGCGGCGCGGCGCTCGACGCCCTGGAGGCCGAGACGTACACGGCCCTGCGCACGGGCCGCAGCGCCAACCTCGTGGTCCACGCCTTCGCCGGCACGGCCCGGCACGCCGGCATCGAGCGCGCGCTGATCGAGCCGTTCTTCCGGTCGATGCGCGCCGACCTCACCGTCACGACGCACGACCCGCAGAGCTACCGCGAGTACGTGCACGGGTCGGCCGAGGTGGTGGGCCTGATGTGCCTGCGCGTCTTCGTCGACGGCGACGGCGCCGCCTACGAGCGGCTCGCGCCGGCCGCCGCCCGCCTCGGCGCGGCGTTCCAGAAGCTCAACTTCCTGCGCGACGTCGCCGAGGACCACGGGGTGCGCGGCCGGTCGTACCTGCCGGGCGTGGACTGCGCGCGGCTCACCGACGCCGACCGGGACGGCGTCCTCGACGACGTCGACGACGACCTCGCGGTCGCCGCCGCCGCCCTGCCGGACCTGCCGCCGTCCAGCCGCGTGGCGGTGGCGGCGGCGCACGGCCTGTTCGCCGAGCTCGCGCGGCGCCTGCGCAGCACACCGGCGGACGTGATCCGCCGCGAGCGCGTGCGGGTGCCCGACCGGGTCAAGGCCGCCGTGCTGGCGCGCGTGCTCGTCACCGGCGGGCGCGGGTGAGCGCCGAACGGTCCGCCGTCGTCGTCGGCGGCGGCGTCGCCGGCCTGGCCACGGCGGCCCTGCTGGCCCGGGACGGCTGGAGCGTGGACGTGCTGGAGCGGTCCGACGCCGTGGGCGGCCGCGCCGGGACGTGGGAGTCCGGCGGGTTCCGCTTCGACACCGGACCGTCGTGGCTGCTCATGCCCGAGGTGTTCGAGCGGTTCTTCGCCGAGGCCGGCACCACGCTGGCCGAGCGCCTCGACCTGGTGACGCTGGACCCCGCCTACCGGGTGCTGTTCGAGGACGGCGACCCGCTGGAGGTCGTGGCGGACCGCGCGGCCAACCTCGCGACGTTCGAGGCGGCCGAGCCGGGCGCCGGCGCCGCGCTGGACCGGTACCTGCGCTCGGCGCGCAGCACCTACGAGACCGCGCTGCGCCGCTTCCTCTACACGAGCTTCGACACGCCGGGCGGGCTGCTGCACCCGGAGGTGGCGCTGCAGGGGCACCGGCTCGCTCCCCTGCTGCTGCGGTCGCTCGAGTCCTTCGTCGCCCGCCGGTTCCGCGAGCCGCGGCTGCGGCAGGTGCTCGGCTACCCGGCGGTGTTCCTGGGCACCTCCCCCGACCGCGCGCCGAGCATGTACCACCTGATGAGCGCCCTCGACCTCGAGGGCGGCGTCCGCTACCCGCGCGGCGGCTTCGGCCGCCTCGTGGACGCGCTCGCCGACGTCGCGCGGGAGGCCGGCGCGCGGCTGCGCACCGGCTGGGAGGTCACGGCCGTCACGACGCGCGCCACCGGCGCGGGTGCCGCCGGCGCGGGTGCCGAGGGCGCGGGTGCCGAGGGCGCGGGTGCCGAGGGCGCCCGCCCGGGCCGGGCGGGCCGCCACGCCGCGGTGACCGGCGTGCGCTGCACCGACCCCGGCGGCGTCGAGCGCCACCTGCCCGCCGCCCTGGTGGTGGGCGCCGCCGACCTGCACCACGTCGAGACCCGGCTGCTGCCGCCGGCGCTGCAGACCTATCCCGAGGCCTGGTGGCGCCGGCGCGACCCGGGCCCCGGCGGCGTGCTGGCGATGCTCGGCGTGCGCGGGCGGGTGCCGCAGCTGGCCCACCACACCCTGCTGTTCACCCGCGACTGGCGGCGCAACTTCGCCGACATCGCCGCCGGCGTCGTCCCCGAGCCCGCCTCCGCGTACGTGTGCGCGCCGTCCCGCACCGACCCGACGGTGGCGCCGCCGGACCACGAGAACCTCTTCGTGCTGGTCCCGGTGCCCGCCGACCCGGGCCTCGGGCGCGGGGGCGTCGACGGCCGCGGCGCCCCGGCCGTCGAGCGCGTGGCCGACGCGGCGATCGACCAACTCGCGCGCTGGGCCGGCGTGCCCGACCTGGCGGAGCGGGTCGTGGTGCGCCGCACGGTCGGGCCCGGCGACTTCGCCGCCGACCTGCACGCCTGGCGCGGCGGCATGCTCGGGCCCGGGCACACCCTGCGCCAGAGCGCGTTCCTCCGCGCCGGGAACGCCTCGCGCAAGGTCGCCGGGCTCTACTACGCCGGCTCGGGCACCATCCCCGGCGTCGGGCTGCCGATGTGCCTGATCAGCGCGGAGATCCTGCGCGACCGGGTGCGCCGGGAGGTCGGCGCCCCGGGCGCGGCGGGCCGCGCCGGCTCGCGCGCCCCCACCCGGGCGCGCCGGCCGCGGGTGGGGGCGCCGTGACCGGGCTGGCGTACCTCGCGGCGCTGGTCGTCGCGCTCGCGTGCATGGCGCTGCTCGACCACCGCTACCGCCTGGTGCTGTGGGCGGACGCGCGGCGCGGCGTGGCGGTGCTCGCGGTCGGCGTCGCGTTCTTCCTGGTGTGGGACGTGGTGGCGATCGACGCCGGGTTCTACGAGCGCGGCGGCAGCGCGGGGACGACCGGCGTGATGCTGGCGCCGGAGCTGCCGCTCGAGGAGCTCTTCTTCATCACGTTCCTGTGCTACCTCACGCTGGTGGCGCACGGCCTGGCCCGCCGCGCGCTCGCCGCGCGCCGCCCGCGCGGCGCGCGGCGGGGGGCCGCGGGCGCCCCGGGGAGGGGGCGGCGATGACCTACCTCGGGCTGGCGCTGGTCTTCGTCGCGGGCGCCGCCGCGCTCGCCGTCGTCGCCGCCGTGGCGCGGCGCCCCGGCCGGCGCTGGTGGGCGGCCACCGCTGCCGTGGCCGCGGCGCTGCTGGTGCTGACCGCCGTCTTCGACAGCCTGATGATCCTGGCCGACCTGTTCCGCTACGACGAGGCAGCGCTCGCCGGGGCGCGCATCTGGCTGGCGCCGGTCGAGGACCTCGCGTGGCCGGTGGCCGCCGTCCTCCTGCTGCCGGCGCTGTGGGAGCTGCTGGGCGGGCACGAGGACGTGGCCGACGAGAGGACGCAGCGATGACCGCGGCCGCCGCCCCCGCCACGTCGGCGGTCCGCCAGCTGCTGGGCGCCTCGCGCCCGGTGAGCTGGGTGAACACCGCCTACCCCTTCGGGGCGGCGTACCTGATGGCGGGCGGCGGCGTCGACGCCACGTTCGTGCTGGGGACGCTGTACTTCCTGGTGCCGTACAACCTGCTGATGTACGGGCTCAACGACGTCTTCGACTACGAGTCCGACCTGCGCAACCCGCGCAAGGGCGGCATCGAGGGCGTGGTGCTGTCCCGCCGCTGGCACCGCCTGACTGTCCTCGCCGCCGTCGTGGCGAACGTGCCCTTCCTGGCCTACCTCGTGGCCGTGGGGAGCGCGGGCTCGACGGCGGTGCTGGCGGTGAGCGTGTTCGCGGTGGTCGCCTACTCCGCCCCGCGGCTGCGGTTCAAGGAGCGGCCGCTGCTGGACTCGGTCACCTCCAGCACGCACTTCGTCAGCCCCGCCGTCTTCGGCCTGGTGCTGGCCGGGGGCGAGCCCTCGCGGGCGGCCGTGGCGGCGCTGGCGGGCTTCTTCCTGTGGGGGATGGCGTCCCAGGCGTTCGGGGCGGTGCAGGACGTCGAGGCCGACCGGGCCGCCGGGATCGCGTCGGTGGCCACGTGGCTGGGCGCGGCGCGCACCGTGCGCCTGGCGATGGCGCTCTACGCCGCCGCCGGTGTCGTCGTCGCGCTGGCCGGCTGGCCCGGCGGGCTCGCCGGCCTGCTCGCGCTGCCGTACCTGGCGAGCGTCGCGCCGTACCGGTCGCTGGCCGACGCCGACTGCGAGCGCGCCCACGCCGGGTGGCAGCGGTTCCTGTGGCTCAACTTCGTCACCGGGTTCCTGGTGACGCAGCTGCTCATCTGGGTAGCGCTGCGGTGAGCCCCGGCCCGCGACGGACGCTGCCGACGGTGAGCGTCGTCGTCCCCGCGCGCGACGACGCCCGCGCGCTGCGCCGGTGCCTGCGCGCGCTCGCCGCGCAGACCGTGGCCCCGGCGGAGGTGATCGTGGTCGACAACGCCTCGCGCGACGACACGGCCGCCGTCGCCCGCGCGCACGGCGCGCGCGTGGTGGCCGAGCCGCGCCCGGGCATCCCGGCCGCCGCGGCCGCCGGGTACGACGCCGCGACCGGCGACGTCGTCGGCCGCCTGGACGCCGACTCCGTGCCCGGCCCGCGCTGGGTGGAGCAGGCCGCCACCGCGCTCGCGGAGCCGGGGGTGGTCGCCGTCACGGGCACCGGCCGCTTCGCCGAGCACGGCGCGCTGGGCGGCGCGACGGCCGGCGCCTACCTGGGGGCGTACTACGGCCTGTGCTTCCTGGCGCTGGCGCACCTGCCGGTGTGGGGCTCGAGCATGGCGGTGCGCCGGACGGCGTGGCTGGCCGTGCGCGACCGCGTGCACCGCCACGACCCGGAGCTGCACGACGACCTCGACCTGGCGTTCCTGCTGACCCCGCTGGGCCCGGTGCGGCTCGACCGGTCGTTGCGGGTCGACGTCTCGGCGCGGTCCCTGCGCGGCGCCGCCCAGCTGCGCCGGCGGTTCCGCCGTGCCTTCCGCACCCTGGCGGTGAACTGGCGCGACGCGCCGCCGTGGGAGCGCTGGTCGGCGCGCCTGGGCGCCGGGCAGCGGGCAGGCTAGGCGGATGCGTCTCTGGTCCTTGCACCCGCGGTACCTCGACCGGCAGGGGCTCACGGCGTGCTGGCGCGAGGGGCTCCTCGCCCAGGCCGTGCTCCTCGACCGCACCAAGGGCTACCGCAACCACCCCCAGCTCGAGCGCTTCCGCGCGCAGCCCGACCCCGCCGCGGCGGTCGGGGCGTACCTCGTGGCCGTGGCCGCGGAGGCGGGCGAGCGCGGCTACCGGTTCGACCTCGCCCGGGTGGAGCGCCCGGGCACCGTCGAGCCGATCCCCGTGACGGCGGGCCAGGTGGCGCACGAGTGGCAGCACCTGACCGCCAAGCTGCAGGCGCGCTCGCCCGACCGCGCGGCGGCGCTGGAGGGGGTGCTCACCCCCGAGCCGCACCCGCTGTTCCACGTGGTGCCCGGCGACGTCGAGACCTGGGAGCGCGCCACGGACAGCAGGCCCGCCCGCTAGCGTGCGGCGGATGACCTCCCGCCCGGCCGCCGGCCTCGCCGCCGCCGTCGTCGTCCTCGCCGGCCTCGGCGCGCGGGCGGGGCTGCCGCCCGCGCTCGGCGACCCGCTCGGCGACGCGCTGTACGCGACGCTCGTCGTGCTGCTCGTGGTGCTCCTGCGGCCGCGCACCGCCCCGGCGTCGGCGGCCCTCGCCGGCCTGACACTGTGCGCCGCCGTCGAGCTGTTCCAGCTCACCGGGGTGCCCGCGGAGCTGGCCGCGCGGTGGCCGCTGGTGCGCCTGGCGCTCGGCACCACGTTCTGGGCGCCGGACCTGCTGCGGTACGCGGTCGGGGCCGCGCTCGGGTGGGGGCTGTGCGCCGCCCTGCGCGCGGCGGCGGGCAGGAACCGGTCGCGGACCGCAGGATAGGCATACCTAACTTCGGCTGCTAGCGTGAGCCAGAGCCTGACGGATCGTCAGGTCGGTCCCGCTCCTGTCCTCCCCCTCCGATCGGAGGCACCATGACCGCCACGTCCGTCGCCGCCCCCACCCTGTCGACCCGGCTGCGCGAGGGCACCCGCGCCGAGCACCGGGCCGCCGAGTCCCAGGGCTTCGTGGAGCAGCTGCTCTCGGGCCGCCTCGACGTCGCCGCCTACGCCGACCTGGCCGCCCAGCAGCTCGAGGTCTACCGGGCGCTGGAGGAGGCGAGCGCGCTGGCGCGGCGCGACCCGCGCGGCGCCGGCCTCGTCTTCGACGAGCTCGAGCGCGTGCCGTCGATCGAGCGCGACCTGGCCCACCTCTACGGCGCCGGCTGGCGCGACGAGGTGCGCATCCTGCCTGCCACGCGCCTCTACGCGGCCCGCCTGCGCGACGTCGGCGCCCGGCTGCCGGAGTACGCGGCGCACGCCTACACCCGCTACCTCGGCGACCTGTCCGGCGGGCAGGTCGTCAAGCGGATGATGCAGCGGCACTACGGCATGGGTGCCGAGGGCCTCGCGTTCTACGACTTCCCGGAGATCCCCCGGGCCAAGCCGTTCAAGGACCTCTACCGCGAGCGCCTCGACGCCCTCGAGCTGGACGCGGCGGAGACCGCCCGCGCCGTCGCCGAGGCCCAGGAGGCGTTCCGCCTCAACCGGGCGATGTTCGTCGCGCTGGGCGCCGCCCACCACTGACCCCGCACCGTCGTCGATACGGATGCGGGTACAGGACACGCCGGGCGACCCGCGGATCGCCCGGCGCGTCCTGTGCCCACGGCCGAGGGGTGGCCCCCGGCGGGGGCGGCGGGCGCAGGGCCCGGAGGCTCAGCGGCGCACCGCGTCGATCTTGAGCATCTTGGCGATCACCGTGTCGAGCTCGGTGTCGTCGAAGATCTGCTTCCAGTCCTCCTTGATGATCTTCTCGCGGCCGTAGCCCATCGCGATGTGGCAGGCGTCCGAGAAGGGGTTCGAGCCGCGCAGGCCGTTGGTCAGCGCGATCCAGGTGTGGCCCCAGAGCATGGCGCGGGCGGCCTCGCGCGGCACGCCGACCGTGTTCACGGTCTCCTCGAGGGCCTCGTTGAGGAAGTCGCCGATCATGCAGGCGATGGTCTCGACCAGCGTCGGCTCGAGCACGGCGAGCTGCTTGACGGTGACCCAGTGCACCTGGATGACCGGCGCGTACATCGTGGAGATGACGCCCTCGGCGATCGCGCGGACCTCGTCGGAGCCGTTCTCCAGGGCGGCGACGACCTCCTGCGGGGCGGCGATGCCGCCGAACGTGTCGTCCCACTCCTCCTTGGTGGTGCGCTCGAGGAACACCGACGGGTGGCACGGGTGCGCCACGGCGTAGTGGATGTCCTCGCGCTGGGCCAGCAGGCCCGCGTAGGCGGCGGCCGGGTCGAGCGTGAGCACGATGGCGCCCGGCTTCATGACCGGCACGACGTCCTCGGAGACCGCGCCCAGGACGACGTCCGGCACGGCGAGGATGACGACGTCGGCGGCGCGGGCGGCCTCCAGCGTGTCGGTCACGGTGCGGCCCAGACCCTCGATGCGCTCGCGGCCGGCCGGGGACGCCTCGGCGTAGAGCGTCGTGTAGTCCTCGCTCTTGGCGAAGTTGTTCGAGACGCGGGTGCCCATCTTGCCGCCGGCGCCGATCACGGCGACGGTCAGCTGGCCGGTCTCGGTGGGAAGGGTGTCGGTCATGACCTGCTCCTGAGGTACTCGATGGTGAGGGTGGTCCACTCCTGCTCGGTGCGGACCGTGGTCTCGGCGTCGGTCTCGCCGGCGGCGGCGTCCTGCCACGGCAGCCAGAACTCGATCACCTGGTTGATGCCGCGCTCGGCGGGGCGCAGCACCCGGCGGATGCCGGCGTAGTCCAGCCGGCCCGTGCCGGTCGGGACGCCGGTGTAGTGGAACCCGACCCACCCGTCGGTGCGGGTGAAGCCGAAGTCCTTGACGTGCCAGCTCCTCGTCCACGGCGCGCAGCGGGCCACGACGTCGTCGGGGTGCTCGAGGTTGGCGACGGTGTTGGCCGGGTCCAGGCAGATGCCCAGCGCCGGCGAGTCGATCTGCGCCACCAGGTCGACGAGCTCGGCGGAGGAGACCTGCTCGTAGGTCTCCAGCGCGAGGGTCACGCCGGCGGCCTCGTACCGCGGCAGCACCGCCCGCAGGCGGCGGCGCTGCTCGGCGGCGTCCGGGCGGTCGTCGCCGCTGGTCCACATGGAGCGCACGAGCGTGGCGCCGAGGGCCTCGGCGACGTGCAGGTACCGCTCCAGGTGGTCCTCGCGGGTGCCGCGGGTGCCGACCTCGAGGGTGATGCCGAGGTCGTCGGCCAGCGCCCGGATCTCGGCCAGCCGCTCGTCGGACGCGGTGTCGAGCGGCAGGTGGTCGCACACCTGGAACAGCGTCACGCCCTGGGCGGCGGTGTCCCGCAGGACGTCGTCGAGGGTCATGGGCGCGGGAGCACGCTCGGACATGCGCCAGAAGTAGGCGTAGGTGCTCAGGCCGATGTCGCTGCCGGTCGCCGTCGCGGGCTGGACGCTCATGCGGCCACCCCTTCGAGCGCGAGGGCCTCGTCGAGGATCGCGGCGACCGCGGCCGGGTCGTGCGCGAACCGGCCGAGGAACAGGCCGCGGACGCGCCCGGCGCCGCGGGTCAGCAGGCCCGGGCCGGCGCTGCCGCCGTAGATCACGCGGCTGCCGGCCAGCTCGGGCCGGGCGTCGAGCCAGGCCCGCAGCCCGTCGAGCACGCCGGCGATGTGCGCGTCGGGGGCCGGGGCCGGGGTGCCGATCGCCCAGACCGGCTCGTACGCCACCAGCACGGGGCCGAGGGCGCCGGCCGCCGCGGCGGCCGACAGGTCCGACTCGAGCTGGGCGGTGACGGCGGCCAGGGCCGCGGCCACGGCGCCGTCGGGGACGGCCGGCGCGCTCGCCTCGCCGACGCACAGCAGCGGCGTCAGGCCGTTGCGCAGGGCGGCGTGGACCTTGTCGGCCACGACCCGGTCGTCCTCGCCGAACAGGCGGCGACGCTCGGCGTGGCCGACCTCGACGAGGTCGCAGCCGACTTCGCGCAGCTCGCGCCCGGACACCTCGCCGGTGAACGCGCCCTCGTCGGCCCAGGCCAGGTCCTGCGCACCGAGGTGCACCCCGGTGCCGGCCAGCGCCTCGCGGACGCCCACCAGCGACGGGAACGTCGGCACGACGAACAGGTCGACCAGGCCGCCGGTGACGGCGGGGTGTGCGCGGGCGACGTCGGCGACGGCGCGGGCCCACTCCAGGGTGCGGGCGTGGCCGAAGTACATCTTCAGCGACACCCCGACCGTGAGGGTCGGCGCGCCGACGGAGGGCCCCGGGGTCAGCACGACGCCGCACCCCCGGCGGCGGCCCGCTCCGCCGTCGCGCCGCGCGCGGCCTCGTAGTCGGAGAGCACCTGCACCTTGGCGGCCGAGGCGCTGGCGGGGTCGAACCGGTAGGTCAGCCACTCGCGCACGAGCCGGCGGGCCAGCTCGAGGCCGACCACCCGCTGGCCCAGGCACAGCACCTGCGCGTCGTTCGACAGGATCGAGCGCTCGACGGAGAACGAGTCGTGCGCGGTCACAGCCCGGATGCCGGGCACCTTGTTGGCGCTGATCGCCACGCCCAGGCCCGTGCCGCACACCAGGACCGCGCGGTCGGCCTCGCCGCGGGCCACCATCTCGGCCGCGGCGATCGCCACCGACGGGTAGGGCGTGTGCGACTCGGCGTCCACGCCCACGTCGGCCACCGAGGCGACACCGGCGTGCGCGAGCAGGTCGGCCTTGATGGCCTCCTTGTAGTCGAAGCCGGCGTCGTCCGAGCCGACGACGATCCTGAGCTGATCGGTCTGGTTGTCGGTCATGGAGCTCCTCCTGGGGTGATGGCTCGGGTGCGTGGCCCGGGCGGGACTGCTGCGGGCGCCGCTCAGGCCGGGACGGCGAGCGTGTCCAGCACCGCGGCGGTGACGAGCGCGAACGACACGGCACCGGCGTCGGGCGTGCCGACGGCGTGCTCGGCGTGGGTGCGGGCGCGGCCCATCCGCGGCAGCAGGTCCGCCGTGCCGTCGGCGGCCGCACGGGCCGCGGCGGCGGCGGCGGTCCAGGCGGCGACGAGGTCGTCGCCGGCCTCGACGCGGGCGGTCAGGGTGGTGTCGAACGGCACCAGGGCGTCGACCATGGTCTTGTCGCCCACCGTGGCGCCGAACGCTCCGATCGCCTCGGTGGCGGCGTGCACGCCGCGGGCGACGGTTGCGGCGTCGGGCTGCTCGTCGTCCCCGACGACGCGGCCGAGCGCCGCCAGCGCGGCGCCCCACAGGGCCCCGGAGGTGCCGCCGGCCTTGTCCGACCAGGCGTCGCCGGCCACGGTCAGCACGGTGCCCGCCCCGGCGCCGCGCGCCAGGGCGTCGGCGGTGGCGGCGTCGGCGGCGTGGACGCCGCGCTGCATGCCGATGCCGTGGTCGCCGTCGCCGGCGACGGCGTCGATCCGGCCCAGCTCGTCGACGTGCTCGTCGATGGTGGCGCGCGCGGCGGCGATCGCCGCGGCGACCCGGGCGGCGGCCTCGCGCGAGGCGTCCGACGCCGGCGGGATCGGCGTCGCGGCGTCCGCGGCGAGGGTCTCGGCGTCGACGCGCTCGGCCGGCGCGGCGGCGCCCTTGCGGTAGGCCGGGGCGTCGGCGGGTGCCGCCCACAGCTCCTCGAGCTCGGCGTCCGGCCAGAACAGCGTCAGGGAGACGCCGGCCATGTCGAAGCTGGTGACCAGCTCGCCGACCTCGGGCTCGACGACGACCACGCCGGCCGCCTCGAGCAGCTGCTGCACCCGGCGGAAGACGACGAAGAGCTCCTCGTACTTCACCGAGCCCAGGCCGTTGAGGATCGGCACGACGTGCGCGCCGGGCACCTCGACGCCGTCGGGCACCTCGTCCAGGAGGCGGCCGACCAGCAGCTCGGCGAGCTCGTCCGCGCTGGGCACGTCGGTCTCGTCGATGCCGCGCTCGCCGTGGATGCCCATGCCCACGGCCATGCGCCCCTCGGGCACGGTGAACAGCGGCTCGTCGGCGCCCGGCAGCGAGCAGCCGGAGAAGGCCACGCCGAACGACCGGGTGCGCTCGTTGGCGCGCTCGGCGACGGCGGCGACCTCGTCGAGGCTGCGGCCCTGCTCGGCCGCCGCGCCGGCGGTCTTGAAGACGCACAGATCCCCGGCGATGCCGCGGCGCTTGTGCCGCTCGTCCACCCCGGCGCTGGCGACGTCGTCGGTCACCCGGACCGTGCGCACCGCGATGCCCTCGGCCTCCAGCGCGCGCTGGGCGGCGTCGAAGTTCAGCACGTCGCCGGCGTAGTTGCCGTAGGACAGCAGCACGCCGCCGCCGTGGTGGCTCGCCTTGGCCACCGCGGTGACCTGCTGCGCCGACGGGCTGGCGAAGAGGTTGCCCATCGCGGCGCCGGCCGCGAGGCCGTGGCCCACGAGGCCGCCGAAGGCCGGGTAGTGGCCCGAGCCACCGCCGATCACGAGGGCGACGGTCCCGGGGGCCGACGTCGTGGCCCGGGCGACGCCGCCGTGCACGCGCCGCACCCAGCGGCCGTTGGCGGCGACGAACCCGTCGACCATCTCGTCGGCGAACTGCGCCGGGTCGTTGAACAGGCGCGTCATGCCCGGACCTCCGCGGGGACGTGCTCCTCCTGCGCCGGGCCGGCCGTGGGGTCGTCGGCACGGCCGCGGCGGGCCAGCACGGCCATCAGCACGGCGGACAGCAGCATGAAGAAGCCGACGATGAACATGGGCGCCTGGTAGCCGCCCGTCCAGTCGCTCACGGCGCCGGTGACGTACGGGGCGGCGAAGCCGGCCAGGTTGCCGAGGGTGTTGATCAGCGCCACGCCCGCCGCGGCGGCGGCGCCGGTGAGGAACCGGGTGGGCACGGTCCAGAAGTTCGGCAGGGCCGCGAAGATGGCGCAGGCGGTGACGGCCACCACGGCGATGGTGGCGGCGGGCGACCCCATGAACAGCGCGACCGGGATGCTCACGCCGCCGGCGACGGCGGGGATCACGATGTGCCAGGTGCGCAGGCCGCGGCGCGAGGCGTCGCGGGACCAGAACCACAGCACGATCGCCGCGGGCACGTACGGGATCGCCGTGACCAGGCCCTTCTCGAACAGGTCGAAGGTGGTGCCGAACTGCTCCTGGAAGCCGTCGATGATCGTCGGCAGGAAGAAGCTCAGGGCGTACAGGCCGTAGATGAAGCCGAAGTACACGAACGCGAGCATCCACACGCGGCCGCTGCCGAACGCGATCTTCAGGCCGCCCTTGGCGTGGTCGCTGCCCGCCTTGCCGGCGTTCTCGGCGGCCAGCTCGGTCTCGAGCCAGGTCTTCTCCTCGGCGGTCAGCCAGCTCACCTGCGAGGGCTTGTCCTTGAGCACGAAGAGCGTCAGCACGCCGACGACGATGGCCGGGACGGAGACGCACAGGAACATGAAGCGCCAGCCCTCGAGGCCCAGGGCGGCGTCGTGGGTCATGAGCCAGCCGGCCAGCGGGGAGCCGATGACGTTGGTCAGCGGCTGGGCCAGGTAGAACAGCGCGAGCATCTTGCCGCGGTGGCGGGCCGGGACCCACATCGACAGGAACAGGATCGCGCCGGGGAAGAACCCGGCCTCGGCGACGCCGAGCAGGAAGCGCAGGCCCACCAGCTGCGGGTAGTTCTGCACCCACGTGAACAGCAGCGAGACGACGCCCCAGGTGATCATGATCCGGGCCAGCCAGACGCGGGCCCCGAACCTGTGCAGCGCCAGGTTGGAGGGCACCTCCAGCAGGATGTAGCCGATGAAGAACACGCCCGAGGCGAAGCCGAACTGGGCGGCGCTCAGCGCGAGGTCGGCCTCGAGGCCGTTCGGCGCGGCGAAGCCGATCGCGGTGCGGTCGAGGAAGTTGATGAAGAACATCAGGGCCACGAACGGCACGATGCGGAGCGAGATCTTGCGGATCGTCGACTGCTCGACGGCGGAGGTCTGACGGCCTCCGGGGGCGGGGATGTCCACGGTGACTCCTGCTTCAGGTGAACGACGCTGCTCGGGACTCAGCGCTACGACTGTGGCGCGCGGCACCGATCTTGGGTGCGCGACCCCGGACTTGTCAACCGGTTGACCAATCGCCCTCTCAAAGCATGGGCGCCCGGTACGCTTCCGCCATGCCGGTGTTCAGGGACGACGACCCGCTGAACGTCCGACTCGAGCTCGAGTCGGTGCCCAGCGGCTCCCCCGCGTCCGTCGTCGCGCGTCAGCTCGTCCAGCTGCTCACCGACGGCGAGCTCGCGCCGGGCTCGCGGCTGCCCTCCGAGCGGCTGCTCGCCGAGCGCCTCGGCGTCGGCCGCTCGGCCGTGCGGGAGGCCCTCGCCGCGCTCGAGATCCTCGGCATCGTGCACGTGCGGCCCGGGTCCGGGACCTACCTGCAGGGCGGCACGTCCGACCTGCTGCCCACGACGCTGAGCTGGGGCCTCATGCTGGCCGCGGACCGCACCCGCGAGCTGCTCGAGGTGCGCTCCTCGCTGGAGTGCACGGCAGCGGTCCTGGCCACTCAGCACGCCACGGACGAGGAGCTGGACCGGCTCACGCACTACCTCGAGCAGCAGGCCGCCAACCTCGACGACCCCGAGGCGTTCATCGACGCCGACATCCGCTTCCACGTCCAGATCGCCCGGTCGGCGCGCAACGAGGTGCTGGCCGACCTGCTGCAGAGCATGCGCTCCCTGCTGCGGGTGTGGGTGGACCGCGGCGTGCGCACGCGCGAGAGCACCGAGGCCGCCTACGAGGAGCACCGGCGGGTGCTGGAGGCCATGCGCACGCGCGACCCGGCAGCGACCGAGGCGGCCATGGGCAGCCACATGGCCACCGCGAGCGCCCGCATCCGCGCGGTCGAGGCGGGCGCCGTCAGCGACTGACCGTTGTGGCGGCGCGTGGCGGCCGCGCCGACAGGCGGCCGGTGCGCGCGGCCGGTGCGACGCTGAGGCGATGACCGCACCGCGCTTGACCACCCTGCACCGCGGCCGGCTCACGTTCGCCGTGCACGACGCCGGGCCCGCGGACGGCCCGCCGGTCGTGCTGCTGCACGGCTTCCCGGAGGACTCCTCGTCCTGGTCACGCGTCGCCCGGCTGCTGCACGACGCCGGGCTGCGCACGGTCGCGCTCGACCAGCGCGGCTACTCTCCCGCCGCGCGGCCGGCCGCCCGGGCCGCCTACCGGCTGGAGCACCTCGTCGCCGACGTCGGCGCGCTGCTGGGCGCCCTCGGCCTGGCGCACGTCGTCGGGCACGACTGGGGTGGCAACGTGGCGTGGGCGCTGGCGGCGTGGGCGCCCGAGCGGGTGCGCAGCCTCACCGTCCTGTCCACGCCGCACCCGCGCGCGCTGGCCCGCTCGCTGCCGCGCTCCGACCAGGCGCTGCGCTCGGCCTACGTCGCGTTCTTCCAGCTGCCCGCGGTGCCCGAGGCGGTCCTGGGCCGCTGGCTCGCGCCCGGCCTGGAGCGCACCGGGCTGCCGGCGCCCGACGCGGCGCGCTACGCCGCCCGCCTGGGCGACCCGGCCACCCTGCGCGGGATCCTCGGCTGGTACCGGGCGCTGCCGCTGGCGCGCACCCCCGTGGGCGACGTCGAGGTGCCGACGACGTACGTCTGGGGTGCGCAGGACGTGGCGCTGGGCCGGGTGGCCGCGGAGGCGACCGAGCGCCACGTGCGGGCGCCGTACCGGTTCGTCGCGCTCGACGCGAACCACTGGCTGCCGGAGACCCAGCCCGACGAGGTGGCCGCCGCGGTGGTCCGGCAGGTCGCCGCCGCCTCGCCGGCCTAGTCGCCGGCCTCGCAGGTTCGCCGGGCGAGGGTCGCCCGACCGGGTGACGGTGGTGGCACCGGACCCCGTCACCGACCTCAGGAGAGTGCCATGGACCACCGTCGTTCCATCCGGCGCCGGCCGTCACCCCGTCCGCTCGCCGCCGCCCTCGTCGCGACCGGCCTCGCGGTCGCCGGCGCCGTGCCCGCGCTCGCACCCGCCGCCGCCGACCCGCGTCAGCAGGAACCCTCCCCGCTGGCCGTGGGCACCGGCGGGGCGATCAGCACCGTCGACCCCGAGGCCAGCCGCGTCGGGCTGGAGGTGCTGCGGCGCGGCGGCAACGCCGTCGACGCCGCCGTCGCCGCCGCCGCGGCGCTCGGCGTCACCGAGCCGTACAGCGCCGGGATCGGCGGCGGCGGGTACTTCCTGCACTACGACGCCGAGACCGGCGTCGTGGAGACCATCGACGGCCGCGAGACCGCCCCGCAGGCGATGCCGCACGACGCGTTCGTCGACCCGGCCACCGGCGAGCCGTACAACTTCACCCCCGAGCTGGTGACCAGCGGCGTGTCGGTCGGCACGCCGGGCACGCCCGCGACGTGGGACCTGGCGCTCGAGCGCTGGGGCACCCTCTCGCTCGCCGAGGCCCTCAGGCCCGCCACGCAGCTGGCCCGGCGCGGGTTCGTCGTCGACGAGACGTTCCGCAGCCAGACGCTCGACAACGCCGAGCGGTTCGCGGCGTTCCCCGCCACCGCCGAGCTGTTCCTGCCCGGCGGGGACGCCCCGGCCGTCGGCAGCGTGTTCCGCAACCGGGACCTGGCCGACACCTACAGCCTGCTGGCCAAGCACGGCGTCGAGGCGTTCTACGGCGGCCGCCTGGCGCAGGAGATGGTCGACGCCGTGCAGCACCCGGTCACCGACCCCGCCACCGACCTGCCCGTGCCGCCCGGCTACCTCGAGCTCGAGGACCTGGCCGGCTACGAGGCGCTGGTGCGGGAGCCGACCCGCGTCGACTACCGGGGCCTGGACGTCTACGGCATGGCGCCGTCGTCGAGCGGCGGCTCCACCGTCGGCGAGGCGCTGAACATCCTCGAGCGCTTCGACCTCGCCGGGATGTCCGACGCCGAGTACCTGCACCACTACCTCGAGGCCAGCGCGCTGGCCTTCGCCGACCGGGGCGCCGCCGTCGGCGACCCGGCCTACGTCGACGTCCCGCTCAAGACGCTGCTGTCCGACGAGTAC
The DNA here is from genome assembly GCF_009846865.1 of Puerhibacterium puerhi. GTDB lineage: Bacteria > Actinomycetota > Actinomycetes > Actinomycetales > Cellulomonadaceae > Puerhibacterium > Puerhibacterium puerhi. The sequence continues at coordinate 296,808 of NZ_WUWN01000001.1, forward strand.
GCCGCCGAGCGCGCCTGCCTGATCGACCCCGCGAAGGCGCTGCCCAAGCCGCTGCCGCCGGGCGACCTCACCGCCGACGGCGAGCCGTGCACGGCGGCCGCGCCGGTCGAGGACCCGGACACCGAGAACGTCTCGACGACGAACCTCACCGTCGTCGACGCCTCCGGCGACGTCGTGGAGTACACGCTCACCATCGAGCAGACGGGCGGCTCCGGCATCGTGGTGCCCGGCCGCGGGTTCCTGCTGAACAACGAGCTGACGGACTTCACCGCGGTGTGGGACGAGGCCGACCCCAACCGGATCGAGCCGGGCAAGCGGCCCCGGTCGTCGATCTCGCCCACGCTCGTGATGCAGGACGGCGCGCCGGTGCTCGCGCTGGGCTCCCCCGGCGGCTCGACGATCATCACCACGGTGCTGCAGACGCTGACGAACCGGATCGACCGGGGCATGCCGATCGGCGAGGCGCTCGCCGCGCCGCGGGCCGCGCAGCGCAACACCGCGACGGTGACGGCCGAGCCGGCCTTCATCGAGGCCTACGGGCCGGCGCTCGAGGCGTACGGGCACACGCTCGAGGCGTCCGGCGACGCCTTCTCCAGCGCGGCGGAGATCGGCGCGGCCACGGCGATCGAGATCGGCCCGGACGGGCTTCTCACCGCCGTCGCCGAGCCGCAGCGTCGCGGCGGCGGCGCGGCGCTCGTCGTGGACCCGGTGCGGCACTGAGCCGCCCCGACTGAGCCGCCCCGACGACCGTTGTGGGCACAGGGCACGCCGGCCGTTCTCCGGAACGGCCGGCGTGCCCTGTGCCCACTGGCGGGTTCAGAAGTCGAAGTCGCCGATGTTGTCCTTGTCGAACACGAACGGGTCGCCGAGGACCACGACGCCGTCCGGCCCCACGGTGTACTCCCCGAGCTTGCCGGCCTCGAACGTGTCGCCCTCCTTGCCCGTGATCTCGCCGTTGACCAGCGCCGCCGTGGCGTAGGTGGCGAGGTAGCCCAGGTCGCCCGGGTTCCACAGGGCGAACGACGTGACCGTGCCGTCCTCGACGTACGGCCGCATCTGGTTGGGGGTGCCCAGCCCCGTCAGGGCGACCTTGCCCTTGTACTGCGAGTTCTGCAGGTACCGGGCGGCGGCGGCGATGCCCACCGTGGTGGGCGAGACGATGCCCTTGAGGTTCGGGTGGTTCTGCAGCAGCGCCTCGGTCTCGTCGAAGGACTTCTGGTCCTCGTCGTCGCCGTACACGGTGTCGACGAGCTGGATGTTCGCGTAGTCGGGGTTGTTCTTCAGCTCGTCCTCCATCATCGCGATCCAGGCGTTCTGGTTGGTCGCGTTGGCGCTGGCGGACAGGATGGCGATCTCGCCCTCGCCGCCGATCTGCTCGGAGATGAGCTCGAGCTGCTTGGACGCGATGCCCTCGGCCGTGGCCTGGTTGACGAACAGGTCGCGGCAGTCGGGGCTCGTGTCGGAGTCGAAGGTGACCACCTTCGTCCCGGCGTCGCGCGCCTCGTCGATCGCGTCGCAGATCGCCGTCGGGTCGTTCGCCGAGACGATCAGGCCGCCGACGCCCTGCTGGGCGGCGGTGTTGATGTACTGCACCTGGGCGTCCGGGCTGGCCTGCTCGGGCCCGACCTGCTCGATGGACGCGCCCAGCTCCCCGGCCGCCTCCTCCGCCCCGGCCGTGCTGACGTCGAAGTACGGGTTGCCGAGGTTCTTCGGGAGCATCGTCAGGGTCAGGTCGCCGCCGCTCTGGCCGCCGCCCGCCCCCGTGGCCTCGCCCCCGCCGCCACCGCCGTCGTCCCCGCCACCGCAGGCGGCCAGGGTCAGGGCGGCGCTGAGCGTCACGGCGACGAGCGCCGCGCTGCGCTGGGTGTGGAACTTCATCGTTCTCCCTCTCGCCTGAGTCAGGCGCCGGCGGACGCCGCGCGCCGGGACGAGGTCTCGGGCGCCTCCGCGGAGGACCCGGGCCTCGGACGTCGGAGCCGACCCGACACGTAGGCCACCAGGGCGCCGGAGACGACCGAGACGATCAGCAGCACCCCGATGACGATGTTAGTGACGTTGACGGTCACGCCCTCGAGCCGCAGCGCGCTGGCGATCACGCCGATGAGCACGACGCCCGCGAGCACGCCGTGCAGCCGGCCGCGGCCGCCGAAGATCGACACCCCGCCGAGCAGCACCGCGGCGATCACCTGCAGCTCCAGGCCGGTGGCGTTGTCGCCGCGGGCGCTGCCGAACCGCAGCGTGAAGTACAGGCCCGCGAACGCCGACACCACCCCGGACAGGACGAACAGCACGAGCTTCGTGCGCGCCACGTGCACCCCGCTGAACCGGGCGGCCTCCCCGTTCAGGCCGATGTCGTAGACGCCGCGGCCGAACGGGGAGAAGTGCAGCAGCAGCGTGAACACGACGACCAGCGCCGCGAACGGGACCATGACGAGCGGGACGCTGCTCTCCCCCACGGTGCCGGTGGCCAGGTCGGTCCAGGCCTCGGGGAAGTCGGTCACGGCGGTGGTCCCCAGCAGCCCGACGGCGACGCCGCGGAAGAGCGCCAGCGTGCCGATCGTCACGGCCAGCGACGGCAGGCCCACGTACGCCACGAGGACGCCGTTGAGCGTGCCGCAGGCGGCCCCGACCAGCAGCGCGACGGCGCCGGCGGCGGGGACCGACATCCCGCCCTGGTGCAGCACGCCGAGCAGCACGCTGCTGAGCCCCACGATGCTCGCCACCGACAGGTCGATCTCCCCGGTGATGATGACCAGCGTCATCGGCAGCGCGATGAGCAGGATCGGCGCGGTGTCCTGCAGCAGGTACTTCAGGGTGAGCGGGCCGTCGAAGTTCGGCACGGCGGCGAGCGCCCAGCAGATGACCACGACGGTCAGCGCGATGATCGCGGACTCGCGGGTCAGCAACACCCGCTTCCACAGCGGCTGCGAGTAGGGGGCGTAGGCCCGGGTCGGGGTGCTGCTCATGCGACGTCCCTCGCTCGGACGAGCCTGCGCGCCTGGCGTGCCGCCAGCACGCGGTCCAGCACGATCGCGCCCAGGATCAGGGCGCCCCACACGGCGCGCTGCCAGAAGTCGGCGATGCCGAGGCTCGGCAGCGCCCGGTTGATGGTCACCAGCAGGAACGCGCCGATCGCGGCGCCCCACACGGTGCCGCTGCCGCCGAAGATGGCCACGCCGCCGATGACGACGGCGGCCACCGCCTGCAGCTCGAACCCGGAGCCGACGCTCGAGCTCACCGTGCCGTAGCGGGCCGTGTACACCACGCCGGCGAGCCCGGCGAGCGCCCCGCTGAGCACGAACGCGGCCATCACGCGGCGCCGGACGCCCAGGCCGTACAGCAGCGCGGCGTCGGGGTCCGACCCGATGGCGTACAGCTCCCGCCCGCCGCGGGCGGTGTACAGGTAGTAGCCGACGACGGCGAGCACGGCCAGCGCCACGAGCGTGAGCACCGGGACGGTCAGCACCGACCGGTTGGCCAGCGCGAGGAACCCGGCCGGCAGGTCGCCGGCGTTGATCCGCTCGCTGCCGGCCCAGGTCAGCATGATGCCGCGGTAGGCGTACAGCGTGCCCAGGGTGATGACGAGCGACGGCACCCGGGCGAGCGAGACGAGCACGCCGTTGACGAGCCCGAGCAGCGCCCCGGCGGCCAGGCCGGCGGCGAAGACGACGACGACCGGGATGCCGGGCACGTCGATGAACAGCCGCCCGGTGAGGTAGGCCGTCAGGGCCATCACCGAGCCGACGGACAGGTCGACGTTGCGGGTGATGATCACCGTGGCCTGCCCGACGGCGAGCAGCAGCAGGATCGAGGGGTTGAGCAGGAAGTTGCGCCAGCCGTCGGCGCTGAACAGGAAGCCGCTGTTGCGGGCGGTGGCGGCGACGACGACGGCGACCAGCACGAGGAAGATCGACAGCTCGCGCGAGCGCAGCACCACCCCCAGCACCCGGCGTCCGCGCGAGAGCCTGCTGGGCTCGACGAGCAGCGCCTCGGAGGTCGACGCCTCGGCGCCCTCGTCGTGCCGCAGGGGCTGGCTCATGACGCGGCCTCCGTGGGTGCGACGTCGGACGGCCGGTGCCCCTGCAGCCCGGCCGCGTGGTGCCCCGGGTGCTGCGTCGCGGCGAGCATGACCGCCTCGGGGGTGGCCTCCTCGCGCGCCAGGTCGGCCGTGATGCGCCCCTCCGCCACGACGAGCACCCGGTCGGCCATGCCGAGCACCTCGGGCAGCTCGGACGAGATCATGAGGATGGCGATCCCGCGCCCGGCCAGCTCCGACAGCAGCCGGTGGACCTCCGCCTTGGTGCCGACGTCGATCCCGCGGGTGGGCTCGTCGATGATCAGCAGCCGCGGCTCGGTGGCCAGCCACTTGGCGATGACCACCTTCTGCTGGTTGCCGCCGCTCATCGTGGTCGCGTGCATGTCGAGCGCGCCCGTCTTGACCTCGAGCCGCGAGGCCCACGGCGCGGCGGCGGCGTTCTCGGCGCGCGCCGTGAGCAGGCCCAGCCGGGCCAGGCTCCCGCGGATCACCCCGGCGACGTTGCGGGACACGGACGCGTCGATCACCAGGCCCTGGCGGCGGCGGTCCTCGGGCACGAACGCCATGCCGGCCTCGATGGCCGCGCGCGGGCTGCCGGGCGGCACGGGTTTGCCGGCCAGGCGCACCGACCCGGCGTCGTAGCGGTCGACGCCGAAGACGGCCCGGGCGATCTCGCTGCGCCCGGCCCCGACCAGCCCGGCGAGGCCGACGATCTCGCCGGCCCGGACGGTGAAGGACACGTCCTGGAACACCCCGGCCGAGGTCAGCCCCTGCACCTCGAGCACCGGGTCCCCGAGCGCGGCGGGCGTCTTGGGGAACAGCTCGGCGACGTCCCGCCCCACCATCGCCGCGACGATCCGGTCCACCGACGTGCTGGCGGTCGGGTGCGTGGCGACGTACTCGCCGTCGCGCATCACGGTGACCGTGTCGCACAGCGCGAACACCTCGTCGAACCGGTGGGAGATGAACACCAGCGCCCGGCCCTCGTCGCGCAGGCTGCGGGCGACGGCGAACAGGCGCTCGACCTCGACGCCGCTGAGCGCCGCGGTCGGCTCGTCCATGATCAGCAGGCGCGCGTCGAGGGAGATGGCCTTGGCGATCTCGATGATCTGCTGGTCGGCGATCGACAGGCCCTCGGCCTTGCGGCGGGGGTCGATGCGCACCCCGAGGCGCTCGAAGAGCCGGGCCGCCTCGGCGTACATCGCGGCGCGGTCGATCCGGCGCAGGGCGCCGAGCGGGTGGCGGCCCATGAAGATGTTCTCGGTGACCGACAGGTCGGGGAAGAGCGTGGGCTCCTGGTATATCACCGCCACGCCGTGCGCCTTGGACTCCGCCGTCGAGCCGAAGTCGACGGGCCGCCCGTCGAGCAGCAGCTCGCCGCCGTCGCGCCGGTACACCCCGGCCACGATCTTCACGAGGGTCGACTTGCCCGCACCGTTCTCCCCCACCAGGGCGTGGATGGAGCCGGGCGCGACGACGAGCGTGCCGGACCGCAGGGCGACCACCGGTCCGAACGCCTTGCGCACGCCACGCAGCTCCAGCGTGGGCACCACGTCAGCGGGGTGCTCCGCCATCGCCCCTCCCAGGAGTGAACCGATACAGCGGATCTGCGCACCGTAGGTTCCCCGGTCCCGCGGCGTCAATGATCGCGCCGGTCACGGCTCTGTACCGGTTCGGGATTCCACCCGCCGGGCCGCCGCTGTGGCGGCCCGGCGGGTGGCGCCGGCGGAGTGCTCCGGCAGCCCGGCCGTCAGGACCAGGAGGCCTCGACGTCGAGCACCCACGTCACGCCGAAGCGGTCGGTGAGCATCCCGTACAGCGGTGCCCAGGCGGACGGGGCCAGCGGCGCGACGACGGTGGCGCCGTCGGCGAGCCGCTCCCAGTAGCGGGAGATCTCCGCGGCGTCCGCTCCCCGCACGGAGGCGAAGAATGGGATGACGCCCGGCTCCCAGGCCGTCGCGGCCGGCACGTCGTAGGCCATCACGCGGAAGCCGGCCTCCGAGGCGACCTGGCCCCACATGACCTGGTCGGCGGCGGCGGGGTCGGTGACGGCCCCGGCGTCCTGGTACGTGATGACCGCGAGCTCGCCGCCGAACACGGACCGGTAGAACTCCAGGGCCGCGCGGGCGTCGCCGCGGAAGTTGAGGTGAGGGGTGACGGTGACGGACATGGGTGTGCTCCTCGTGCTCGGGCCTGCGCGGTCGCGCGCGGCCGTCCGGACGCCGGACGTCCCCGGCGCTGACGCCACGCTCCCAGCAGAAGCGGTCAGATCGTGGCCGCTACCGTGCCTAGGCTCGGGACATGACCGACGCGACCTCCCGGCTGCTGCGGCTGCTGTCCCTGCTGCAGACGCCCCGCGACTGGCCCGGTGCCGCGCTGGCCGAGCGGCTCGGGGTCAGCCCGCGCACGCTGCGCCGCGACGTCGACCGCCTGCGCGCGCTGGGCTACCGCGTCCGGGCGGTCAAGGGGCCCGACGGCGGGTATCGGCTCGACGCCGGCGCCGAGCTGCCGCCGCTGCTGTTCGACGACGAGCAGGCCGTGGCGCTCGCCGTCGCCCTGCGCACGCAGGCCGGCGCCGCCGGCGGCCTCGGCGAGGCCGCCGCCGGCGCCCTGGCCACCATGCGGCAGGTGCTGCCCGCGCGGCTGCGCCACCGGCTGGACGCGCTGCGGTTCGCGGTGCTGCCCGCCGGGCCGGCGGCGAGCGCCGCCGTCGAGCCCGCCACGCTGCTCGCGCTGACCGCGGCGATCGACCGCCGGGAGGTGCTGCGGTTCGACCACGCGGGCGCCGGGGCGCCGGCCGGCGGGCCGCCGCGCCGGGTCGAGCCGCACCACCTGGTGACGCGCGGCGGCCTGTGGTACCTCGTCGCCTGGGACCTCGACCGCGACGACTGGCGCACCTTCCGTGCCGACCGCGTCACGCCGCGCACGCCGACCGGGCCGCGCTTCGCCCGGCGGGAGGTCCCGGGCGGGGACGTCGGCGCCTTCGTGGCGGAGCGGTTCCGGGGCGGCCCGGGCGACGCCGGCGGCGGCTGGCCGTGCCGGGGCGAGGCCGTGCTGGCGCTGCCCGCGGCCGAGGTCGCGCCGTTCGCCGGCGACGCCGTCGTCGAGGCGGTCGGCCCCGGCCGCAGCCGCGTGCTGGCCGGGTCCTGGTCGTGGCCGGCGCTGGCGGCGTGGCTGGGCCGCTTCGACGCCGAGATCGAGGCGGTGAGCCCGCCGGAGCTGTCCGACGCGTTCGCCGCGCTCGCCGCCCGGTACGCCCGGGCGGCGACGCCGCGCGGCGCGTGACGTGGCGCCGGCCGCGGCCGGTGGTCGCCGACGGCGGCGCCTCAGCCCCCGTACGCCGCCGGCCCCGCCCGCCGGCGCTCCAGCCGGCGCCGCTGCGCCGCGACGTAGGCGCGGGCCCGGCGCTGCCCGCCCCGCTCTGCGATCGCGCGGTCCAGGGCGTCGAGCGCCCGGACGACAGCGGCCTCGTCCGGGCGCCAGCCGCGCCGCTCGCACTCCTCGAGCCACTCGACGACGCCGCGGTGCCCGCGCTCGGAGTTGCAGCGCCGGCACGCCGGGACCTCGTTCTCCAGCCACGACGGGCCGCCGCGGGCCCGCGGCACGAGGTGGTCGCGCGTCGGGGGCACGAGCGGGGCGAACGCGCGCCCGCACCACACGCACCGCGGCCCGTCCCGCTCGACGGCGAGCCGGAGCCGCTGCGCGCGCGCCGCCTGCCGGGGCTCGTCGGGGCTCACCCCGCCGACGCTACGTCCGCCGCGCGCCGCTCGGGCCGGCGACGGGGGCCGGCTGCGGACGGGCGAAGGCCCCGGGTCCCTCGTCGAGGAGGGCCAGGGGCCTTCGCATGTCCCGGCGACGCTGCCAGGACCTCGGCCGCGCCGCAGCGCCGCCGAAGTTCGTCGTCGGTTTGAGCCTGGCCGGAGGCCGGGGCGGGCGGGGTCCCCCGAAACGGGTGATCCTCGGCTCACCAGCCGAACGACGCCCACACGACCTTGCCGCCGCCCGGGGTGGCGTGCCAGCCCCAGGCGCGCGAGACCCGGTCGACGATGTGCAGCCCGTGCCCGCCGGGCAGCCCGGCGCGTCCCGAGCGCGGCTGCGGCCCGGCGGTGTCGCGGTCGCACACCTCGACCCGGATCGCCGGGCCCTCGCCGCGGAACCGCAGCACGATGGTCCGCGTGCTGACCGCGTGACGCACGGCGTTGGTCACCAGCTCGCTCGTCGCCATCTCCACGGCCGCGAGCACGGCCGCCGGCGCGCCGCGCTCCGCGGCCCGCGCACGCACCCAGTGCCGCGCCTGGGCGACCGACGCCAGCTCCGCGGCGAGCCGGCACTCCGCCTCGACGCCGTCGTCGGCCGGCGCGGGCGCCAGGGTCGTGACTGGCGCCGCGCCGCTCGGGCGCACCGCCACCATGGCGATGTCGTCGTCGGCCGCGTGCGGGACCATCTGCCCCAGGACGGAGTCGGCCAAGTGGTCGAGGTCGCGCTCGTGCGCCCCGGCCAGCGCGTGCGTCAGCTCGACCAGCCGCTCCTGGAGGCCCACCCGGCGCTGCTCGACGAGGCCGTCCGTGTAGAGCATGAAGGTGTCGCCGACGGCGATCTCGACGGCGTGGTCGGTCCGGGCCCGCTCCGTGCCCAGGCCGAGCGGGAGGTCGTTGCGCCGCCAGAGGATCTCGACCTCGCCGTCGGCCCGCACCACGACGGGCGGCGGGTGACCGGCCGACGACCAGCGCAGCGTCCGCACGCTGCGCTCGTCGGCGACCTGCTCGATGCGCGCGACGATCACCGTGGACAGGGCGTCCACCCCCAGGCTCAGCCCCTGCACGGCGTCGTCGACTCGGCGCAGGACCTCGGCCGGCGTCCCGTCGTGGTCGTAGGCGAGCGCGCGGACCAGGCCGCGGATCTGGCTCATCGTGACGGCCGCGTACAGGTCGTGCCCGACGACGTCGCCGATCACCAGCACCGTGGCGCCGTCGCGGGTGACGAAGGCGTCGTACCAGTCGCCGCCGATCTTCAGGTCGTCGGCGGCCGGCTGGTAGCGCACCGCGAGCTGCAGGTGGTCCGGCTCCGGGGGCGTGCTGAGCACCGCCTGCTGCAGGGCCAGCGACGTGGCGCGCTCTCGGGCGGCCTCCCGCTCCAGGCGGTTCGCGCGCTCGCGCAGCGCCGCGACCACCTCCCGCTGGGCGAGCGTGCTGCGCAGCCCGGAGGCGACGGTGGCGCCGACGACCGAGAGGAACCGCAGGTACTCGTCGCCCAGGGGCAGGCGCGGGGACGCCTCGAGCACCAGGGCCCCGACGACTCCCTGGCGGCCGCCCTGCAGCGGGGTGACGACCGTCGCGCCCGCCACCACCGGCTCGCCGCCGTGCGCCGCCTCCCCCACCAGGCCGTGCTCGACGTCCGGCTGCGTGGCCGCCGCCGTCTCGGCGAGCAGGTCGAACCCGTGGTCGGCCTTGACGTAGAACGCCGCCCTCGCCACGTCGACGCTCGCGTCCAGGACCTTCACCACGGCCGTGCCGAGCGTCTGGATGCTCTCGACGTGCGCGCCGGTGGCGACGTGCAGCTCGTCGAGCACCGCGAGGCGGCGGGCCGCGCGCACCTGCTGCGTCGTCTCGGTCGAGATGTCGAGGACGCCGGCGATGCTGCCGTCGTCGTCCAGCAGCGGGCTGTAGGAGAAGGTGAACACGCCCTCCTCGACGAACCCGGAGCGGTTGAAGTAGAGGACCTTGTCCTCGGTCCAGGTCGGCTCGCCGGTGCGCAGGACGTGGTCGAACAGCGGCCCGACCTCGTCCCACAGCTCCGCCCACACCTCGGCCGCCGGCGCGCCGAGCGCCCCCGCCCGGTGCTTCACCTCGCCGAGGATGTCGCGGTAGGCGTCGTTGTAGATGAGCGTGAGGTCCGGCCCCCACACGAGCATCACCGGGAACCGCGTCGAGAAGCACAGCTGCACGACGTGACGCAGCGCCGTCGACCAGGTCTCGGGCGCTCCCAGGGGCGTGCGGTCCCACGCGACGTCGCGCGCCTCGCGGCCTACGTCGCTGAGCTCGGTCGCCGCCACGAACCATGCTGCGGTCACCGGGAGATCGTACGAGGAGCCGGCCCGCTTCACCTGCGGTCGGGCCGGGCCGGGAGCCCGGCGCCGGCTCCCCTAGGCTCCGACGATGGACTTCTCCGCGCGGGTCGACGACGACATCGAGCTGGTGCTGGCGGACGAGCGGGCCGCGCCGGTCCTGCACCGGCTGATCCTCGAGAACCTCGACCACCTGCGGCCGTGGGAGGAGCTCGCCCGCGACGGTCTCACGCTCGCCGAGATGGCCGACGACCTGCGGGCGGGGCGCCGCGCGTGGGCGGAGGGCCGCTCGATCCCCACCGCGATCCGGTACCGCGGGCACGTCGTCGGGGCGGCGGGCGCCCGCCTGGCGCCCGAGGTGGCCCGCGCGGAGATCGGCTACTGGATCGACGCCGCCCACCAGGGCCGCGGGATCATCACGCGCGCGGTCGGCACGCTCGTGCACGCGCTGTTCGAGGACCACGGGACGCACCGCGTCGAGCTGCGGACGGCGGCGGACAACCACCGCAGCCGTGCGGTCGCCGAGCGGCTCGGGTTCACCCTGGAGGGGACGCTCCGCGAGGCGTACCCGATCGCCGGCCGGCGGCACGACCTGTGCGTCTACGGCCTGCTGCGCGGCGACCGGCGCTGACCGGGGCCTCAGCTGACCGGGCCTCAGCTGACCGGGTCTGGCTGGCCCGGTCTACCCGGGCACGGACCCCGACCCCACGAGCGCGGTCGACGGCAGCGCGAGCAGACCGCCCGGGCGGTCGGCGGTGAGGGCGTCGTACGCCGCTCGCATCGCCCGCCGCGTCGCCGCGTCCTGGGCCCGGTAGGTCTGCCCGATCGTGGCGAGCCCGGCCTCGACGCCTGCCCACAGGTCGGCCGGGGCGATGCTGAACGTCCAGGACACCTTCCGCACCGTGGCGCCGTCGAGCCCGGCCCCGGTCAGCAGCCCCGCGAGGCCCTCGGCGTCGCGGGCGAAGTCGTCCTCGGGCGGCAGCCGCGTCCCGGCCGGCGGCCGGGCCCCGGACCGCTCGACGACCGCTGCCCACAGCAGGCTCAGGGGCGACGCGGGCGCGCCGGGCCAGATGCTGACCCGGACCGTTCCTCCAGGCCGCACCACCCGCGCGAGCTCCCGCACCGCGCGGCGCGGCCGCTCGACGTGGTTGACGACGAAGCCGGCGACCGCGGCGTCGAAGGCGTCGTCGGCGAACGGCAGGTCCGGCAGGGCGGCGTGCACGAAGGTGACGTCGGGCCGGCGGACCGCCGCGAGCTCGATCATGGTGGGCTCGGCGTCCACGGCCGTGACCCGGTGCCCGGCGTCGGCCAGCGCCGCCGCAAGCGTGCCGGTGCCCGTCCCGGCGTCGAGCACCCGCGCCGGCGTCACGTCGGACAGCCCCCGCACCATCGCCGGGGCCGCCCCGGCGCACAGCCGCCCGAACGAGCGGTCGTAGACGGCCGCCACGCCGTGCCACCGGGTCGCCACACGGCGACCGTACAGCGCGCGGCCGCGCCGAGGCGCGAGCCCGAGGAAGCGACGGGCGCGCCGCGGTGTTGTCGCTCACACCTGGCGGCACCCCGACGGAGGAGTCCCATGTCGTTGCCTGTCGTGATCGAGCAGTCCCCGAACCCGGAGCACCCCGACCCGGCCGCCGCGCGCGGTCCGTCGATCGCCGCCCTGGTGCGCCAGATCGGCCCGCCCCGGGCGGGGGCGCTGCTGCTCGTGCTCGGCACGGTGCTGGCGATCGTGTGGGCGAACGCGGCCCACGACTCCTACGAGGCGTTCTGGGACACCCACCTGACGATCGGTGTCGGCGGCGACCTGAGCCTGGACGTCACGCTCCACGCCCTGGTCAACGACGCCCTGATGGCGATCTTCTTCTTCACCGTCGGCCTCGAGGTGCGGCGCGAGTTCGCGATCGGCGAGCTGACCAGCTGGTCGCGGGCGGTCGTGCCGATGGTCGCCGCGCTGTGCGGGCTGGCGGTGCCGAGCCTGCTGTACCTGCTGCTCGCGAGCGGGTCCGGGTGGGAGCACGCCTGGGGGGTGGTGATCTCCACCGACACCGCGTTCCTCGTGAGCGGGCTGGCCCTGGTCGGGCCGCGCGCCGGCGGGCGCCTGCGGGTGTTCCTCCTGGCGCTCGCCGTCGTCGACGACATCGGTGCGCTGAGCATCATCGCGCTGGTCTACACCGCGGACTTCGACCCCCTGCCGCTGCTGGTCGCGGCGGTGGGCCTGGCCGGGATCTGGTGCACGCGGTACGTCCCCACGGGGCGCGGCCCGATCTACGCGACGCTGGCGATCGTCGTCTGGCTCGCCTTCCTCGCCTCCGGGGTGCACCCGACGCTCGCCGGCGTCGCCGTCGCGCTGCTGGTCCCGGTGTACCGCCCGAGCCGGCGCGACGTGGAGCACGCGCTGGCGCTGGCCCGCACCTTCCGGCAGTCCCCCAGCAGCCAGTACGCGCGGGCGGCGGCCAACTCCCTGCGCGAGTCGATCTCCGTCAACGAGCGGCTGCCGTCCGCGTACGCCCCGTACGTCGCCTTCGTGATCCTGCCCGTGTTCGCGCTCGCCAACGCGGGCGTCGAGGTCTCGCCCGCGGTCCTGGCCGCGGCCGCGACGTCCCCGGTGACCTGGGGCGTCGTCGTCGGCCTGGTGGTCGGCAAGCTCGTCGGTGTGCTCGGCTCGACGACGCTGCTGCGCGTGATGCGCCTCGGCGAGCTGGGCCCCGGCCTGACGACCGGGCGCCTCGCCGGCGGCGCGGCCCTGTGCGGCGTCGGGTTCACGCTGTCGCTGTTCATCGTGGACCTGGCGATCGACGACCCGGCGGTGCAGAACGAGGCGCGGGTGGGCGTGCTGCTCGCCTCGGTGCTGGCGTTCGCGCTGGCCACGGTGACGTTCCGCGCGGCCGAGCCGAGGGTGCCGGACCACGAGCCCGGCAGCGTCCTGGAGCGACCCGTCGACCTGGAGCGCGACCACGTCTACGGCCCGCCGGACGCCCCGCTCACCCTGGTGGAGTACGGCGACTTCCAGTGCGGCTTCTGCCTCAAGACCGCCGGCACGATCCAGGAGGTCGTCGACGAGCTCGGCGGCCGGCTGCGGTACGTGTGGCGGCACGCGCCGCTGGTGCGCTTCCACCCCAACGCCGTCGCCGCGGCGGAGGCCTCGGAGGCGGCGGCCCTGCAGGGCCGGTTCTTCGAGTTCGAGCGCGCGCTCTTCGCGGACCAGGAGCACCAGCAGCCGGCCGACATCCTGCGGCGGGCGGAGGAGCTCGGGCTGGATCTCGAGCAGTTCGAGAAGGACCTGACCTCGCCGGCGGTCGCCGCCCGGGTCCGCGACGACATGCTCGACGCCGAGGCCATGGACATCACCGCCGTGCCCACGCTGTTCGTCAACGGCGTCCGCCACACGGGCCCGCACGATGCGCGCTCGCTGATCGAGGCGCTGGAGCGGACGGCGCCCGCGGACGCCGCCGCCGCGGAGCCCAGCCCCCGGCTGGCATGAGCCGGGGCGCGGCTCGCCCGCGCGGGCGGTCGCCGGCGGCGGATGGCCGCCGTCAGTCGGCGTCCCCGCCCTCGAACCCGACGAGCCAGTGCACGCCGTAGCGGTCGACGACCTGCCCGTCGGAGGCTCCCCACGGCCGCGCCTGCAGGTCGTCCACGACCCGGCCGCCCCGCGCGAGACCCGAGAACCACGCGCGCAGCGTGGCGGGCGGCGCCGTGCCGAGCAGCGCGAGCATCATGCCCTCGCTCCGGAACGCCGGCTCGTCGCCCGTCGCGTCAGCGGCGAAGAGGGCGACCGGCCCGTCGACCAGGTAGCCGTGGCCGACGGCGTCGGCCGGGCCGTCGTCCCGGCCGAGCTCGGCGAGGGTGTGCAGCCGCACCGCGCAGCCGAAGACCTCGCCGTAGAAGGTCAGGGCCTCGCGGGCGGTGCCCGGGAGCTTCAGGTAGGGCGTGGGGTCCGTCATCCGGCCGATGCTAGGGGCCCCCACCCCGGCCCGGACAGGGGTTCGATCGCGCCGGGGCGCTCGCCGCTCGCGAGGCGCGCGGCGGCGAGGATCGTCCTGGTGTACCCGGCGGGCATGTCGAGGCCGGCCACCTCGTCGACGGAGAAGAAGCGCAGCTGCGCGTGCTCGTCGCTCGTCACGAGCTCCGCGTCCCCGTCCAGGTGCGCCAGGTAGCTGGCCACCGCGACCCTCCCCGCGCCGGGGACGTCGTAGTACCAGATGTCCACCAGCTCGCCGATGCGGACGGCGATGCCGGCCTCCTCGGCGAGCTCACGAGCGATCGTGGCGTGCGGGTCCGGGTCGCCCGGGTCGGCGCGACCGCCGAGCAGCTCCCACTCGTCGCGCGGGTTCCTCCCCACGAGCACACGGCCCGCGGCGTCGAGCACCACGGCCTTGAACGAGACGTCCACCGGTCGGTCCCCCTCTCGGGCCCGGGCGTCGGTCGCGGCCCGGACCGCCCACGCGAGCACGGTAGGAGGCACGGTACGAGGCGCCCCCGGCGGACACGCCGCGGGCGCGCCGGCGGGTGCCCGCTGCTGCGCGGAGCGCAGAACGACCAGGGCCCGGCACCGGGGCGGTGCCGGGCCTGGTCGGCGAGGTGCATCCGGAGCGGTCCATGCCCCGGGCGTGGTCGGTCAGTCCACGTCCCCCTGGTGGATGAGCGCGAGGATCTCCCGCACGACGTGCTGGAACTCCGGCGTCGCGATCATCTCCGGGTGTCGCGGGCGCGGCAGGTCGATGTCGAACTCCTGCCGGATGCGGCCGGGGCGCGGGCTCATCACGACCACGCGGTCCGACGTGTAGACCGCCTCCTCGATGTCATGGGTGATCAGCATGACCGTCATCCGGTGGTGCTCCCACACCTCGGTCAGCCACTCCTGCATCGTGCGGCGGGTCAGCGCGTCGAGCGCTCCGAACGGCTCGTCCATCAGCAGCACGGACGGCCCGTAGGACAGCGAGCGGGCCAGCGCGACGCGTTGCTGCATGCCGCCGGAGAGCTGCGACGGGTAGGCGTCGCCGAACCCCGCGAGCCCGACCTGCTCGAGCGCCTCCTGGGCGCGGGTGCGGCGCTCGCCGGCCGACAGCCCCTCGCCCCGGAGCGCGAACTCCACGTTGCCCCGAGCCGTCAGCCACGGGAGCAGCGTGGCCTGCTGGAAGACCACACCACGGTCGCGGCCGGGACCGAGCACGTCGTGGCCGTCCATCGTCACGGTGCCCGACGTCGGGTCCTCGAGCCCGGCGATGATGGACAGCAGCGTGCTCTTCCCGCAGCCGGACGCGCCCACGACCGACACGAACTCGTTGTCGCCGAGCGTCAGGTCGATGCCGTTGAGCGCGTCCACGGCGCCGAACCGCTTGGTGACGCCCTCGATGCGGACCTTCTGTGCCACCGCGACGCTCATCGCGCGCTCCTCTCGTAACGGAAGATCGCCTGGCCGGCACGGCGCATGATCTGGTCGAAGATCAGTCCGAGCGCCCCCAGCACGATCACGTAGCCGATGATCAGGTCGGTCGCGAGGTACCGCTGCCCGACGGTGATCCGGTAGCCCATGCCCGTGGTGGCCGCCACGAGCTCGGCGACGACGACCCAGGTCCAGGCCCACCCGAGACAGATGCGCAGGGCGTCCCAGACGCGCGGCGCGGAGGCCAGGAAGACGATGCGCAGCAGGATCTGCATCCGGCTCAGCCCCAGGGTGGCGCCGAGGTTCTGGTAGGCCACGGGCACCGTGCGGACGGCGTCGGAGACCATCAGCACCAGCTGGAAGAACGTGCCGAGCCAGATGATGAGGAACTTCTGCGCGTCCCCCGTGCCGACCCAGATGATCGTCAGCGGGACGAAGGCGACCACCGGCATGTACCGGATGAAGTCCATCAGCGGCTCGAGCGCCGCCTCGACTCGCGGCAGGGCCCCCGTCAGCACGCCCAGCGGCAGCGCCATGACCACGGCGAGCAGGTAGCCGGCCATGACCCGGTACACGCTGGCCCCGAGGTCGCCCCAGAGCTGTCCGTTGGTCGCCTGCTCGAGCACGGCCTGGGCGACCGCCGCCGGAGACGGCAGGAAGATCGGCTTGACGGTCCCGAGCGCCGTGAGCAGCCACCAGACGGCGACGAGCACGACGAAGGCGACGACCGCGGTGCTCGCGTAGGCGGCGCGACTGAGCCGGGGCGCCTGCACCGGGCGGCGGCGCCGCGCCGCCGTCCGGGTCGTGGTGGCGGTCGGGGCCGTCATGGTGGTGGTGGGGTTCGAGGTCACGGTTGGCACTGTCCTCGCGGTCACTCGACGAACTGCGTGTCGACGAGGCCGCCGAGGTCCTCGGTCTTGCCCTCGACGATCCCGGCTGACGTCGCTGCCTCGTCCACCAGCGGGAAGATGCGCTCGGCGTACTCGCCGCCGAGGAATGTCTTGTTCTCCTCGAGGGTGTAGTAGTGCACTCCCTCGAAGGCGCTCACGAGGTCGTCGCGCGACGAACCGATGTTGTCGGCGATGATCTGCTGCGCCTCCTCGGTGTTCGAGTCGTAGAAGTCGATCGCCGGCGCCCAGGCGTCCACCACGGCCTGGATGGCCTCCGGCTTCTCGTCCAGCGCCTCCTGCGTCACGACGATGACGTCGGAGATCAGGCCCTCGTTCTCGGCGGCGGTGTAGAGCTGGGTGAACTCGCCGGCGCCCGCCGCTTCGGAGATGTAGGGCTCGTAGGTCACGGCCGCCGGCACCTTGCCCGAGGCGAGGGCGGTCGCCGCCTCGGCGGCGGGCATCGGTACAGGGACGATGTCGTCGAGCGTGAGGCCGGCGCTCGCGAGCGCGTCGTTGAGCAGCAGGTGGGACACCGACCCCTCCTCGAACGCGACCTCCTTTCCGGCGAGCTGCTCGACCGACGTGATCGACGGATCGGTCAGGATGGCGTCGGCTGTGCGGGAGGCGTCCAGCAGCAGGACGACCTTCAGGTCCATGCCGCTCTCGATCAGGCGCAGCACCTCTTGCGTCGCCAGGTTCGCGATGTCGACCCGACCCGACGCCAGGGCGGCGGCGCCGTCCGCGTCGGTGTCGAAGCTGACCAGGTCGACGTCCACGCCCTGGTCCTCGAAATAGCCCTCGTCCTGCGCGATGTACCAGGGGCCGTAGCCGAGCCACGGCTCGGTAGCCATGGTGACGGTGTCGTCGGACGAGCCGCCGTCTGCGGCGCTGCTGCTGTCCGCGCACCCGGCCAGGGCGAGCCCGGCCACGCTGACGATCGAGACGAGGGCGCCGACCCGAGCGGGGGTCGATGCGCGGGAGGAAAGCGTTGCGAGGGACACGGGATCACTCCTGGATCGAGTACGGGAAATCGCGAGAAAGGGTGGGGCCGGCGCCAGTCTGGGCGCGTCGCGACGGGGGCGGCAAATAGCCGATGCCGACCTTCTGCATCTGTTCTTCGGATGCAATCCGGCCACAATCACGGCGAAACGAATGTGAAACACAGAGAAATCGCGCCCGGACCCGTCGCCTTTGCCACCGCACCCTCGGCCGCAGCGGAATCGCCGCCGTCAGCCGGCGGTGCTCGCCGCAGGAGGCACGTCCGTCCCGGCCGCGGCGGAGACGGCGGCCTGGAGCGCCGCGCGGGCGTAGTGTGCGAAGGCCGCGGCCTTGCGGCTGAGCGGCTCCCCCTCGCGGGTGGCCAGCACGATGTCGAGGCCACGCACGTCATCGAGGAGCTGGACCGCGGTGAGCCGGCTGCCGTCGTAGCTCCGGTCGAACGCAGGGCGTTGGTGCAGCAGCGTGAAGCCGTGACCGCGGGCGACCATGGCGCGGACCGATTCGAAGCTGGCGAACCGGTAGCGGATGTCGGGAGCCAGGCCCTGCGACGTGAACAGCTCCGTGAAGTAGTCGCCGCTGACGGGCATGTCGAGCAGGATCATCGGCTGGTCCGCCAGCTCGCGCAGCGACAGGGCGCCGCGGCCGGCGAGCGGGTGGTCCCTCGCCAGCGCGACGTAGACCGGGGCAGTCGCCAGGTGCTCGGTACGGATGCCGTCACCGAGGCCGAGGTCGTAGGTCAGGGCTACGTCGATGGCCCGGCTGGCCAGCGCCCGGACGATCTCGTCGACCGTGCCCTCCCGGATCCGCGGCTCGATCCCTGGGTGATTGAGGGTCAGGTCGTGGATGATCCGAGGCAGGAAGAACGGGGCGAGGGTCGGGAAGCACGTCGCGTGGAGCGGCCCGGTGAGAGCGTCCGGCCGGAAGGCGTCCAGGGTGTCGTCGACGGCGCCGAGCACGACGCGGGCCCGGGTGAGGAGCTCCTGACCGGTGGCGGTCAGCTGCAGACCCTTGGTGCGGTGACGGATGAACAGCTGCGTCTCGAGCACGCGTTCGAGGTGCTGCACAGCGGTGGAGACGGCCGACTGAGCGACGAAGAGGTCTGCGGCGGCGTCGGTCATCGAGCCGAGCTCCGCCGCGCGGGCGAAGTAGCTCAGCTGCGTGAGGGTGAACCCGGGCCTCGCCTTGCGCATCACGGCAGTAGCGTCGCGCGCCCGCGTTTCGGATTTGCGTCGGTGATGTCAAGCCGCTGTATCCATCTGCGCATCCGATGGGCTGCCGCGGGCGGCGTCCGACGACCCGCGTGGCCGCGGGCGCAGCCATGGCCTCGTCGCGTTTGTTTCCGTGATGTGGCGTCCGTGTTGCATCGTCAGATCCGATCCGAGAAATGCGTTGCCGCTATTTGCTCAGCCCCTTTCCCGCTTCAAGACTTGGCGCTCGCCAGAAGCAGATCGACAGGAGCGAGCGCGCCATGCCAAGACCCCGGGACAGCAGCCTGCGGGATCGCTACGACGAGGCGATGGACGAGGTCGCGACCGCGGTCGCCGTCATCACCTGCCACGGGCGCGACAGCAGCGTCGGGCAGACCACCAGCGCGCTCATGATCGTGCCGGACGCTCCACCGACCGTCCTGGCCTGCGTCGAGGTCGGCAGCCCGGTCGGCGCCGCGCTCGCAGCGCACGGCGCTTTCCGGGTGAACTACCTCGCGGTCGGCCAGGACGACGTGTCTGACGCCTTCACCGGCCACCGTGACGACGACGCCGAGCTGCGGGACTTCACCGGCGGCGACTGGGACGAGCACGCCCCGGCCGGCCCTGCGCTGCATGACGCCGTGGCCTCGCTCGAGTGTCGCGTCACGGGCCTGTACGAGCGCGGCTCGCACGTGGTCGCCGTGGGCGAGGTCACCGACGCGACCCACACCCCCGCCGGCGATCCCCTCCTCCTCGTGCGCGGCACCTACCGGCGCGTCGAGGAGCTTCCGCTGCCGGTGTTCCCGAGCTTTGCCCCTGCCCGGCCACGCCACACCTGACGGCGCTGGGCGACCGAAGAGATGCACGTACCGAAGTGGAGTGGCATGTCGAGTGAAGAGATCGAAGTCCTGGTCGTTGGCGCGGGCCAGGCCGGGGTCGCGATGAGCGAGCACCTCACCCGCCACGGTGTGCCGCACCTCGTGGTGGAGCGCCACCGCGTCGCCGAGCGTTGGCGCTCGGAGCGGTGGGACTCCCTGGTCGCGAACGGGCCCGCCTGGCACGACCGGTTCCCCGGCCTGGAGTTCTCGGACGTCGACCCCGACGGCTTCGCCTCGAAGGAGCAGGTCGCGGACTACCTCCTCGCCTACGCCGAGAAGTTCGGCGCGCCGATCCGCTGCGGCGTGGAGGTGACCTCCGTGCGCCGGCACGTCGGCCGCGCCGGGTTCCGCGTGGAGACCTCAGACGGGACCATCGATGCACGCTACGTCGTCGCGGCGACCGGCCCGTTCCAGCGGCCGGTGATCCCGGCGCTCGTTCCCGAGGACGCCGGGATCACGCAGATCCACTCCAGCTCGTACCGCAACCCGCAGCAGCTGCCGGGGGGTGCCGCTCTGGTTGTCGGGGCCGGGTCCTCGGGGGTGCAGATCGCCGCCGAGATCCAGCGGTCGGGCCGGCAGGTCTACCTGTCCGTCGGGCCGCACGACCGCCCTCCGCGCAGGTACCGCGGACGCGACTTCGTCTGGTGGCTCGGCGTCCTCGGCAAGTGGGACGCCTCGGCGCCTCCTCACGGCGCCGAGCACGTCACGATCGCCGTCAGCGGGGCGGACGGCGGGCACACCGTCGACTTCCGCGACCTGGCCGCCGACGGCATCCAGCTCGTCGGGCGGACCGTCGCGTACGACGACGGCACCGTCCGCTTCGCTCCCGACCTGGCGCGCAACATCGCGAACGGTGACGCGAGCTACCTGTCGCTGCTCGACGAGGCGGACGCCTACGTCGAGGCCAACGGACTTGACCTGCCGCGGGAGCCGGCCGCACGGGTCCTCGGCCCCGCCCCGCGGTGCGTGACCGATCCTCTCCTGGAGCTCGACCTCGCCGCTGCCGGGGTCACCTCGGTCGTCTGGGCGACCGGGTTCGCCGTCGACTACGGCTGGCTGCACGCCGACATCTTCGACGACCGGGGCAGGCCACGGCACCAGCGCGGCGTGTCCGCGGAGCCCGGCGTCTACTTCCTCGGTCTGCCCTGGCAGTCACGGCGCGGTTCGAGCTTCATCTGGGGCGTCTGGCACGACGCCAAGTACATCGCCGACCAGATCATGATCCAGCGCGGCTACCACGCCTACGACGAGGCGGCATCCCTCTCCCCCACGACCCTTCCCGAGATGGAGCGCCTGCGATGAGCATGCCGACCCACACCCGCATCCGTCCCTTCAACACGAAGGACACCTACCCCGAGCAGAGCCTCGACAACGACCTGTGCCAGGCCGTGGTCGCGGGCGGCGTCGTCTACCTGCGCGGGCAGATCGGCCAGGACCTGGACACCCGCGAGAGCGTGGGCATCGGTGACGTCGAGGCGCAGGCCGAGAAGGCGATGGCCAACATCGACCTGCTGCTGCGCGAGGCGGGCAGCGGTCTGGCGGACATCGTCAAGGTCGTCGTCTACCTCACCGACATCCGCTACCGCGAGCCCGTGTACCGCGTGATGGGCCGCTGGCTGAAGGGCGTCCACCCGGTCTCCACCGGACTGGTCGTCGACGCCTTGGCCCGCCCCGAGTGGCTGGTCGAGATCGACGCCACAGCGGTGGTCAGCGGGGCGGCGTCGTGACCTTCTCGCTCGCCGCCCGCGATCCCGCGACGGGCGCCTTCGGCATGGTGCTCAGCTCGTCGAGCCCCGCGGTCGCTTCACGCTGCCTGCACCTGCGCCCCGGCGTGGGCGCCGCCGCCTCGCAGAACGTCACCAACCCTGCGCTCGGGCCGCTGGTCCTCGAGGCACTCGCCGCGGGCGCGGATGCCGCATCCGCGCTCGACCGGGCGCTCGCGGAGGACGCCCGTCCGGAGCACCGCCAGCTCACCGTCGTCGACGCCGCCGGCCGCGTCGCACACTTCTCCGGCGCCCGGGCGCTCGGGACCCACGCGGTCGCGACGGGGCCGCAAGCGGTGGCCGCGGGCAACATGCTCGCCGGGCCCGAGGTCGTCCAGGCCATGGTCGACGCCTACCGGGACAGCACCGCGACGACGTTCGAGGCGCGGCTCCTCGACGGGTTCCTCGGGGCGGTCGCCGCCGGAGGGGAGGCGGGCCCCGTGCGCTCGGCCGGCCTCGCCGTCGTCGAGGACGCCGCGTGGCGGGTCACCGACCTGCGGGTCGACGACGCCGACGACCCCGCGGCCGAGCTCGCCCGTCTGCTCGACTTGTGGCTGCCGCAGAAGCGCGACTACCTCACGCGCGCCCTCGACCCCGAGGCCGCGCCCTCCTACGGCGTGCCGGGAGACCTGTGATGGCGGCGGCGGGTCTCAAGCGGCGGGTGGTCGAGCGGGTGGACGCCGAGCTCGGCGACCTGCTCGACGTCAGCCACCGTCTGCACGCCCACCCCGAGACCGCCTGGCAGGAGCATGCCTCGGCGGCGGTCCTCGCCGACGCGCTGGAGGCCCGCGGCTTCACGGTGGAGCGCGGGGCCGCGGGGCTCGAGACCGCGTTCGTCGCCGAGCACCGCACGGGGACGGGCGCGCGACCGACGGTCGGCCTCGTGGCCGAGTACGACGCGCTGCCGGGTCTCGGCCACGCCTGCGGGCACAACATCATCGCCGCCGCCGCGCTCGGCGCGGCCTGGGCCCTCGCGGCCGTCGCCGACGAGCTCGGCGTCGCCGTGCGCGTCGTCGGCACGCCCGCCGAGGAGGGCGGCGGCGGCAAGATCCCGATGCTCGAGGCGGGCTGCTTCGACGACCTGGCGTTCGCGATGATGATTCACCCCGGGCCGGCCGACGCCGTCTACGCCCGCCCCCGCGCGGTCGCCCACTTCGAGGTGCGCTACGGCGGCGTGGCCTCGCACGCAGGCGCCTACCCGCACCTGGGCCGGAACGCGGCCGACGCGTTCACCGTGGCTCAGGTCGCCATCGGACTGCTCCGGCAGCAGCTTCCCACGTCGGTCCGCGTGCACGGCGTCGTGACCGAGGCCGGTACCGCCCCCAACGCGATCCCCGCATCCGCCTGCGGCGCCTGGTACGTGCGTGCTGAGACGCTCGGGGAGCTCGCGGACGTGTTCGAACGGGTCAAGGCCTGCTTCGCCGCCGGCGCGCTCGCGACCGGGTGCTCGTGGGAGCTGGAGGAGACCAGCCCCCGCTACGCGGAGTTCCGCAACGACGACGAGCTGGCGCGGCTCTTCGCCGCCAACGCCGCCGCGCTCGGTCGCGACATGGACCTCGCCGAGCGCGGCCCCCGAGGCATGGCGACGGCCTCCACCGACATGGGCAACGTCTCCCAGCGGGTTCGTGCGATCCACCCGTACCTCGACATCGGCTCGCTGCCCGCCGTCAACCACCAGCCCGCCTTCGCCGACGCCGCCGCGACACCCACTGCGGACCGCGCAGTGCGCGACGGCGCCGTCCTGCTGGCGCAGACGGCCATCGACGCCGTCCTCGCCGGCCTCGTCCCCGAGGAGGACCCCCGTGCGCACCCGTGACGACTGGGCGCAGCTCGTGACCACGATCGAGCCGCGCCGTCACGCCTTCATCGACGGCGACTTCACCGACGCGGCCGACGGCGAGGAGTTCACCACCGTCAACCCTGCCACGGGCGTCGTGCTCGCCTCGGTCGCCCGCGGCAAGGCCGAGGACGTCGACCGTGCGGTGGCGGCGGCACGCCGGGTCTTCAGCTCCGGGGCCTGGTCTCGCGCCGCGCCGAGCCACCGCAAGTCGGTGCTGCTCCGGCTGGCGGAGAAGGTCCGCGAGCACGCCGACGAGCTCGCACTGCTCGACACCCTCGACGGCGGCAAGCTCATCACCGACACCTCGACGGTCGACGTCCCGGGCTCCGCGGCGATCCTCCAGTGGTACGCCGAGGCGATCGACAAGCAGTATGGCGAGGTGGCGCCCACCGCTCCCACCGACCTCGCGATCGTCACGCGCGAGCCGCTCGGCGTGGTCGGCGCCGTCGTGCCCTGGAACTACCCGCTCGAGATGGCGGTCTGGAAGCTCGCCCCCGCCCTCGCCGCCGGCAACAGCGTCGTCCTCAAGCCGGCCGAGGAGTCGCCGTTGTCCGTGCTTCGCCTGGCCGAGCTGGCCGCCGAGGCCGGTCTGCCCGACGGCGTCCTCAACGTCGTGCCCGGGTACGGCGACGAGGCGGGGCAGGCCCTGGGCCGGCACCCCGATGTCGACGCGATCGCGTTCACGGGGTCGACCGCCGTCGGCAAGCTGTTCCTGCGCTACGCGGGCGAGTCCAACATGAAGCAGGTCTGGCTCGAGTGCGGCGGCAAGAGCGCGAACCTCGTCTTCGCCGACGCCAACGACCTCGACCTGGTCGCGGCGAAGGCCGTCGTCGGCATCTTCGGGTGCTCGGGACAGGTGTGCTCGGCCAACTCGCGGCTCCTGGTCGAGGAGCCCGTCGCCGACGAGCTGCTGGAGCGCATCTCCGCCCGCGTCCGCGACCTGCGGGTGGGCGACCCCCTCGACCCCGCCTCGACCATGGGCCCGCTCATCAGCGCCCAGCAGCTCGACCGGGTCCTCGGCCACGTCGAGGCAGCCCGCGCCGAGTCCACGCTCGCGTTCGGCGGCAACCGCCTCCACGAGGCGACCGGGGGCTACTACGTCGAGCCCACCGCCTTCCGCGACGTGCCCCCGACCGCGGCGCTCTCCCGCGAGGAGGTGTTCGGCCCGGTGCTCGCGATCTCGACGTTCCGGGACGAGGCCGACGCCGTCGCCCGTGCTAACGCGAGCGAGTACGGACTCGCGGCCTCCGTGTTCACCGACAGCCTGCAGCGCGCCCGCCGCGTCGCCGGCGCCCTGCACGCCGGCACGGTGTCGGTGAACACCGTCGACGCGCTCGACGTGACGACACCGTTCGGCGGCGTGAAGCAGTCGGGGTTCGGCCGCGATCTGTCGCTGCACGCGATGGACAAGTTCACCTGGCTGAAGACCACCTGGTTCGCCGGGCCCGAGAAGGGATGAGCATGGCCTACGACACCCCCGACCTCGTCGACTATCTCGTGCTGGGCGGCGGGACCGCCGGCTGCGTCGTCGCCGCGCGCCTCAGCGAGGACCCTGCCGTGAACGTCGGCCTGGTGGAGGCAGGGCCCTCCGACGCCGACGAGCCCCGCGCGCACTCCATCCGCCGCTGGGCGGAGATGCTCGAGGGCGAGTACGACCTCGACTACCGCAGCGTGCCGAACGAGCGCGGCAACTCCTTCATCCGCCAGGCACGCCTGCGCATCCTGGGCGGCTGCTCCACCGCGAACACGATGATCACCTGGCGGCCGCTGCGCGGGGACATGGAGGAGTGGGTCGCCCTCGGCGCGCAGGGCTGGGACTACGACGCCGTCAACCCCTACTACGACCGCCTGCTCGCCCCGGTCAACCCTGTCGCACCACAGGACCGCAACCCCTACCTCCAGGAGGTCATCGACTCCGCGGCCACGGCGCTCGGCCTGCCGGTGCGCGAGACGTGGAACGACACGGAGTTCCGCGGGGGTGCCGGCTACTTCGAGATCGGCTACGACCCGGAGACGAACCAGCGGTCCTCCGCATCGCACTCCTACGTCCGCAGCGGTGCCGACCAGCGGGGCAACCTGCACGTCACGCTCGGCGGCCTCGTCGAGCGGCTCGTCGTCGAGGGCGGCAGGGCCGTCGGCGCGCTCGTGCGCACGGCAAGCGGCGTGCGCGAGCTGCGTGCCCGCCGGGAGGTGATCGTGAGCTGCGGGGCGATCGACAGCCCCGCACTGCTGATGCGCTCCGGGATCGGGCCCCGTGCGGTGCTCGAGGCCGCGGGCGTCGAGGTGCTGCTCGACCTGCCCGGCGTCGGCGAGAACCTCCAGGACCACGCCGAGGGCCTGCTGATCTGGGAAGCCCGGTCGGAGCGCCCCACCGTCAGCGCCACAGGCTGGGACGCCGGCTACGTCGTGACGGTCGACGAGGACAGCCCGGTGCCCGACGTCTCCACGCACATCCCGCTGGAGACCTGGGGCGTGCACGCGGCGCGCGAAGGCGTGGAGCTGCCGGCGAACAACGTCTCGCTCGTGCCCAACGTCGCCAAGCCGCGCAGCCGCGGGCGGGTGTGGATCACCTCGCCGTCGGCCGACGACGCCCCCACCATCGACTACCGCTCCTTCACCGACCCCGACGGCCGCGACGAGCGGATGCTCGTCGCCGGCGCCCGCCTGGCCCGCCAGGTGGCCCAGCAGGAGCCGTTCGCCTCGCACCTGGTGCGCGAGGTGTTCCCCGGGCCGGACGTGCAGACCGACGAGGAGCTCTCGGCGGCGTTGCGGGCCACGCACCAGACGGTCTACCACGTGTCGTGCACCTGCAAGATGGGCGCCGACGACGACCCGCTGGCGGTGCTGGACCCGCAGCTTCGGGTGCGTGGCATCGACGGACTGCGCGTCGTGGACGCCTCGTCCTTCCCGACGCTGTCCGCCCTCAATCCCGTGGGCCTCATCATGACCGTCGCCGAGCGCGCCGCCGACCTGATCCGGGAGGACGCCGCGGTGCTGTGATAGCGAGACACGGGCCAGGCGGCGCACGCATCGTCGCCCACCGGCCCGAGATCGCAGCGAGGGCGTCCTCGCGGTGCTCCCGGCGACGACGCCCTCGCTCGCCCACCGCGCTCGCGGACCGTCTGGACGGTCCGGGGGCCGTGAGCGAGGTGCGGGCCACGCGGCCCGAGGGCCCGGCTGATGTCGAGCAGCCGGCCCTTGTGGGTGGACGCCCACGCCCTGGACGCACGAGGCTCCGACCTGCATTTCCGCTGCTCAGGGGGTTCTGGCTGAGCCGCCTGTGGGATCGAACCCCGGCCTGTCCCTGCTCCCTCGGCAGATCAGGCGGCGACCGGAAGGTCCCGACGCGACATGTGCGATGACGTCGACGGATGCCGGAAGACCGCGCCATTCCAAGGATGTCGCGGGTCCGCGATTGAGCTCGGACTCGCGCACGCGCATCGGCTGACAGCGGTCACTGAACGCTGCGGAGCGCGCATCCACATCGCGCCCGAACCCCGATCTGCGTCACAGACCGCGTCACGAGCGAACCCGACCGCTGCGCCACAGTTCCCGCACCACCGATGGTTGCCGTGATGTCGCATCGGGCTTGAGGGAGCAGGCAGCGACCGGGTCCCAACAGATCGAGGCCCCGACCGCGATCCAGGGGAAGATCGCGGGCGGGGCCTCGTGGCCCTCACCCCGTTCGGGGCCGATTTTCACCCGCCCGCCGCGCGGCGGAGCTCTCAGATGCCCCCTCACCCGGAACGCGCCGACGCGACCCCGCACCCGGCGGCCGTCGGACGGGACGTCGCCGACGCTGCCGTGCTCCCCCGGCTCGAGCCGCTGCCTGGGCATCGTCACCACCCCGCGCCCTGGTGGTCGGGCGGCGCGGGCCGCGCAGTGGCAACGAGCCGACGGCCCGCGGTCCCGGGTCACTCGGACCGCGGGCCCCCGGTGCCGACCGACCTCGCGCCGTCCGGGCCGACCAGCCCCGTCTCGTAGGCGACGATGACCGCCTGCACGCGGTCCCGGACGCCGAGCTTGGCCAGGATGCTGCCGACGTGGGTCTTGACCGTCGTGGGCGACAGGACGAGACGATCGGCGACCTCGGCGTTGGAGAGCCCCTCGGCCACGCACCGCAGGACGTCGAGCTCGCGCGGGGTGAGCGCGCGCAGGCGCGGGTCGACGTCGGCCGCGGGGGCACGGTCGCCACCCGCCGGCAGGTGCGGGGCGAACAGGTCGAGCATCCGCCGCAGGACGCGCGGCGCGACGACCGAGGTCCCCGAGGCGACGGTCCGGATCGCGTCGACGAGCTCGTCGGGCCGCGCGCTCTTGAGCAGGAATCCGCTGGCCCCGGCGCGCAGGGCGGCGAACGCGTACTCGTCGACGTCGAAGGTGGTCAGCACGAGCACCCGCGAGCCCGGGTGGTCGGCCACCACCCGGCGCGTGGCCTCGATGCCGTCCATGCCGGGCATGCGCACGTCCATGAGCACGACGTCGGGGCCAAGCGCGGCGACCTGGTCGAGCGCCACGTGCCCGTCCGTCGCCTCGCCGACCACCTCGAGGTCCGGCTCGGACTCGATCACCAGCCGGAAGCCCATGCGCAGCAGGGCCTGGTCGTCCACGAGCAGCACCGTGGTCACACGCAGCCTCCTTCGTCCTCGTCCGCGTCCTCGTCCTCGACACGGCGTTCGGCGCGGCCCTCGCCGCTGCCGTCCCAGGGCAGCACGACGTGCACGCGCCATCCTCCTCCGGCCCGTGGCCCCGCCTCGACCCGGCCGCCGAGGACCGCGGCGCGCTCGCGCATGCCGAGGACGCCCCGCCCGGTCCCGCCGCCGGCCGACGGCCGGGTGCCGCCGTCGTCGAGGACCTCCACCTCGATCTGCCGCGCGTCGCGGCGGACGCCGACGTGCGCCCCGGTGGTGCCCGGCGCGTGCCGCAGCACGTTGGTCAGCGCCTCGGTGACGACGCGAGCCACGGCCAGGCGCAGCGAGGTGTCGGCGGGCAGCGGCACCTCGAGGCCGCTCGCCGACACGGGGACCCCTGCGGCGCGGAACCGGTCGACCACGACGGCCAGGTCCGTCACCGCCGGCTCCGGGCGCTCCCCCGCCCCGGCCTCCCGCGGGTCGAGGGCACCGAGCACCCGCTGCATGTCCGTCAGTGCCTCGCGGCCGGTGCGCGAGAGGTGCCGCAGCGCGTCGCGCGAGCGGTCCGGGGCGCGGTCGAGGGCGGCGGCGGCGCCGTCGGACAGGGCGACCATCACCGACACGCTGTGGGCGACGACGTCGTGCATCTCGCGCGCGATGCGGGCCCGCTCGGCGGCCCGGGCGAGGGCGGCGCTCTGGTCGCGCTCGCGCGCCAGCGCCGCGTAGCGCTCGACCAGGTCGAGCGCGTGCCGCCGCCGCGCGCGTGCCGCCGACCCCGTGGCGACACCGAGCAGCAGCAGCGCGAGCAGCAGGGACACCGAGGCCGAGC
Source organism: Puerhibacterium puerhi (assembly GCF_009846865.1). Taxonomy (GTDB): domain Bacteria; phylum Actinomycetota; class Actinomycetes; order Actinomycetales; family Cellulomonadaceae; genus Puerhibacterium; species Puerhibacterium puerhi. Next base: position 325,308 of record NZ_WUWN01000001.1, read on the forward strand.
GGCGGCCCGAGGAGAAGGGCGGCTCGGTGAGCGCGCGCGGGGGCCCGCCGGCGGAGGACACCGGCGCGTCCGCCCACAGCAGGATCTCGGCGAGCCCGATGTCCTGCCACGCCCACTGCGCGACCACGAGGACGGCGAACACCGCCGCGGCGGTGAGCCAGGTGGCGCGCGCCGGGCGGGCGGCGGCGACGGCGTGCAGCGCGCAGGCGAGGCAGACCCCGAGCACGCCGAGCACGGCGGCCGTGCCCAAGGAGGCGACGGCCAGGACGGTCAGCGCGCCGGTGACGCCGAGCGGCCACCGGCGCCGGGCGGCCACGAGCGCCGCCCCGAGCACGGCCCCGACCGACCACGCCGTCGGGACCGCCCACGCCGCGGACGCACCCGGCGAGTACATCCCCAGGTTGGTGGACCCCTGCACGGTCTGCCACGCCAGGGTCACGGTGACGAGCCCGAGCAGCAGCACCACCGCGGCGGGCGCGGCGTCGGTGGCCCAGGGGTGGGCGGCGGCCCAGCGCCGCACCGGCCCCGCTCGTTGCACCTGGGTCGGCGTCGGGACGAGGTCGGCATCGCTCACGGCCCCCACCTTCCCATCGCTGGGCGTCATCGCGTGACGTCGCCCCGGCACAGCCGCCCGGCTCCCGCCGCGAGCGCCCCGACGGCCCACCCGGCCAGGACGAGACCGCCGCCCCATGCCCCCAGCCGCGGCCCCCGGCTCGCCGCGTCCAGCGCCGCGAGCGCCGCGTCGTCGAGGAGCAGGCGCGCCCCGGCGCCGGGTAGTGCGGCGCGCAGCGTGTCGGTGACCTGCCCGGGGTTGGTCGCGAGGAGCTGGTCGACGACGACGAGCAGGATCACCCCAGCGACGATCACCGCCCCCGGGCGGCGCAGCAGGGCCCCGAGACCCAGGCCGAGCAGCGCCACCCCGACGAGGTGGAGCACGAAGCCCGCGAGCATCCGTGCTGTCTCGGGGTCCGCGAGCTCGAGCACGAGCCCCGCCCGGGTGCGCGCGTCGGTCGTCGCGAGCGCGGACGCCGCCAGCGCGGCGGCCGCGGTGACGCCCGCGCCGGCGCCCGTCACGACCGCCTGCGCGGCGAGCACCGGCAGCCGCCGGGGCACCGCGGTGAACGTGGCCGTGGCGGCGCCGCTGCTGTGCTCGCCGGCGCCGACCAGCGCGCCGAGCGCGAGTGCCCCGGTCTGGGCGAGCACCGAGCCGGCGACGACGAGCGACACCCCGGTGGGCCCGTCGCCCCGGCCGGCGAACAGGCTCAGCCCGTAGGCCAGGCTCGCCGCGGCGAGGGCGGTGCCGAGCGCCACCCAGAGGGTGGAGCGCAGGCCGACGAGCTTGGTCCACTCCGCGGCGAGGACGCCGGCGAAGGAGACCCGGGTGGCGGGCGTCCTGGTGGTCATCGGATCCCTCCGCTCAGACGAGGTCGCGGCGGCGCAGGCGCACCGCGGCGGCCACGAGCGGGACGAGCGCCCACGCGGCGAGGACGGCCGCCGCGCCCCACGGGCCGAGGTCCGGGGCCCCTGCCACCCCGCCGCCGCCCGGGGGCGCCGTGAGGAACGACGCGGCGCCGCTGGGCGTGAACGTCACGAGGGTGCTCGCCGGGTCCGCCGGCACGGCGCCGGCGGGCGCCGCCGGGCCGGTGCCGCCGTCCGTGGCCAGCGACAGCCCGACCGGCAGCACCAGCACGAGGACGAGGATGCCGACCAGGGCGGGCACAGTGCGGCGCAGCAGCGCGCCGGCGGCGAGCCCGCACAGGGCCAGGCCGACGAGGTACAGCGCGGTGCCGACGAGCACCTGCGGCGTCCCGTCCGCGGTGAGGTCGACGGCGATGCCCCTGCCGGAGGCTGCCGGCAGGATGCCCGCGACCGCGGCGATCACGGCCAGCAGCGCGGCGACCACCGCGAACGCGGCGGTGACCACGACCTGGGCGGCGAGCACGGGCAGGCGCCGCGGCACTGTCGCGAACGTCGTGCGGAACGTGCCGGTGGCGAACTCCCCCGTCCCCACGAGGACACCCAGGACCAGGGGCCCCACCTGGGCGAGCAGGACACCCGAGGTCAGCGAGTCGAGCGGGTCGAACCCCGGGTCCACCGACGAGGCGTTCGCGGAGACGTACGTGAGGAGCCCGCAGGCCACGGCGGTGGCGGCGGCCGCCCAGTACGGCGCGCGCAGGCTGGTGACCTTGGTCCACTCGGCGGCGAGGACGCCGCGGAACGTCATGGCCCCGCGGCCGGCCGCGGGCCGGGCCGCGCGCGGTGCGGCGACGGCGTGCGCGCTCATCGGGCGTCTCCTGCGGTGGTGGTGGTCGGCGACGTCGTGGCCCGGCCGCGGTACTGCACGGCGCCGGCCGTCAGCTGCAGGTACGCCTCCTCGAGCGTGCCGCCGGAGCGCTCGACGATCTCGTGCACCGGCGCGTCGGCGAGCAGCCGTCCCCGGCCGATGATCACGACCCGGTCGGCGCACAGCGCGAGCTCGTGCATGAGGTGGGACGAGAGGAGCACCGTCCGCCCCTCCGCCGCCAGGTCGCGCACCAGGCGGCGCACCCAGAGCACCCCGTCGGGGTCGAGCCCGTTCACCGGCTCGTCGAGGATCAGGGTTCCCGGGTCGCCGAGCAGCGCCCCGGCGATCCCCAGGCGCTGACCCATGCCGAGCGAGTAGGTCCCGGCCCGGCGGTGGGCGACCGGCTCCAGGCCGGTCATGGCGATCACCTCGTCCACCCGCGACCGCGGGATGCCGTGCGTGCGGGCCTGCGCCAGCAGGTGCCGGAACGCCGTGCGCCCCGGGTGCACCGAGCGGGCGTCCAGCATGACACCCACGCTGTGCAGCGGGGCGTCCAGCTCGGCGTACCGGCGCCCGTCCACCGTCGCCGTCCCGGCCGTCGGGCGCTCCAGGCCCACGATCATCCGCATCGTCGTCGACTTCCCGGCACCGTCGGGCCCGAGGAAGCCGGTCACGGTCCCGGGCCGGGCCGTGAACGTCAGCCCGTCCACCGCCGTCGTGGACCCGTAGCGCTTCACCAGCGCCTCCACCTCGATCACGTTCTCTCCCGTCGTCGTCGGACGGCCTGCGCGCACGAGCGCTCGGCCGTTCTCGACGCTAGGGACGCGACCAGCCGCCGGTGCACCTCCCGACGGACGAGATCGAGGTCCCGCCCACGTCGTCCGGAAGGAGGAGGCGGCCTCGTCACCCGCCACCCGCACCGCCTACCCGGAGGTCCCGCTTCGGGTCGAGTACGAGCTCACACTCCTCAAGGAACATCAGGACGAGCGCTGCGAACCTCGACGACCTCCGGCAGCTCAGTGCTGCGCACGCCGGTCGACCTGCACGGCATGGGGATCGTTCCTGGGTCGAAAGGAGCCGACGATCGCCGCCGACCCCACGAAGTGCACGACAAGCAGGGCGACGCGGACGGCTTCGATCGGCGACATGTGGCACTGGTTCGGCAGCGGCGCCTGCGCGTCGCCGGCACGCCCGACTCCGGACTGCGGTCCTGGCTCTACGCCGCAGGCATCACCGCGATCGCGAACATCACGGTCGCGGCCGCCTGGACCTGAGTCGCGACCACGCCCTCGTCGTCCACGAGCGAGTCGCACGCGCGGTCGTGCACTGCGCCGAGCTGAAGCTCGAGCTCGAAGAGGACACCGGGAGCGCGCTCGCAAGGGCGAGACCGTGGTGACCGTCGGCGCCGGAAGTGATGCGTCGTTCGAGGGGCTCACATACTTGCGTGCGCCGACTTGTCGACGTGTCTCGGGTGCATGTACCGCTGCAGTGCGCGTGCCCCGCTGCTTTCTGCGGTGCACGCCTGTTCGACGTACTTGGTTGAGCCGAGCGCCGGACGAACGGGAATCCGCACCGCTTGGAGCGACGTGTGCGAGGGAGGCGTTACCTGCGCCGGTCGGGGTCGGTGAGCCGATGCAGGGCTGTCACCACCTGTCGCCGGGACGCGAGGCGAGTGCCGAACGACGCGACACGGTTCAACCGCCCGTCGATGACGCTCGGGCCCGGGTTGCGCCGCTCCAGGTGGGCGATTGCGGTGGCGACGACGTCCTCGGGAGAGCGCATGCGTGCACCTGCGGTGGCATTGTCGGTGCCCACCACCGAGTTGAACTCCGTCGCCGTTGCACCGGGCGAGAGCGCGAAGACCGTCAGCCCCGTGCCGCGAAGCTCAGCCCAGAGGGACTCGGTGAAACTGAGCACGAAGGCCTTGGCCGCACCATAGACGGCCATTCTCGGTGTCGGGGTGTACGCGGCCATGCTGGCGACGTTGACAAGGAACCCGTCGCCCGCACGCACGAGGTCCGGGAGGAACGTGCGAGCGAGCCTGACTGGCGCGCTGACGTCGACTGCGATCTCTTGCTCGACCCGGTCGGCGTCCTCCTCGAGGAATGGGCCCCAGGTGCCGAAGCCGGCTGCGTTCACGAGGCTCGTGACCTGGACGCCCTGTGCCGCAAGCGCCTCGTGCAGGCGGGTCGGGCTGTTCGGCTGCGCCAGGTCGGCCACCAGCGGGACGACCTGCACGGAGTGCTGGGCGGAGAGGCGGTCGGCAAGGACGTGCAGCCTGTCGGCGCGACGAGCGACCAGGACGAGGGCGCTGCCCCGGCGGGCGAGGGCGTGGGCGAACTCCCGTCCGATCCCGGAGGAAGCGCCGGTGACGAGCACCGTCTGCGAAGCGAAGTCGATCATTGCGGCACTCTATGCCCACTTGGCACTGAGTGCCAGCATGACACCTTGGTACGATCGGTGGGTGAGCGTATCCACCTCCGGGGTGGCCTGGGAGCGTCAGCGTGCGGCCTTGCGCCGGGAGATCGTCGAGACCGCCGTCCGGCTCTTCACCGAGAACGGGTTCGAGGCGACCACCGTCGACCAGATCGCCGCAGCCGTCGGCATCTCGCGGCGGTCGTTCTTCCGCTACTTCGGGACAAAAGAGGACGTGCTGCTCAGCGACCTGCTCGCCCGCGGCGAAGCGATCGCCCGCGCGCTGGCGAGCCGACCAGTCGAAGAGGATGCCTGGACAGCGCTGCTGCTCGCCATGAACGATGCTCGCGCGGAGCAGAGGTCCGACGCAGCGCAGGATCTCGCCATCGGGCGGATGATGCTCCAGACCCCCTCGTTGCGAGCCCGTCACATCGAGAAGCGCCTCGCATGGCAGACGATGCTGGTCCCGCCGCTGTCGAGACATGTCCGCGCTGGCAACGCCGAGCTGGCGGCGACGGCCATCGTCGCGACCGCGCTCGCCTGCCTCGACGTCGCGACAGAAGCGTTCGTCCGCGCGGACGGCACCACGCCCCTTGACGACCTCTACTTCGACGCGCTGGATGCTGCGGTTCCCGCGAAGCCGCGAGTCGCATCCGCACTGAGGCACCGGCGCGCTGAGGAATGACGCCCCGAGCAGATCACCCGGCGGGCGCAAGCTCTCCGACCGAAGGGCACACACCACTCGCCCTCCGGGTCGTAGGCGGAGCCCGCCCGCGCCGATCTGTGACCGTCCTCGCGTGCAGGTCGACCGAGCGCACCGCGGGGTCGCGGGACTCCAGCCACCGCTCGACGTCGGTGGCCTTGAACCGCACGTGCCGGCCGACGTTGTAGCCCTTGGGCCCCTCGCCGTGCTTCGGCCAGGTCCGGATCGTGTCCTCGGGGACCCGCAGGAACGCCGCGAGGTCGTCCAGGGTCCACAGCCGCTCGACGACGCCGTCGCTGATGATGTGCTCGTCCATGCCCGCCAGGTGTGCCGCGTGCACCACACCCTGCGGGGACGGAGGTGCCGGCAATCGCACAAAGGCGCTGGTGGGGACCAATTTGTGGGGCATCCACGGGACAAATCGCCCTCCTCGGCGCCCACGTCCGGGATGCACGAAGCCCCTGACCTGCGTTTCCGCTGGTCAGGGGCTTCTGTCGGAGCCGCCTGTGGGAATCGAACCCACGACCTATTCATTACGAGTGAATCGCTCTGCCGACTGAGCTAAGGCGGCGTGCTCGACCGTCTCCGTGCGGATCGGTGAGCGGGGACTACGGTACCCGACGGCGGGGCCGCGCTCCAAAACGCCCGCCCGCGTGGTCGGTCACACCGACGTCGGCGCACGTCGGCGCCGCATTCCGCGCCGAGGAGCGGGCCTCGGGCGTCAGCAGGTGAGCCCCTCCTTCGGCGTCGTGCCGTCCACGAGGAACCCGTCCACCGCGTCGACGATGCACGAGTTGGACCGCCCGTAGGCCGTGTGGCCCTCGCCGTCGTACGTCACGAGGACGCCGGAGTCCAGCGTGTCCGCCAGCTTCTCGGCCCACTCGTAGGGCGTGGCCGGGTCCTGCGTGGTGCCGATGACGACGATGGGCGGCGCGCCCTTCGCCGACTGGTCGAAGTCGTGCTCCACCGCCGGGTACGGCCAGTCGTGGCAGGTCAGCCCGCTGTAGGAGAAGAACCGGCCCACCGTCGGGGCGGCGTCGCTGATCCGCTCGGCCTCGGCCTGCAGGGTCGGCAGGTCCTCGCTGCCGCGGGAGTCCAGGCAGCTGACGGCGCGGAACGCCTCGGACGAGTTGGTGGAGTACCCGCCGTCGGTGTTGCGGTCGTTGTAGTAGTCCGCCAGGTACAGGAACACGTCGGCGGTGCCCTGCGAGGTGACCTCCTGGATCGCCTGGGTCAGCACCGGCCAGCTGCGCTCGTCGTACAGCGTGACGGCCACCCCGTAGAACGCCAGGCTCTGGGTCACGCGCCGCCCGCTCGAGGTCGGGTACGGCGAGTCGAAGGCGTGGTCGAGGATGTCGCGCACCTGCTTCATGCCGGCGTCGACGTCACCCGTCAGCGGGCAGTCCGCGCCGGCCTGGCAGTCGGCCACGTAGTTGCGCAGCGCCCGCTCGAACCCCGCCGCCTGGCCCTCGGAGACCCCGTCCGCGTCGAGCGTGACGTCGATGGCGCCGTCCAGCACCATCGCCCCCACGTGGTCCGGGAACAGCCCGGCGTAGGTGGCCCCCAGCTCGGTGCCGTAGGAGAAGCCGAGGTAGTTGAGCTTCTCGTCGCCCAGCACCGCGCGCAGCATGTCCATGTCCCGGGCGGCGGACTGCGTGTCCACGTGCCCGAGCAGCTCGCCGGTGTTCTCGGCGCACGCAGCGCCCCACGCGGCGTACTCGTCGGCCATGGCGGCCAGACCGGCCTCGGTGGTGTCGAAGTCCTTGGCCAGCGACTCGTCCTTGCGCGCGTCGTCGAAGCAGCTCACCGCCGTCGACTGGCCCACGCCGCGCGGGTCGAAGCCCACCACGTCGTACGCCGCGCGCAGCTTCTTGCCCATCCCCGTCCAGGCGCTCGTGACGTAGTCGATGCCCGAGGCGCCCGGACCACCGGGGTTGACCAGCAGCGAGCCCTTGCGGTCCCCCGTGGCGGTGTGCCGCTTGAGGGCGAGCTCGATCGGGTCGGAGTCCGGGTCCTGCCAGGACGTCGGGGCGGACGCCGTCGCGCACTCGAAGCCGCCGCCGCAGTCGCTCCACTCCAGCGACTGCCCGTAGTACGACTCGAACCCGTCCGGCGCGCCCGGGGCGGACGCGCTCCCGGCGGTCGCGTCGTCGAGCGGGGTCTGCGACCGGCTCGGTGTCGAGCACCCCGCCAGCAGCAGAGCGGTCACCAGGAAGGCGGAGACGACGGAGGCAAGCGTGCGCCGAGAGGTGGTGGAGGGGGACTTCACCCGCCCAACCTATCGGTCGCCCCGGGCCGATCTCGCGACCGCGTGTGGACGGGTTGTGCAGACCGGGCGGGAGCCGTGGTGGCCCGGCGCCGGCGGCGCGCGGCCGTCGCCCCGGCGTCGGACGGTGCCGGGTCAGCCCTGCGGCCGCAGGGCGATCGCCATCGCCTCGAGCGCGAGCAGCGGCGCGACGTTGCCCTCGAGGCGCTCGCGCGCCGTGCCGATGGCGTCCATGCGACGGATGGTCTGCTCGGGGGTGGAGTCCGCCGCCAGGGTCCGCACCAGCCCCGCCTCGGCGGCGTTGACCAGCTCGACCTCGGCCCCGAGCTGGACCACGAGCACGTCGCGGTACAGCGACAGCAGGTCCACCATGGCCCGGTCGAGCACGTCGCGCTGGTGGCGGGTCGCGCGGCGCTTCTGGTCGTCCTCGAGCTGCTTGAGCTGCGAGCGCAGCCGCGGCGGCAGCGTCTCGCCCTCGCCGACGCCCAGCGCGCGCATCAGCTCCGCCCGCTCCTGCGCGTCGCGCTCCTCGGTGGCCGCCTTCGCCTCGGCCTTGGCCACCTCGACCAGCTCGTTCGCGGCCAGGACGGCGTCGCCCACGCCGCGGATGCGCCGGGCGACGTCGAGCACCCGGGCCCGCCGCTCGCGCGCACCCGGGTCGCGGGCCAGGCGCCGGGCGAGGCCCACGTGGCTCTGCGCGGCGCGCGCCGCCGACAGCGCCGTGTCCGGGTCGACGCCGTCGCGGCGCACCACCAGCTCGGCCACCGCCTCGGGCGGCGGCACCCGCAGCACGACGCCGCGGCAGCGCGAGCGGATGGTGGGCAGCACGTCCTGGACGCTCGGGGCGCACAGCACCCACACGGTGTGCGCGGGCGGCTCCTCGATGGCCTTGAGCAGCACGTTCGTGGTGCGCTCGGCCATCCGGTCGGCGTCCTCCACCACGATGACGCGGCGGCGCCCGAGGGAGGGCGTGCGGGCCGCGGTGCCGATGAGGTCGCGCACCTCGTCGATGGCGATGACCACCTTGTCGGTGGCCACGACGGTGACGTCCGGGTGGGTGCCGGCCATCGTCGTCGTGCACTGGTGGCAGCGGCCGCAGCCGCCGTCCTCGCCGTCCGAGCCGGTGCACTGCAGCGCCGCCGCGAAGGCCCGCGCCGCCACGGAGCGCCCCGACCCGGGCGGGCCGGTGATCAGCCAGGCGTGCGTCATGGCCGCCGGCTCGGTGGCGGCGCGGCGCAGCACGGCCACCGCCTGCTCCTGCCCGACGACGTCGTCCCAGACGCTCATCGCGCGTCGCCCGCCACCGCGTCGCCCGCCACCGCGTCGCCGCGCACGTCCGCGCCGGGCTGCTCGCCGGGCCCCGCGGCGCCCTCGCCGCCCTCGCCGACCTCGTCGACCTCGTCGACCGGCAGCTCGGCGGGCTCGCCCAGCGTGGCGGGCGGCAGCTCGGGGGCGGCGGCCGCCGCGGCCTCCTCGACCACGGGCGTGAGGTCGAGCCGGGCCGCGACGTCGACACGGATCTGCGCCTGGACGTCCTGCAGCGGGGCCGCCGCGTCGATGACCACCCAGCGGGCCGGCTCGGCCGCGGCGCGGCGCAGGAACGTCTCGCGGGCGCGGCGGTGGAACTCCTGCCCCGCCCGCTCCAGCCGGTCGGGCTCGCCGGACAGCCGGGCGGCGGCGACCTCGGGGTCGACGTCGAGCAAGATCGTCACGTCCGGCAGCAGCCCGTGGGTGGCCCACAGCGACAGGTTCTCGACGTCCTCCTCCGACAGCTCGCGGCCGCCCGCCTGGTAGGCCACGGACGAGTCGAGGTAGCGGTCGGTGATGACGACGGCGCCGCGCGCGAGCGCCGGGCGCACCAGGCTGGCCACGTGGTGGGCGCGGTCGGCCGCGTACAGCAGCGCCTCGGCCCGCGCGTCCACGTGGTCGCCGTGCAGCACGAGCCGGCGCACCTCCGCCCCGAGCGGCGTGCCGCCCGGCTCGCGGGTGAGCACCACCTCGCGGCCGGTGACCTCCCCCAGCCACTCCCCGAGGAGGCGCGCCTGCGTCGTCTTGCCGCTGCCGTCGCCGCCCTCGAACGAGACGAAGTACCCGGGAAAAGTCACGACGAAACCCTATCCGGCGACGCCCACACCGGCGGGCCCGGGGCGAGAGGGGGCGCGAGCCCGGCGCGGGCGCCGGGCCGCGCCGCTCACTCCCCCGGGTACACCACGCCCAGCTGGCGGCGCGCCTCGTCGAGCAGCTCCATCAGCTCGAGGGTGTCCGACCACGGGTGCCGCGCGCTCTGCGTGGCGCCGGCCGCGACCAGGCGGGCCACCTCGGCCGCCTCGTACGCCTTGCCCTCGCCCTGCGGGCTCGTGTACTCCCCGGTGCTGCCGTCGGCCCGCACCACGCGGAACCCCGTGGGCGCGAAGAAGCCGTGCGGCAGCTCGATCCGCCCGTGGGTGCCCAGGATGGTCGCGGCGGTGGGGCCCGCGACGCGGGTGGAGGTGTGCAGGAGGGCCTGGCGGCCGCCCGACCACTCGAGCACCAGGGCCACGTGGTCGTCGGTGCCCGTCTCGGCCAGCGTGCCGCGCGCGGTCAGGGCGTCGGGGACGCCGAGCAGGTCGTGCGCCAGCTGCAGCGGGTAGATGCCCAGGTCCAGCAGCGCGCCGCCGGCCAGCTCGGGGGCGTACAGGCGGTGCTGCGGGTCGAACTCCTTGAGCACCGCGAAGTCGGCGATCACGGTGCGCACCTCGCCGACCTCCCCGCGGGCGACGACGCCGCGCAGCGCGGCGACGTGCGGCAGGAACCGCGTCCACAGCGCCTCCAGGCACAGCACGCCGGCCTCGCGGGCCGCGTCCAGCAGCGTGCGCGACTCGGCGGCCGACCGCGTCAGCGGCTTCTCCACGAGCACGTGCTTGCCGGCGCGGACGGCCAGCAGGGCGTGCTCGAGGTGGTGGGAGTGCGGCGTGGCCACGTAGACGACCTCGACGTCCGGGTCGGCCACCAGCTCCTCGTAGGAGCCGTGCGCGCGGGCCGCCGGGGCGTGCGCGTCGGCGAACGCCTGGGCCTTGGCGGCGTCGCGCGACCCGACGGCCACCACGGAGCCGCGCGTGCGCAGGCGGACGCCGTCGGAGAACGACGAGGCGATGTTCCCGGCGCCCAGCACCCCCCAGCGCACCGGCGGGGCGGCCATCGGGTCGGGCACCGTGGCGCCGAGGTCGGCGGCGGTCAGGCGCGGGGCGTAGACGGACGGGTCGACGACGTCGGCGAGGGTCATGCCCGCAACCTACGCCACGCCCGCCGTCCCGGGCAGGCCCCGCGACGGCCGCGGCCGTCGCGGGGCCAGCCCGGGAGCGGGGCGGGCGGGGCGCTACTTCGTCGCGGTGCCGCGCTTCTTCGCCGTCGTGCCCTTCGCCGCCGCGGCCTTCGTCGTGCGCGACGACGCCGAGCGCGTGGTGCGCTTCTTGGCCGGCCCGGCCGCGCGCTTCTCGGCCAGCAGCTCGATCGCCCGCTCGGGGGTGATCGACTCGGGCGTCAGGTCGCGCGGCAGCGTCCGGTTGGTCTCGCCGTCGGTGACGTACGCGCCGAACCGGCCCTCCTTGACCACGATCGGCTTGCCGCTGGTCGGGTCGTCGCCCAGCTCGCGCAGCGGCGGCGTGGCGGCGCGCGCGCCCCGGCCGCGCTTCGGCTCGGCGTAGATCTTCAGCGCCTCGTCGAGGGTGATCGTGAAGAGCTGGTCCTCCGACGCGATGGTCCGCGAGTCCGTGCCCTTCTTGAGGTACGGGCCGTAGCGGCCGTTCTGCGCGGTGATCTCCTCGCCCGACTGCGGGTCCGTGCCGACCACGCGCGGCAGGGACAGCAGCCGCAGGGCGTCCTCGAGCGTGACCGACTCCAGCGACATGGTCTTGAACAGCGACGCCGTGCGCGGCTTCGGCAGCGCGGCCAGGGCCTTCTTGCGCTGGGCGGCGCTGAGGCCCGGGTCGAGCTCCGGCTCGGGCAGCAGCTCGGTGACGTACGGGCCGTACCGGCCGGCCTTGGCCACGATCGTGTGGCCGGATTCCGGGTCGGTGCCCAGCGTGCGGCCCTCGTCGCCGCCGGCCACGAGCAGCTCGCGCGCCTTGGCCACCGTCAGCTCGTCCGGGGCGAGGTCCTCGGGGATGGAGGCGCGCGGCGGGTTCTGCCCCTCGGCCACCTCGGCGCCGAGGTCCTCGACGTACGGCCCGTAGCGGCCCACGCGCACGCGGATGCCCTCGCCGATCTCCACCGAGTTGATCGCCGCGGCGTCGATGTCGCCGAGGTTCTCCACCAGGTCGCGCAGCCCCCAGCCGTCCTGGTCGGACGCGTCGGCCGACCGGTCGCCCCAGTAGAACCGGGACAGCCAGGTGACGCGGTCGCGCTCGCCCGCGGCGATCTGGTCGAGGTCCTCCTCCATCTCGGCGGTGAACCGGTAGTCCACCAGCCAGTGGAAGTGCTCCTCGAGCAGGCGCGTGACGGCGAACGCCAGCCAGGTGGGCACCAGGGCCTGCCCGCGGGTGCGCACGTAGCCGCGGTCCTGGATGGTCGAGATCGTCGCGGCGTACGTCGAGGGGCGGCCGATGCCGAGCTCCTCGAGCGCCTTGACCAGGGAGGCCTCGGTGTACCGGGCGGGCGGGGTGGTGGTGTGCCCGTCGGCGGCCAGGTCCCGGCCCGCCAGGGCGTCGCCCTCGGCCATGCGCGGCAGGCGCGCGTCGCGCTCGGCGGCCGCGCCGTCGTCCTCGGCCGCGTCGGTGCCCTCCTCGTAGGCGGCGAGGAACCCGCGGAACGTGATGACGGTGCCGGACGCGGAGAAGACGGCGTCCTTGCCCGCGTGCTCGCCCGCGGCGGCGGCCAGCGGCGCGGCCAGGCGCACCGACGCCGTCGAGCCCTTGGCGTCGGCCATCTGCGAGGCGACGGTGCGCTTCCAGATCAGCTCGTACAGGCGGAACTGGTCGCCGGACAGCTCGCGCGCCACCTGCGCCGGGGTGCGGAACGAGTCGCCGGCGGGGCGGATCGCCTCGTGGGCCTCCTGGGCGCCCTTGTTCTTCGAGGCGTACACGCGCGGCGAGCCGGGCACGTACTCGGCGCCGTACAGCTCGGCGGCCTGCCGGCGCGCGGCGTCGGTGGCCTCCACCGACAGCGACGGGGAGTCCGTACGCATGTAGGTGATGTAGCCGTTCTCGTACAGCGACTGCGCGGTGCGCATCGTCTGGCGGGCGTTCATCCGCAGCTTGCGGCCCGCCTCCTGCTGCAGCGTGGAGGTGGTGAACGGCGCGGCGGGCTTGCGGGAGTACGGCTTGGTCTCCAGCGAGCGGACCGTGAAGCCGCCGCCCGCCGGCGACTGCCCGGCCTCGGCGAGGCCGGCGACCACGGCGCGCGCCGTGGCCTCGTCCAGGTGCACGACGCCGCCCTCGCCGCGCCCCCCGCGCGTCCGGAGCCGGCCGGCGTCGTCGAAGTCGCGGCCGGAGGCGACGCGGTCGGCGCCCAGCGCGGTGAGCCGCGCGCGGAACGCCTGCCCGGCGTCGGCCCCGCCGGTGGGGGCGAACTGCCCCGTGACGTCCCAGTAGTCGACGGCGACGAACGCCATGCGCTCGCGCTCGCGCTCGACGACCAGGCGCGTGGCGACGGACTGGACGCGGCCGGCGGACAGGCCCTGGCGCACCTTGCGCCACAGCACCGGGGACACCTCGTAGCCGTAGAGGCGGTCGAGGATGCGGCGGGTCTCCTGGGCGTCGACGAGGTGGTCGTCGAGCTCGCGGGTGTTCTCCAGCGCCCGCATGATCGCCTCGCGGGTGATCTCGTGGAACACCATCCGCTTGACCGGGACCTTGGGCTTGAGCTCCTGGATGAGGTGCCAGGCGATGGCCTCGCCCTCGCGGTCCTCGTCGGTGGCGAGGAAGAGCTCGTCGGCCTCCTTGAGCGCCTTCTTCAGCTCGCGGACCTTGGCCTTCTTGTCCGCGTACACCTCGTAGTAGGGGTCGAACCCGTTGTCGACGTCGACGGCGAACTTGCCGTACGGCCCCTTCTTCATCTCGGCCGGCAGCTCGGACGGCTGGGGCAGGTCGCGGATGTGGCCGACGCTGGCCTCGACCTCGAAGCCGTCCCCGAGGTAGCCGGCGATCTTGCGAGCCTTGGTGGGCGACTCGACGATCACGAGCTTGCGTGGCTGGGGCATCCGTTCCTGCTTTCCGACGGGATTCGATCGCGCTGTGCGAGGGGGCGGGGGCGGCCCCGCCGGGCGACCGGTCCTCGACACGGTACGCCACGAGCGCTCGGGAGACTGTATCGCCCCCGGCGCCGCCCGCCAGGGGCGCCCGCCGGGGCCGGGACGGCGGCCGGCGGGCTACCTGGCCGGGCGCGCCGAGGCCTGCCGCAGGAGCAGCAGCACGGCGAAGACCAGCGCGGTCACGGCGAGCACGCCGCACACGCCGCCCGCGTACGCGGTGACGTCGCCGTCGAGGGGGACCTTCTGCGACCCCGACGTCAGGTCGCCGAGCGCCACCGCGGCCACCCCCGCGGCCGCCGCGCTGCCGAGCAGCAGCAGGCCGGCCACGACCTTCGAGCCGGGCGTCGCCATCCGGTCGCCCGGCGAGCGCGGCCGGTCGAGCGACGAGGCGGGGGTCAGCGCGCACGCGGCCGCTCCCCAGGCGAGCACCACGAGCAGCGCGGCGACCACCTCGGACGGGCGGTGCCACTGACCCACCAGCGTCGACAGGCCGGTGGCCGCGGCCCACGCCGACCCCGCGACGGCGACGAGCGGGCGCCACCCGCGCGGGGCGGCCAGCAGCAGCGCCGCGGCGATCGAGGCGGCCACGGTGGTGTGCCCGCTGGGCAGGGCGTTGAGGCCGACCCAGCCGTCCAGCAGCTCCGGGCGGTCGTACACCCAGTGCTTGAGCACCTGGGTCGTGACGTTGGCGCCCACGATCAGCGCGGTGACCTGCAGGGCCAGCACCCAGCGGCGCCGGACAAGCGCGAGCAGCACGGCCACGCCGATGCCGGCGAGCACGAAGGTGTTGGAGACGACGGCGAGCACGGGCTCGGCCACCACCCAGAGCGTGCCCTGGCCGTGCCGGGCGCCGTCGAACGCGAGGTCGTCCACGCGCTGCCCGCGGGCCGTGGCCACGAACAGCTGCCACGTCAGGTGCACCCCGAGCGCCGCGAGGACCGCGACCGCGACGGCCACGCCGCGGGGCGCCCTGCGGGGCGCGGGGCCGGGCCCCGGGCGCGCGGCGGGCGGCGCGGGCCGCGGGAGCGGACGGGTGGCGTCGAGCATGCTGTCACCGTAGCCGCCGGGTGTGGCGGCCTCGTGATCGTCCCGGGCGGACACGTCGAGGGACCGCTCAGGCGGGGCGCAGGAACCCGTCGAGCACCAGCCCGCGCACGGCGGGCAGCAGCTCGGCGGCCAGGCCCGCGGCGTCGACGTCGAACAGCGCCGCGATCGCCCCGCTGATCTGCCCGACCGCGAGCTCGCCGTCGCACGCCCCGACCAGCGCGGCCAGCCCGGTCGACGCGTGCACCGCCCGGCCGAGCCCGTCGCCCTGGCGCAGCAGCACCACGTTCGGGTCCCCCGCGCCGGGCGTGAGGTAGCGCTCCTCGGTGACGTCCGGCGCGACGACGAGCCGCTGGGCGGCCAGCGCCGCGTCGTCGCGGGCGGCGAGCCACTCGTGCGCGGCGAGCGACGCCGCCAGGTGCGCCCCGAGCGGCTGGCGCACCGACCCGGTGTGCTCCTCCAGGCGGCGCAGGCGCGCGCGCCCCTCGTCGAGCGGCTTGCGCAGCGTGACGATGCCGAAGCCGACGGCCTCGACGTCCCGGGAGGCGAAGTCGTCGAGCCACGCCCCGTACGCCGCGGCCCAGCCGGCCGGGTCGCGGTCCGGCGTGGTGCCGCCGTCGCGGATCCAGGTCTCGGCGTACTCGGCCGGGTCGAGCAGCTCGCGCTGGATCACCCAGCCGTCGAGCCCCGAGGCGTCGAGCCACTCCCCCACCCGGTCCGTCCACGGCTCGCCGCGCCGGTGCTCCCAGTTGCCCAGGAGCTGGGCGGTGCCGCCGGGGGCGAGCACCGAGCCGACGGAGGTGACGAGGTCGCGCACCAGGTCGTCGCCCGAGCGCCCGCCGTCGCGGTACTCGAACGCGCCGAGCGCCTCCTCGACCGCCCGGCCGGCGGCGCCGGCGTGCGGGGTGATGACGAACGGCGGGTTGCTCACCACGAGGTCGAACGCCTCGCCGGCCACGGGCTCGAGCATGGAGCCGAGGCGCAGCTCGAGGGCGTCGCCCAGGCCGGGGGCGTCGAGCAGCGCGTTGAAGCGCGCGAAGTCGAGGGCGCGGGCCGAGACGTCCGTGCCGACCACGCCGCGGGCGTGCCGGGCGGCGTGCAGCGCCTGGATGCCGCAGCCGGTGCCGAGGTCGAGGACCCGGTCGACCTGGTCGCGCACCGTGACCTGGGCGAGGGTCAGCGACGCCCCGCCGGCGCCGAGCACGTGGTCGTTGGCGATGGCGCCGCCGCGCGCCAGCTCACCGAGGTCCGAGGCCAGCCACCACTCGACCGCGCCCGAGGCGTCCTGCGCGGCGTACGGCCGCAGGTCGACGGCGGCGCGCACGGCGTCGTCGTCCCCCTGCCCGGCCGCGACGACGACGCCGGCGCGGACCAGGCCCGCGGTGCCCACCCGCGCCAGCGCGGCGTCGAGCGCCGCGCGCGGCACCTCCCCGCCGAGCAGGAACAAGCGGCTGAGCGTGGCCCGCGGGTCCCACGACGAGGGCGCGCGCCCCGCGACCGTGGCCGCGACGGCACGCCGGGCGGGCACCGCCTGCTCGCGGTGCAGCGCCCCGGCGGCGAGCTCGCCGAGCAGGTCGCTCACGCCGTCGACGGTGAAGCCGGCCGCGCCCAGGTCGGCGCGCAGCGCGTCGGCGGCGGCCGCGTCGAGGGCGGGCGCGGGCAGGTGCGCGGGCAGGGTCACGTGCTCGGTGGCGGCGGGCATGGCTCCATGATCCCCGACGGCGCTCGCGCGGGGCGCAGTCAGCCCTGGCAGCCGGCGGAGATGTACGTCGTGATGTCCTTGCTCGCGGTCGTCGCCGTGGCCGTGTCGTCGGCGTCGACCGCGCCCTCGACGGCGCGCGCCACCGCGGCGGCGTCGTCGGCCTCGACGTCCTGCAGCGCCTCGTCGACGGCGCCGAGGTAGTCGGTCATGTCGCCCCAGGCGTCGGCCACGGCGTCGGGCGGCTCCACCGACGCCATCGCCTTGGACGCCGTCCGGAAGCTGTGCACCAGGGCCCGCGGGTGCTGCGGGCTGAGGTCCACCAGCGCCTTGTTGGTCTCGTTCCACGCCGCCTGCAGGTCGGCGCAGGCGGCGCCCCCGCCCGCGGAGGCCGACGGGGACGGCGACGCGGTGGCGCCGGCGCTCGCGTCGTCCTGCGGGGCGACGCCGCCGTCGGACTCCGGCAGCAGGGCGTCGGACGGCACGGAGACGGCGGACGCCGCGCCCGAGGGCTCGGAGTCGGCCGCGCCGGAGCACGCGCCCAGGGCCGCGGCTCCCACCAGGACCGCCACCACGGCGGCGGCGCGGCGGGCCCTGCGGGGACCGGGTGTGGTGGCGAGCATTGCTCCATGGTGAACCACGCCGGGCCGCGGGGCGAAATCGCGGCGCCCCGCGGTCGGGGCGGTCACCAGCGCGTGGACGAGTCGGGCCGCTGCTCCGCCATGCGCTGCGCCGCGGCGGTCAGCGTGACGTCGAAGCCCTCGCGCCGCATCCGCGTGTCCACGTAGAGCAGCCCGGTCACGCCCGACATGAAGACCACCTGCACGAGCGACGCGACGAGCGTCGACAGGGCGGTGACCGCCACGAGGGACGCCGTGGGCAGCCCGCCTCCGTTCATCGCCGAGACGCCGACGAGCGCGCCGCCGACGCCGCCGATGAGGCCGGAGACGATCTGGCCGACGAAGCCGACGAGGACGTTGGCCAGCAGCGTGATGCCGAGCACGCGCCAGAACACCCCGCGCGTCAGCAGCCACGCCCGGCGCACCGTCGCCCACAGCCGCTGGCCCTCCAGCACCAGCGACGCCGGGACGAGCAGCAGCCGGGTCCAGAGCCACACGGCCGCCACGACCATGCCCGCGACGAGGACGATCGCGACGAGCGCCGCGAGGCCGCCGCTCACCTCGCTCGCGCCGACGGCGAGGGCGATGGTCAGCAGGACCCCGGCGGTCAGGAGCACGGTCGCCCCGACGCCCTGCAGCAGCGACCAGCCGACCAGCAGCCACAGCCGCGGCCGCACGCGGCTCCACACGGCCGCCACGGAGAGCTTGTCGCCCAGCACGGAGCGGGACACCGACACCGTGAGGATGCCGAACAGCACCGGGGTGACCAGGGCGAGGACGATGCCCAGGCCGCCGGCGACGCCGTAGACCTGTGCGAAGAACGCGTCGAAGCCGAGCGCGGCGAACTCGGCCTGCTCCGCGGCCGACAGGTCGGAGGTCAGGCCGCCGAGCATCCCGGCGAACGCGGGCACCACGAGCTGGGCCAGCAGCGCGCCGACGACGGTGGCCACCGTCAGCACCAGCGCCGACAGGCCGAGCATGACGCGCGGGTTGTGCCGCAGCGCGCCGAACGCGCCGTCGAAGATCTCGCCCAGCGTCAGCGGGCGCAGCGGCACGATGCCCGGCCGCTCCGCGGGGGTCCAGGCCGGCTGCCCCTGGCCCGGCCGGCCGTAGGTCCCGTACGCCTGCTGGCCGTACGGGCCGGCCTGGGGGGCGCCGTTGCCGGGGGTGCCGTAGCCCGGGGTACCGCTCGGTGCCTGGCCGGCCTGCCACCCGGTCGGCGCCGGCGGCGCGTACTGGCCGTCGGCGGGCGCGGACGACGGCGGCGCGTACTGGCCGTAGGCCGGCTGCGCCGGTGCCTGGGGAGCCGGAGCCTGCGGGGCCGGGGCCTGCGGGGCCGGGGCCTGCGGGGCGGGCGCCTGCGGAGCCGAGCCCTGGGCCGCCTCGGGGGCGGGCCGGTCGGCGCCGGACGGGGCGGCGAAGGGCGCCGGCTCCGGGGCGGGCGTCGACCCCGCCCCGTGCGACGAGGGCTCGTGGGGCTGTCCGGGCTGGTCGGGTGTGGACATGCTTCCTCCGCGCGACGACGTCGTGGCGGGCCGTCGCGGCCCGCGCCCGCAGTGTTTCACGTGGCACCAGCCCTGGTCACAGGCACGCGCGGGCGCGCCGGGCGAACCGGCACGCCCCCGCCGGGGCCCGTCAGGCGTCGAGCAGCAGCGCCCGGACGTCGTCGGCGCCGAGCGCGCCGGCGAACGAGGCGTTGCCGTCGTCGAGCACCGCCCCGACGAGCCGCGCCTTCTTCTGCTGCAGGGCCATCACCTTCTCCTCGATGGTGCCGTCGGCCACGAGCCGCACCACCATGACCGGGCGCTCCTGCCCGATGCGGTGCGTCCGGTCGACGGCCTGCGCCTCGGCGGCCGGGTTCCACCACGGGTCGAGGAGGAAGACGTAGTCCGCCTCGGTCAGGTTGAGCCCGAACCCGCCCGCCTTGAGGCTGATGAGGAACAGCGGGGCCGACCCCTCCTTGAACGCCCGCACCACGTCGGCGCGGCGGCGGGTGGCGCCGTCGAGGTAGGCGTACTCGACCCCGGCCGCCCGGCAGCGGTCGGCCACCTTGGCCAGATAGCTGGTGAACTGGCTGAACACCAGGGCCCGGTGCCCCTCGGCGAGGACCTCCTCGAGCTGCTCGAACAGCGCGTCGAGCTTGCTCGAGGGCACGTCGGCGTGCTGGTCCGGGTCGACCAGCGACGCGTCCAGGGCCATGCGCCGCAGGAGCGTCAGCGAGCGGAACACCGCGAACCGCTGGTTCTCGAAGTCGTCCAGCAGCCCCAGCAGGTGGCGGCGCTCGTGGTGCAGGAACGTGTCGTAGGCCCGGCGGTGGCGGGGCGCCAGCTCGACCCGCAGCACCTGCTCCTGCCGGGCCGGCAGCTCGGGCGCGACCTGCTCCTTGGTGCGCCGCAGCAGCAGGGGCCGCACGCGGCGGCGCAGCCGGTCCAGCCGGGCGGTGTCCCCCGCCTCGATCGGCTTGACGTAGTCGTCGCGGAACCGCCCCAGCGACGGGAACAGCCCGGGCGCCACCACGCTGAGCAGCGCCCACAGCTCGGTCAGGTCGTTCTCCAGCGGCGTGCCGGTGATCGCCAGCCGGAAGGGCGCGCGCAGCGTGCGGGCGCACTCGTGGACGCGGGTGCGGGCGTTCTTGACCGCCTGCGCCTCGTCGAGCACCAGGCCGGACCACTCCAGCGCCGCGAGGTCGTCGAAGGCCAGGCGCAGCAGGGCGTAGGTGGTGACGACGACGTCGGCGCCGGCCGCGAGCCCCGCCGGCGTGCGGCCGAGCCGCGCGGGGGTGGCGTCCATGGTCACCACGCGCAGGCCGGGGGCGAACCGCGCCGCCTCGTCCACCCAGTTGCCCAGCACCGACGCGGGCGCCACGACGAGGAAGGGCGGCGCGTCCGGCGCCTGCTCGCGCGCGTGCGTCACCAGCGCGAGGGTCTCCAGCGTCTTGCCCAGGCCCATGTCGTCGGCCAGGATCCCGCCGAGCCGGTGCCGGTGCAGGAACGCCAGCCACTCGAACGCCTGGCGCTGGTAGGGGCGCAGGTCGGCGTGCAGCCCCGCGGGCACGTCGACGGCGGCCGCCGCCTCGTCGTCGAGCGCGTCGCGCAGGGCGAGCAGCGCACCCGCCGACTCCTCCCACACCGGGTCGACGACGACGGTGTCGGCGACGTCGGCCATGTCCGCCCACCAGCCGGCCTGGAACCGGCTGATGCGCGGCGGGTGCGGCCCGGCCGGGGGCCGCCCCTCCAGCCGGGCCGACTCCTCCACCAGCTCGCGCAGGGACGCGAACGCGGGCTGGTCCAGCCGCACGTACGTGCCGTCCTCGAGCACCAGGTGGCTCAGGCCGCGCGCCAGCGCGGTGAACAGGGCGACGAACGGCACGTGCCGCCCCTCGACGGCGACCTGGATGCCCAGGTCGAACCAGTCCGGGTCGTCGCTGCGCCCGATCGTGGCCGTGACCTCCGGCGGGGCGGTGGCCTCGCGGTACTCCGGGAGGGCGTCGGCGCCGCGGACCTCGACGTCGTCCAGGGCCGCGAGCGCCGGCAGGCCGCGGTCGGCCAGGTGGACGGCGCCGATGCCGGACACCTCCCGGCCGGCCTCGGGCACGAGCCCGGCCAGGCCCGGCAGCCCGTGCAGCGCCTCGGCCGCGGCGCGCCGGACCCGACGCTCGGCCGGGATGTCGCGGGCGGCCGCGCCGGCGGCGTCGGCCAGGTCGACCTCGAGCGGGTAGCGCACCTGCACCACGTCCCCGGCGCGGTACTCCCAGTGCCAGTGCAGCGCGATCCGGCCCAGGCGGGGCGTGGAGACCTCGAGCACGAGGACCGGCCGGGCCTCCTCGGGCACCGCGACGCTGCCGTCGCTGCTGACCACCGCGGTCCGCCGGCGCAGGGCGGGCAGGTGCTCGGCGACCAGCTCGTCGACCCCCTCGGCCGGCACGTGCACGGGCGCGCTGCCCAGCAGGGCGGTCGTCGCGGCGTCGAGGGCGGCGGGGGCCAGCAGCAGGCGGCGGCGCGCGGCGCCGTCGTCGACCACGGCGAACAGCCCGCGCGCCCCGACCGGCGCGGCGTGCTCGGCGGGCACCACGAGGTCGCCGTCCGCCGGGCCCGCGTCCGCGTCCGTCCCTGCTTCCGCCGCCGTCCCCGGGGCCGCGGGGAACGCGACGTAGGGCTGGAGCACCGCGCCGCCGGCGGCGTCGCGCCGCACGTCGAGGCCCACGGTGGCGGCGGCGCAGAGCACCACCTCGTCGGCGTCGCTCTCGCCCACCAGCGCGACGCCGCGGTCGCGCGCCTCGGCGAGCAGCGTCCAGAACGCGGCGCCGGTGAAGTCCTCCGCGTACCGCCACGTGCGCGTGCCGCCCGAGCCGAACGGGCGCCGGTCGGTGCGGTGCGCGCGCCCCAGCTCGGCGAACCACTCCCGCTGCCCGGGGGCGTACCGGCCGCCGCCGGAGTGCTGCAGCCCCACCCAGTCCACCTCGGTGCCGCCGACCCAGCGGCCCGAGGAGCCGCGGCGCACCGGGCGCAGGGAGAGCCCGGGCAGGTCACCGTCACCTTCCGCCGGGGCGTCGACGCGGAAGCGCAGGCCGAGCGGGGTGGGCGGCGTCGCCCCGGCCGGCGCGGGCGCGAACGCCTCGAGCGGCGCCCCGAGGACCGGCCGCGGTGCCTCCCGCGCCGTCCACGCCTGGACGGCGCGCCGCCAGTCGGCCGGCCGGCCGTCGTCGGCGGCGGCGGCGGCGGCCAGCCCGGCCCGGGCCAGGCGCACCGCCGTCACCGCGAGCGCCACCGCGTGCTTGCAGTCGTGGCGCACCGGGCAGGTGCAGGCGAGCGTGGTCGCCTCGGTCCGGTCGGCCTCGAGCGCCAGGCCGACGCGGGCCTCGTAGGGCCGCGGCCCGGAGCCGCGGACGGCGGCGGAGAGCTCGTCGAGCCCGGAGTCCCAGCGCACCGGCCCGACCATGCCGCGGGCGGCGTAGTCCTCGCCGCGCTCGAACACGGCCGTGCCGACCGCGGCACGCAGGGCGCGCAGGTCGAGGCCGGCGCAGGGGGCGAGGTCTGCGGCCGAGACGGGGCGGGCGGGCACGGGCCGATGCTGCCACGGGCCGCCGACGGCGCCCACCCCGGCCGGCGCGCTACCCCAGGCCGGCCTGCACCCGCGGCTCGGGCGCGCGGTCGGCGCGCGCGGCGCGCACGCGCGACAGCGCGACGGCCCCGAGCGCGATCGCCGCGGCCACCACGGCGATGGCGATGCGCAGCGCGACGCTCGCGTCGGCCGGCACGCTGAGCGCGACCACTGCCGGCGCGATGAGCACCGAGACCAGGTTCATCACCTTGATCAGCGGGTTGATCGCCGGGCCTGCGGTGTCCTTGAACGGGTCGCCGACGGTGTCGCCGATGACCGTGGCGGCGTGCGCCTCGGAGCCCTTGCCGCCGTGGGCGCCGTCCTCGACGATCTTCTTCGCGTTGTCCCACGCGCCGCCCGAGTTGGCCAGGAAGATCGCCATCAGCACGCCCGCGCCGATGGCCCCGGCGAGGAACCCGGCGAGCGGCCCGACGCCGAGGCCGAAGCCGACGGCGATGGGCGCGAACGCGGCCAGCAGGCCGGGGGTGGCCAGCTCGCGCAGGGAGTCGCGGGTGCAGATGTCGACGACGCGGCCGTACTCGGGGCGCTCGTCGAACGTCATGATCCCGGGGTGCTCGCGGAACTGGCGGCGCACCTCGAGCACGATCGCGCCCGCGGCCCTGGTCACGGCGTCGACGGCCAGGCCGGAGAACAGGAACACCGTCGCGGCGCCGAGGATGACGCCGACCAGGGTGACCGGCGAGATGATCTGGTAGTCGAGCATCGAGGCCACCAGGCCGGTGCCGCGGTCGGTGACGTCGGCCAGCGCTGTCGACACGGCGTCGGCGTAGGAGCCGAACAGCGCCGTGGCGGCCAGCACCGCGGTGGCGATGGCGATGCCCTTGGTGATGGCCTTGGTGGTGTTGCCGACCGCGTCGAGGTCGGTCAGCGTCTGGGCGCCGGCCTCGTCGACGTCGCCCGACATCTCCGCGATGCCCTGCGCGTTGTCGCTGACCGGCCCGAACGTGTCCATGGCGACGATGACGCCCACCGTGGTGAGCAGGCCGCAGCCGGCCAGCGCCACGAGGAACAGCGACAGCCACACCGACCCGCCGGCCAGCAGGAACACCCCGCAGATGGCCGCGGCGATGATGCCCGCGGTCCACACGGCCGACTGGAAGCCGACGCCGATGCCCGCCAGCACCACGGTGGCCGCGCCGGTGCGGCTGGTGGCGGCCACGTGCCGCGTCGGCTTCGACGTCGTGCCGGTGAAGTAGCCGGTGATCCACAGGATGATGCCGGCCAGCACGACGCCGATCACGACGGCGAGGCTGGCGACGACCCGCGGGTCGGCGGTGACGTCCCCGAGGTCGGCGGTGCCCGTGAGCTCGGCGAACGAGCCGGGCAGGTAGGCGAACGCGGCGACGGCGGCCAGCACGGCCCCGGCCACCGCCGAGACGTAGAAGCCGCGGTTGATCGCGGCCAGCCCGCTCTCGGTGCCGCGCACCCGGGTGACGAGCACGCCGAGCAGCGCGACGAAGGCGCCGATCGCCGTGACGATCAGCGGGAAGACCAGGCCCTGCTCCCCCATCGCGGCCTTGCCGAGGATGAGGGCGGCCACGAGGGTCACCGCGTACGACTCGAAGAGGTCGGCGGCCATGCCGGCGCAGTCGCCCACGTTGTCGCCCACGTTGTCGGCGATGGTGGCGGCGTTGCGCGGGTCGTCCTCGGGGATGCCCTGCTCGACCTTGCCGACGAGGTCGGCGCCGACGTCGGCCGCCTTGGTGAAGATGCCGCCGCCGACGCGCATGAACATGGCCAGCAGCGCGGCGCCGAAGCCGAAGCCCTCCAGCACCGCCGGCGCGTCGGCCCGGTAGCCGAGCACCACGAGCGCCGCGCCCAGCAGACCCAGGGCCACCACGGACATGCCCACCACGCCGCCGGTGCGGAACGCGATCCGCGCGCCGACGGCGCGGCCGTCCGGCCGCGTCGCGGCCGCGGCGACGCGCACGTTGGCGCGCACGGCCAGCCACATGCCGAGGTAGCCGATCGCCGCGGAGAACGCCGCCCCGAACAGGAACGCCACGCTGCGCCCCACCCGGATGCCGCCGTCGCCCGGCAGCAGGAACAGCAGCGCGAAGACCACGACCGCGAACCAGCCCAGCGTCCGGAACTGCCGGCTGAGGTAGGCCGACGCGCCCTCCTGGACCGCCCGGGCGATGTCCCGCATCCGCTCGGTGCCCTCCTCGGCCGCGAGGACCTGCCGCCGCAGCACGAGCGCGCAGCCGAGGGCGGCGAGCCCGACGACGGCGATGACCGCGACGATGATGATGCTGGTGGTGCCGAGAGTGAGCATCCGTCCTCCTCGACGAGCTGCCTGGGCCTCGTGCGTTCCGCTGCTGCTCGGGTCCCGGTTCTGGAGCCCGCCTCCACGGAGAGGTTCCCGCCGGCACCGTTGACGGCGGGATGCGCGAGTCTAACCACATGTGACGGGCGTCACGAAAGGTACGACCAGTGCCGTGTCGCCGCAGGTGCCGCCGCGGCCCTCTCCGCGGGCGTCTCGGGGACCGGACCGACGCGCTCCCGGCGGCGGCCGGCGCCCGCGAGACCCCCGCGGGCGCCGGCCATGATCAGGACCCGTCGGCGAACAGCGCGTCGACGCGTTCGTTCGCGCGTCCCAGGGACTCGGGCTCCGCGCGGAACGCCACGACGGCGTCCACGGCCGGCTGCATGATCGTCTGCAGCTCGGCCCACCGGTCGGTCACGGGGGACAGCGTCGTCGAGCCCTCCTCGACCTGGACGAAGAACGCCTCCGCGTCGATGCCCCGCGCCGTGAAGGCCTCGACGGCGCGGTCGGTGGCCTCCTTGATCGCCGGGAACACCCGCGCCTCCTGCGCGACGCGCAGCTGGCAGTCCGGGCTCGCCAGGTACCGCACCCAGGCCCACGCCTCGTCGGGGTGGGGCGTGCCGGCGTAGATCGCGTCGGACAGCCCGTTGAACACCGTGCCGCGCTGCCCGTCGGGGCCGACCGGCGTCGGGGCCACGCCGAAGGAGGCACCACCGAGCTCGCTGATCGCCCGTGCGTTCCACGAGCCCTCGACGAGGGTCGCGTACGCGCCCGCGCCGAGCGACTCCTGGGCGCCCACGCCCGACGTCGCGACCGACAGCGGGGGCATGTAGCCCTTGTCGATCAGCGAGCGCCACCAGTCGATCGTCTCGACGAACGCGGGGTCGCCGTAGCCGAACCGGGTGGGCCACGGGTTGCGGTCGGCGTAGTCCCAGCCGTTGCTGAGCGCGAACGGCGACCACTGCACCTGCCCGAACCCGCCGCCCGACTCGTTGTAGCCGAGCCCGTAGACGGCGACGTGCTCCTTGTCGAAGCCCGGTTCGTCCCCGCGCACCCCGTTGCGGTCCACCGTCATGCGCGCGACGAACTGCTCGAACGAGCCGCCGTCCCGGGGGTTCCACTCCAGCTCCCACAGGTCCTCGGGCGCGTAGCCGGCCTCGGCCAGCATGTCGGCGTTGTAGTACAGGCCGACGGTGTCCCAGTCCTTGGGCAGCCCGTACAGGCCGCCGTCCTGGCCGCGCCACAGGTCGATGAGCCCGTCCTGGTACTGGGAGGTGTCGATGCCGGAGTCCTCGACGCGGTCGGAGATGTCGAGGATCTGCCCGTACCCCACGTACTTGCCGAACTGCTGGGAGTGGTCGACGAACACGTCCGGGGCGCTCTCGGCCACCATGCGGGCCGTGAGCTGGGTCCAGTAGTCGTCCCACCCGTACTGCTCGATGTTGATGCGGATGCCCGGGTTCTCGGCCTCGAAGTCGCTGGCGCACGCCTGGTACCCGGGCAGCTGGTTGGCGTCCCACATCCAGTAGGTCAGCGTCACGGTGTCGTCCCCGACGGCGGCCGGTGACGCGCAGCCCGCGAGCGCCGCGGCGGCCGCGGCCGCCAGGACCGCGGCGGTCGCGCGGCGGCGGCGCGTCCCCCTCATGGTCGTCCTCACGGTCGTCCTCACGGTCGTCCTCATGGTGACCACCTCACTTGATGCCGGAGAAGCCGATGGAGTTGACGATGCGCCGCCCGAGGGCGAGGAACAGCAGGACGATGGGCAGGGCGGCCACGAGCGTCGCGGCCATCAGCCCGGCCCAGTCGGGGCTGCCCTGCGGCGTCTGGGAGCGGAAGATGCCGAGCGCCACGGTGAGCACGCGCACGTCGTCGGACTGCCCGACCAGCAGCGGCCAGAAGTACTCGTTCCACGCCTGGATGTAGGTCAGGACGGCGAGCGTGGTGATCGGCGCCGCGCTCATCGGCAGGATCACGCGCAGGAACGTGCGGGCGCGGCCGGCGCCGTCGATCATCGCCGCCTCCTCGACCTCGCGCGGGATGCCCAGGAAGAACTGGCGCAGGAAGAACACCGCGAACGGGGTCATGAAGAACGTCGGCAGCACGAGCCCGGGGAACGTGTTGAGCAGCCCGAGCTCCTTGATCAGCACGAAGTTCGGGATGGCGGTGAAGATCCCCGGGACCATGAGCGCGGAGAGGAACACGGCGAACGTCGTGTCGCGTCCCCGCCAGCGCAGCCGGGCGAACGCGTACGCCGCCATGGCCGAGAAGAACACCTGGCCCACGGTGGTCGCGGTCGCCACGACCACCGAGTTGCGCAGGTAGAGCCAGAAGTTGATGCGCCCGCCGGCGCCGCCCTGCGCGAGGGACTCCTCCAGCGTCGTCAGGCCGAAGACCCGGCGGAAGGCGTCGAGCGTGAAGCCGGCCGGGCCCAGGTTGTCGGCCTGGGCCGCGAGCTCGGCGTTCGTGGAGAACGCGGTGCGCAGCATCCAGTAGAACGGGAACAGCGTCACCAGCAGGACCACCGCCATCACGAGCCAGCCGAGCACGCGACCGGCGCGCGGACGGCGGGAGCGGGGGCCGCGTGCGGCGGCGGACGCCGGGCGCTGGGCGCCGGCACGCCGGCCCGGCACCCGGGCCGGGAGGGTGGACGTCGTCGTCGACATGGTCGGCCCCTTTCAGCTCGCGTCCGACTCGTTCGCCCGGGTCAGGCGCAGCTGCAGCAGCGCGATCCCGAGCAGCACGACGAACAGCACGACGGACAGCGCGGAGGCGTACCCGAAGTCGAGCTGACCGAAGGCGAGGTCGTAGATGTACAGGTAGATGACGCGGGTGGCGTCGATCGGGCCGCCCGCGGTGGTCACGGCGACCGTGTCGAAGATCTGGAACGAGCCAGTGATCGTCACCACGAGCACGAGGGCCAGCACCGGGCGCAGCAGCGGCAGCGTCACGGAGCGGAACTGGCGCCACGCGCCCGCGCCGTCCAGCTCGGCCGCCTCGTACACCTGGGGCGAGATCGCCTGCAGGCCCGCGAAAATGAGCAGCGCCGTGTAGCCCATGTGCCGCCAGACGTTGATGAGGGCGATGGTGGGCAGCGCGAGCGTCGGGTCGCCGAAGAACGCCTGCGGGTCCACCCCGACCTTCTGCAGCAGCACGTTCACCACGCCCATCTGGTAGTCGAGCATGAAGAACCAGACGAGGGCCACGACGACGTTGGCGACGAAGTAGGGCAGCAGCACGGCGCCGCGCACCAGCACCGACCGCGTGAGCCGCTGCATGAGCACCGCGAGCCCGATCGCGACGACGGTCTGCAGGCCGATGTTGATGACCACGTAGGTGGCCGTCACGCCCATGGCGTTCCAGAACAGCGGGTCGTGCACGAGCCGGTCGTAGTTCTCGAGACCCACGAAGCGCGGCGGCGCCAGCACGGAGTAGTCCGTGAGCGAGAACCAGGCGCCGCGGACGGCGGGCACCAGGTAGAAGACGACGAAGCCGATCGTCGCCGGCAGCAGGAAGACCAGGGCGGCGCGCAGGTCGCCGCGCCGGGGCCCCTCGCCGTCGGGGCGCCGGGCGGGCCGCCCGCCGGGGCGCCCGCCCCGGCGGGCGCGGGGGCCGGCTGGCAGAGCTGTCATGGAGTGCCTCCAGTCGCGTCGTTGCGAGGGGCCGGGCGACGGTGCCCGGGAGGCGGGCGTCGTCGCCCGCGGTGCGCCCGGCGGTCCGCCTCGCGGACCGCCGGGCGGGACGGTCAGCCGACGGCGCGCACGTGCAGCAGCACGGAGCGCTCCGGGTGCTGGTTCGGGGCCTGGAGGCCGACGGCGTCGAGCACCGTGCCGCGCAGCCGCACGCCGTCCTTCCACCACGCCGGGGCGGCGACGCCGTCGGCCCGGGGCGTGATGTCGTCGCCCGGCGCCAGCGGCCGCACCTCGTACGTGCGCCGCGGGTCCAGGCCGGGCAGCCGCACCCGCCCGGGCGGGGCGGCGACGCTCGTCGTGAGCTGCACGACGGCGAAGACCGCCTCGGCGCCGTCGGCGGCGACGACCCCGTGGACCCGCAGCGCCGGGTCCGGGTGGTCGGCCCGGACCACGACCCCGTGGTGGAGCAGGTCGCGGTGCTGCTTGTAGGCGGCGACCCAGCGGGCGAGCTCCGTCCGCTCCTCCTCGCTCGCGCGGGTGACGTCCCACTCGACGCCGAGGTGGCCGAAGAACGCGGTCGCGCCGCGGAAACCCAGCTCGTGGTGGCGGCCGGTGGTGTGCGAGCGGGGCGAGCCGATGTGGGAGCCCATCATCTCGGGCGGCACGATCATGCCCGTGCCCGCCTCGATGGTCTGCCGCTCGAGGGCGTCGATGCAGTCGGAGGCCCAGATGCGGTCGGTGCGCTCGAGGATCCCCAGGTCCGCGCGGCCGCCGCCGCCCGAGCAGCTCTCGAACTCCACGTCCGGGTGCGCGGCGCGCAGCGCGTCGAGCAGGCGGTAGGTGGCGAGCGTCTGGTCGTGCACCCCGGCCGTGCCCGTGGTGGGGTGGCCCGCCTCGATGAGGTCGCGGTTGTGGTCCCACTTCACGAACCCGATGGGGTACTCCTCGAGGATCGCGTGCACGCGCTCGTAGACGTACGCCCACGCCTCGGGGTTGGCGAGGTCGAGCACCTGCTGGTTGCGCGAGGCCACCGGCGTGCGGTCGCCCGAGCGCATGACCCAGTCGGGGTGGGCGCGGGCGAGGTCGGAGTCCGGGTTGACCATCTCCGGCTCGAACCACAGCCCGAGCTCCATCCCGAGCCCGACGACGTGGTCGGCCAGCGGGTGCAGCCCTTGGGGCCAGACGTCCTCGTCGACGTACCAGTCGCCGAGCCCGGCGGTGTCGTCGCGGCGGTGGCGGAACCAGCCGTCGTCGAGCACGTACCGCTCGATCCCGGCGGCCGCGGCCGTGTCGGCGAGCGCGGTGAGCCGGTCCAGGTCGTGGTCGAAGTAGACCGCCTCCCAGACGTTGATCAGCGCCTTGCGCGGGCTGGTGGGGTGCTGCGGGCGCGAGCGCAGGTAGGCGTGGAACCGGTGCGACAGCTCGTCGAGCCCGTCGCCGTAGGACGCGTAGAGCCAGGGCGAGGTGTAGGACTCCCCCGCGGCGAGGCGCACCTCGCCGGGGAACAGCAGCTCGCCGCCGCCGAGCACCCGCGCCCCGTTCGGCATCTCCTGCTCGGCGAACGTCCGGGTGTTGCCCGACCACCCCACGTGCACCCCCCACACCTCGCCGCGGCGGTGGCCGAATCCGGCGCGTCCGGCGGTGAGCAGCAGGGTGCCGTCGTGGGTGCGCGCGCGACGGGTCTCGCGCAGGTGCGTGCCGGCGACGAAGGGGTGGCGCTGCGGCGAGCGCTCGCGCAGGTGCCGGCCGGTCCAGTCGAGGATCTCGTCCGCCTCGGCCGGCAGCGGCAGCACGGTGTCCAGCCCGGCGACGGTGAAGAGGCCGTCGGCAGCGTTGGTGAGCGTGGAGCACGTGCGCACCAGGCCCGAGGGGTACATCTCCACGACCGTCTCGAGCTCCAGGCCGGCGTCGGCGTCGTGCGCCGTGACGACGAGCCGGTCGGCCACCGGCGTGCCGTCCTCGCGGCTCGTCGGGCCGCTGGTCGTCACCGTCCGCGTGGTGAACGACGTGGACCAGGCCCGGCCGTCGCGGTGCCCGCTGACCCCGGGCGTGGCCATCCAGCCCGCCGCCTGCTCGGGCACCAGCGACAGCACGTACGGCGCGTCGGGAGTGCCGGAGATCACGGGGACGACGGACGCCGTCGCCAGCTCCGCGACCTCCTGGGCGTCGACGGGACCGAGGTCGCGTCCCCAGTGCAGCACGCGTGGCAGGCGCGGGCCGGAGACGTCGAGCAGCAGGCTGACGCCGGCCGCGCGCAGGTGGGCGAAGGAGGGGGCCGTGCGGGCGTCGGTGGACCGCGTGGTGCTCATCGATGACCTCTTCGTCGGGGACGTCGTCGTCGCCGTTATTTCTGCCACGGAACTTACTCTGTCGTCAAGAGGTGGTCGGGTGCGCAGGTCGGGCGGATCGACGCGGGACCGCCCGCGCTCCTGGGCGGCCTTTGTTTCACCCGAGAACTTACCGTCGCCCGGTCTGCGCGCCGTCGGGGCACAATGAGCGCCACCGACCGAGGAGCGACGCTGATGACCACGACACGGCCAGCCGGCTGGGTGCCGTTGACCGGGCAGGCCCACCGCGTCGCGCTCGAGGTGCTGCTGCACGGGCCGCTCTCCCGGGCGGAGCTCGCCCGCCGCGTCGAGATGAGCCCGGGCAGCCTCACCCGGCTGACCCGACCGCTGCTCGACTCCGGACTGCTGGTGGAGGCCGACGACGCGGGTGCGGACCGCCGTCCCGGCCGCCCCTCGCAGCCGCTCGACGTGGTCGCCGACTCCCACCACTTCGTCGGGGTGAAGATCACGGGCGACGCCGCCTACGGCGTGGTCACCACCCTGCGGGCCGACGTCGTCGCCCGCGCGCAGGCGCCGCTGCGGGACGCCGCCCCCGAGGCGGTGGCGGCCGACGTCGCCGACCTCGTCGACCGGCTGACCGCGCTCGCGCCCGCCGCCACCGCGGTCGGGGTCTCCGTGGGCGGGCACGTGCTGCCCGACGGCACGGTGCGGCGCGCCCCGTTCCTGGGCTGGAGCGACGTGCCGCTGACGCGGATGCTCGCCGAGCGCACCGGCCGCGCGGTCGTCGCCGCGAACGACGTCGCGGCCCTGACCGAGGCGACGCACTGGTTCGGCGAGGGGCGTGGTCACGAGGCGTTCGCCGTCGTCACCGTGGGCGCTGGCGTCGGCCTGGGCGTGGTGGCGCACGACCGGCTGCTGACCGGCCCGTATGCGGGCCTGGGGCTGATCGGGCACCACCCGCTCGAGCCGGGCGGGCCCGTCTGCTCCCAGGGCCACCGGGGCTGCGCGGAGGCGATGCTCACGACCTGGTCGATCGAGCGGCAGGTCGCCGCGTCGACGGGCGCCTCCCTGCCCTTCGAGGCGGTGCTCGACGCCGCTGCGGCCGGCGCCACCGTCCCCCGCCGGGTGGTGGACGACGCCGGCCGCGCGCTCGGGCGCCTGCTGGCCGCGGTCACCAACATCGCGCTGCCCGAGGTGCTCGTGCTCGGCGGGGAGGGGGCACGGCTGGCCTCGGTGGCGCAGCGGGTGCTCGCCGACGAGCTGCGCGCCGGCGTGGACCCCCTGGCCGAACCGCCGCCGGTCGTGGTGCAGTCACCCGGCTTCCACGAGTGGGCGCGCGGCGCCGCTGTCGTCGCGATCCAGACGTTCGTGCTGGGCCGCTGAGCCCACCCGGCTCCCGCCGCGGGCCCCGGGCAGCGGTGCCGGGCGCTCCGGACGGCGCGTGGAAGACTGCGGCCATGCCTACCGTCTCCGTGCCTGCCCGACCTGTGCCTGACGAGGCCCGCGCCCACGCCGAGGACCTGGGCGCCTTCGTCACCGCCTCGCCGTCGTCGTTCCACGCCGCCGCCGAGATCGCGCGGCGCGCCGAGGCGGCGGGCTTCGTCCGGCTGGACGAGGCCGGCGCCTGGGACGTGGTCCCGGGCGGCCGGTACGTCGTCGTGCGGGACGGCTCCGCCGTCGCGTTCGTGGTGCCGGCGTCGGCAGGCGCCACGACCCCCTTCACCGTCGTGGGGGCGCACACCGACTCCCCCGGCTTCAAGCTCAAGCCGCACCCGACCACGGGCGCTGCCGGGTTCGCGCAGGCCGGCGTCGAGGTCTACGGCGGCCCGCTGCTCAACTCGTGGCTCGACCGCGAGCTGGAGCTCGCCGGCCGGGTCGTGACCGCCGACGGCGTCGAGCACCTGGTGCGCACCGGGCCGTTCCTGCGCATCCCGCAGCTGGCGATCCACCTCGACCGGTCGGTGAACGACGGGCTCGCCCTGGACAAGCAGCGGCACACCCAGCCCGTCTGGGGCCTGGCCGCCGGGCTCGGCGACGGCGCGGACCTGCTCGCGGCCCTCGCGGCGACCGCCGACGACGGCGCGGGCGTCGACCGCGACCAGGTGCTCGGCTACGACGTCGTCGTGGCCGACACCCAGGCCCCGCGTGCCTTCGGCGCCGACCGGGCGCTGTGGGCGTCCGGCCGGCTGGACAACCTGCTGTCGACGCACGCCGCGACCACGGCGCTGCTGGCCCTGGCCGCCGACGGCGCTCCGGAAGCGGGCCCGGTCGCCATGGTCGCCGCGTTCGACCACGAGGAGATCGGGTCGGAGTCGCGCTCGGGGGCCGCCGGGCCGTTCCTCGAGGACGTGCTGCTGCGGGTGTCCGCCGCGCTCGGCGCGTCGGCCGAGGAGCGGGCGCGCGCGTTCGCCGCGTCGTTCCACGTGAGCTCGGACGTCGGCCACGGCGTGCACCCCAACTTCCCGGAGCGCCACGACCCGGCCGTGCGCCCGCTCGTGGGCGGCGGGCCGATCCTCAAGATCAACGCCAACCAGCGCTACTCCACCGACGCCCACGGCGCCGCCCGCTGGCAGGCGGCGTGCGCGGCGGCGGGAGTGCCGAGCCAGGAGTTCGTGTCCAACAACTCCATCCCCTGCGGCTCGACGATCGGCCCCATCACCGCCACGCGGCTGGGCATCCGCACCGTCGACGTCGGCGTGCCGATCCTGTCGATGCACTCGGCGCGCGAGATGACGGCGGTGGTGGACCCCTGGTACCTGAGCCGGGCGATGGCGCAGGTGCTGCGCGGCTGACGGCGGGCACCGCCGGAGCCCCGCCGTCACCCCCGGGTGGGAGGATGGCGGGGTGCCGCAGCGTCCCTCCTCGTCGCCCGCGTCGGTCGACGCCGGGGCGTACGACGCCGCGCACCCGCTGCTCGACGTGCTGGTCGCCGGCGGGGCGCGCGCCGACCGGCTCACCCACGTGCGCACCCTGCCCGGCCGCGAGGGTCGCACGGCTGGCTGGCCGGGATGGGCCGACCCCGCCCTGGTCGACGGCTACCGCGCGCTCCGGGTCGAGCGGCCGTGGGTGCACCAGGTCCGGGCGGCCGACGCCGCGTGGGCGGGCCGGCACGTGGCGCTGGCGACGTCGACCGGCTCCGGCAAGTCGCTCGCGTTCTGGCTGCCCGCGCTGACCGCCGTCGGGCGCGACCTGCCGCCGCAGCGCCGCGGGACGGTGCTCTACCTGTCGCCCACCAAGGCGCTGGCGGCCGACCAGCTCGCCGGCCTGCAGCGGGTGGTCGCCGCGACGCGCGAGGCCGCCGGGCCCGGCGGCGGGGACCTGCGGGTCGCGACGTGCGACGGCGACACCCCCGCCGAGGAGCGCCGCTGGGTCACCGAGCACGCCGACGTGGTGCTCACCAACCCGGACTTCCTGCACTTCTCGATGCTGCCGGGCCACCGGCGGTGGGCCCGGTTCCTGCGCGGGCTGCGGTACGTCGTCGTCGACGAGGGGCACACCTACCGCGGGGTGTTCGGCGCGCACGTGGCGCTGGTGCTGCGGCGGCTGGCCCGCCTCGCGGCGCACTACCGGCCCCGCGGCGGCCCCGCGGGCGCGGGCGGCGACAACGGCACGAGCGGCACGGGCACCACTCCCGGC
Organism: Puerhibacterium puerhi; assembly: GCF_009846865.1. Classification (GTDB taxonomy): domain Bacteria; phylum Actinomycetota; class Actinomycetes; order Actinomycetales; family Cellulomonadaceae; genus Puerhibacterium; species Puerhibacterium puerhi. The sequence continues at coordinate 359,505 of NZ_WUWN01000001.1, forward strand.
GGTGCGGGCCCGGACCGCCCCCTCGGCACCGTGGGCGCGCCCGGCCCGCTGACCTTCGTCGTGGCCAGCGCGACGACGGCGGACCCGGCCGCGAGCACCGCTCGGCTGCTCGGCGTGGCGCCGGACGAGGTCGTCGCCGTCGACGAGGACGCCTCGCCCGCCGGGCGGCGCACCGTGGTGCTGTGGCAGCCGCCGGAGCTCGACACGTTCGCCTTCGAGCGGTCCCCGGCTGCCGGCGAGGGCGAGCGGCCTGCGACGGCCGACGACCCGTGGGCGCTGCCGGACCCGCTCGACCCGGCGCACGTCGAGTCCGACGGCCCGGCCGTGGTCACCGAGGACGGCGCGGCGGAGCACCCGCGCCGGTCGGCCACCGCGGAGGCCGCCGACCTGCTGGCCGACCTGGCCGCGCACGGCGCCCGGACGCTGGCCTTCACGCGCTCGCGCCGTGGGGCGGAGTCGGTGGCGCAGCAGGCTCGCGACCACCTGCGGCCGGTCTCCACCGAGCTCAGCCACCGGGTCGCGGCCTACCGCGGCGGGTACCTGCCCGAGGAGCGGCGGGCGCTGGAGGAGGCGGTGCGCACGGGCGCCCTGCTCGGCCTGGCCACCACGAACGCCCTCGAGCTCGGGGTCGACATCTCCGGGCTGGACGCCGTGCTCATCGCCGGCTGGCCCGGCACCCGCATGTCCCTGTGGCAGCAGGCCGGGCGGGCCGGCCGGGCCGGCGCCGACGGGCTGGTGGCGTTCGTCGCCCGCGAGGATCCCCTCGACACGTACCTGGTGACCCACCCCGAGGCGGTGTTCGACGCCCCGCTCGAGGCGACGGTCTTCGACCCGACCAACCCGTACGTGCTCGCCCCGCAGCTGTGCGCCGCTGCCCAGGAGATCCCGCTGCGCGGCGACGACCTCGCCGACTTCGGCGACCCGGCGAGGGTCCGCGAGGTGCTCGACGTGCTCGTGGCGCGCGGCCTGCTGCGCCGGCGGCCCTCCGGCTGGTACTGGACCCACGCGCAGCCGGCGGCGGGCCTGGCCGACCTGCGCGGCAGCGGCGGGCAGCCGGTGCGGGTGGTCGAGGCGCCGACGGGCCGCCTGCTCGGCACCGTGGACGCCGGCAGCGCCGACGGGCAGGTGCACGACGGCGCCGTGTACGTCCACCAGGGCGTCACGTTCGTCGTCGACCGCCTGGACCTCACCGACCGGGTGGCGCTCGTGGTGCGCCGCGACGTCGACCACGGCACCTGGTCGCGCGAGGTCATGGAGATCGCGATCGAGGAGCCCGCCGAGGCGCCCGAGGGCTCGCGCGAGGTGGTCGAACGCTCGTGGGGGCCGATCACCTGGGGGCTGGGACCCGTCGAGGTCACCAGCCAGGTGGTCAGCTTCGAGCGGCGCCGACTGCCGGACATGCAGGTGCTCGGCACCGAGGCGCTCGACCTGCCGAGCCGCACGCTCGCGACGACGGCGGTGTGGTGGGCGGTGCCCGACGACGTCCTGGAGGCCGCGGGCCTGACGCCGGACGTCGTGCCCGGCGCGCTGCACGCCGCCGAGCACGCCTCGATCGGCCTGCTGCCGCTGCTGGCCACGTGCGACCGGTGGGACCTGGGCGGGGTCTCCACGGCGCTGCACGCCGACACCGGCCAGGCCACCGTGTTCGTCTACGACGCCTACCCGGGCGGTGCCGGCTTCGCCGAGCGCGGCTACGAGCTGGGCGCCACGTGGCTGCGCGCCACGCGGGACGCCATCGCGGCCTGCCCGTGCGACCACGGGTGCCCTGCGTGCGTCCAGTCGCCCAAGTGCGGCAACTACAACTCGCCCCTCGACAAGGCGCGGGCGGTGACGTTGTTGGACGTGGTGCTGAGCCACGCGCCCCAGGGCTCGTAGAGTCGCGGGGTGACGACCGACACCTCCCTCGACGAGCGACGCCGCTCCCGCGAGGACGCCCGCGTTGCCCCCGCCCACGCCCGGTCCTGGCTGCTGCTGTCCGCCCTGCGGACCGACCTGTTCGACGCGGCGCAGCTCTCGCGCGCCGACCAGGTCATCCTCGACTGCGAGGACGCCGTGGACGACAGCCTCAAGGACTCCGCCCGCGAGGGGGTGCTCGAGTGGCTCGCGGCCGGCGGCCGCGCCTGGGTGCGCATCAACGAGCGCAGCTCGGCGGCCTGGGCCGACGACGTCGCCGCGCTGCGCGACGCGCCCGGCCTGGTGGGCGTGATGCTCGCCAAGACCGAGAGCCCCGACGAGGTCATCGACACCGTGCAGCGCCTCGGCGGGCACCTGCCGGTGATCGCGCTGGTCGAGTCCGCCCTCGGCATCGAGGACGCCGTGTCGATCGCCCGCGCGCCCGGCGTCTTCCGCCTGGCCTTCGGCTCCGGCGACTACCGCCGTGACACCGGCGCCGCCAACGAGCCGCTCGCCATGGCCTACCCGCGCTCGCGCCTCGTCACCGCCTCGCGCATCGGCGGCCTCACCGGCCCGATCGACGGCCCGACCGTCGGCACCAGCCACCCGCTGGTGCGCGAGCAGTCGGCCGACGCCGTCGCGCTCGGCATGACCGGCAAGCTGTGCCTCGACCTCGAGCAGCCGGCGGTGGTCAACGAGTGCTTCAGCCCGTCCCCGGCGGACGTCGCCTGGGCCCTCGACTTCCTCGCGGACTTCGAGGCGTCCGGCGGCGTCATCCGCGACGGGTCCGACAAGCCCCGCCTGGGGCGCGCCCGCCTCATCCAGGAGCGGGCCCAGCTCTTCCGGGTCAACCCGTCCTGACGCCTCGGACCTGAGCGGGGCCGCGAAGGCCGGTGCGGCAGGCCCCGGCACCGCACCGGCCACCGCCGTCGGGGCTGCCGTCCCGGGCGGTGCGGTGCCGGGTGCTGCGGTGCCGGGTGCTGCGTTGCCGGGTGCTGCGGTGCCGGCTGCTGCGTCGTCGGGTGCGGTCCCGGGCACAGCACCGGGCCGCGGGCCGGCGCGAGCGTGCGCCTCCGCGGTGCCGAGCACCCCCGCCCACGACCCGCCCGGGCCCACGGCGGGGCGGGCGGCACGGACCGCCACGACGCCTGCGCCCTCGACGTCGCACGCGACGAGGTCGGCGTGGTTGCGGCCCACGGCAGCGGCGGCGGTGCCGCACGGGTCGTAGCCGTCGCGCAGCGCGGTGGCCGCGGCGAGCGCGCCGAGGTCGGCGGCCGCCTGCGCCGCGCCCCGGGCCCGCTGCGCGGCGCCGAGCGCCGCGACCGCGAGGGCCAGCAGCACGACGACGGCGGCGACGCCGAGCAGCAGCACCGTGCCGGCGCCGCGCTCGGCGCCCTCCGGCGCGCCCCGGGTGGTCACGGTTCGACCCACGCCGTGGCGCTGCCGCTCGCGCGCAGCGGCGCCGAGGCGAGCCAGCCGCCGGCCACCGGCCGCGTCACGGTCACCGCCACCCACGGGCCGTCCCGCTGCAGGGTCACCGCCGCGTCGTCGCCGCCCACCCGGGCCACGGTCTGCCGCACCGCGGCGTCGTCCTCCCCGATCGCCAGCGCGCGCGCCCCCGCGCGGGCCGCGTCCAGCGCGCGCATCTGCGCGGTGGACGCGGCCGCGAGGGTGAGCACCGCGACGAGCAGCAGCACCACCACCGGCAGCCCGACCGCGAGCTCGGCGGTCACCGAGCCGCGCTCGCGCCCGGCGGGGCGGGTGTCCGTCCGGCGTCCCACGGGCGTCAGCCGACCGACAGGGCGGTGCTGACGATGTTCTCGAGCAGCCCGCGCACCGTGTCGCTCTTGAGCACGGCGACGAGCAGGCCCGCGAAGCCGACGGCGGCGATCGTGGCGATCGCGTACTCCGCGGTGGCCAGCCCGGCCTCGGGGTCGCGGGTGTCGGGCGCCGCGTCGGCCGGTTGTGGCTCCTCGGGCGCGCGGGTGCCGCCGGGGCGCCCGTCGGGCGCGTCCGCCGCGGCGATGAGGGTCGTGGTCATGTCTCCTCCTGGGTGTCGCTCCTGGGTGTGACCCGACCGGGGGCCCGGCCGGGCGGGTCGTGCTGGTGGTGCGGCCGGGCGCGGCGGTGCCGCGCCCGGCGCCCGCCGTGGCACGGCGGGGTCCGAGGGCTCCCGGGCTCAGCCGGAGAGCAGGTCGATGCCGAGGGCGAGGAGCACGGGGGCGAGCCCGACGAGGACGAACGCCGGCAGGTAGCAGGCGCCGAGCGGCAGGACCAGCCGCACGCCGAGCCGCGCCGCCGCGGTACGAGCGGCGTTGCGGCGCTCCCGGCGCAGCTCCTCGCCCGCCGCGCGCAGCGACTCGCCCGGAGCGGCGCCGTCGACCCAGGCGGGACGCAGTGCGCGGTGCACGGTGCCGAGCCGCTCGGGGGCGTCCCGCCACGCGGCGTCCCACGGGGCGCCGAGGCGCAGCGCGTCGGCGACGCGCCCGAGCGACCGGCCGTCGTCGTCGCCCACCGCACCGCCGACCGTCTGCAGCGCCCGCGGGACGCCGGCCCCGGCCCGCAGCGCGGCACCGAGGAGCTCGAGCACCACGGGCACGTCGACGCGGGGGCCGCGGGGCTCGACGGGCGCGCGGACCTCTGCGGCGAGGGCGCGGGACCGCCGGTGCGCGGCGCGCTCCGCCGCCGCCCACGGCGCGCACGCCGCGAGCACCAGCAGCCCGACGACCGCCCCGGCCGCGGTCACGACGACACCTCCCCTGCGCGGCGCGCCGCCGCCACGAGGCGGCCCGTCCACCACCGGCCGGCGGCGAGCAGCACGAGCCCGAGCCCCACGGCGGCGCTGCCCGCGCCGCCGTCCGTGGCGGTCGCCACCGGGTCGGCGCCGAGGACCCAGCCGAGCAGCGCGCCCGCGGCGGGCAGCCACTGCAGCACCCGCGCTGTCGCGCGCGGCCCGGCGAGCGCGGCGTCCCGCTCGGCCTGGGCCTCCGCCTCGGCGACGAGCGTGTCGGACACCGCCTCGAGCACCCGCCCCAGCGGCGCCCCGACCTCGAGCGCGAGCCGGGTGGCGGCGGCGACCGACCGCGCGTGCTCCGGGCCGCCGACCACCGCGGCGAGCGCTTCCTCGTCGGGCACGCCCGCGCCGTCGACCGGCACGCCGGTGGCCCGCGACCAGGCCGCGCCCGGCGGTGCGCCGGAGCGCAGCAGCGCGGCGACCTGCGCGACGACCACGCGCACCTGGACGGCGCCGCCGTCGGGCCGGGCGGGCCCGCCGCGCCGCGGCCGGTCCGCGCCGCGGGCGACGGCGTGGCCGGGCACGGCCAGCGCCACGGACGCACGGCGCCC
>NZ_WUWN01000010.1:0-23235 GCF_009846865.1 Puerhibacterium puerhi
CGGCCGGCGGCTCGGCGCCGACGGGCGCCTCGCCGGCCGCCGCGTCCGGCGCACCGTCCGTGACCGCCTCGGCGCTCGCGGGCGCGGCGGCGTCCTCGTCGTCGGCCGTCGTCGTGCGGGGCGGGGTGCCCAGGGTGACCGTGGCGGCCGCGGAGGGCTCGCGCAGCGGCGTGGTCAGCGCCAGGGCGGCGGCGAGCAGGAGGGCGACCAGGGCGGCGCCGAGCGCCACCAGGACCTGGCCGAGGGCGGCCGCGGCGCCGAGCACCGTGCCGTCCACGAGCACGGCGATGCCCCCGACGAGTGCGCGCGTCATCGCACGTCCCCTCCCGCACGCGGAGTCATCCGGCCGGGGTCGCGCGCGCCCGGCGCCCACGTCGTCGTCGGCACCGCCGCTCTGCGGCCTCAGCACCATGGGACGCCGCCGCCGGGCCTCTCGCCAGCGGGCGGCGCGGCAGCCGTCACACCGGAGCGGTGGCCGGGATCACAGCCCGCGCGGGGACCCTGCGCCTACGCTCCCGCGGTGACCTCGCTGAGCACCGCGGCCGGTGGACCGGTCCGCGTCGACGCCGCCCGCCGCCGCTCGATGATCGCCTCCGCCGTCGGCAACGGCCTCGAGTGGTTCGACTGGAACATCTACGTCGTCTTCACGCCGTTCCTCACCGCCGCGCTGTTCGACCCCGGCGACCCGGCCTCGTCGCTGCTGCAGGTGCTGGCCATCTTCGGCGTCGGCTTCGTGTTCCGGCCGGTGGGCGGCGTGCTCGCCGGGTACCTGGCGGACCGGTACGGGCGCCGCGCGGTGATGATGGCGACGATGCTGACGATGTCGGCGGCGTCGCTGCTCATCGCCGTGACGCCCGCCTTCGCCGTCGCCGGCGTGGGCGCGTCCGTGCTGCTGCTGGTCGCGCGGCTCGTGCAGGGCATGGCGCACGGCGCCGAGTCGACCGCCGGCTACGCGTACATCGCCGAGATCGCCCCGGCCCCGCGGCGCGGCTTCTTCTCCTCCACGCTGTCCACCGGCGTCCTGGTGGGGTCGATGCTGGCCTCCGCGCTCGGCTGGGCGCTGACCGGCCTGCTGCCGGACGACGCCATGGCGGCGTGGGGCTGGCGCGTCCCGTTCGCCGTCGGCTCGCTGCTCAGCGTGGCCGTGCTGATCATGCGCCGGCGCATGATGGAGTCGGAGGCGGTCACCCAGGAGCTGGCCCACGAGGACCTCGACGCGCCGGCCGACCCGGGCGTGCGCCGCGCCGTCTTCTGGTCCGGCTTCCGGATCTTCTGGTTCGTCGCGGCGATCACGATCGTCTTCTACACGTGGCTGACCTCCGCCTCGACGCTCGCCACCACCCAGCACGGCATGGACCCGTCCGCCGCGTTCGCCTCCAGCCTCGTGGCGCAGGCGGTGTGCGTGTGCCTCATGCCCGTGGCCGGCCTCGTGAGCGACCGCGTCGGCCGGCGCCCGGTGACCCTGACGTTCGCGCTGGGGTTCGTGGTGCTGAGCTTCCCGCTCATGGGGATGATCAGCGACGCCCCCTGGACGCTGCTGGTGGCCCAGACCGTCGCGCTGTGCTTCGTCGCGTGCGGCAACTCCATGTACTCGGCGCTCCTGGCGGAGCAGCTGCCGACGCGCTACCGGGCCCGGACGATCGGGATCGCCAACTCCCTGAGCGTGGCGATCTTCGGCGGCACGGCGCTGTACCTCAACCAGTGGCTGTTCGGGCTCGGGCTGCAGTGGGTGTTCACCCTCTACTTCGTGCTCGTCTGCCTCGCGGCCGCCGTGGCGGTGTGGTTCATGCCCGAGCGCAGGGGCGTCGAGCTGCGGCACGTCTGAGCGGGCGCGCCCGAGCGCCGGCGGCGGCGCGCACGCGTCAGCCGTCGCCCATCGTCGAGGCCCGCACGACCAGGCGCGGCGGCGACGTCTCGACGCCGTGGGACGGGTGGCCGTCGATCGCGGCGAGCAGCAGCTCGGCGGCGCGCTGGCCGAGCCGCTCGAGCTGCGGGTCCACGGTGGTCAGCGGCGGCCGGCTGGCCAGGGCCATGACGTCCCAGTCGTCGTAGCCGGTGACGGCGACGTCCTCGGGGACGCGGATCCCGCGGTCGCGCAGGCGGTCGCAGCCGCCGCGGGCGAGCTGGTCGGACGCGAAGGCGACGGCGTCGAAGGGCGGCGGGTCCCCGGGCCGGTGGTCGCCGAGCAGGAGGTCCACCGCGAGGCGGCCCCAGCGCTCGGACCACTCCCCGTACAGCGGGTCGCCGGCGCGCTGCAGCCCGTGCTCGCCCAGGGCGTCGACGAGGGCGTCGTGGCGCACCGTGGACGCGAGCTGGTCGCCGCGGCCGCCCACGTAGGCGATCCGGCGTCGGCCGAGGGACAGCAGGTGCGCGACGACGGCGCGCATGCCCGCGGCGTCGTCCGGGACCACCGAGGCGTCGTCGGGGTCCTGCGAGGGGGCGAAGGCGTAGACGACCGGCATCGGCACGTGGATCGGCGGGCGCGGGTCGACGGTGCGGCCGGTGACGATGATGCCGTCCACGCGCCGGGCCACGAGGCTGCGCACGTGGTGCTGCTCGCGCACCGGGTCGTGCCGGGCCGTGGCGAGCAGGGCCGAGATCTGGCCGCCGACGAGCGCGTTCTCCGCCCCGAGCACCACCGGCAGCGAGAACCGGCCGGCCGAGTCCGTGCTCAGCAGGCCCACGGTGAAGCTGCGGCGCGCCGACAGGGAGCGGGCCGTGGCGTCCGGGACGAACCCGAGGCGCTCGGCGGCCTCGCGCACGCGGGCGCGGGTGGCCGGGCGCAGCGAGCCGGTGTCGTTCAGCGCCTTGGACACGGTGCTCGGCGACACGCCGGCGAGCGCGGCCACGTCCGTGATCCGGACGACGCCCGGGGTCTCGGCCACCGCCGTCTCCTTTCCGTTTTCCGACCGTTCCGCCGAACTCCTCGGAGCGGGTCCCACGATCCTAGCCATGTGCCGCACCGGAGGTGTTGACGCCTCGCGGTCGTGTCCGTACGGTACGAGGAAATCGGATTCCTAGTTTCCGCAGATCCGTCCTCAAGGGAGAGGTGCATGACGACGACGACGCATCGGCCCGCCGGCCCGACCACCGGGCGCGGCCCCGCCGCGCCCACGACCTCCGCCATCGCGGCCCTGCGGCCGCTGCCCCCGGGCGCGGCGTCGATCGACGGCGGGCTGTGGGGCCACCGGCTGCGCGCCAACCGCGAGGCCTCCGTGCCGTCCGGGCTCGAGCGGCTGCACGAGGCAGGCAACCTGCGCAACCTCGAGATCGCCGCCGGGCAGGCCGAGGGCGAGGCCGAGGGGCCCGTGTTCGCCGACTCCGACGTGCACAAGTGGCTCGAGGCCGCGGCGTGGGAGTACGGCCGCGAGCCCGACGAGCGGCTGCTCGAGGACGTGCTGCGCGTGACGCGCGCCGTGGCCGCCGCGCAGGCGCCGGACGGCTACCTCGACTCGGTGCCGCAGCTGCGCGGCGTGGAGCGGTACACCGACCTGCCGTGGAGCCACGAGCTGTACTGCGCGGGCCACCTGTTCCAGGCGGCCGTCGCGCAGTCGCGGGCCACCGGCCGGCGCGAGCTGCTCGACGTCGCGGTGCGGCTCGCCGACCACCTCGTGGCCACGTTCGGCGACGGCGACGGGAAGCTGCGCGAGGTGGACGGCCACCCCGTCGTGGAGATGGGGCTCGTCGAGCTGTACCGGGAGACCGGCACCGCCGCGTACCTCGAGCTCGCCCGCTGGTTCGTGGAGGCCCGGGGCACCGGCATCATCGCGGGCCACGGCAAGGCGCCGACCTACTTCTCCGACCGCGTGCGCGTCCGCGAGGCCACGACCGTCGAGGGCCACGCGGTCCGCGCCGTCTACCTCGGCGCCGGCGCGACCGACGTCGCCGTCGAGACCGGCGACACCGAGCTGCTCGCCGCGCTGGAGCGTCAGTACGCCGCGATGGTCGACGCCAAGCAGTACATCACCGGCGGGCTGGGCTCCCGGTGGGAGGGCGAGGCGTTCGGCGACCCGTACGAGCTGCCCGCCGACCGCGCCTACGCCGAGACCTGCGCGGCGATCGGGGGCGTGCAGTGGGCGTGGCGCCTGCTGCTGGCCACGGGCGACGCCCGCTACGCCGACCAGATCGAGCGCATGCTGCTCAACGGCTTCCTCGCCGGGCTGTCCCTGGCCGGCACCGAGTACTTCTACGTCAACCCGCTGCAGGTGCGCGCCGACGCCCACGCCGACGAGGAGCGCACCCCCGCCAGCGGCCGGCTGCCCTGGTTCGGCTGCGCCTGCTGCCCGCCCAACGTCATGCGCACCCTGTCCAGCCTCGAGGGCTACCTCGCCACCACCACCGGCGACGCGGTGCAGCTGCACCAGTACGCGCCGGGGACGCTCGCGGTGGCGCTCGACGGCGGCACGCTGCGGCTGCGGGTCGAGACCCGCTACCCGCACGCGGGCCGGGTCGTCGTGCACGTCGAGGAGGCGCCGGCCGGCGCCCGCCTGGCGCTGCGGGTCCCGGCGTGGGCCCACGGCGCGACGCTCGACGGCGCCTCCGTGGCGCCGGGCGCCTACGCGACGGTGGACCGGGCGCTCGCGGCCGGGGACGCCGTCGTCCTCGAGCTGCCCGTGGCCCCGCGCCTGACGGCGGCGGACCCCCGCGTGGACGCCGTGCGCGGCTGCGTCGCGATCGAGCGCGGGCCGCTCGTGTACGCCCTCGAGCAGGGCGACCAGGAGCCGGGCGCGGTGCTCGACGACGTGCGGCTCGACCCCGCCGCGCCCCTCGGCGAGGAGGAGCGCCCGGACCTGCTCGGCGGCGTCGTCGTCGTGACGGCGCGCGGGACGGTCGCCGAGCGGCCAGCCGTGCCGGCCGGCGCCGGGCAGTACCGCCCGGCCGGCGCCGCGCCGGCCGCGTCCCGCCCGGTCACGCTGCGCGCGATCCCGTACCACCTGTGGGCCAACCGCGGGCCGCAGGCGATGCGGGTCTGGGTGCCGGTCGCCTGAACCACGGCGGGGCGCCCACGGGCGCCCCGCCGCACGCCGCGGGCACCGACGCCCGCGGCGGGGGAGTCGAGCGCCCGCACGGGCGCCGGAGGCTCGTGCGCCCGCAGGGGCGCGGAGGAGGAGAGCGATGGAGCTCACCAGACGCCAGGTGCTCGCGCTGCTGGGCGCGGGCGGCGCGGCGGCGGCGCTGGCCGGCTGCGCGCGCGACGTCCCGGTCGTGGACGTCGGCGCCCCCGGGTTCGGCGACGGAGCGCGCGGGACCGTCAACTTCTGGTGCCGCTCGGACACCGTCAACGGCGTGCAGGCCGTGGTCGACGCGTTCCACGCGGCGCAGGACCGCATCCAGGTACGGCTCACGCCGATCCAGAACGGCCAGTACGTCACGAAGGTCGCCACGGCGATCCGCGGGGGGCGGGTGCCGGACGTCATCGACATCGACGACATCTACTCGACGCAGTTCGCGTTCCGCGACGCGTTCACCGACCTCACGCCGATCGTCGAGGAGCTGGCGCTCGGCGACGCCCTCAGCCCGGGGCACCTGGCGCTGGCGACCAAGGACGGCCGGCACTACGGGATCCCGTTCCTCGGCGACTTCTCCGTGCTGTTCTGCAACACCGAGCTGTTCGACCGCGCCGGCCTCGACGTCGACGAGCACACCGGCTCCTTCGACGGGCTGCTCGAGGCGGCCCGCGCGATCTCGGCCCTGGGCGACGACGTCTACGGCTGGTCGTACCCCGGCAACGCGTCGGGGGCGCTCGGCTTCACCGTGCAGCCGCACGTGTGGGCCGCCGGCACCGACCTCATCGCGGGCGAGGTCGGCGACCAGCGCGGCGACGTCGCCGGCAACGACGCCGTGCGCCGCACGCTCGACCTCCTGCGCACCTTCTGGGCGGAGGACCTGGTGCCGCCGGGCAGCTTCGCCGACGACGCGTCGCGGTGGTCGGCCGACTACGTCGCCGGCCGGCTGGGGATGTTCCCGGCGGGGTACGGCGTCGTGGCCCCCAACGCCTCGCCCGAGCTGCTCGAGCGCACCCGCGTGGTGCTGCTGCCCGGGCCCGACGGCGGGCGCAGCTTCTTCGACGGCGGCGACAACCTCTGCATGCCGGTGGGCGGGAGGAACCCGGAGGCCGCGGCGGAGTTCATCCGCTTCGCCGTCGCGCGCGAGCAGCAGGCCCGCATGCCCGAGGGCTACTACTCGCCGATCCGCTCCGACGTGGCGACGCCCGAGTTCGCCGAGCAGTACCCGCTCGTGGTGCCGCCGCTCGAGACGCTCGAGTCCGGCTACGCGCCCACGACGCTCGCCTACAACCTCATCTACAACCAGCAGGACGGGCCGTGGCTGCGCATGTTCCGCCGCGCCGTCTTCGACGGGGAGGTCGATGCCGCCATGGAGGAGGCGCAGTCCACGTACGACCGCATCCTGAGGCAGGCCCAGGCATGAGCGCGCCCGCCGTCCCCCGCGCCGGCGTCACGCCGCCGGCCGCCCGCGCCGCCCGCGGGGAGCGCCGCCGCCCGGCGCGCCGCCGCGGCACGCTGACCCACCCCGACCGCACCGGCGTCCTGCTGGTGGCCCCGGCGGTGGCGTTCGTCGTCGTCTTCGTCCTCGTGCCGCTCGTGGCGGCCGTGGTCATCTCGCTGACGAACTTCCCGCTCATCGGCTCCTTCCGGTTCATCGGGCTGGAGAACTATGCAGCGGTGCTCACCGACCCGTCCTTCTGGCGCTCGGTCGGCTACACGCTGCTGTACACGGCGATCGTCACCGGGCCGATCCTGCTGGTGGGCTACGTGCTCGCCGTGGTGGTCCGGTCCAACCGCCGCGGCGCCACGCTGCTGCGCACCGTCTTCTTCGTCCCGTACGTCGTCGGGCTCACGACGCTGAGCTTCCTCATGCTGCTGGAGGCCCAGCCCAACAGCGGCATGGTCAACGTCGTGCTGCGCGCGCTCGGCATCACCGACGGCACCACGGCCTGGCTCGTCGACGGGCCGCTCGCCACGGGCCTGCTGTGCGTCATGGTGATCTGGGGCGTCTCGGGCCTGACCATGGTGCTGCTGATGTCCGGCATGCAGGGCATCCCGCGGGAGGTGTACGAGTCGGCCGAGCTGGACGGCGCGTCCTGGTGGGTGCGCGAGCGGTCGATCACCGTGCCGATGCTGCGCCGCACGATCGCCATGACGGTGATCCTGTCGGTCATCGGGTCGTTCCTCGCGTTCACGCAGTTCTACATCCTGACCCAGGGCGGCCCCGGCTCGGACACCACCACGGTGGTGCTCGCGATCTACCGGCGGGCGTTCGTGCAGCTGCAGCTGGGGGCGGCGACGGCGATGTCGCTGGTCCTGGTCGTCATCACCGGACTGGTCACCGCGGCGCAGTTCTGGCTGCTGCGGGAGAGGAGCTGACATGGCCACGCTCGCCCTGCCCGGCCGGCGGACGCTCGCCGGCACGCGCACCGCCGCCCGCGGCCGCGGGGCCGACGCCGGCTCGACCGGCCCGGAGCGCGACACCCGCGTCCGGCGCACCCTCTACGTGGTGGGCGGCACGCTGGCCGCGTGCGTGTTCCTCGCGCCGCTGCTGCTGGCGTTCGTGCGCGCCGGCCAGCCGGGCGACGTCGTCGTCGCCGCGCCCGACGGGCGGTTCTTCGACCTGTCCGCCGTGAACTTCCGGGCGATCCTCGAGCAGCCGGAGATCTGGCGCGGCATCGTCAACTCGGCGGTCGTCTCGGTCACGACGGCGGTGCTCACCGCGGTGCTCGCCACGCTGGCGGGCTACGGGTTCGCCAAGTTCGGCTTCCGGGGGCGGTCGGTGCTGTTCGGCCTCGTCCTCGTGACGCTGATGGTCCCGTTCCAGGCGATCCTCACGCCGCTGTACCTGCAGATGAACGCCATGGGCTTGACCGACAGCCTGCTGGGGCTCGTGCTCTTCTACACCACGATGAACCTGCCGTTCGGCATCTTCGTCATGCGCAACGCGTTCGAGGCGGTGCCGGGGGAGATCGAGGACTCCGCGCACGTGGACGGCGCCGGCACGCTGCGCATGCTGGTCTCGGTGCTGCGGCCGCTCGTGGTGCCCGGCGCGGCGACCGCGGCGCTGTACGCCTTCCTGGCCTCGTGGACGGAGTTCCTCGGCGCCCTGACCTTCCTCACCGACTCGACGCTCTACACGCTGCCGGTCTCGCTGGTGAACCTCCAGCAGGGCGCGTACGGCCAGGTGGACTTCGGCCTGCTGGCCGCCGGGTCCGTCGTCGCGATGATCCCGTGCGTGGTGCTGTACGTGGCGCTCCAGCGCTACTACGTCGCCGGGCTGGCGTCCGGCTCGGTCAAGGGCTGAGCGCACCGGCTCGCGGGCAGGACGACCGGCGTCGTCCTGCCCGCGGCCCGGAGCCCGGGCGCCCGCCGGTAGACTGGCGCCGAACCCCGGCTCCGACCGATGCCGGATGCCGGCCCGCGCCCGCCGTCGTCGCTCGCGACACGGGGCGGGCGGTGATCACCCGGTCGGGGCGCCGTGCGAACCGAGGGAACTTGATGACCGCTCCTGCCGAGTCGTCCGCCGCCACTTATCAGCGCCCGGTGCTCGACACCGTCGAGCACGCCGCCGCGACCCCCGACGAGGTGCAGCCGTACGCGGACCTCGGCCTCAAGGCCGACGAGTACCAGCGCATCCGCGACATCCTGGGCCGCCGGCCCACCGCCGCGGAGCTGGCCATGTACTCGGTCATGTGGTCCGAGCACTGCTCGTACAAGTCCTCCAAGGTGCACCTGCGCAAGTTCGGCGAGCGCGTCACCGAGGAGATGAAGGAGCACCTGCTCGTCGGCATCGGCGAGAACGCCGGCGTCGTCGACATCGGCGACGGCTGGGCGGTGACCTTCAAGGTCGAGTCGCACAACCACCCGTCGTTCGTCGAGCCCTACCAGGGCGCGGCCACCGGCGTCGGCGGCATCGTGCGCGACATCATCTCGATGGGCGCGCGCCCCGTGGCGGTCATGGACCAGCTGCGCTTCGGCGACGTCGCCCACCCCGACACCGCCCGCGTGGTGCACGGGGTGGTCTCCGGCGTCGGCGGCTACGGCAACTCCCTGGGCCTGCCCAACATCGGCGGCGAGCTCGTCTTCGACGCGTCCTACCAGGGCAACCCGCTGGTCAACGCCCTGTGCGTCGGCGTGCTGCGGCACGACGACATCCACCTGGCCAACGCCTCGGGCGTGGGCAACAAGGTCATCCTGTTCGGCGCCCGCACCGGCGGCGACGGCATCGGCGGCGCCTCGATCCTCGCCTCGGAGACGTTCGAGGACGGCGTGCCGGCCAAGCGCCCCAGCGTGCAGGTGGGCGACCCGTTCATGGAGAAGGTGCTCATCGAGTGCTGCCTGGAGCTGTTCCAGGCCAAGGTCGTCGAGGGCATCCAGGACCTCGGCGCCGCGGGCATCTCCTGCGCCACCTCCGAGCTGGCCTCCAACGGCGAGGGCGGCATGCACGTCGACCTCGACTCGGTGCTGCTGCGCGACCCCACGCTCAACGCCGGCGAGATCCTCATGTCGGAGTCGCAGGAGCGCATGATGGCCGTCGTCCGGCCGGAGAAGCTGGACGAGTTCCTCGCCATCACCGCGAAGTGGGACGTCGAGACGTCGGTGATCGGCGAGGTCAACGCCACGGGCCGGCTGACGATCGACCACCACGGCCAGCGCATCGTCGACGTCGACCCGAAGACGGTGGCGCACGAGGGCCCGGTCTACGACCGCCCGTACGCCCGCCCGGCCTGGCAGGACGCGCTCGTCGCCGACACCACCGCCGCTCGTGGCCTGCCCCGCCCGGAGACCGCCGAGCAGCTGCGCGCCACCGCGCTGCGCCTGCTCGCCGCGCCGAACCTCGCCTCCAAGGCCTGGGTCACCGACCAGTACGACCGGTTCGTGCAGGGCAACACCGCCCTGGCCCAGCCCGACGACGGCGGCGTGGTCCGCGTGGACGAGTCCACGAACCGCGGCGTGGCCCTGGCCACCGACGCCAACGGCCGCTACGCCAAGCTCGACCCGCGCACGGGCGCGGCGCTCGCGCTCGCCGAGGCCTACCGCAACGTGGCCACCGTGGGCGCCGAGCCGCTCGCCGTGACCGACTGCCTCAACTTCGGCTCGCCGGAGAACGCCGACTCGATGTGGCAGCTCGTCGAGGCGATCGAGGGCCTCGCGGACGCCTGCCAGGAGCTCGGCGTGCCGGTGACCGGCGGCAACGTGTCGCTCTACAACGAGACCGGTGAGCCGGGCCGCGTCGACTCCGCCATCCACCCCACCCCGGTGGTCGGCGTGCTCGGCGTGCTCGACGACGTGCGCACCGCGGTGCCCTCCGGCTGGCGCGCCGCCGGCCTGAGCGTGCTGCTGCTCGGCACCACCGCCGACGAGCTCGACGGCTCGGCCTGGGCCGACGTCGAGCACCAGCACCTGGGCGGCGTGCCGCCGCGGGTGGACCTCGCCGCGGAGAAGGCGCTGGCCTCGGTGCTCGTGGCCGCCCGCCGCGACGGCCTGGCCGCCGCCGCGCACGACCTGTCCGAGGGCGGCCTCGCCCAGGCGCTGCTCGAGGCGTCGCTGCGCTTCGGCGTCGGCGCGCGGGTCTCCGTGGCGCCGGTGGCCGAGCGCGACGGCGTGACCCCGTTCGCCGCGCTGTTCAGCGAGACCACGGCGCGCGCGCTCGTCGCCGTGGACCCGGCCCGCGAGGCCGAGGTCGTCGCCGCGGCGCAGGCCGCCGGCGTGCCCGTCGTCCGTCTCGGCGAGACCGGTGGGGACGCCGTGGTCGTCGAGGGGCCGTTCGAGGGCGGGGCGCTCGAGATCCCGCTGGCCGAGGCCCGCGAGGCCTTCGAGGGCACGCTGCCGCGCATCTTCGGCTGAGCCCCGCGGGCGGGTCCGGGCAGCGCCCGGGCCCGCCCGCTCAGCCCGCGCCCAGCGCCGCGTCGAGCATCGCCGCGGCGAACCCGGGCGCGAGGTCGGGCACGTGCTCAGCGCCC
The DNA here is from genome assembly GCF_009846865.1 of Puerhibacterium puerhi. GTDB lineage: Bacteria > Actinomycetota > Actinomycetes > Actinomycetales > Cellulomonadaceae > Puerhibacterium > Puerhibacterium puerhi. The sequence continues at coordinate 10,973 of NZ_WUWN01000010.1, forward strand.
TCGACGGTCCACAGCGCCACGCGCGCTCCGTCGCGGCAGCCGCCGTACGTCGTCACCGACGTCTCCGGCCCCGGCAGCGACTCCTCGACGTCCAGCGCGCCCGCCCGCGTGGCGGGCTCGGCGCCGCAGCCGTCCAGCCGCGCCCAGGCGTCGACCGAGTCGGTCGCCGACGGGTACGGGAACGGGCCGGTGCTGCCGCCGTCGTACCGGACGGTGGAGTCCGCCGTGCCGTGCACCTGCAGCACGCTCACCGGGCGTGACGGCGCGCAGTCGTCGGCCGTGGCCGTCATCGCCCCCGCGAGGGAGACCACGGCGGTGACCAGCTCGGCGTGCTCGCACGCCATCCGGTAGGCCATGAAGCCGCCGTTCGAGTGGCCCACGACCGCCACGTGGCCGGGGTCGACGGCGTACGACGCGGCCACGGTGCGCAGCACGTCGGCGAGGTAGCCGGCGTCGTCCACCGGGGGGCCGAAGAAGTTGCAGCACGCCTCGGTGGCGTCCCAGAACCGCCGCCCCTCGTCGTCCGGCGTGCCGTCGGCCAGGACGTAGAGCACGCCGCGTCGCTCCACCTCTGCCCAGAGGCCGAGGGCGGCGTCCACCTCCGCGGCGTCGGAGCCGTAGCCGTGCAGCAGCAGGACCAGCGGTGCGGGCGCGGCGGGGTCGTACGACGCCGGCACGACGAGCCGCACGGGGCGCCCGTCGACGTCGAGGTAGCCCTCCGTGCCCGGCGCGATCTCCGGCGGGGGAGCGGGCGCGGGGGCCGCCGACGGCACGGCGGTCACGCCCGGCGCCGTGCTCGGGCCCGCGGTGGGCGCTCCCGTCGTGGCGCCGTCGGGCGGCGCCGGGTCGTCCCCCGGGTCGCACGCGCCGAGCAGCAGCACGCCGAGGGCGGCGACGAGGGGCACGACGGCACGCAGGACGGCACGCAGGACGGCGGTGACGGCGTGCGGACGGCGGGCGACCGGCATGAGCCGATCCTCGCGCATGCGCGCCGCGGGCTCCATAGAGTGGGAGCGACCCGTCCCGGGAGGCCGCGATGTGGCGTACCGCCCTCGGCTCCACGACGGTCGCCGCGCTCACGGCGGCTGCCGCCCGGGCGCCGCTGTGGCCGCGGCACCGCCGGCGCGGGCCGCACCGCCCGCGCCGCGCGCAGCGCCGCCGCCGGCGCATCCCCGGGCCGGACCCGTTGACGACGCTGCGGCTCCAGGTCCGCCTCGGCGAGCTGGCGCGCCAGCTGCGCGACGTCGAGCAGGACCCGGCGGTCTACGCCCGGGCCCACCACTGGCACGCGACCCAGGGTGCCTACGACGCGCTGCTGCGCGAGGCGTGCCGGATGGCGGGCGTCCCGGTGGACGACCGCCCCCTGCGCGCCGACGAGCGCACCGCCGCCGCGGAGCGGCTGCGCATCGAGCTGGAGCTCGCGGCCCGCGGCTGGTCCTGGTGAGCGCCCGGCACAGGAACGCCCGGCACAGGAACGCCCGAGGGCGGCCCCGCCGCAGCGGGACCGCCCTCGGGCGTCGGTCGTCAGGCGCCGAGCGAGGCCAGCGCCTCGTTGAGCGTCGCGGACGGGCGCATCACGGCCGAGGCCTTGGCGTCGTCCGGGCGGTAGTAGCCGCCGATGTCGGCCGGGCGGCCCTGGACCGCGACGAGCTCCTCGACGATCCGCTGCTCGTCGGCCGCGAGCTTCTCGGCCAGCGGCGCGAACGTCGCGGCGAGCTCCGCGTCGTCGGGCTGCGCGGCGAGCTCCTGCGCCCAGTACAGGGCCAGGTAGAAGTGCGAGCCGCGGTTGTCGATGCCGCCCAGGCGGCGCGTCGGCGACTTGTCCTCGTTGAGGAAGGTGCCGGTGGCGCGGTCGAGCGTGTCGGCCAGCACCTTCGCGCGGGCGTTGCCGGCCACCGAGGCCAGGTGCTCGAACGAGGCGGCCAGCGCGAAGAACTCGCCGAGCGAGTCCCAGCGCAGGTAGTTCTCCTCGACCAGCTGCTGCACGTGCTTGGGGGCCGAGCCGCCGGCGCCGGTCTCGAACAGGCCGCCGCCGTTCATCAGCGGCACGACCGAGAGCATCTTGGCCGAGGTGCCCAGCTCGAGGATGGGGAACAGGTCGGTGTTGTAGTCGCGCAGCACGTTGCCCGTCACCGAGATGGTGTCCAGGCCCTCGCGCATGCGGGCGAACGAGTAGGCGCACGCCTCGGCCGGCGCCATGACGAGGATCTCGAGGCCCTCGGTGTCGTGCTCCGGCAGGTACTGCTCGACCTTGTTGATGAGGTTGGCGTCGTGGGCGCGCTCGGCGTCGAGCCAGAACACGGCCGGGGCGCCGGTCGCGCGGGCACGGGTGACGGCGAGCTTGATCCAGTCGCGGATCGGGGCGTCCTTGGTCTGGCAGGCGCGCCAGATGTCGCCGGCCTCCACGTCGTGGCTGATGATCACGTCGCCGGCCGCGGTCACGACCTCGACGGTGCCGTCGGTCGGGATCTCGAACGTCTTGTCGTGCGAGCCGTACTCCTCGGCCTTCTTGGCCATGAGGCCCACGTTCGGCACCGAGCCGATCGTGGCGGGGTCGAGGGCGCCGTGCTCGCGGCAGTCGTCGATCGCCGCCTGGTAGACGCCGGCGTACGACGAGTCGGGGATGACGGCGAGCGTGTCGTGCTCGGCGCCGTCCGGGCCCCACATCTTGCCGCCCGCGCGGATCATCGCCGGCATCGAGGCGTCGATGATGACGTCGGAGGGCACGTGCAGGTTGGTGATGCCCTTGTCGGAGTTCACCATCGCCAGCGCGGGGCCCTCGGCCAGGCCCTGCTCGACGGCGGCCCTGATCGCGGCGCCGTCGGGCAGCTGGTCGACCTTGGCCAGGAGCGCGCCGAGGCCGTCGTTCGGCGAGATGCCCGCGGCGCGCAGCTGGTCGCCGTACTTCTCGAACAGGGTGGGGAAGTAGGCCTGCACCACGTGGCCGAAGATGATCGGGTCGGAGACCTTCATCATGGTGGCCTTGAGGTGGGCCGAGAACAGCACGTCCTCGGCCTTGGCGCGGGCGACCTGCTCGGCGAGGAAGGTCCGCAGCGCACGGACCGACATGAAGGTGCCGTCGACGACCTCGCCGGCCTCGACCTTCAGGCCGTCCTTGAGCACCGTGGTGGTGCCGTCGGCCGCGACGAGGCGGATGGTCAGCGTGTCCTCGGCGGGCATGACGACGGACTTCTCGTTGGAGCGGAAGTCGCCGGACTCCATGTGGGCCACGGTGGTCCTCGACTCCGGCGACCAGGCGCCCATGCGGTGCGGGTGCGCCTTGGCGTACGCCTTGACGGAGGCGGGCGCGCGGCGGTCGGAGTTGCCCTCGCGCAGCACCGGGTTCACGGCCGAGCCCTTGACCTTGTCGTAGCGCGCGCGGTGGTCGCGCTCGGTGTCGGTCTGCGGGTCGTCCGGGTAGTCGGGGATCGCGTAGCCCTGGGCCTGCAGCTCGGCGATCGCGGCCTTGAGCTGCGGCACCGAGGCCGAGATGTTCGGCAGCTTGATGATGTTGGCCTCGGGCGTGGTGGCCAGCCGGCCGAGCTCCGCGAGGTCGTCGGCGACCCGCTGGTCGGCGGGCAGGACGTCGGAGAACTGCGCGAGGATGCGGCCGGACAGCGAGATGTCCCGGGTCTCGACCTCGACGCCCGCCTGGCCGGCGTACGCCTGGACGATCGGCAGGAACGAGTACGTCGCCAGGAGGGGCGCCTCGTCGGTGTGCGTGTAGATGATCGTGGACTTGCTGGTCTGTGCGGACGAGGCCATGGGCGGCGTTGCTCCCTGGGACGTGGGTGCTGCGGTGGCAGCCGTGCGGATTTCGCTCGACGTCAAGATATCGGACCCCCCACGCCGCCGGGAACCGGAGCCGCGGGGCCGCTCGTGGAGGCCCCGTGGAGGGTGTCGCGTCGGGCGGTGTCATGCCATGCCACCAGGTCCTTCGGCCGCTAGGGTCGGCGTCGTGCCCACACGCAACCTGCGGATCGCGCCCACGGTCTCCGACGAGGTGCGGGCAGCCCTCGCAGCGCTGCGCGCCGAGCTGCGCCTGCCCGCGATGTTCCCGCCCGAGGTGCTCGAGGAGGCTCGCGCCGCCGCGGCGGAGCTGACGCCCGGCGGGTCGTGGGACGTGCGGCGCAGCGCGTCCGACCGGCGGGACCGCCGCGACGTCGACCTCGTGACCATCGACCCGCCGGGGTCCCTCGACCTCGACCAGGCCGTGCACGTCGCCTCCTCCGGCGACGGGTACGTGGTGCGCTACGCGATCGCCGACCTCGCGGCGTTCGTGGCGCCGGGCGGCGCCGTGGACCGCGAGGTGCACCGGCGCGGCACGACCGTCTACGGGCCGGACACCCGCACGCCGCTGCACCCGCCGGCGCTGAGCGAGGGGGCGGCGAGCCTGCTGCCCGAGCAGGACCGCGCCGCCGTCCTGTGGACGATCGGCCTCGACTCCCACGGCGAGATCACCTCGGCCACGGTCGAGCGCGCCGTCGTGCGCTCGCGCGCGCGGCTCACCTACGGCGAGGCGCAGTCCGCCCTCGACGACGGCACGGCGCCCGAGTCGCTGCAGCTGCTCGCCGACGTCGGCCGGCTGCGCCAGGAGCGCGAGCGCGCCCGCGGCGGCGTCTCGCTCGACGTGCCGGAGCAGGAGGTGGTCCAGCGGGCCGACGGCTCGTTCGGGCTGGAGTTCCGCCGCACGCTGCCGGTCGAGGGCTGGAACGCCCAGATCTCGCTGCTCACGGGCATCGCCGCCGCCCGCATGATGCGCGAGGCCGGCGTCGGCATCTTCCGCACCCTGCCCGCGGCGGACCCGCGGGACGTCGCGCGCCTGCGGCGCACCGCGACGGCGCTCGGCATCGACTGGCCCGAGCACCTGACGTACCCCGACCTCCTGCCGCGGCTGGAGTCGCGGCGCCCGGCGCACGCGGCGTTCCTCAACGAGGCCACGAGCCTGTTCCGGGGCGCCGGCTACCTCGCGTTCGGCGTGCCCGCCCCGGCCGCCGACGGCGGTGCGGGAGGCGGTGCGGGCGGCGCGGGCAGCGGTGGGGTCCCCGGCGCGGCCGCCGGCGAGGTCGTCGCCCTGCCCGCCGACGCCCGCCACGCCGCCATCGGCGCGGAGTACGCCCACGTCACCGCGCCGCTGCGCCGCCTCGTGGACCGGTACGGCACCGAGATCTGCCTGGCCCACGCGGCCGGGGCGCGAGGTGCCCGGCTGGGTGCTCGAGGCGCTGCCCGGCCTGCCCGCCACGATGGCGGCGGCGGGCCGGACGGCGTCCTCGTTCGAGCGGGCCTGCGTGGACGTCGTCGAGGCCGCGCTGCTCGGCGGCCGGGTCGGCCAGCGGTTCGACGCCGTGGTGGTCGACGTGGACGAGCGCGACGGGGTCGACCGCGGCCAGGTGGTGCTGCGCGACCCGGCGGTGCAGGCCCGGGTGGACGGGGCGTCGCTGCCGCTGGGCGAGCGCGTCAAGGTCACCCTCGCCGAGGCCTCGGTCCGCGACCGCGCCGTGCGGTTCACCCTGCCCTGACGTCTGGCGTCCCTCCCATGCCTCCTCGCCGCCGCACCGACCCCGTCGTCGGACGCGCCGCCGTCGCCGCCTGGCTGGCCGGCGGCGCCTCGCGCGCCGACGTCACCACCGCCGTCCGCTTCACGCTCGAGGAGCTGGCCGACGTCGCGCCCGGCAACGCCGTCGAGGTGCGCGTGCCGCCGGCCGGGGCCGTGCAGGCCGTCGCCGGGCCGCGGCACACGCGCGGCACGCCGCCGAACGTCGTGGAGACCGACGTCGACACCTGGCTCGGCCTCGCCACCGGCCGGGAGACCTGGGCCGACGCCGTCGCCGCCGGCCGCGTGCGCGCCTCGGGCGAGCGGGCCGACATCTCCGGGCTCCTGCCCCTGCAGGCGGCGCGGGAGCGCTGAGAGCCCCTGCGCGAGCGCCGAGCGACGGAGCGCCGCCGGCACCTGCGCCGCGGGACGGCGCGGCGAAACATGCTTGTCACAGGCGACGGCTAGCCTCCGAGGCACCTTCGCCGGGCCGTCGTCGTCCCGACTCCCGCAGTTCCCCCGGGGTTCACCGGGTGCTGGTCGGATGACGGCGCCTCGCACCGACGGGCCCACCGAGCAGCCAGGAGCCAGCGTGACCACGACAGTCTTCCCTCACGGCCGCGGGAGAGCGGTCGCCGCGGCGCTCGCGGCGGTGCTCGCGGCGCCGACGACGGTGGCGCTCGCCGCGCCCGCGTCGGCCGCCGCCGCGCCCGATGCGCCCGTCGTCATCGACGAGGTGTACGGCGGCGGCGGCAACGGCGGCGCGGCGTTCGACCAGGACTTCGTCGAGCTGTGGAACCCCACCGACGAGCCGGTCAGCCTGGACGGCTGGACGCTGCAGTACGCCTCCGCCTCGGGCACCTGGGCGAACGGCGCGCAGACGGCGCTGACCGGCACGGTGCCGGCGCACGGGTCGTACCTGGTCGGCCAGGCCTTCGGCGCGAACCGCGACCTGCCCGACCTACCCACCCCGGACGCGACCGGGACGATCGCCATGTCGGGCACCGCCGGCAAGGTGGCGCTGGTCAGCGACGCCGCCCGCCTCGACTGCGCCGGCGCGGCCTGCGCGCAGCTGCCGCAGGTGGTCGACATCGTCGGCTGGGGCGGCGCGAACGCGTTCGCCGGGTCGGCCCCGGCGCCCGCCACGACCAACGCCACCTCCGTCGCGCGCACCGCGCACGCGAACACCGCCGACAACGCCGCGGACTTCCGGGCCGGCGCGCCGACGCCCGCCGGCAGCGGCGTCCCGACGCCGGAGCCCACCCCCGAGCCGACGCCGGAGCCCACCCCCGAGCCGACGCCGGACCCCACGCCCGAACCCACCCCGGACCCGACCGACCCGGGGACGCCCGCCGACGTCGTGCCGATCGCCGCGATCCAGGGCACCGGCGCGACCTCCCCGCTGGCCGGGCAGACCGTCACCACGGTCGGCGTGGTCACCGCCGCGTACCCGACGGGCGGTCTGAACGGCTACACCATCCAGACGCCCGGCACGGGCGGGGAGCTCGACCTCGCCGAGCACGCCGCCTCGGACGCCGTGTTCGTCTTCTCCGCCGCGACCGACCACCTCGTCGAGGTCGGCGACACCGTGCAGGTGACCGGGCAGGTCTCGGAGTACCAGGGCCTCACCGAGCTCACCGTCCGGGCCGCGACGGACCTCGTCGCGCTGCCCGACGCCGCGCCGGTCGCCCCGGCCGTGGTCGACTGACCGGGGACGGACGCCGCGCGCGAGTCGCTGGAGTCGATGCTCTACGCGCCGGGCGCGTTCACCGTGTCGAACACCTACTCGACCAACCAGTACGGCGAGGTCGGCCTGGCGGCCGGCGACGAGCCGCTGCTGCAGCCCACCGACGTCGCGCGCCCCGGCACCGTCGAGGCCGAGGAGGTCGAGGCCGACAACGCCGCCCGGGCCGTGGTGCTCGACGACGGCGCCTCGACGAACTTCCTCAACAGCTCCAACGCGGGCCTCACCCCGCCGTACGTCTCCCTCGACGAGCCGGTGCGCGTGGGCGCCGCCGCCCGGTTCACGGAGCCGGTGGTCGTCGACTACCGGAACAGCACCTGGAAGCTCAACCCCACGCGGCCGCTGGCGGCCGGCGCCGCCGCCCCGGTGCGGTTCGAGGACACGCGCACCGCGCAGCCCGAGGACGTCGGCGGCGACGTCCGGGTCGCGACGTTCAACGTGCTCAACTACTTCACCACGCTCGGCGCCGACGTCGCCGGCTGCACGTCGTACGACGACCGCACCGGTGACCCGGTCACGACCCGCAGCTGCCCGGGCGACGGCCCGCGCGGCGCGTTCGAGGCCGAGGACCTGGAGCGCCAGCAGGCGAAGATCGTCGCGGCGATCGACGCGCTCGACGCCGACGTCGTCGGCCTGCTCGAGATCGAGAACTCGCTGGTGGTCGACGGCGTGGCCGACGAGGCGACCGCCACCCTCGTGGACGCGCTCAACGCCGCCGCCGGCGAGGACCGCTGGGCCTACGTGCCGTCGTCGCGGCAGCTGCCGCCGGCCGCCGAGATGGACGTCATCACCAACGCGATCATCTACCAGCCCGCCGCGGTGGAGCGCTCCGGGGAGTCGCTCGCGCTCGGCACCGAGTCGGCCGCCGGCGGCGCGTTCGACAACGCCCGTGAGCCGGTCGCCCAGGAGTTCGTGCCGGCCGGCGGCGGCGAGCCGTTCCTCGTGGTCGTCAACCACCTCAAGTCGAAGGGCTCGGCGGGCCCGTGGCCGGGCGACGCCGACGCGGGCGACGGCCAGGGCGCCTCGAACGAGTCGCGGGTGCGCCAGACGACGGCGCTGCGCGACTGGGTCGACGAGATCGCCGCCGACGGCGAGGCCGTCGCGCTGGTGGGCGACTTCAACTCCTACACGCAGGAGGACCCGCTGCAGGTGCTCTACGACGCCGGGTACACCGACGCCGCGTCGCGCCTGGCCGAGGGGCAGCGCTCCTACTCCTTCGACGGCCTGTCGGGCTCGCTCGACCACGTGCTGCTCAACGGCCCGGCGCTCGAGCGCGCCACCGGCGCCGACGTGTGGGAGATCAACGCCGAGGAGTCCATCGCCCTCGAGTACAGCCGGTACAACTACCACGGCACCCTCTTCTATGCGGCGGACCCGTACCGTTCGAGCGACCACGACCCCGTCGTCGTCGGCCTCGGCGCCGGCGCGACCGAGGAGCCCGAGCCGGAGCCGCAGGCCCCCGCCTGGGACGCGAGGACCGTCTACGTCGACGGCGACCGCGTGAGCAGTGACGGGCGCCAGTACGAGGCGCAGTGGTGGACCCGCGGCGAGGTGCCCGGCTCCACCCCGTGGGGCTCGTGGATGGAGGTCGGCGCCGCGGTGCCGACCGCCGACGGCACCGTCAGCGCCTGGACGCCGTCGTGGGTCTACACCGGCGGCGAGACCGTCGCGCACGACGGCCGCCTGTGGAAGGCGAAGTGGTGGACCCGCAACCAGGAGCCCGGGGCCAGCCCGTGGGGCCCCTGGCAGGACCTGGGCGCGCTGTGAGCGCCCGCCCCGACCAGCCGGCCCGCCCGGGCCGGTCGACGACATCCAGCGATCGAGGAGACCGCACCGTGAACCACTCGTCCCCCTGGCGCCGGGGGAGGGCGGCGGCAGCCGCCGCCCTCTCGGCGACCCTCGCCGTCCCCGCGGCGGCGGCGCTCGCCGCGCCCGCCGCGCCCGCCGCGGCCGCCGCCGACCCGGTCCAGATCGACATCGTGGACATCAACGACTTCCACGGCCGGATCCAGGCCGCCGCCGAGGCGGGCGACCCCAGCACTGTCGGGTTCGCCGGGACGGTCGAGGAGATCCGCGCGCAGAACCCCGACGGCACGGTGTTCGTGTCCGCGGGCGACAACATCGGCGCGTCGCTCTTCGCGTCGTCGTTCGAGCAGGACCAGCCCACGATCGACGTGCTGAACGCCCTCGGGCTGCAGGCGTCGGCGGTCGGCAACCACGAGTTCGACCAGGGCTACGACGACCTGACCGGGCGGGTCGCGGACGCCGCCGACTGGCCGTACCTCGGCGCCAACGTCTACCGCGACGGCACCGACGAGCCCGCGCTCGACGAGTACGCGATCGTGCCGGTCCAGGGCGTCGACGTGGCGTTCGTCGGCGTGGTGACGCAGGAGACGCCGACCCTGGTGTCGCCGGCCGGCGTGGCCGCCCTCGACTTCGGGGACCCGGTGGCGGCGCTCAACCGGGTGACGGCTCAGCTGCAGGACGGCGACGACGCCAACGGCGAGGCCGACGTGGTGGTCGCGCTCGTGCACGACGGCGCGAGCGCCGGCACGCCCGACGGCGCCACGCTGGAGGACGAGGTGGCCGCCGGCGGCGTGTTCGCCGACATCGTCACGCAGAGCGACCCGCGCGTCGCGGCGATCCTCACCGGCCACACCCACAAGCAGTACGTCTGGGACGCTCCCGTCCCCGGCGCAGAGGGACAGACGCGGCCGATCGTCCAGACCGGCAGCTATGGCGAGAACGTCGGTCACGTGACGCTCTCGCTCGACCCCGAGACGCACGAGGTGCTCGCCTACGAGGCCGAGAACGTCGCGCAGACGAGCACGTCGGAGGCTGAGCTCGTCGCGACGTACCCGCGGGTCGCCGAGGTGGACCGGATCGTGACCGCGGCGCTCGAGCGCGCCGACGAGGTGGGCAAGCAGCCCGTCGCCGAGGTCACCGCCGACATCACCACGGCGTTCGCCGGCGGGTCGTACGTCGACGGCAGGTGGACGGGCGGCACGCGCGACGACCGGGCCTCGGAGTCGGCGCTGGGCAACCTCGTCGCCGACGCGCTGCGCGACTCCCTGGCCGACCCGGCCCGCGGCGGCGCCGAGATCGGCATCGCGAACCCCGGGGGCCTGCGCGCCGAGCTGCTCCACGGCGAGGACGGCGTCATCACGTACGCCGAGGCCAACGCCGTGCTGCCGTTCGTCAACAACCTCTGGTCGCTGACGCTCACGGGCGCGCAGCTCGAGGAGGTCCTCGAGCAGCAGTGGCAGACCGACGGCGAGGGCGAGCGCCCCTCGCGCCCCTACCTGGCGCTCGGCCTGTCCGACAACGTCACCTGGGTGGCCCGCACCGCCGACGGCAACGCCACGCCCGGCGACAACGTCGCCGCCGTGTACGTCGACGGCGAGCTCGTGCAGCCGGACGACACCTTCCGCGTCGCCACGTTCAGCTTCCTGGCCACCGGCGGCGACAACTTCCGCGCCTTCGCCGACGGCACCGACGTGCGCGACTCGGGCCTCGTGGACCGCGACGCCTGGATCGCGTACCTGAGCGGCAACGCGCCGGTCTCGCCGTCGTTCGCCCGGACGCGGACCGTCGCCCCGCAGCTGCCCGCGGCGGTGCCCGCCGGCGAGAAGCTGGCGGCGACGCTGTCGGGCCTCGACCTCACGTCGCTCGGCGCGCCGCAGAACACCGCCGCCGCGCTGTCGCTCGTCCCGGCCGACCGGCCCGACGCCGAGGGCGTCGACCTCGGCGAGGTCCCCGTCGTCGACGGCACGGCCGACGTCGCCGCCGTCGTCCCGGCGGACACCGCGCCGGGCGAGTACACCCTGCGCGCCGCCGTCGCGCCGTCCGGCACGGTGGCGCAGCTGCCGGTCACGGTCGAGGCGGCGAGCGAGGCGCCGACGCCGACGGACCCGTCCCCGCAGCCCACCACGGAGCCGACGCCCGGTGCGGGCGACGAGCCCGGCGACCCGGCGCCCGCGGGCCCGCAGCTCGCCCTGGACGCGCAGACCGTGGCCCAGGGCGGCTCGCTGACCGTCTCGGGCGCCGGCTTCGCCGCCGGCGAGACGGTCGCCGTGGAGCTGCACTCCGCGCCGGTCCTCCTCGCCGAGGGCACCGTCGCCGAGGACGGCACGTTCACCGCCCGGGTGACCGTCCCGGCCGACGCGGCCGTCGGCGAGCACACCGTCGTCGCCACCGCGGACTCCGGCACGGCGTCCGCCGCGCTGACCGTGACGGCCGCCGCGGCCGCCGGCCCGGACGTGCTGCCCCAGACCGGCGCCCAGGTGGCCGGGATCGTGCTGCTCGCCCTCGCGCTCGTGGGTGCCGGCACGTGGCTGGTGGTGCGCCGCCGCCGTCTCGCCGCCTGACGCACGCTGACGCGCCGCTGGCGCGGCGCTGACCCACGGGAGGTCCCGGGCCGTGCGGCCCGGGACCTCCTGCCGTCCCTGCACCCGCGTCGGTGCCCGGGCCGGGGCGCCGATAGGCTGGGCGGGTGAGCACCACCGCGGACGAGCCGGGCGCCCCGCGCCCGCAGACCGGCCGGCCCGAGGACCCGCAGGCGGGCCGCGGGACCGGCCCGGAGACCACGCCCGACCCGGCGCCGGAGGCCGGCACGCCGACCGCCGACGCGGCCGAGGTCAGCAGCGTCGTCGACCCCACCACGGTGCGGCGCGCCCCGCGGTACCGGGCGTTCTTCTGGCTGGGCGGCATCCTCGGCGTCGTCCTCGGCGCCGCGATCGGCCTGTACCTGGTCACGAGCACCGACCCGGCCGACCTCGGCGGCCCGCTGCAGAAGCCGGGCGTCTACGTCACCGTGATGATCCTGGCCACGACGCTGGTCACGGAGCTGCTCGCCGGGCTGGTCGCGATCCTGCTCGACCGCCGCAGCCTCCGGCGCCGCTGAGCCGCCCCGGTGAGATCGGCAGCTCGTCGCGGGGGGCGCGCCCCCCCGGGGCGCCCCAGCGCCGCGGGGGCCGCCACCCCCGC
>NZ_WUWN01000010.1:23245-106920 GCF_009846865.1 Puerhibacterium puerhi
AGCTCGTCGCGAGGTCGGCACCCCGAGGTGCCGACCTCGCGACGAGGTGCCGACCTCACGAGCAGCGGGCTCGACGGCGGGCGCGCATCCGGTCGCCGGACGCCGGGACACCCCGTCCGGACCCCTGTGAAATACTCGGGTCATGCCTCTGCGCCCTGACGGCCGTCTCAACCACGACCTGATGCCCGGCGAGAAGGGGCCGCAGGACGCCTGTGGCGTCTTCGGCGTCTGGGCACCTGGTGAGGAGGTCGCCAAGCTCGCCTACTTCGGCCTCTACGCGCTCCAGCACCGCGGGCAGGAGTCCGCGGGCATCGCGACCAGCAACGGCGAGCAGATCCTCGTCTACAAGGACATGGGCCTGGTCTCCCAGGTCTTCGACGAGACGGCGCTCAACGCCCTGCAGGGCCACATCGCCGTCGGGCACTGCCGCTACTCGACCACCGGCGGCGTGACGTGGGAGAACGCCCAGCCGACGCTCGGCGCCACGGCGTCGGGCACCGTGGCCCTGGGCCACAACGGCAACCTGACGAACTCCGCCGAGCTGGTCAACCTCGTCGCCGAGCGGTACGGCGCCCAGCGCCGCGGCGAGCTCGCGCGCGGCAACACCACGGACACGGCCCTGGTCACCGCGCTCCTCGCGGGCGACCCGGACCACACCCTCGAGCAGACGGCGATGGAGGTGCTGCCGCGCCTGCGCGGGGCCTTCTCGCTCGTGTTCATGGACGAGCGCACCCTCTACGCCGCCCGCGACCCGCAGGGCGTGCGCCCCCTCGTGCTGGGCCGTCTGGAGCGCGGCTGGGTCGTCGCCTCCGAGACGCCCGCCCTGGACATCGTCGGCGCGTCGTACGTGCGCGAGGTCGAGCCGGGCGAGCTGATCATGATCGACGCCGACGGCCTGCGCTCCCACCGGTTCGCCGAGACGCAGCGCGCCGGCTGCGTCTTCGAGTACGTCTACCTGGCGCGCCCGGACACCTCCATCAACGGCCGCTCCGTGCACGCCTCCCGCGTCGAGATGGGCCGCGTGCTGGCCCGCGAGCACCCCGTCGAGGCGGACCTGGTCATCCCGACGCCCGAGTCCGGCACGCCGGCGGCCGTGGGGTACGCCCAGGAGTCCGGGATCCCGTTCGGCCAGGGCCTGACCAAGAACGCCTACGTCGGCCGCACGTTCATCCAGCCGTCGGACACGCTGCGCCAGCTCGGCATCCGGCTCAAGCTCAACCCGCTGCGCGAGGTCATCCGCGGCAAGCGCCTCGTCGTCGTCGACGACTCGATCGTGCGCGGCAACACCCAGCGCGCCCTGGTGCGCATGCTGCGCGAGGCCGGTGCCGCCGAGGTGCACGTGCGCATCTCCTCCCCGCCCGTGAAGTGGCCGTGCTTCTACGGCATCGACTTCGCCTCCCGCGCCGAGCTCATCGCCAACGGCCTCGCGCCCGAGGAGATCGGTCAGTCCCTCGGCGCCGACTCGCTCGGCTTCATCTCGCTCGACGGGATGATCGCCGCGACCGAGCAGCCGGCGTCGCAGCTGTGCGCCGCCTGCTTCACCGGCAAGTACCCCATCGAGCTGCCGCCCGAGGACCAGCTCGGCAAGCACCTGCTGGAGCAGGAGGAGCTGCCGCTCGGCGCGCCGGAGGACGGCCTGCGCTCCCTGTCGGTCGCGGCCGGCGGCGGCGCGTCGCTGCAGCACCCCTGAGCCTGCAGCACCCCCTGAGCCACCCGAGCCACCGCTGAGACACCCTGCGGCGCGAGCCTGCGACCCCTGCACGAGGAGCACCACGACGTGACGAACGAAGGCCTGACCTACGCCGCCGCCGGCGTCGACACCGAGGCGGGCGACAAGGCCGTCGAGCTGATGAAGGACGCCGTGCGGCGCACCCACGGCCCCGCCGTGCTGGGCGGCGTGGGCGGGTTCGCCGGGCTCTACGACCTGTCGGCCTTCCAGGGCTACCGCGCGCCGCTGCTCGCCACGTCGACCGACGGCGTGGGCACCAAGGTGGCCATCGCCCAGGCCCTCGACAAGCACGACACGATCGGCTTCGACCTGGTGGGCATGGTCGTGGACGACATCGTCGTGGTCGGCGCCAAGCCGCTGTTCATGACCGACTACATCGCCACGGGCAAGGTCGTGCCCGAGCGCATCGCGGACATCGTGCGGGGCATCGCCCAGGCGTGCGAGGTCGCCGGCACCGCGCTGGTGGGCGGCGAGACGGCGGAGCACCCCGGGCTGCTCGCCCCGGACGAGTACGACGTCGCGGGCGCCGCCACCGGCATCGTCGAGGCCGACAAGGTGCTGGGCCCGGAGCGCGTCCGGCCCGGGGACCTGCTGATCGGCATGGCCTCCAGCGGCCTGCACTCCAACGGCTACTCCCTCGTGCGCGCCGTGCTCAAGCACGCCGGCTGGGGGCTCGAGCGGCACGTCGACGAGCTGGGCCGCACCGTGGGGGAGGAGCTCCTCGAGCCCACCCGCGTGTACGCCTCGGACGTGCTGGTGCTGGCGGCCGACGACGCCGCGCAGGTGCACGCGTTCACCCACGTCACGGGCGGCGGCCTGGCCGCCAACCTGGCCCGCGTGCTGCCCGCCGGCCTCGTCGCGACGGTCGACCGCGACACCTGGCAGGTGCCGCCGGTGTTCGGCCTCGTGCGCGAGCTCGGCCAGGTGCCGGTCCGCGACCTCGAGGGCACGCTCAACCTCGGCGTCGGCATGGTGGCGGTCGTCGGCCGGGACGGCGGCGACGCCGCGCTCGCGCGGCTCGCGGCGCTCGGCGTGCCCGCGTGGGTGCTCGGCGCGGTCGGCGAGCTCGACGCCGACGCTCCCGCGCAGGACCTCGTGGCCGGGACCAAGGGTGTCGACGGCGGCGCCGTCCGGCTGGTGGGGGACTACCGGTTCTGACGGCTGGCCGGGTGCCGGGAGCACACGAGGGGCCGGACGGTGCGCAGCACCGTCCGGCCCCTCGTCACTTCTGGAGAACCGGCTGCAACCGGCTCAGAAATCAGCGCTCGTCGTCCACCCACGTCGAGTACTGGTTGTCGTACTCGTCGTCGGCGTCGGAACCGAACCGGTCCTCGGTGGCGAGGTCGGTGCGACCGCTACCCCTGAGCTCCTGCTCCAGCGCGTGATAGTTCGTCTCGGGGCTGTAGTACTTCAGCGCGCGAGCAACCTTGGTCTGCTTTGCCTTCTGTCGGCCGCGGCCCATGGCTCCCCCTCAACGTAGGAGCGGGGCGGCGACGTGCTCAGACGTGCGGCCCCGGAGTAAGTGCGTGTCTGTTCAGTCCACAACGGTACAGGAACCGGGGCGATTCCCTCCACTCCACGCGGAGTCGACAGCGTCACGTTGCGAGACGGCGTGTCACTCCGTGGGCGCGAGACGGGGGTCCCCGCGGGCCCGACATGGGGCGATTGCGCAGGTCATCCCGCCTCAACCAGCCCAGGTTGGGCATTTTTCATCCTGTCACCAAGTCGCATATGTCGACCTTGCAGCGACAATAGTGGGACGACGGACGCCTCTGCGCCCGGGAACCCCCGGGCCGGCCGTCGCCGATGAGGGAAGGTGTCGGGATGTCGCTCCACGGAGAGTCTGAGGTGCTGCTCACGCCCGCCGAGGTCGCGAGCCTGTTCCGTGTCGACCCCAAGACGGTCACGCGATGGGCCAAGGCGGGCAAGCTCTCGTCGATCCGGACCCTCGGCGGGCACCGCCGGTACAAGGAGTCCGAGGTCCGGGCGCTGCTCGGGGCCGCGTCGGAGAACGCCGAGGGCGCCGACAAGTAAGCGGACCGCGGGCCGCGGCGTCGCCGCCGCCGGCCCGTGCAGGAGCCACCACAGCACCGTGCCCGACGGCGGAGACCCGCCGTCGGGCACGGTGCTGTCCGGGCTCGCCCGGTGGGGCGGCGGGCGTCAGCGGCGCGCCCAGCGGACCACCGCGAGGGTGACGACGGCCACGCAGGTGACGACGGCGCCCAGCAGGACCTTGGCGTTGCGGGCGCGGTCGCCGTCGCGCGGCAGGCCGTTGCCCGTGAGGAACGTCCCGGCGTCCTGGGCGGCGGTGCGCGCGGCGTCGCCCAGCTGCTGGGCCTGGTAGGCGGGGGACAGGCGCGTGGTCAGCGCGTCGATCGTGGCGCCCAGCTCGGCGCGGGCGCGCTCCACCTCGGACCTCAGCTCGTACGGCGTGGGCCCCTTGCCGTCGGGCGCGGGACCGCCCACGCCGGCAGCGGGGCGCGGCAGCTTGTCCTCGACGCTCACCGGTGCATCCCCTCCTTGACCGCGTTGATGTCCTCCTTGACGCGGTCGATCGTCTCCGGCCGCGTGGCGGCGCGCTTGATCAGCTGCATCGCCACGAGCACCAACAGGCCCGCGACGAGCATCATGGCCAGGCCGATCACCAGCGCGGACAGCCACAGCGGCCACGCCTCGGCCAGGCCGGTGATGGCCGCCCAGATGAGCACGCCGACGGCGTAGAGCAGGATTACCAGCGCGGCGGCGACGAGGCCGGCACCGATCCCGAAGCGCTTGGCCTTCGCGGTCATCTCGGTCTTGGCGAGCGCGATCTCGGCTCGCACGAGGCGCGTGGCCTGCTCCGAGAGCTGCTCGACGAGCTTGCCCAGCGTGGGTTGCTGCGCCCTCGGCGGTGTGCTGCTGCCGTCGTCCCAGTCGGTCATCCGTGGCTCCATCCTTGGTGGTCCTGAGGTGAAGATTCGCAGGACTACGGGCCCCACTCAACCTGGACGCGCTGGTCCCGGCAATTCGGGGGCCCGACGACGGCGCCGCAGGTCGCGGGGCCGCGGCCCCCCGCACGTGTCCCCGCGCCGGGCGCGGCGCGCGCGGACCGGGCCGGGGAACGGAAAGACCCCCGGATCCTGGTGGATCCGGGGGTCTCGTTCCGGTGGCTCCGAGGGGCGTCGATCCCCTGACCTCACGATTTTCAGTCGTGCGCTCTACCAACTGAGCTACAGAGCCTCGGACACGAACGCCCGGGGCGTCGTTTCCGACGATCCGGGCGCCTGGTGCGCGACCCTGACGGGACTTGAACCCGCGACCTCCGCCGTGACAGGGCGGCGCGCTAACCAACTGCGCTACAGGGCCTTGACTCCGCCGGCGTTCCCGCCGTTCGAGCCGAGAAGAAGCGTACCCCACCCCGCCGGAAACCTGAAATCGGCCTCTGACCTGGGAAGACGCATCATCTGGACCGCCCTCGGGCGAGGGTGGTCGCGTACCCCCAACGGGATTCGAACCCGTGCTACCGCCGTGAAAGGGCGGGGTCCTAGGCCGCTAGACGATGGGGGCTGGACGGCCGCCAGCATACCGGTGCGCCGCCGCCGTGGTGGGTCGCGTCGTGGTGCGCCGGGGCCGTCGTCGGCGAGGATGGGGCCGCGCCACCACGGCGCGAGGGCGGCGCCGGCGGGCGGCGCAGGACGACGGCGGCGCCCGGGCGCCGCGGGGAGAGGGGCACCGTGGCGGTCGAGATGTCGCGCGAGGACTTCGAGGACGCGGTCGCGGACGGGCTCGACCTCGTCCCGCCGGACCTGGCCGCGCAGATGGACAACGTCGTCGTGCTCGTGGAGGACGACGCGCCGGCCGACGACCCCGAGCTGCTGGGCCTGTACGAGGGGGTGCCGCTCACCGAGCGGGACCTGGCGTGGGCGGCCGGCGCGCTGCCCGACCGCATCACGATCTTCCGCAACCCCACGCTGGCGATCTGCGACACCCGCGAGGACGTGGTCGAGGAGGTGGCGGTCACCGTGGTGCACGAGATCGCCCACCACTTCGGCATCGACGACGAGCGGCTGCACGAGCTCGGCTGGGCCTGAGGCGCGCGGCGCCTCAGGCGCGCGCCTCAGGCGCGCAGCCGGGCCAGGAAGGCGTCGAGCTGGGCCAGCTGGCGCTCGGGTGTCGTGGTGGCGGGGTCGACCACGCGCAGCGCCTGCAGGCCCATCAGCATCGCCTGCAGCTCGTCCACCGCGGCGACGAGGTCGAGGTCCGCCGCGACGTCGCCGTCGGCCTGGCCCTCGCGCAGGCGCTGCAGCATCTCCTCGCGCCACGTGGCCAGCTCGGCGGTGAACAGGCGCCGGTTCTCGGCCGAGGTCAGCGCCTGCTGCCAGAACGTGACCACGATGCGTGCCTCGAGGGTGCGCACGTCGTCGAGCGGCATGATCTCCAGGCACAGCGTCCGCAGCCCGGCCAGCCCCCGACGGCGGGGGTCGGCAGCGTCGGCGCGGCGGTTCGTCGCCTCGAAGGCGTACCGCAGGACCGCCGTGACGACTGACTGCTTGTTGGGGAAGTAGTAGAGCAGCGCCCCGTTGGACCGGCCGGTGACCTCGGCGATGCGGCGGGTGGTCAGCGCCTCGATCCCCTCGGCGGCGACGAGCTGCCACGCGGCCTCGACGAACTCGGCGCGTCGCTGCTCGTGGTCGACGATCCGGGGCACCCGAGGACCATAGCCCGTCGGTGTCGGCACGCGCGTCCCCGTCGGTAACACGACGGACCTCGATCGCAACGGGCCTTTTACGGGCGCGCAACCTTTCCTGTACGGCTGTACAGAAAACTGAGGTCACGCCGCCACCGGCCCCGCCACGAGGGGGACCGCGCGACGCGTCGCGACCGGGCCACCCCACCGGCCGCAGCCCCGCTTCCCCGGCCCCACCTGCCCGGCCCCACCTGCCCGGCACTGCGCGCGCCGCGCCCTGCCGCGCCGCCTGCCGACGCTGCCCTCGAAGGAGCCCGTCGATGTCCGCACCCGTCGCTCCCGTCCCCTCCCCGGCCTCCCCGGCGGCCGCCGCGCCCGCGCCGGCCGGCGCCCGCACCCTGGCCGGCACGCTCGGCCCCACAGCCATCGTGTTCATGGTCGTGGCCGCCGCCTCGCCGCTGACCGTCGTCGGCGGTGCCGCACCGCTCGGCATCCTGCTCGGCAACGGCGCCGGATATCCCGCCCTCTACGTCGCCGCCGGCGTCGTCCTGCTGCTGTTCTCCGTGGGGCTGGCGACGATGACGCGCAGCGTGCCCCGCCCCGGCGCGTTCTTCACCTACGTCGGCTACGGGCTGGGGCGCCGCCCGGGCCTCGCCGCGGCGTTCCTGGCGCTGCTGAGCTACACCACCGTGCAGGTGGCCGTCTACGGCTACCTGGGCTACGTGCTGGCCACGACCTTCGCCGGGCTCGGCGTGACGCTGCCCTGGTGGCTGTGGACGCTGCTGGTCGTCGCCTGTGTGGGCCTGCTCGGGTACCGGCACATCGACCTGTCGTCGAAGGTGCTCGGGGTGCTGCTGGTCGCCGAGATCGCCATCGTCCTGGCCGTCGTGGCCGGCGTGCTGGTGACGGGCGGCGCCGACGGCCTGTCGCTGACGCCGTTCGAGCCGGCCACCGTGATGTCCGGCTCGCCGGCCATCGGCCTGATGATGGCCATCGCCGCGTTCATCGGCTTCGAGTCGACGGCGATCTTCCGCGACGAGGCCCGCGACCCCGACCGGACCATCCCGCGCGCCACCTACGCCGCCGTCGTCGGCGTCGCCGTCTTCTACACCGTGGCCACCTGGGGCATCGTCATGGCCTGGGGCCCCGACGAGGTGGTCGACGTCGCGGCGCAGGACCCGGGCGCGATGCTCATGGTCACCACCGCGAAGTACCTCGGGACCGCCGGCCAGGTCATCGTCAACGTGCTGCTGGTGACGAGCATGTTCGCCTGCGTGCTGAGCTTCCACAACGTCGTCGCCCGCTACCAGCACTCGATGGCGCACGCCGGCGTGCTGCCCGGGCGGCTCGGCAGGGTGCACGCCCGGCACGCCTCGCCGCACACCTCGTCGCTGGTCCAGACGGCCACCGCGGCCGTGCTCACCGCCGTGTTCGCGGCCCTGGGGTGGGACCCGATGCTGCAGGTCTTCACCTGGCTGTCCGGCGTCTCGACGATCGCGATCGCCGTGCTCATGGCGGTGACCAGCCTCGCGGTCATCGTCTGGTTCACGCGGCACCGGGACGACACCCGCGCGTGGAACACCCGCGTCGCCCCCGCGCTCGGCCTGGTGGGCCTGCTCGCCGCCGCCGCGGCCATCGTCGCCAACTTCCCCCTGCTGGTGAGCGACGTCGACGCCGCCGGCAACCCGACCTTCGGCGCGGTCAGCCTCGTGCTGCTCGGCCTGGTCGTCGTCTTCCCGCTGGTCGGCTGGGTGCAGGCCGAGGTGCTGCGCCGCCGTCGCCCGGCCTCCTACCAGCGCATCGCCGACGCCATCTCCTGACACGGCCCGGCGCCACCGTCTCGCACCGCCCGCACCACCCGAGAGGAACCACCCATGACCGTCACCGAGACGCCCGCGCGCAGCGCGACGCCGGGCCCGACGCCGGACGCCCCGGCCCGCCACCCGCTGGCCTCCCTCACCGCCGCCGAGATCGCCACCGCGCGCGGCGCCCTGGAGGCCGCCGGGCTGGTGGGCGAGACGACCCGCTTCGTCTACGTCGGGCTGCTGGAGGCGCCCAAGGCGGACGTGCTGGCCTGGGAGGCCGGCATCGCGCCGGCGCCCGCGCGGCAGGCGCGGGTGCAGCTGCTCGACCTGGCCACCGGCGTGTCCCACGACGCTGTCGTGGACCTTGCCGCCGCTGCCGTGGTGTCCGCCGAGGAGCTCGTCACCGCCGAGGTCGGCCAGCTGCCGATCCTCGACGAGGAGTTCGAGCTCGTGCCGGCGATCGTGGCCGGCTCGGCGGACTGGGTGGCCGCGCTGGCGCGGCGCGGGCTGGCGCCCGAGCAGGTGGTGACCGTGCCGCTGTCGGCGGGTCACTTCGGGGCCCCCGAGGAGGCCGGGCGGCGGATGGCCCGGGTGTTCGCCTTCCGGATGGACCACCCGGCCGACCACCCGTGGGCGCACCCGGTGGACGGCCTCGTGGCCTACCTGGACCTGACGACGCGCGAGGTGACCCGGGTGGTCGACCACGCGGTGATGCCGGTGCCCGCCGAGCACGCCAACTACACCGAGCCGGACCTGGCCGGCTCCCCGCGCGCGACGCTGCTGCCGATCGAGATCACCCAGCCGCAGGGCGCCTCCTTGCAGGTGGCCGAGGACGGGCTGGTGACCTGGGAGGGCTGGCAGGTGCGCGTCTCGTTCGACGCGCGCGAGGGCCTGGTGCTGCACCGCATCGGCATCGACGACGCCGGCGAGCACCGACCGGTGGTCTACCGCGCCTCGATCTCCGAGATGGTGGTGCCCTACGCCGACCCGTCGCCGACCCGGTACTGGCAGAACTACTTCGACACCGGGGAGTACCTGTTCGGCAGGTACGTCAACTCCCTGGAGCTGGGCTGCGACTGCCTCGGCGAGATCCACTACCTCGACGTCACCCTGGCCGACGAGCGCGGCAACCCCCGCGTGGTCAGGAACGGCATCTGCATGCACGAGGAGGACTTCGGCGTGCTGTGGAAGCACTCCGACATCTTCACCGGCGTCGACGAGACCCGGCGCCAGCGCCGCCTGGTGATCTCGTTCTTCACCACCGTGGGCAACTACGACTACGGCTTCTACTGGTACCTGTACCTGGACGGCACGATCGAGTGCGAGGCCAAGCTCACCGGCTTCCTGTTCTCCTCGGCCTACCCGGGCGACGGCCCGGACGGCGAGCCCTACCCGTTCGCCTCCCACGTCGCCCCCGGCCTGGGCGCCCCGTACCACCAGCACCTGTTCTCCGCCCGGCTGGACATGGACGTGGACGGCACCGCCAACGCCGTCGAGGAGGTCGACGCCGTGCGGCTGCCCGTGTCCGAGACCAACCCCTACGGCAACGGCTTCACGGCCCGGCGCACCCGCCTCACGACCGAGGCCGACGCGGCCCGCCTCGCCGACGGGTCCGTGGGCCGCACCTGGCACGTGCTGTCCACCGAGCGCACCAACCGCATGGGCCGCCCGACCGCCTACGTGCTGCAGGCCCAGGACACCCCCACGCTCCTGGCCGCGCCGGAGGCCTCGATCACCCGCCGCGCCGCCTTCGCCACCAAGCACGTGTGGGTCACCCGGTTCGCCGACGACGAGCGCTACGCCGCCGGCACCTACGTCAACCAGCACCCCGGCGACGCCGGCCTGCCCGCCTTCCAGGCCGCCGACCGCGACCTGGACGGCCAGGACGTCGTGCTGTGGCACACGTTCGGCCTCACCCACTTCCCGCGCACCGAGGACTGGCCGGTCATGCCCGTGGACTACGCGAAGTTCACGCTCAAGCCGTACGGCTTCTTCGACCGCAACCCCACCCTCGACGTCCCGGCGTCCACCTCCGCCCACTGCGCACCCGGCACCACCGCCGGGCACGGGCAGTGCTGCGGCGGCGCCCACGGCGACGGTCCCTGCCCGCACCACCACGGGTGAGGAGCGGATGATCGCCACCTGGGTGCACGCCGCCGCGCTCGCCCCCGCGGCGCTCGCGGTGGCGTGCACCCCGGTCCGGGGTCGGTGCGGCGCCGTCGCGCTGGCCACCGGGCTGGTCATGCTCGTCGCGATGGCCGACGCCGCGCTGGTCCCGGGCGGCGTGCCCGCCCTGGCCTGGAGCGCGGTCCTCGTGGCGTGCGCCCTGGCCGCCACGGCGGTGCTGCGCTCCTGCGAGCGCGGCGCCGCGGGCCGTGCCGCGGCCCCGGGCGCGGCGGCGACCGCCGTCGACCGCCCCTCCCACCTGCTGCACGTCGGCTGCCTGCTCGTCATGGCGGTCCTCACCGCCGCGATGGCGGGCCATCCGCCGGTGGGGGCCGCCACCGCGCACCACCACGGCGGGGCGGACCCCCTGACCGCCGCCGGGCTGCTCGGGGCCGGGGCGTTCGTCGTCGCCGGCTGCGCCACGGGCGCCCGGCGCGCGGGCGCGTCCCCCGCTGCCCGCGTCGGGGCGCTGGCGGGCGCGGGGTCGGTCGCGCTCATGGCGGCCGCGGTCGTCGCCTGACCGCTCGTCGCGCCGCCGGGGCCGCGGGGGTCGCGGGGCGGCAGGTCCGCCGGGCCGCACGACGGCGCAGGCTCCCGCGCACCGAGGTGCGCGGGAGCCTGCGGGTCCAGGAGGGGCTCAGTCCTCCGGGTAGCCCTGCGGGTTCTGCGACTGCCAGCGCCAGGTGTCGGCGCACATGTCGTCGATGGTGCGGGTGGCGCGCCAGCCCAGCTCGGCGTGGGCGCGGGCCGGGTCCGCGTAGGTGACCGCGAGGTCGCCCGGCCGGCGCGGGCCGATCTCGTAGGGCAGCTCGCGGCCGACGGCGCGCTCGAAGGCGCGCAGGAGCGACAGCACCGACGTGCCGGTCCCGGTGCCGAGGTTGAACGCGCGGGTGCGCGTCACCATGGTGTCGAGGTGCTCGAGCGCCGCGACGTGCCCCGTGGCGAGGTCCTCGACGTGGATGTAGTCGCGCTCGCCGGTGCCGTCGGCGGTCGGGTAGTCGCCGCCGAAGATCGTGAGCTTCTCGCGGCGGCCCACCGCCACCTGGGACAGGTACGGCATCAGGTTGTTGGGCGTGCCGGTGGGGTCCTCGCCGATGCGGCCCGAGGGGTGCGCGCC
The DNA here is from genome assembly GCF_009846865.1 of Puerhibacterium puerhi. GTDB lineage: Bacteria > Actinomycetota > Actinomycetes > Actinomycetales > Cellulomonadaceae > Puerhibacterium > Puerhibacterium puerhi. Next base: position 34,729 of record NZ_WUWN01000010.1, read on the forward strand.
GACCGGGTTGAAGTACCGCAGCAGCGCGACGCGCCACGCCTCGTCGACCGCGGCGACGTCGGTGAGGATCCGCTCGATCATCACCTTGGTCTGGCCGTACGGGTTGCTGGAGTCGAGCCGGTCCCAGTCCTCCTGGTACGGCACGGGCGCGTGCTCGCCGTACACCGTGGCCGAGGAGGAGAACACGAACCGCGTGACGCCGTGCCGCTGCATGGCCTCGACGAGCGACAGCGTGGTGTCGAGGTTGTTGCGGTAGTACATGGCCGGCTTCTGGACGCTCTCGCCCACGGCCTTGAACGCCGCGAAGTGGATCACCGCGTCGATCTGCTCGGTGGCGAACAGCTCGTCGGTGCGCGCCGCGTCGGTGAGGTCGAAGGCGTGCACCGGGATCTGCCGCCCGGCGAGCTCCTCGAGCCGGGAGACCACCGCCTTCTTGGCGTTGGAGAAGTCGTCCACGACGACGACGTCGTGCCCGGCCGCCACGAGGGCGAGCACGGTGTGGGACCCGATGTAGCCGGCGCCGCCGGTGACGAGAACGCGCATGGGCCCCAGCGTAGAGGGCCGTGCCGCCCCGCCCGGCGCCGCGGGGGCGCGGGGGCGGGGCGGCGCGCTGCGGCTCGGCGCTGGGGCTCGGCGTGCTGGGGGCTCGGCGCTGGGGCTCGGCGCGTCAGTCGCGCGTGCCGTACTCCCAGTGCCAGGCCTCGGGCTTGCGCCCGTCCGCCTGCGCCCAGTCGGGGTTGCGCCAGCCGTAGCGGCCGGCGTGCTGCACCATCCACGCGTGCTGGGCGCTCGAGCGCTCCTGGATGCCCCCGCCGAGGTCGACCGCCACGCCCCAGCCGTGGTTGGAGTAGCCGGGCTTGGCGGCCCAGAACCCGCGGGAGGCCTTGACGGCGACCTGCGCCTCGAACGAGCGGTAGGAGTCGTTGATCGACAGGTGCGTCCCGAACTGCGCGCGGTAGGCGGCGTCGAGGCGCGTGAGCGCCTCGACGGCGTCGCAGCGCAGCTGCTCGCCCCCCGCGAACGGCAGCTCGCACAGCGCCTCGGCGGGCACGCGGCCGTTGCGGGCCCCGGCGGCCGCACGTGCGGCCTTCGCGGCGCGGTTCCGGTCGACCGCGGCCGCCGCTGCCTGCTGGCCGGCCGCCTCCGGCCGGGCCGCCGCCCGGGGCTTCGACTTCGGCTTCGGCTTGACGACCGGGCGCGGCTCGACGTCGACGGCCGCCGCCGCGGAGGCGTCCTTCAGCAGCGACTCGAGGGTCTGCGTGGTCGTCGTCAGCTCGGCCTCGGCCTTGGCGCCGAGGGCGGCGGGCGCACCCGCGCGGGTGGCGGCGTCCGCGGTGCCCGCGGGCTCCGGCTCGGCGGGCGCCCCGGCGTCCGGGGCCGCCGGCGCGGTCTTCGACAGGGGCGTCGACAGCGTGCTCGGCAGCGTGCTCGACAGAGTCTTCGACAGGGGCGTCGTGCGCCACGCCGCGGCCTGCGGCGACGACGGCACGAGGGCGAGCGCCGGCGCGGCGGCGGCCGCGGAGGTGGCCGGTGCGGCGCCCCGGGCGGCGCCTGGCGCAGCCGCGCGCGTGCCGCGCTCACCGGCTCGCGACGCCGCGGCGCCACGGCGCTCGGTGGCCGCGGCGTCGGTCGGCGCCGACGTCGTGGCGGGTGCGGCGGCGCCGGTGCTGCGGTCCACCAGCTTGCGCAGCTGCGTGGTCGCCTTCGCGATCTGCGAGCGCTCCGCGCGGCTCGCGGCGGACTCGTGGACGACGAAGTCGGCGCGGCCCAGCACGCGGCCGGCCTTGGCGACGGCGTCCGCCGTCGCCGGCGGCACCGGGGCGGTGGGCGTGGCGGGGGCCGTCGCGCTCGCCGCAGGGCTCGCGGGCTCGGCGGTGGCGGCGGTGGCGTCGTCACCGAGGCTGGCGGTGACGAGGGTGGCGGCCAGCGCGGCGGTGGCCAGGGCGGCCGCGCCGGAGCGGCGCAGGCGTGCTCGTCTGGCCTCCCGCTGGTGGCGCAGGGAAGCTCGGGTAAGGTGCGTGACAGTCAAGCGCTCGGTTCCTCGAAGGTCCGGTGCGGCGAGCGGATCGCTCGTCTTGGTCGACCGTCCATGTAAGGCGGGGCCCGCGGGCGGACCAAATACGGTTCCGGCGCGCAACCCGCCCAAACACGGACAATCCCGGGCAAGACCGGCGCTCAGGCGGCGCAGAGGTGAGTGACCTCACCGCGTTCCGCGTGCCGGCCGTGCCCGCGCCGCTCGGCCTGCGCGAGGCCCCCGCTGCCCGCCATCCGGGACGCGGCGTCCCGCGGCCGCCGCCGCGACGCGCGACGGAGACGTCGGCGTCGTTCACTTGCCCGCTATGACGACCTCTCGCCCCCGCCCGGGCCGCGGCGCGCCCGCCGACGAGCCCCTCTCGGCGCCCGCGTCCGCCCCCGTGACGGTCTCCGTCCACCGCGTCGTCAGCCCCGAGCGCGTCCCCGAGGTCACGGCCTGGGTGCAGGCCGGCGTGCGGCTCGCGAACCGGTGGGACGGGTTCCTCGGCTCCGGCTGGATCCGCGCCGCCGAGGGCTCGAGCGACTGGTACATGCTCTACCGCTTCGCCGACGCCGAGCGGCTCGAGGCCTGGGAGGGCTCCGCCGAGCGCGCGCAGTGGCTGGCGCAGGGGGCCGGGCTCGTGCAGGAGCGCCGGGTCGAGCGCCGCACCGGCATCGAGGGCTGGTTCGACGCGCCGCTGCGCACCGACGAGCCCGCCGGCGCCCCGCTGCTGCCCGCACCGCCGCGGTGGAAGCAGGCCACCGCCATCTGGCTCGGCTTCTTCCCCGTGAACCTCGCGTTCACGCTGCTGCTCGGCTGGGCGGTGCCGTCGTCGGCGCACTGGCCCGCGGCAGTACGGGTGCTCGTCTCCACCCTGGTGCTGACGCCGATCATGGCGTGCTGGGTGCTGCCGTGGGTCACCGCCCGCCTGCGGCCGTGGCTCCACGCGCCCCGCCGGCGGGGCTGAGGCGCGCGGGGCCCGCGGCGGCCGCGCCGGGCGTTCGCCAGGAGAGAGACGCCCAGCGAGCACCCAGGGGGTGGTTCCTAGGGTGGAGCCATGCCCGCCGACATGCCCTCCGACTCCGAGCTGGAGGCCACCGCGAGCCTGGGCGTGACCTTCGCCTGGGCCCTCGCCGGGGTGGCCGCCGCGTTCCTCCTGGCCACCGTGCTGTCCGTGACCGTCCGCCGGATCGGCAGGCGCAGCCCGCTGGCCCGCGAGATGTCGCTGCGCATGCGCCGCCCCACGCGGGCGCTGCTCATGGTCGTGGCCGTGGGGCTCGCCGTGCGCTACAGCGCCGACCCCGACGAGCCCTGGCTGCCGGCGCTGCAGCACCTGCTGCTCATCGCGGGCATCGTCGCCTTCACCTGGGTGGTGGGGGCGTTCGCCTTCGTGGTCGAGGACCGGGTGCTGGCCCGCGTCCCGCTCGACGTCGCCGACAACCGGCACGCGCGGCGCCTGCGCACGCAGGTGACCATCGTGCGGCGCCTGACCGTGGCCGTGCTGGTGGTGTGCGGCGCCGCCGCGGTGCTGCTCACGTTCCCGGAGGCGCGGGCCGCCGGCGCCAGCCTGTTCGCGTCCGCCGGCCTGCTGTCCATCGTCGCCGGCCTCGCCGCCCAGACCTCGCTGGCCAACGTCTTCGCGGGGATGCAGATCGCGTTCACCGACGCGATCCGCGTCGACGACGTCGTGGTGCTCGAGGGCGAGTGGGGCCGCATCGAGGAGATCACCCTGACCTACGTGGTCGTGCACGTCTGGGACGACCGGCGGCTCATCCTGCCCTCGACGTACTTCACGAGCACGCCGTTCCAGAACTGGACGCGCCGCTCGGCGGAGCTGCTCGGCACGGTCGAGCTCGACCTGGACTTCCAGGTGTCGTTCCGGGCCATGCGCGCCGAGCTCGACCGGCTGCTGGCCCGCACCGAGCTGTGGGACCAGCGCGTGGGCATCCTCCAGGTGACCGACGCCGTGGGCGGCATGGTGCGGGTGCGCGTGCTGGTCAGCGCCGCGGACGCCCCGACCCTGTTCGACCTGCGCTGCTTCGTCCGCGAGGGACTGGTCGAGTGGCTGCAGCGGGAGGCGCCGCACGCCCTGCCGCGCACGCGCCTCGAGGGCGCCCCGCAGGGCGGCGGCTTCCTCGCCGAGCCCGCGCTGCCGCGGCTGGAGGGGGCGGCTGCGGCCGCGCCGGAGAGCACTGCCGGGCGCGCTGAGGGCGGCGTGGGCGAGGGGGCGGAGCACCGCGCCGACGCCCACGCCGACGTCGACGGTGCGCGGGTCGGCGCCGCCGCGGCCGCCGAGCGCCCGGCCGGCCAGGCCCCCGGCGCGGCGGCGGGCGCGGAGCCGGGGGAGCGTCCCGAGCGGCGCCACGAGCACGAGCCGCGCACGGAGCGGCGCCGCACGCCGGCGCGCCGCTCGGTGCGGGTGCGCGTGGCCCCGCAGGACGGCGGGTCGTCCCCGGCCACCCCCGAGGACCCGACGGTCCTCGTCCCGCCGCCCAGCTCGCGGCGTCGCGCCGACCACGTCCCCGGCGCGGTCCCCGAGTCGGCCGCCGCGGCGATGGCGGCGGGCGAGACCGTGCTGCTGGGCGCGGTGGAGGCACCGGCCGCACGCGTGCCGGCGGCCGACGATGGTGGCGGCGCCGAGCGCTCGGCGCTGTTCACCGGCAGCGTCGAGGCCGTCGAGCGCTCGCGGGCCTTCAGCGGACCGTCGGAGGAGGTGGTCCGCGAGCGCGAGCTGCGCGCCGAGCGCGACCCCACGGTCGAGGCCGCGCCCGCGGCCGAGCCGGCCGACGGCGGCACTGCGCAGCTGCCCCGCGTCGACGGCCGCGCGCCGCGGGTGCCCGACGCCGACGACGCCGGGCGCGAGTCCTGAGGGCCCGCGCCCGGCGGTGACGCGCGTCAGGCCGGCAGGGCCACCGGCTCCGTCGCGCCCACCAGCAGGTCCGCCATCGCGGCGCCCTCGGCCTGCGGCAGCGCCAGGCCCAGCGCCGCGGCGAGAGTCGGCGCCTCGTCGATCATGCGGCGGCGGCCGGCGTCGGCGCCCGGCACGAACGCCGGCCCGCTGGCGAGGAACACCGGCTGCGCGCCGTGCCGCGGGTGGTGGCCGTGGTTGCCGAGGTAGCCGCGGAAGTCCGGGTCGCCCTTGCGGACCACCACGCGGCGGTCCAGCGCGCCGCCGACGATCACGCCCGGCTCGGACTCGACCACGTACGCGAACGGGCCGCCCAGGCCGAGCTCGGCGCGCGCCTCGGCCTCGGTCCACACCCGCGCGACGCGGTACTCCGGCGTCGCGACGACCTCGCGCAGCAGCTCCTCCACGGCGGCGCGGCGCGCGGGCGTGATGTCCTCGGCGAGGAAGACCTGCCCCGACAGGCCGGCGCTGTGGCAGTACGCCTCCCAGTCGAGCAGCCGGTGCTCGGCGTCCGTGCGCAGGAAGCCGCGATCGCGCAGCAGCACGTTGAGGTTGGTGTGCTGCTCGGTGTCGAGGTGGCCGTGGTCGGAGACGATGACGACGTTCGTGCGCTCGAGGTCGCCAGTGGCCTCGAGGGCGGCCAGGGCCCGGCCGATCCGCGCGTCGGTGGCCCGCAGCGCCGCGCGCACGTGCTCGCCGGCGGCGCCGTGCAGGTGCCGGGCCGAGTCGACGTCCACGAGGTGCCAGAACAGCACGTCGGGGCGGTCCTCGAGCAGCGTGTCGACGACGACGGCGGTGGACATGTCGTCGTGGCGGCGCTTGGGCTCCCAGACGATCTTGTCGCGGTGGCGCTGCCACAGCTCGTGCCCGCGCGGCGAGCAGAACCGCTCCATGGCCGCCTCGAGGCCGCCGAAGTGGTCCTCGTTGGCGAGCTCGGGGACGACGACGTCGAACGGGGCGCCCGCGGTGACGGGCCACTGCACGGCCGCCACCCGCAGGCCCGCCGCCTCGGCGGCGTCGAGCAGCGTGGGCGCCTGCAGGCGCTCGTACTCCCAGAACCAGTCGGGGTGGTCGATGCCCGGCTGCATGAGCACGTTGTTGAAGACGCCCGAGACGGCCGGCGTGCAGCCGGTGAGCTGGGCGGAGTGGTTCGGGTAGGTCAGCGTCGGGAAGACGGCCTCGATCTCGGCGACGGCTGCGCGCTCGAGCAGGGGGCCGAGCGCGGGCAGCGTGCGGGCGTAGGCGATGTCGTCGGCGCCGGACATGGCGTCGACCGAGATGACGACGAGCTTCTGGTGCACGGGGGACTCCTCGGCGGCGGGCCGGCGGCATGCTGCTGGGACCGCCGCCGGCGGTGGGGCGGAAACGGGACGGCCCGGTCGCCCCGCGCGGGGCGACCGGGCCGGCGAGGTCAGGAGGCCAGGACCTTCGCGATGCTCTCGGCGTTCTGGTCGAAGATGCCCTCGAGCTTGCCCTGCAGGCTCGAGACGACCGACGCGACGTCCGCGCCGTCGCCGTACACCTGCGCCATCGCGGCGTTGATCTCGGTGACCGCCGACTGGTACCAGCCGATCGGGTCGGCCGTCTGGGCGTTGGCGACCTGCTTCAGCGCCGTGCCGAAGTTCGCGTCGGCGGCGACCAGGTCCTTGACCGTCTGGGTCTCCTGCGCCGCGGTGACGATCGGCAGGTAGCCGGTGCTGGCGTGCCACTGCGCGGAGTTCTCCGGCTCCGCGAGGAACCGGAACAGCTCGGCACAGGCGTCCTGCCGCTCCTGCGACTCCGCCTTGACGATGCTCAGGCCCGAGCCGCCGGTGGGGACCTTGGGGCCGGGAGCGTCGTGGCCGAGCATGAACGCGGTGCCGATCTCGAACTCGGCAGCCTCCGTGGCGCCGCGCAGCGACGCCGTCGAGCCGTGCGTGGCGGCGGCGACACCGGTCTGGAAGTCGGTCATCGCCGCCTTGGCCATGTAGCCGAAGCCGTCACGGTGGATGAAGTCCTTCTTCCACTGCAGCCACTCGGCGGCCGGGCCGGCGTCCGCGGTGACCTCGGTGTCGGTGGACCACCGGCCGCCCCACGCCCAGATGTGCGACTGGCCGAACCAGGCGTCCTCCGCGCTGAACGCCATCGGCTTGAGCGACTGGCCGCCGGCGTCGAGGGCGAGCAGGGCCGGGGACATCTCGGCGAACTCGGTCCACGTGGTCGGCCCGGTCTCCGGCAGGCCCGCCTCGCGGAAGCGGTCCTTGTTGAAGTAGAACAGCGGCGTCGAGCGGGCGAACGGCACGACGAACGTCTCGCCGCCGGCGGTGCCCTCGCCGACGTAGTTCTGCATGTACACGTCGAGCGACCACTCGTCGTCGAAGTAGCGGTCCAGCGGCGCCAGGGAGTCGGCCTGCCAGAACTGCAGCCACTGCCGCTCCGGGAAGCAGACGATGTCGGGCACCTGACGCGCCTGGAGCGCGGCGGTGTACTTCTGGTTGAGGTCCGCGTAGGAGCCCTGCGACTCCGCCGCGGCGTAGATCTCGTCCTGCGACTCGTTGAACGCCGTGAACAGCGCCTGCACGGCCTCGAAGTTCACGCCCGTGAACGGCGCCCAGAACAGGATCGCCGTGCGGCCGGCGTACTGCGACGGCACCTTGACCGGCGCCTGGGAGAAGCCGGAGCGCAGGTTGCTGCTGCCGCCGCTGCTCGAGCCGCCCGCGGCGGGCGCCCCGCCGGCGCACGCGGCGAGCGTCGCCGCCGCGCCGCCCGCGCCCAGCAGGGCGAGCAGGGTGCGGCGGTCGAGGACGAGCTGGGAGAGGTTGCTGGACACAGGGGTCTCCTCGGAGTGGGTGTGCAGACCCGGCGAGGGGCCGGGACGAGGGGGGCGGCCCGCGGGCCGCAGGGGAGGACCCGGCCGGGTGGCGGCCGGGCGGGACGTCAGCCCTTGAGCGCGCCGGCGGCGATGCCGCCCATGATCCGCTTCTGGGCGACGAAGAAGACGACGAGCATCGGCAGGCCGACCATGACGGTGCCGGCCAGGATCGAGCCCCAGTTGGTGTAGCCCTCCTGGCTGCGCAGGAACATCAGGCCGATCGGCAGCGTCCGCATGTCGGCGGTGCTCGTGACGATGAGCGGCCAGACGAAGTCGTTCCACTTGCCGATGAGCACGATGAGCGTGCCGGTGAGGATCATCGGCTTGCACAGCGGCACGACGAGCGTGAGCATCCGGCGCAGGTGGCCGGCGCCGTCCACGAGCGCGGCGTCGATCAGCTCGCCGGGCACCTGGCGCATCTGCTGGTAGACCAGGAACATCGCGAACGCGCTGCCCATCCCGGGCAGGATCAGGCCGGCGTAGGTGTTGAGCCAGCCCAGCTCGCCCACGGTGATGTAGTTGACCAGCAGCGTCACGTGGCCCGGCAGCATCAGCGAGCCGAGCACCAGCACGAACACGGCCTTCTTGAACCGGAACCGCACGAACGCGAAGGCGTAGGCGGACAGGATCGCGCAACCCATCTCCAGGACGGTGCCGACGCCGGTGGTGATGATCGAGTTGACGAAGAACCGGTCGAACGGCGCGGCCCGCCAGGCCTCGGCGAAGTTCGACCACTCGAGGCTGGAGGGCAACCAGCGCAGGGGCCAGGCGTAGATGTCGGACTCGGGCTTCACCGCCGAGCTGAACAGCCAGTAGACCGGGACGACGAACAGCAGCAGCACGAGCGCCAGCAGCACGTACTGGACGATCGTCAGCGGCAGCGGACGGCGGGTCACCGCCGAGCCGGGGCCCGAGGTGGTGGTGCTGCGCCGGCGGCCGGAGCCCCTGCCGGCGCCTCTGCCGGCGCTCGCGGCAGGCGTGGTGGGCGCGGCGTCGGCCGGCGCGGTGGGGGTGACGACGGCGCTCACGAGTAGTGCACCTTCCTCTCGGCGAAGCGGGTCTGCAGGACGGTGACCACCATGAGGATCACGAACAGCACCGTGGCCGCGGCGGCGGACGAGCCGATGTCGAACCGCAGGAAGGCCTGGTCGTAGACCATCCAGGTGAGGGTCGTCGAGGAGACCCCGGGCCCGCCGGAGGTGAGGATGGCGATGATGTCGAAGGCCTGGGCGCTGGTGATGATGCCGGTCAGCAGCAGGAAGTAGGTGACCGGGCTGAGCAGCGGCAGCGTCATGCTGCGGAAGAGCTTCCAGCCGTGCGCGCCGTCCAGCGACGCCGCCTCGAAGAGGTCCTTCGGCAGGTCGAGGATCGCGGTGTAGTAGATGATCGCGACGAACCCGAGGCGCTGCCAGGCGTAGGCGACGGTGATCGCCCACAGCGACCAGTCCGACGTCGTCGTCCACTGCGGGGAGTCGGCGCCGAAGGCGTTGAACGCCAGGCGGCTGAGGCCGTAGGTGGGGTCGAACATGAACAGCCACACGATGCCGACGGCAGCGCCCGGCAGCATGTGCGGGGCGAACGTCATGGTCCGTGTCAGGCCGGCGAACCGCAGCCTGCGCGACAGCAGGTAGCCGATGCCGAGGCCGCCCACCAGCGTGCCGCCGACGGTGACCGCGGTGAAGACGCCGGTGTTGGCCAGCACGGTGCCGAACTCCGGGTCCTGGAGCAGGTCCACGTAGTTCTGCAGGCCGACGAAGACCGGCGACGGGGAGATGAAGTCCCAGTCCATGAGGCTCAGGACGACGTTGTAGATCGTCGGCCAGTACGAGAACACCAGGATCGCGGCCAGGTTCGGGGCGACCAGCGCGGCGAACAGCAGGCCCTCGCGCAGCCCGCGGCGGCGGCGGGCGCGGCGACGCTCGGCCGACGGGGCCGGCACGGGCGAGGCGGACGACGGCGCGGTGCGGGCGGCGCTCGCGGTGCCGGCCGGGACCTGCGGCCCGCCGACGTCGGGCCGCGTGGGCGCGGCCGGTGCAGCAACGGTGTGGGTCACGGGCCACATTCGACGGGTCGGCGGTTGCGGGCAGCCGACCGGCAGGCGAACCGGCGCGGAAGCGGCGGGGAAGGGTCCGGGAAGGTCCGGCGACGCCGGGTCGAACGGCAGGTGGACGTCAGGCGGTGGGGCGTCCGGCGGTGGGGCGTCAGGCGGTGGGGCGTCAGGCGGGGCGGCCGTCGAGCGCGCGCAGCACCTCGGCCTCCTGCGCCGCCGTCAGGCCCGTCACCGTGGCGCGCGGCGTGGCCCGCAGCCACGCCAGCGTGTCCCGGGCGGTCTCGGCGACCGGCCGCGGCCGCAGCCCGGCCGCGAGGGACGCGGCGACGTCGTGCCCCACGATGCCGTCGTACTGCGGGCGGGGCAGCCACAGCGGCAGCGAGCGCTCCCCGGACCAGGGCGCCACCCCGGCGGCCTCGAGCGCGGCGTGCGACGCCCACCGCCAGGCCGGCGCCGCGCCGCACCCGGCGGCGACCTCGGCCAGCAGGTCGCCGAGCGGCACCGGCGGCGCCACCCCGTCGTAGACGCCGTCGGCGCGGGCCTCGGCGAGGTCGACGAGCCAGGCCGCGAGGTCGCGCACGTCGACCAGCTGGACGGCGTCGGACGGGTCGCCGGGTGCCAGCACCTGCGCGCCTGGCTCGTACGCCGCCCGCGCCAGGCGCGCCACCCAGTACGCGAACCGCCCCGACGGGTCGCCGGGCCCGGCGATCAGGCCCGGTCGCACCACGGTGCTGCTCGCGGTGCCGGCGCGGACGGCCTCCTCGCACGCCACCTTCATGCCGCCGTAGGCGGCGGGGTCGAGGCTGTCGAGGTCCTCGCCGACCGCCGGCCGCAGCGGCAGCGTGCCCGGGCCTCCACCGGGCGTCGCCTCGTCGGCGTAGACGTTGATCGTCGAGACGAAGACCCAGTGCGCGTCCGGCAGGGCGGCGACCGCCGTGCGCACGTGCGAGGGCTTGCGGGCGACGTCGACGACGGCGTCGAACCGCTCGGCGGCGAGCGCCGCCGGCAGCCCGGCGTCGCGGTCGGCGACGACGTGCCGCACCCCGGGCGGGACCGCGCCCGAGACGCCGCGGCTCACGGCCACGACGTCGTGGCCGCGAGCGAGCGCCGCCGTCGCGACGGCCTTCGAGAGGAACACGGTCCCGCCGAGCACCAGGAGCTTCATGCGCCCACCCTGGCGGCCTGCCGGGCGCGGTGGCGAGCGGTGTCGCTCAGGGCAGAAGCCGCGCCTCGGCCGGGGTCGCGGGCGTCGGTGCTGCCGCCGTCGCCCGGCCCTCGAGCCAGCCGGCCAGGCGGTCGGGCCGGTCGGTGATGACGGCGTCGACGCCGGCCGCGAGCACGCCGGCCCACTGCTCGGCGTCGTTGGCCGTCCACGTCATGACCCGCAGGCCGGCGTCGTGCAGCCGCTGCACCAGCGCCGGGTCCTCCAGCACCATCCCGACGTACGGGTTGCACGCGACCACCTCGAGCTCGGCCGCCACCTCGAGCAGGCGGTCCCACTGCTGGTGCACCAGCCAGCCGCGCGGCAGGTGAGGCGCGACGTCGCGCAGCGCCGCGACGGTCTCCGGGTGGAACGACTGCACCACGACCCGGTCGGCCAGGCCGGCGACGTCGATCGCGTCGGTCACCGTGCGGGCGTCGTCGGCCGCCCACGAGCCCTTGAGCTCCAGCAGCAGGTCGGTGCCGGGCCGGGCCGCGAGCAGGTCGAGCACCTCGGCGAACGTCGGGATGCGCTGGCCGGCGTACGCGGGGGAGAAGGTCACGCCGGCGTCGAGCGCGCGCAGCGCCCCGAGCGCCAGCCCGGCCACCGCCCCCGTGCCGTCGGTCGTGGCGTCGACCGTGTCGTCGTGGATGACCACGACCTCGCCGTCCGCGGTGAGCTGGACGTCGATCTCCACCGCGTGCGCCTGCGCGCGCCACGCCGACTCGAGGGCCGCGAGCGTGTTCTGCGGGGCGACGGAGGAGTTGCCGCGGTGGGCGATCACGACCGGCGAGGCGGAGCCTGTCGGGGCGGGGCCGGGGGAGGAGAGGGACGGCAGCAGCGTGGTCACGCCCCCACGCTAGGGGCCGCGGCGGTGCGGGACAGGTCGTGGCGGCGCGCCGCGGGCCGATGTTCGCCGAGGCTTCACGCGGACGTCGGCGGGCTGTCACCGGACGCACGGACGGTCGCCCGCGGCGGCCCAGACCGCTCGTTGCCCCGAGCGCTCAGCGCACTGACCTGCAGCGACGGCCGACGGCAGGCACTTTTGAGGAGAACCGGGGAACTTTCACCCGGCAGGCGTCCGGATTCAACCTTGTGGCCCCGGTCACCACCCACGTCTACTGGTCGCACCACGTCGCAAGGAGCAGGCGCCAGGGGGGCGCAGGCCGGCTCGAGAAAACGCCGCACGGTTCGGCGTCACCCATCCGGTCCACCCGTCACAGGGGCACCCCATGAGCTCTCGCCGCCACCCCCCGCCTCCGCCCGGCGCGCCGCACCCGCGCGGCACCTGCCGAGCGTGGCGGTCGCCGGCCGTCCCGCGCAGCCGCCGGGCGAGCTGAGCCGCCCCGTCCCACCACCCTCCGGCCGACACGGCCGCCCGCGCAGCGCGGAGCCCCTGGCTCCTGGCGCGCCGGGCCCGCGTCGCCGCCGTCCCGTCCGAAGGAACCTCCATGGTTGTCGAGAAGGACTTCGTGCGCCCAAAAACGGGTGCGCAACCGCCCACCCGGGCACGAGTGCGGTCGCTCTCCGCCCGTGTCTGGGAGCGTGCGGTGCGACGCCGCGTCGCGCTGACGGACGCGGGCGCCGTCGCCATCACGCTCACCGTGGCCTACGTGCTGCGGTTCGAGCAGATCGGCCTGGGTGGCGCCGCCACCCTGCACGTGCGCGACGAGTACGTGCTGATCTCCGTGGTCATGTTCCTGACCTGGCTCGCCGCGCTGCGCTTCGGCGAGGCCCACGACCCCAAGCTCATGGGCACCGACCCGCACGAGTACCTGCGGGTCACCAACATCACGCTCGCGTACTTCGGGGCCGTCGCCGTCGTCGCCTACCTGCTGCGCTACGACCTGGCGCGCGGGTACGTGGCGATCGCCATGCCCCTGGGCCTGGTGCTGCTCAACGTGGGGCGCCTGGTCCACCGGCGGCTGCTCGAGACCGAGCGGCGGTCCGGCCGGCACATCACGCGGGCCCTCGTGGTCGGCGGTCGCGACAGCGTCACCCAGCTGGTGGACGAGCTGGGCCGCGACTCGCGCGTGGTGCTGGAGACCGTCGCGGCGTGCGTGCCGGGCGGCGCGATCGGGCCGTACGAGGAGGTGCGGGGCGTGCCCGTCGTCGGCGACGTCCCGGACGCCGCCGAGCGGGCCCGCGCCCTGGGCGCCGACGCCGTGATCGTCACGAGCTGCGACATGGTGACGCCGCGGTCGGTCAAGCGCCTGGCGTGGGACCTGGAGTCCGTCGGGGCGGACCTCATCCTGGCGCCCGCGCTGACCGACGTCGCCGGGCCGCGCGTGCGGACGCGGCCGGTGGCCGGCCTGCCGCTGATGCACGTCGAGGCGCCCGGGTACACGGGGCCGCAGCTTGTGGTCAAGCGCACCTTCGACCTGGTCGGCGCCGCCGCGCTGCTGGTGGTCCTGGCCGTGCCCCTCGCCGTGATCGCGCTCGCCGTGCTGCTGGCGAGCCCGGGGCCGGTGCTGTTCGCGCAGGAGCGCATCGGCCTGGGCGGGCGGCCGTTCACGATGTACAAGTTCCGCTCGATGGTGCCGGACGCCGAGGCGCGGCTCGAGAGCATCCGCATCCTCGACGAGGGCAACGGGCTGCTGTTCAAGATGAAGGAGGACCCGCGGGTCACCCGCGTGGGCAGGTTCCTGCGCCGCTACTCCCTCGACGAGCTGCCGCAGCTGTTCAACGTGCTCACCGGCTCCATGAGCCTGGTGGGGCCGCGCCCGCAGCTGCCCCGCGAGGTCGCGATGCACGACGGCGAGATCGGTCGCCGGCTGCTGGTGCGCCCGGGGCTCACCGGCCTGTGGCAGGTCAAGGGCCGCTCGGACCTGTCCCTCGAGGAGAGCAAGCGGCTCGACCTCTACTACGTCGAGAACTGGAGCCCGCTCGTCGACATCAGCATCCTGCTCAAGACGTTCCGAGCGGTGGTGAGCCGTCGTGGCGCTTACTGACCTCGCCCGCGCGGGGACCGCGCGCGACGCCGCGGCCACCACCGCCGACGCCCGGCCCGACGCCGTCCGCGGCGGGGGAGTGCTGGTGCACGAGTGGATCGAGCGCACCGGCGGCGCCGAGCGCGTCCTCGACCACCTGGTCGAGGAGTTCCCCGGGGCGCCGGTGGTGTGCCTGTGGGACGACGCGCCGGGGCGCTACCCGGGCACGACGGTGCGCGAGTCGGCGCTGGCGCGCACGCCGCTGCGGCGCCACAAGGCGCTGACCGCGCCGCTCATGCCCTCGGTGTGGCACGGGCGCTGGTCCGGCGTCGAGGACCCCGAGTGGGTGCTGGCGACCAGCCACTCCTTCGGGCACCACTTCTGCACCGGCCCGGCCGCGCGCGGCGCGCGCACCCTCGCGTACGTGCACACCCCGGCCCGGTTCCTGTGGGCGCCGGAGAGCGACCCGCGCGGGCGGCACCCCGTCGTCGGCCTGGCCGCCCCCGCGCTGCGGCACGTGGACCGCCGCCGCGCCCGGCGCCTGGACGACCTCGCGGCGAACAGCCGGTACGTCCGCGCCCGCATCGCCCTGAGCTGGGGGCGCGACGCGCGGGTCATCTACCCCCCGGTGGACGTGGCGGCGCTGACCCGGGTCGCCGACTGGGCGGACGAGGTGACCGGGGCCGAGCGCGCCGTCGTCGACTCCCTGCCGCCGACGTACGTCCTGGGCGCCTCGCGCCTGGTGGCGTACAAGCGGCTGGACCTGGTGATCCGGGCGGGGGAGGCGGCGGGGCTGCCGGTGCTGCTCGTCGGCGAGGGGCCGCAGGCCGGCCGGCTGGCGGAGCTCGCCGCCGCGGCGTCCGTGCCGGTGCGGTTCCTCGGGGCGGTGTCGGACGCGTTGCTGCGGCTGCTCATGCAGCGGGCGCTGGCGTACGTGTTCCCGCCGGTCGAGGACTTCGGGATCCTGCCCGTCGAGGCCATGGCGCTCGGGGCGCCCACGGTGGTGAACGCCGAGGGCGGGGCCCGCGAGAGCGTCGAGCGGCTCGGCCTCGGCGTCGTCGCCGAGAGCCTCGACGACGCCGGCCTGCGCCGCGCCGTCGAGGCCGCCGCCGCCCTGCCGCGCGCCGACGTCAGTGCGCTGGCCGAGCGGACCTTCGGTGTCCGTCGCTTCCGTCGCGAGGTGCGCGACTGGGTCGACGGGGGATAGCTCCGGTCGCCTTCGGGCGTCCGGTGCACCGCGCCGGTCGGGCAGCCATACCCCCCTGGGCAGCCCGGCCGGCGTCGGTGTTCCTGGCGCCGGTCACCGGCGCCGACGGCCTCGGCGCCTCAGGCGTGCGGCGCGCCTCAGGCGTGCGGCACGACGACGGCGCGGCCGCTCAGCTCGCCGGCCTCGAGGCGGCGGTAGGCGTCGAGCGCGTCGTCCATGGCGAACCGCTCGACGTGCGGCGTGATCTGGCCGGCCTTGTACATGGCCACGACCTCGTAGAGCTCCTCGATGGTGCCCCAGTAGGTGTTGGTGAGCTCGGCCTCGTACGGGTTGCCGAAGAAGGACCAGTCCACGGTGCCGTTGGCCACGCCGACGACGGTGATGCGGCCCTGGCGCGCCACCACCTGCTGGGCGGTGCGGATCGTGGGGGCGGCGCCGACGAAGTCGAACACGGCGTCCACGCCGCGGCCGCCGGTGAGCTCGCGGATCGCCTCGACCTGGCCCTCGCCGCCGGGGACGGTGACCGCGCCGGCCGCCGCCGCGCGCTCCATGGCGTCGGCCTTCATGTCGGTGGCGACGACGGTGGCGCCGGTGAGCGCGGTGAGGATCTGCACGGCGATCTGGCCGAGGCCGCCGAGGCCGATGACCAGGGCGGTGCGGCCGCCGCCGGCGAGCTTCGGCAGGGCGAGCTTGATCGCGTGGTACGGCGTCAGGCCGGCGTCGCTCAGCGGCGCGGCGGCGACCGGGTCGGCGTCGCCGAGCGGCACGAGGTTGCGGGCCGGGACCGTCACGTACTCGGCCATGCCGCCGTCGCGGCCGATGCCGGTGGCGAGGTAGTCCATCGAGGCCACGTTGTGGCAGTAGGTGTCCTGGCCGCGCGAGCAGGCCGGGCAGTGGCCGCAGCCGATGGGGCCGTAGACCAGGTAGGCGCCGCCCTTCGCGAAGCCGTCCACGCCCGGGCCGACCTCCTCGACCCAGCCCGAGACCTCGTGGCCGAGCACGAAGGCCGGCGGGATGGAGCCGGGACCGTCCGGGGTGAACTCCTTGTAGATGCTGACGTCCGAGTGGCACGCGCCCGACCCGGCGACCTTCAGCAGCACCTCGCCGGGGCCCGGTGTCGGGCGCTCGATCTCGGTGAGGGAGGGGAACGTCTGGAACTTCTCGAAGACGACGGCGCGCATCGTGCTCACTGTCCTGGCCTTTCGTCGAAACCGCGGACGGACCGGGCGGCCCGCCCCCGCCGCCAGTATTCGCCCGGGCGGCGCCGGATCGGGTGAGCCGGGGGAGGTTTGTGAGCCGATTCACGACCGACTGGTCAGGGTGTCGTCCGGATCGGGTGAGGCGTCGGGTGAGCCTCCGGGTGAAAAGCCGGGCGGGGCCCGGTGCCGGGCGGTCCGCGGTGCTCTGCGGCGCGATGCTGCGGTGATGGGGGAGGAGCTCCGCCGGTACGTGCGCCTGGTGCTCGAGGTCGAGGTCGAGGTGGTCGACCCGACGGCGCTGCGCGCCGCAGTGCTCAAGAGCTCGTCCGACGCCGCGATCTGGGCCGCGGTGGAGCGTGCCGTCGCCGACCAGGCGGTCGCGGACGGGCCCCTGCGCGACCGCAACGAGCACGACGCCGCGTCGGCGGCCACGCAGGCGCTCTGGGAGTCGCGGGCGTGGCCGATCTTCGCCCAGCGCCTGCGCGCGGCCGGGCTGTCGACCGTCGCGTACAGCAGCTTCGTGCCGCGCATCCGCAAGGACGACGACCCGGACACGTTCCGCGCCCTGCCCGAGATCCCCGCCCGGCGCAACGACGGCACGGTGCCGCGGGTCGTCGAGCGGTCGGCGTCGGTCGAGCCGGCGGACCCGCGGGAGGAGGACGGGCTGTCGTGACCGCCGCGCTGTCGTGACCGCCGCCTTGCGGGCGCTCAGCCGCCGACGCCCACCTCGTTGAGCGGCGCGCCGTCGCCCTCCTCCGGCAGGTCACCCCGCTCGACGGGCTCCCCCGGGGCCGGCTCGTCGCCCTGCTCGACCGGGCCCTCCGGCTGCGGGACGTCGCTGAAGAGCTCGTCGAGCTCGCCCGCCGTGGGGACGCGCACGGAGTCCGCCGCCTGACGCATGGTCGCCGCGTCGACGTCGGACCCCTCGAGGCGCACGGTCGCCTCGCCCTCGGTGACCACGCACGTGTAGGTCGACCGCCCGGCGTCGGCGAGGGCGTCGCAGGCGTCGCCCGAGCCCGCGCGGTCGGTGGTCAGCATGACGGTGGACGCCCCGCCGTCGGCGGCGCGCACGTACGCGGCGGACATCCCGTCGGCGCCCGAGACGCCGACCGACTGGGTCGCCAGGTCGAAGCCGTCGAGGTCCAGCACGTACACGAGCTCGGGCGCGATGCCGGCGCCGGCGGCGCGCTCCGCGATCGCGTCCGCGTCGGCGGGACCGCCCATGCCGGCACAGCCGGCCAGCACGACGAAGCACGCCGCGACGGCGGCGGGCAGGGTGACGTTCCGGGGTCGGTGCCCGTCGGGTGTCATGGCGGCACGCTAGCCGATCGTGACGGCGGTCACGTCGACCATGGGGCGCCGGGAGGGGCGAGGGTGGGCCCCGTGGGGATCGAACCCACAACCCGCGGATTAAAAGTCCGTCCCGCACGGTGAAACCTGGTGCCGCCTGGTGCAGTCTCGTGCAGCGTTTCCGCAGGTGAAGGACTAGATCGCCGCGAGCGCCGAGCGGCGGGTAAAGCCTCGTGCAGTGTGGTGCAGTCGGCGTTTGCTGCGCATCTGCTGCGCAGCGGCCGCCGCCGGTGAACGCTTGGTCAGCGGCGGCGCACATCGGCCGGCGTCAGCCAGCACCCGGCGAACCGCGACCGCGGATCAGAGACCCGCACGAGCGCCAGCTCGCGGGTGTAGGCGTAGGCGACCGTCTCGATGCGCTCTTCGCCGTCGCGCTCCCACACGATCCGCGCCGTCACCGGGATGTCGCAGTCGATCTGCGAGCGCCGGGGCGGGATCTCCTGGGCGTTGAGGATCGCCTGGTGGGGGATCGGGCTGTCGCCGTACACGGGTTCAGTGTGCGCCTTCAGTTCGGAGAACTTCAGCGCTCCCCAACATGACAGCGCGGCACCCCTTCCCCTCCCTTCAGGAGGAAGCTGGGCGCACCCCGACAGGGTGTGCGTGGCGCCGAGGTCCGCGCGGCGACGCCGCGCGACGACTTCACCCCACCTGCCTGTCCACCGGACTAGACAAACGTCTAGCACCCTAGACATACTGGCGTCATGACCGCACTCGAGAAGCTCGCTGACCTCGCGGCCGCCGTCGCGACGGCGGAGCGTGACGCGCAGACCGCTCGGGACGAGCGCGACGCCGCCATCCGCGAGGCGCTGGCGGCCGGCGTCAGCGTGGCGGACATCGTTGCGGCCACCGGGCTCCACCGCCAGCGCGTCTACCAGATCCGCGACAGCGGCTGACCGAGCCGGCGTCACGCCTCCGTGGCGCCCTCCAACAACAGAGCGGCCCCGCCAGGTGCTGGAACACCGGACGGGGCCTCACCACCGAGAGATTGGCCCTCTCAATGGCTTCCCCGCAGCATAGCGGGGGCGCGGTGACACTGCCGCCCCCCGTGCGCATCAACGCCCACTCGCCCCTGTGGCGCATCGTCGACGCCCTCGCCGCCTCCGGGTGGGGCGAGCTGCGTGACGCCCCGCAGTCGGTGCGCACCTATCTCCTGGCCCTCGGCCGGCTCGCCGACGCGCGCACCGGCCTCGCCGAGATCACCGACGCCCAGGCCGCCGAGCGCGCCGGGCTGTCCGTGCGGACCATCATCCGGGCGCGCACCTGGCTGCAAGAGGCCGGCCTGCTCGAGCAGCTGCGCCGCGGTGCCCGCCAGGGACTGCGCGGCGTCGCCTCGCTCCTGCGGCTCGGAAAGCGCGCGCTCGTCGCGATGCTGCCCGGCGCCCGCGCCGCCAAGGACGCCCGCGCCCGGGCCCGCGCCGCCCGCCCTGGCGGCGCTCCCAACCTGACACCGCGACCGCCCTTCCCCTCCCTCAGGAGGAAGGCGGGCGCACCCCGCTGGGGTGTGCGTACCGCGCCGTCGACCGTGCAGAAGCAGCTCGTCGACGAGGCGGCGCACGCCGCTGCCAACCCCGTCCGCCCCGAGACGCTGGCGAGCATCCGCGCGATGCTCGCGCGGCGCAGCTGACCCGTGCCCTCGAAGGAGAGACCGATGCAGCACCGCCCCGCCCGGATCAACCCCGACACCCTGCCCGTGCTTGCCCTCGCCGTCGTGCTCACGGCCGGGCTCGCCGCGGTGTCATTCCTGCTGTCCTTCGCCGGACTGTCCGCCGTGTCCGCCTGGGCCGCCGTCCCAGACGGACTCACCTGGGCCGTCCCGGTCATGCTCGACGTCGCGATCCTCGTCTACACCCTGGCCGTCCTGGTGCACCGAGCCCGCGGCGAGCGCGCGGCCGGCGCCTGGGCCGCCCTGGCGCTCTGGACGTCCGTGTCCGTGGCCGCCAACGCCGCGCACGCCGCCGGCGTCCCGGACACCTGGCAGACGGCCATCGGCACCGTCGTCGCCGGCCTCGCGCCCGTGGCCGTGCTGCTCGCCACCCACACGATCGCCCGCCTCGTCGTCGCACCTGCGCCGGCCGTCCACGCGGCCGCAGACGGTCCGGTGGCCGTGCCCGACGCCGTCCCGGACGCGGACAGCGCGCCGAAGTCGGACGCCTGGACGGGAACGGACGCCGGACGGGCGCCGGACGCCGACCCCGTCGAGGTGCGCCGCCACCGTCCCAGCGCCGCGCGTGGCCGCGCCGCTGAACATCGCGCGGACGTCCTGGCGATGCGGGACGACGGACTGTCCATTCGGCAGATCGCCGAGCGGGTGGGGCTGGGCAAGACGACCGTCGCGGAGCTGCTGCGCACCGCGCCGGGATGACGGGTGGACGGCGAAGAGCGCCCCACCTCCCCGGGTAGGGGAGGCGGGGCGCTCTCAAGATTCCGGGATCTCCGGAAGCGGGAACTGCTCGGCGACAACGCCGGCGAGGTGATCGACCATGCGCTCGGTGGCGTCCTTGAACGTGGCCCACAGCATGTCGCCGGCGCGCTGGCTGAGGAAGCCGGAGCGCAGCAGCCCGACACGGATCACGTCGGTCTGCTCACGGTGGGCCAGGTGTAGCAACTCGTGCACGATGTCGTTGCGCTGGCCCTCGGGCGAGCGCTCGAGCCAGTCCTCGCACAGATGGATGCCAGCGACGTAGCGACCCTCGACAGGGTCGACGTGGGCGATGGCCCCCTCCATAGCCGGCTCGGCGGCGAGGAACGTGTCCCAGTGACCCAGGTGGAGCCCGTCGCGCACGCGCCAGATGCACTCCTGGATCGCATCGGCCTGGGCGGACGAGAGCTCGAGGACGGGCTCCTTCTCCGGCTCGGGCTCCGGCGCCGGCGCGCTGGACTCGTCGAGGCTCACCGTGCGGGCCCGGCCGAAGCGGCTGCGGCGAGGCAGCCGGCGCAGGAGCCGTCCGGCTTGCCGCAGTAGTCGCACTCCGGGATCTCGGGCGGCAGGTCCAGCGCGGCGCGCACGGCGGCGTCCTTGGCCTCGAGGAGCTTGCGCAGCGCGACGGACTTCTCGGGCCCGTCGGGCAGCGTCTCGTCGATCTCGAGGGCCAGCCCGTGGAACCGGGCCGAGGTCGTGCGCAGCGGTCCGGCCGACAGGTGGCCGTGCTCGAAGTACCGCAGGATCGGGCTCGCCACGTCAGGCCTCCCGCTCGAGCTCGCGAACAGGACCCCACCACGTCGCCTGACGCGCGTCGTCCGGCCGGACGGCAGCGGTGTACCCGCCGTCCCCGCTGGAGAGGCTCGTGATCACGCCGTGCGCGCCGCCAGGGGTGATGACCCGGTCGCCCTCCGCGAGCGCCGGCGCCGAGTTGGGCGCCGTGGTGATGACCTGTGCTCCGTCGGGGCTGGTCGTGGCTTCCTCGGGCAGGGCGGCGATCACGGAGCGGATCAGCGTGACGGCGGCGGCGCCGGCGGCCTGGCCGAGGATGGCTCGGATGTCGACGTCGCCGAAGCCGGCTGCGGTGCCGAGGGCGGCGAGGAGCACCTGGAAGAACGTGCGCGCCACGCGGTCGACCACGGCGAGCCACGGCGGGCGGCCGGCGCCGAGCTCGGGCAGGTTGGCCAGCGAGGTGACGAGGGACAGCACGACGGCGAACCCGACGCCCGCGAGGGCCTCGAGCGCGGCGCGGGCGGACGGATCGGCGAGCAGCGGCACGACGAACGGCAGCGCCGCGGCGAGCAGCGTGTAGAGGGCGCGCCAGCCGGCGGCGCGCCAGAAGGTAGCGGTCGAGATCACGGGTAGCCTCCGTAGGCGAAGAGTCGGAGCAGGGTGAGGACGGGCCAGGAGGCGGCCCAGACGACGAGCACGAACGCGGCCCAGCACGCGGCCAAGACGAGCGCGGCCGCGGCGAGCGCCGCGGCCGCGCGGCGAAGAGGGCGCACCTCAGATGCGCCCGGTGTTGAGTCGCTCCTGCAGGGCCTCGACGGCGGTGGACGGCTTCCAGAGCTCGCCGTCGGCCTTGGTGCCGAGGTCCTGCTGCAGGGCGGTGAAGTACTGCGGGCCGGCCTTGCCGTCGATCGCGCCCTTGTAGCGCCCGCGGTCGCGCAGGATCTCCTGGTGTCGGCGGATGGTGGGGGAGCCGCCGTCGCCGGTCTTGCCGGTCCAGTCCCAGCCGGTGGTGCAGCCGGGGTTGTCGTCGCGCCAGGTGGCCGACTGGCGGGAGACCTCGCCGTCGACGACGTCCATGTCGAGCACCTGCTGCAGCCGGGTGGTGGTGCCGGTGCCCCACTTGCCGTCGACGTCGAGCTTGGCCTGGCCGGACGGCGTGGGGGTCGGGGCGGAGGCGCCGCCCCCGCCGGAGACCACGCCGCCGAGCGCGGCGGCCTTGCGGGCGACGTCGTCCAGGCGCGGCAGCAGGTACGGGCCGGGGCAGGCGGTGGCCACGCCGTACTCCTGGTGGCCCTTGAGGCTGGCGCGCACCGGGGCGAACCGGTGGCGCTGGGCGATGTCGGCGTACAGGCGGATGAGGGTGTCCATCGCGGCCGCGGAGATGCGCCACTCGGGGGCGCCGGTCTCGTTCTGGATCTCGACGGTGATCTTGTCGTCGTCGTTCGCGTAGGCCGACGTCGTCCAGGCGCGGTACTCCTCCGGCACCGACCCGATCAGCGAGCCGTTGTTGCGGATGATGTAGTTCGCGCTGGCCGGGTCGTTCGACGTCACCAGCCGGCGGATGCCGGAGTCGTTGGTCGCGGCGTGGTGGTGGACGTTCAGGCCGTTGATCCGCACGCCCTTGGGCCGGGCGGACCACTTCTTGCCCCCCTTGTAGCGACCGGTCGGGGGCATGACCTCGTTCGTGAGCGGGCTGTAGACCATGGCGGGTGCCTCCCGGGCATGACGAAGGCCGCGAGCGCCCGGGGGCGGTCGCGGCCTGCTGGTGGGTGTGGGTGTGGGTGTGGGTGGGTCAGTCGCCGTCGGGCGGCGGGTAGGCGGGGTCGAGGTCGCGCAGGCGGCGGCTGGCGGTGGCGGCCTCGCGGCGGGCGGACTCGGCGGTGTCCTGCACGCGGCGCACGTCGCCGCGCACGCCCTCGAGTTCGGCGCGCTGCTGGCGGTTCTCCTCGCGCAGGCCGCCGATGTCGCGGCGCATCTCGGCCACGCCGGCGAGCACCGCGTCGAGCTTGGAGCCGAGGCCGTCGACGTCGTTGCGCAGGTTCGTCTTGTGGTCGTTGGCGACGTGCTCGCGCACCTTCTCGGTCTTGCCGAGCAGCTCGTCGAGCCGCGGCTTGAGCCACCTCGCCGCCAGGCCCAGAGCGACGACGGCCGCGGTGCCGAGCACGGTGCCGAGCGCGCCGAGCAGGCCGCCGGACGTGGCGACCTGCTCGGCGGCCTGCTCCATGAACGTCATGCCTCGGTGGCCTCCGCCGGTGCGGTGTCGGCGAGCTGGGCCTCGAGCTCGCGGACGCGTGCCTCGGCCTGCTCGGCGCGGGCCGTCTGGATCGCGACGGCGAACGTCGCATCGGACAGCTGGACGCGCAGGGAGTTCATGACGCCGTTGACGTCGACCTGCGTGGGCTCGTTCATGGTGTCTCCGTGGTGGTGAGGAGGGACTCGAGGATGGCCACGCGCTCGACCAGGGAGCGCACGACCGGGATGAGGAGCAGCGGCAGCCGGTCGTACATCACGCCGGTGAGGGTGCCGTCCTCGTCGTAGGTGCAGAACTCGGCCAGGCCGGCGGCCTCGACCTCTTCAGCGACGACGCCCGGGATGCGCGGCAGGTGCACCCCGGCGCGGGCGACGACGTCGGGATCGAGGCTGGCCAGGTCGTCGGTGGCGCGGACCTCGTCGAGCGCCGAGTGCTGACGGTCGTACATGCCCCGGTCGATCCAGTCGCGCACCGGGACGTCGAGCACCCTGGCCGGGTTGACCGAGGCGTCGATGTCGGCGATGTCGACCTTCGCGGCCCGCAGCGAGCCGTTGCCGCGGTAGATGCTCGCCCTCCCGGTAGGAGAGACGATCATGGTCAGCGGCTGACCGGCGGCGGTGGTGGCCGGCAGGTTGTAGAAGGACAGCAAGTTCGAGCGGGTGTAGATGGCGATCTCGCCGGAGGAGTTCGCCATGGAGATGTAGCCGCGGTTGGGCGAGCCGATGTACCAGGACCCACCGCCGTGCACCAGGACGCGCGCGTTGTCGTTGTTCGAGTTGCCCGTCGAGGTCTCCTCCACGCGCAGCTGCGCGTAGTTCGACTTCACGCCGTCGTAGGTGGTCACGCCCAACGCGAGCGTCGAGCGGAGCGCACCGTAGGCCGGGCCACGGATCCATCCGTGCTGATTGCCCTCGACCGAGTTCCACGCTCCGACGAGCAGCGCCAGCGCGCCGTCCTCGTCGTAGAACGACAGCTGGTTGTTGGTGTTGATCTGCAGCCGCGTCGTCCCTGAGGAGTCGTAGCCCAGGACACCGCTGAAGCTGGCATTGGTCATCACGCTCAGCCGGTTCCTGCCGGCGGTGTCCATGAGCCACAGCGCGGTCGTCTCACCGTTGACGCCGATCGTCATGCGGTTGACGTTGCGGCTGTCGAACATCCACAGGTTCGGGTCGCCCCCGGTGGAGCTCGTCAGCAGCGCGCGACTGCCGCTGTCCGCGGTCTGGACGGACGCACCGACCACCGAGCCACCCCGGATCGTGCCACCGACGATCGACGCGGTGTCGCCCTCGATCTGCACGGTCAGGTTGCCCGAGGTGTCGTAGGCGCGAAGCCCCGACTCGCTGATCTTGACGCCGCGGTTGGCCTGCGCCACGGACTGGATCAGCGCACCCGTGATCGACGCGGTGCTGCCTTCGAGCTGAACCGTCAGGTTGCCCGCATTGTCGTAGGCGCGAAGCCCCGACTCGCTGATCTTGACGCCGCGGTTGGCCTGCGCCAGCGACTGGATCAGCGCACCCGTGATGACGTACCCGTCCATCACCCCGACGATGAAGTTGTCGGCCGTCAAGGTGTTCGCCTTGACGTGAACGCCCTCGATCTCCTTGGCCTTGATGTGCCTGCCCAGGATGCTGCCGTCGACGATCAGCGATGCGTCGGTGGCGTTGGTCAGCGAGGGGTTCAGCACGAGGGTGTCGCCGGCCGTCTCACCCCAGTAGTTCTTGTCGAGGTAGATGGTGGCGGACGCGGCCGTTTCTGGCGCCTCGACGATGTAGTCGATGTAGCGGGCATCGGCGCCGTAGCGGTCTGCGGGCACGGGGTCCGACGTGGCCGTGCGGACTGACGCGCCGGCCGCGTCGTGGAACTGGATCGCCGCGCGAACCCGCCGCCCCGCCGCAGGGGCCTCGGGGAAGCTGCCCGCGATGCCGATACCAACCCGGAACCGGTAGCTCGACCCGGGGTCGACGTCGAACGATCCCACCCGGTTGTTGCGCGAGGTGCCGCCGAACCGCAGCGCGATGAACCCAGAGAAGGTGCCGTTCGTGCCGCCACTGCCGCGCGCAGCGATGACCCAGCCAAGGTCGGCGTCATTGAGCCCACGAATCGCGCTTCCGGTCCAGCCGACGTGCGGCTCGGTGCCGGATTCCGGGCTCCACGGGATCATGTTCGGCCCCGCGCCGATCAGCGCTTCGTTGGCCAGCACCTTGCCGGCGATCAGCTTGGCCGTCCAGATTCTCTGCGCGACCTGCGTGTCGACGGTGGCATTGCTGGCGAACAGGTTGGCGACGTCGGCACGCTGGAACGCCGCAGTGCTGGCCGCGATCTTCTGCGCCACGGCCTCGATGACCTCGGCCGACCCCGCCGTCAGCTTGCCGACGTCCAGCCCGGCGAGCACACCGTTGCCCAGCTGGGAAGGTGTCCACGTGCCCCCGGCGTCCCCGGCCGCGGTCTGTGTCCACTGCCCGATGACGACGCCGGACAGGCTGCCCTGGTGGCGGAACCAGGTGCTGTTCTGCGGCGCCTTGTCGTTCGACGTCGGAGCGGCGGTGGAGTGGAAGATCCGCGGGGTGCCCTTGGCGGTGGAGCTAGCCGCCGTCGCCAGCGAGCCCGCCTGCCCGGACTGCTGGATCGCGGTGGCGACCTCAGACTCGGCCTCGGTGATCCTCTCCTGGGCATTGGCGATGTCCTGCTGTGCCTTGGTGACCTTCGGGTTCAGCAGGTCGAGGTCTTCGCGGTTCTTCTCGATCGCCTCGGTGATGTTCTTGTCGATGTCATCGACGACCAGCGGGGTCGGGGTGGCGTAGTTCGACCAGGCCGACCAGCTCGAGGCGTTGCCCGAACGGTCCACCGCGCGAGCGCGGTAGCGGACCTGCTGGTTGTACGGCAGGCCGGTGACCAGGATGTAGCCGCCGGTCTTGTCGAGGATCGAGTCGACCGGGTTGGTCGCGCCCTCCTGGATCACCTCGACCCGGTCGAAGTCGAGCGGCATCGTCCCACCGGCGGCGGTCTTACCGTCCCACGTCACCCGCACCACGGCGCGCGACACCGACGCGACCGGTGCCGAGGGCACCGCTGGCGGGGTGACGTCGTCCTCCACGGTGACGGTCACGACGCTCGACCAGGCGCCCGGCACCGCGGAGTAGCGGCCACGAGCGCGCACCTTCACCTGCAGCACCTCACCGACGGCCACCGGCTGGTAGGTCGCCTGCGAGTCGTCCGCCGACATGACGACACTCCACGGCGCACCAACGACGTTGCGCCGCACCGCAACCTGGTAGTCGGCAATCTCCATCGCCGTGCCGTCGGTCGCGGTCGTGACGTCGCCCCAGTCCATCGACAGCACGCCGCGAGCGGCGCCGTCGGTGTCGATGTAGGCGTCGGAGGACACGACCAGCCCGGGCGGTGCGGCCGGCTGGCGCCGGTCGGGGCCCTCCGGCGCCGGGCGTGCGCCCGACCCGCCGTCAGCGGTAGCTCCGCCGGTGATGCCGGCCATGCGCTTGGCGCGGCGCAGCTCGGCGTCCAGCACCCGGTCGTTCAGCACGACCGACCCGCCCGGCACGCCGCCCTCGAGCGTGAGCGTCACCTGAGCGACACGTACCCGCTCGGCCTGGACGTTCGTCGGGGCGGTGATCCACTGCCCGGGCGCGTAGTCCACCATCGGCCAGAACTGCGCGCCGGACAGCGTCAGGCTGCGGGTGTACTGCGCACGTGTGCGCGCCCGCCGCTCGAGCTCAGCCTGCACGAGCGTGCGCGCGGTGCCGTCGTCGCTCACCCCGCCCTGAGAGATGTAGCCCTCCCACACGCCCCACGGCGTCGGCGCGGACGGGTTGTCCAGCGTGAGCGCCAGGCCGTTGTCACCGCGCAGCAGTACCCGCCCGACGATCTCCTCGAGCGACTCGTTCGAGGGCGCCTCACCCACGTCACGCCCCAGGTGCAGCCGCACCGACGCGGACCGGTCCGCCGCCAGCACCGTGTCGGCGTTCCACACCAGCAGCTGGCGGCCGCGGGTGCGCCAGTCGCACATACCCTGGGCGGTGAGGCTGTCGAGGACCTGGAAGACCTCGATGCCGGGCTCGAGGTAGAGGGTGACGACCTTGGCCCAGGCCTGGCCGGCGGCGTCACGGTTGGTGTCGAAGCCAAGGGTGACGGGCACGCCGCCGCGCGCGGCGTTCTCACCCATGAGGGTGGCGATGATCGTGCCGGCCGAGGCGGAGTAGAACGGGCGCTTACCGGCCTGGGAGTGGTCCTCCGGCAGGACGTTGCTCAGGTCCAGCAGGCGGGCCTTGCGCAGCAGCCAGCCGTAGGACGGCGCGGTGATCGTGACCGTCCGGGACTGGTCTGCCAGATCGTCGTCCTTGGCGATCCACAGGAACCGCCCGCCGTCCGGCTCGACCCACGCCCCGCCGTGGTCGGTGACCTCGACGGCCAGCTCGACGCCCTGCGACAGCGCGCGGTCCAGGATCGTGCCACCCAGCGCGAGCCGCGAGTAGGTCGCGCTCAGCGCCCCGGCGTCGTCATGGGGGAACGACGCCTCGAGCTTGAGCGGCTGCGGCAGCAGCCCGAGCCGCTCACCGGCCGGGGCGTAGGCCACCAGGCGGATGCCGAAGTCAGCCAACAGATTTCACCCTCTCTCGGCACACGCTGACCGGTACGGTCGCGGCCGTGACTGAATACCGCCTCGTGACGTTCGCGTTCCCTGCCAGCCAGCTACTGCCGCCCGTCGGCACGGTCAACGTGCGGACCATCGACTTCGCCGGGTCGATCCCCGAGCTCGCCGAGCACATGGACGGCTGGGAGGTCATCAACACCCAGCTGATCCCTGGCGGTGACGTCATCTACGTCACCTACTCGCTGCGCACGAACGTCGCCGTCCCTGGTGGGACGCAGGCGGTATAGCCCCGGCTCGGTCGGGTCGATCCTGATCGTCGGCAGCACGTGCACGCTGCCGGACCTCAGGTCCGCCACATGCACGTTCTGAGCGGCGATCAGCGCGGAGTCGAACGTCGGTCTCATGAGGGGTCTCCCATCGGAGCGGGCTCGGCCGGCGCCATTGGATCGCCAGGCGCGGGATCAGGTTCGGGGTCGGTCTCGGAGGCTGTCGCCGCGCGCATGGCCGCGTCCGCGGTGCCCTGAGCCGCGGTCGCGGCGGCCAGCGCGGCGTTCGCGAGCGCCGCGGCGTTCGCGGCCGCAGAGGTCGCGGCGATCGCACGCTCTTCCGCGGCGGCCGCGCGCGCCTCGGCTGCCGCAGCGCGAGCGGTCAGGTCGGCGATCGGGTCCTGCGTCGGGTCACCGTCCGTCGGGTCACCCTCTGTCGGGTCGGCCTCCGTCGGGTCGGCCGGCTCGTCGGTGGGTTCGGTGTCGACGACTTCGCTCACAGGTGCCTCCTCACAGATATGCGGGCGCGCCGCGCACCATCAGCGCGGTCGCGGTGGACAGGCCCGACCCGCTCACGCGCAGGCGCGCGCGCCGGTCGGCCGGGTCGGTGCCTTGCATGCGCGGCCAGATCTGCAGCGGACCGGCCGCTGGGTAGTCCAGGCCCGACGTGACGTCGGTGCCGCCGGTCCAGGCGGACGACGAGGCCGACCACCACGCGCGCAGCGTGCCGGCGTCCAGGTACAGGTAGCGGCCGGCCGTCAGCGCCGCGCCAGCCCAGGACAGGCCCGTGCCTGAGACGACGTCGGTCACCGCCACCGTCGTGGCCGGCCCGGTCACACGGACGATGGCGTCGGCGACCGGACCGGTCGACACCCCCAGGTGTGCGATCTCGACCGTGTCGCCGGAGGCCACGACCGTGGCCGGCGACGACGCGACTGGGCCGCGCAGGAACACGCCGGGGATCGCCAGCGCCACGCTGAACGCCGCCGTTTGCCCGGGGCGGAAGTCGTCGGGGGACAGCGACACGAGCCGTGCCGGAGCGCTGGCCGCGGCGCCGGCCGACCGTCGAGTGACGGTCAGGCCCGGCGCGGCGAGCAGCGCGACGAGCTCGGCCTGCGCTTCCTCGAGCGATGTCTGCGGCCCCACTGGCTGCAGCTTGAGGTTCAGCTGCGGCTCGTCGAACACGGGCAGCCCCGGCGCGATCACGCCGTGGCGCCCGGGTACGTCGATCGTCGCGGCGCGGACGCTGACCGGGGGGCGCCACAGGGTGCCCTTCTGGATGAACCAACGGTTGGCGTCCACCCCGGACAGCAGCCAGGTGATGTCTGCGGGCACGTCACACTCCGATCGCCGCGGCGTACTGCAGCGCCTTGTTGGTCGTCACAGACGTCGGCTCGGCCTGGGGGAAGTTGTTCGTGATGTGCTGCACGACGCGCGGACCGCTGCCGACGGCGTCGGCGTCCGACACCGTGCCCTCGAGGCCGACCGAAGAGAGGCCGCCGTCAGTGATCGCCGCGTTCGCCGCGGACATCACGGTGGTCGTGGCCGCGACCAGCCGGCCGCTCTCGTCGAGGACGCCCTGAGCGAGCGCGTCGACGATCGAGCGGCCGGAGTACAGCGACCATCCCTTGCCCGAGAACGGGCCCTCCTTAGCCGGAGAGAACGGCAGGAGATTTCGGGCCGCCTGCATCACGCCACCGACGGCGTTCTTGACCTTGCCGACCATGCCCTTGATGCCGTCGATCAGGCCGCTGATGATCTTCCGGCCGGACTCGGCAAGCCATGAGCCGGCGCCGGAGAAGAATCCGAGGATCCGGTCCCTGATGCCCGTCACCGTGTCGACGACGTTGTTCACGCCGGCGACAGCCGCCTGTCGCAACCCGCTCCAGATGGTCGAGAAGACGGCCTTGATGCCGTTCCACACCGAGCTCCACACCGACCGGATGACGTTGATCCCGGCGGTGATGACCGACCGGACGATGTTGATCGCGCCCGTGACGATCGCCTCGATGGTGTTCCAGACGCCGGAGAGGATCTGCAGGATCCCGTTCCAGACACCGGACCAGTCCCCACGGATGGCCGAGGTGACCACCTGGATCACGCCCTGGACGATCTGCATCACCGACGCGATGACGTTCGCGACCGTGTTGAACACCGTCTGCACGACGGGCAGTAGCGCCTCGATGATCGGGATCAGCAGGTTCCCGATCATCGCGACCAGCGGTGCGATCGCTGCGACGAGCTGGGCGACGATCGGCGCCACCGCGGCGATGACGGGAGCCATCGCCTGGAACATCGAGACGAGGACCGGCAGCAGCGCCTGCACCAGTTGCAGCAGCACCGGCGCCAGGGCCTGCACCACCGACAGGAACGCCGGCAGCGCGGTCTGCGCGACCTGCAGCAGAAGCGGCAGGACTGCCTGGATCGCCGTCAGCAGCAGCGTGCCGACCGCCTGGGCGATCGCCAGGACTACCGGGGCGAGCAGCTGCAGCGTCGGGCCGAGCGCCTGGGCGATCGCCAGGAAGATCGGCATCGCCTGCTGCACCAGCTGCAGTAGCGCCGGCAGCAGCGCCTGGACGGCGCCGAGCAGCACCGTGCCCAGCGTCGTGCCGATCTGATGCACCACGGGCGCCAGCACGGTGAGTGCCTGCGTGAGCGTCTGCCCGAGGGCGGCGACCACGGGTTCGAGCGCACCGGCCAGCTGGCCGACGATGCCGATCAGCGGGGTGATCGCCTGGATCACCGGGCCCAGCGCCGGCAGCAGCGTCTGGAACGCCTGCCCGATCTGGATCAGCAGCGGCGCCAGAGCCTGCACCGCCCCGACGAGCGCCGAGCCCAGGACCGGGATGAGCGGCTGCAGACCCATGAGCACCTGCGTGATCGTCGGCGCGAGCGCCCGCAATGCCCCGCCCAGGACGGTGCCGATGACGGGGCCGAGCTGGCCGACGATCTGCCCGAGCTGGCCGAGCAGGAAGCCCAGCGGCTGCAGAGCGGGCAGCAGCCCGGTGACGAGCCCCTGGATGCCCGCGAGCGCCGCCTCGAGGCCGGTCGCGACGACCGGCTGCGACAGCGCAGCAGAGATCCCAGTGAGGGCCGTTGCGAGGGTGGCTGCCAGGCCAGCCAGCACTGTGCTGATCGTCGGCGCGAGCGCAGCCAGCATGTTGCCGATCGGGCCGAGTGCGCCGGCGAGGGCCTGGGCGCCCTGGGCAGCGCCGGCGAAGATCGTCGACAACGCCGTCTGGAAGACCGGGCCGTTGACGATGCCGGCGATGGTGCCGAGGGTGGCGGCGAAGTTCTGCAGGCCGCCGCCGCCGGAGCCGATCGCCCGGAAGACGCCACCGATGATCGAGCCGAGGTTCTTGACGACGTCGACGAGGTAGCCGAACTGCGTCGCTGCGTTCTCGATCCAGGCGGTCAGGTTCCCGTTGGAGTCGGCGGTCTGGACCCACTCGTTGAAGCGGGTGCCGATCTCGCCCAGCCAGCGGCCGATCGCCGGGAGGTACTGGCTGCCCGTGTAGCCGAGCGTGGTGAACGCCTCGACGAACGGGGCCACCGCGGCGCGCGCCTCGGTGATGCTGTCGCGGACGTTGCGCAGGATGCCCTGCAGGACGCCGCCGCCCAGGTTGGACTGCATCGCCCGGGCCAGGTCGCCCGTCATACCACCGAGCGAGTTCGACACACCGATCATGCCGAGCCGCAGCTCGGGCAGCAGGGTGCGCGTCATCTCGATGATCGGCTTGCGCGCGGCGTCCCAGTAGCGCGCCGACATGACGTCGCCGAGCTCCTGCATGCTCGACTTGAGCGGGGCGAGCTGCTTGCCGGCGTCCTTCCACGCCACGATGAGCGCGGCGATGCCCGCGGCCGCCGCGGTGAAGGCGGCCGGCAGCATCAGGGCGAGCGGCGCGATCTGCGCGAGCGACGTGGCCAGCGAGCCGAGGCCGGCGACGGACTGCAGAGCGACGACGCCGAGGCTGCCGATCGCGACGGCGGTCGTGGCCAGCTTCGGCACCGCGCGGTCGACGTTGGACAGCGACGTCGACAGGCGCCGCACGGCGTCGCCGGCGACGCGGGCGCCGGACAGGGCGGCCAGCATCGTCGTGGCGCGGGCGGCCGCGCCGCGGCTGATCTGCGGGACGATCTCCGCGACGCGACGGCGCGCCAGCAGCGCGAGCGCCGTCGCGGCGACGCCGGTGTCGGCGTCGGCGTTGACCGTGACGTCGCGGTCGTCGGCGAGGCCGTCGATCTTCCGCGACGCCTCGGCGGTGTCGGCGGTGACGCCGACACCGGTCTTGGTCTTGGCGATGTCCTTGGTCAGCCGCAGCACGGCCTGGCGCGCCGGCTTGGTGTCGGCGTCGACCGACACCAGCAGGCGGGCCTGCTTCTCGATCCGGTCGAGGGACTTCTTGAGGTCGGCCCGGAACCGTGAGGTGTCCGGGATGACGCGGATCGAGACGCGCCCGACGGTCTTGCCGCCCGTGGCCATGCGTCACCTCCCGAGATGCTTCAAGAGCTCCTGGATGGACTTCGGCCGGATCACGCGGCGCCCGTCGGCGGGCGTCTTGAGCAGCGACGGCTTGGCCTTCTTGCCGCCCCACTTCGTGATCAGGAGGTTCGCGACCGTCACGAGGTACTGGGTGCTCGGCGTCCAGCCGAGCCAGGACGGCACCCCGTCGCCGCCGGTGACGTCCGGCGGGTTGTCGCGCAGGTGGGCGGCGCGGAAGCGGGACCACGGCTCGGTCATGAGCCCGTGGATCCGCACGAGCACCTCGCGGGGCTCGAGGTGGCCGGCCCACATCTGCTCGAGACGCAGGCCGTAGAACTGCTGGAAGTCTGCGACCAGCTCGACCTCGTACCGGTCGAGGTAGCCGCAGACGGCCGTCATTCCCCCACGGCCCTCGTGTACTTCGCGATGAGCGCGGAGAACACCTGCTCGGAGTGCTCGAGCCCCTCGGACCAGGCGACGTAGGCGTCGCGGTCGACGGCGATCGACTCGAAGAACTCGTCGGCGTCGGCGAGCAGGTCGAGCATCGCGGCCGCAGCTCTCGGGTCGTTCTCGTCGACTTCGCCGTCCTCGCCGGCGACGTCGCTCAGCTGCAGGCCGAGCTTGAGGAGGTTCGACCGGTCGCGCTGACGGAACGCCGTCGCCGGCTTGAGGGCGGGCACGCCCTTGAGCAGCTCGTCTTCGGCGATCTGCGCGTCGCGCTCCTCGAGGGTCCTGCTGGTGGCCGGCTTGGTGGCCGGCTTGCGGGTGGTCGACATGGTGCAGCCCTTCGTGTCGATGTGTGGGGGTGTGCAGCCCTAGGGGAGGTGGAGCCGCGGGCGGGGCAGGGCTGCATCCGGACCCCGCCCGCGGCGGCTTGTGTCAGGACCCGCTGACGAACGCCTCGGGCCCGTAGATCTCGAAGAGCCCCGGCTCGCCGTCCGGGGACAGGGGGATGACCGACTCGTCGGCGGCCTGGAAGGTGGCCGAGAACGGCACCTCCATGAACGTCTCGCGGTCCACCGCCGGGGCGTCCCCGTAGGTGAAGTTGACGTTCGGGATGTAGAGGCCGAACTTGCCGGAGTCGTGGGAGGCGAGCATCACGAGGGCGAGCTCCTGGCCGCGCTTGGCGGCGGGCACCACGACGCCCTTGCCGTCTGCGGTGTCCCAGCCGTTGTAGATCTTCTTGAGCGTGACCTTGTCGAGCTGGATGGAGTTGCCCGTGAGCGACCAGGTGGTCGTCTCGTAGATGGTGTAGAGGTTGGCCTGCAGCCAGGACCCGAGGGCCGTGGCGTCGCCGCCGTCGACGGACAGCTCCGGGGTGTTCTCCTCGGAGGTGTGCCCGAAGTTGTCCCAGTCGGCCGGGGCGGTGCCGAGCAGCGTGAACGCGGCGATCCCTCCGGTGGGCAGGGGCGTGTTCTTCGGAGCGGTGAAGAACGTGCCACGGCCGGGGATGGCGTAGGCGGTGGAAACGGTCATCGCGGATCTCCTTCGCGTGGGTGCAGCCCTCTTGCGCCGGAGATGTCGGGTGGTGTCACACGGAGCGACAGGTGAGGGTCCAGACCCCCGTGTACTGCCGGGTCGTCTTCGCGTTCGCCTCCGGGGTGGAGACACGCGACGGGATGGACTCGTCGTCCACCGCGTTGACGTGGCCGTGCGCGGTCGTGGTGCCAGCCCACGAGTGCACGGCGCGGTAGCCGCGGGCCGCGAGCGCCCACGCCTGGTCGGCGGGGCCGAGGAACGACAGCTCGAGGCTGAGGGTCCACAGGCCCGGGCCGTTGCCGACCTGGCCGTCACCGGAGACGGAGTAGATGACCGCGGGGAAGGTCAGGTCGGTCTCGTACTCGGAGGCGACGTAGGCGTCCGAGAACGCCGCGGTCAGCAGGTCGAAGACCATCGACTCGGCGTCGATGAGCGGTGCGGCGTCGAACATCAGCCGCCCTCCGGCATGTCGTTGTAGGCGTTGCGCATGATGTGCAGGCCGGGCACCCACTGGGTGCGGTCACGGTTGTGGACGTGGCCGAACTCGACGTAGGCGGCCTCGGGGTGGTCGAGCACCACGAGGCGGTCCTTGCGGGACCGCTCGACCTCGATCCGGCCGGCGAGGGAGCCGTGCCCGGCGGCACGGGCCCGGGCGAGTGCCGCGAGCTCGTCGGCGACGGCGTCCATCTCGGCCGAGTCGCCGGCGATCTGTGCCGCGTCGATGTGGGCGCGCTTGAAGACCTCGGCCACGTCACGCCCCCTTGACCCGCTGGATGAGGATCTCCCAGTGCGTCGTCCGCTCGGAGCCGTCGAACTCCTGGGGGTCGCCCTGCGGTTCGTACTCGTCGCCGCGGAAGGTGATCAGCGAGTGGACGTCGCCCGGCCACGTGCGGGCGATGACCCGCTTGAGCGTGCTGACCTGCAGGCCGTCGGTGTTCGTCTCTGTGGCGGAGCTCGACCGGACGGTACAGGGCACCTCGACGGGGTCGCCGTCGAGCCGGTACTCGGTGCCGTGCGCACCGCGCACGAGCCGGCGGTTCTGCACCGTGACGACGTGGCGCGGCCGGTTGAGCATGCTCACCGGCCCCACCCCCGGTCGGCGCTGAGGCCGATCGTGCCGACGACTGGCGTCGTCGTGCCGCGTAGCACCGTGAGGTCGTTGTTCGTCAGCCACATGTCGCCTGACGCGACCGTGGCCGAGCGGGTGTAGGAGTAGGTGCCGTCCGACTCCGACCGGTAGCCCTCCGGGTCGCGCAGGACGCGCAGCACGACGTCGCAGACGGTCTTGATGTAGGTGCGTTGCGAGAGCTGGCCCGACTGCAGGCGCCGCTTGGCAGCGGGCACCATGTCGTCGATGAACGCGACCGCGTCCCCGATCTTCGTCATCAGGTAGGCGTCGCTGTAGCCGGCCAGGACGTCGCCCTCAGCACGGTCCCGCAGCTCCTTGAGCCAGTCGATCTCGGCCATGGGCCCTCCCCTCAGACGGGGAGGGGCTGCATGCCGCAGCCCCTCCCGCACGCGTGGTGACCGGTCAGGACCCGGAGACAGTGACCGCGGCCGACAGGGTCGCGTTGGCGCGCTCGACGATCGGCAGCGCGATGCCCGAGACGAGCACGTCCAGGCCCTGCGGGTCCTCGCGGGAGAAGGCGCCGGCGAAGATGCCGGCGCGCTCGCCCTCGGGGATGCCGTAGGACGGCTGCAGCGACTCGGCCGGGATGCCGAGGTCGGTGGCGCCGAGCGAGCCGCCGGCCACGCTCGAGCCCGGCGACGGCAGCAGCACGAACGTGCCGGCCGGGAACACCGGGCGGCCGAGGTCGAACCCGCTGTAGGCCTGGTCCACGACGGTGAACTGCGTCAGACCGTACTGGGCGAACACGCCGCGCACGTCGTCGTAGGACACGCGGCCCGGCAGGTTGCTCGTGCGGCCGAGGGCCTGGCCGATCACCTGCTCGTTCTTGGACAGCGTCTCCATCACGTCGAGCGTGAGCAGCGCCGCCGTCGGGGCCGTGCTGATCGCGGCCACGCGCTGGATCCAGCCGATCACGTCGTCGACCGGGGTGGCGTTCGCGGCCGTCCACGGGACCGACGGGACGACGGTCAGCGACGGGTCCCGACCGAAGTCGATCGACGCGGTCAGGCCGTTCTCGCTCAGCACGAGCTTGCCCGTGCGCAGCGCCTCAGCGCGGGCGAGCTCGAGGCGGAACGCGACGCCGCGGCCCAGATCCTCGGCGTACCGGTCCAGCCGGGCGCCGATCGCCTCCGTCTGGCCCGACAGCTGCAGCTCGGCGAGCTCCGAGACGGGCAGCTTGCGGCTGATCGGGGGCAGCTTGCCGGACTTGCGGATGCCGCCGCCGGTGCGGCCGTAGGGCGCCTCGGTGTCGAAGGCGCGGAACTCCGCGACGTCGACGAGGCTCTTGGCCCCCGCCTCGAACTCGAAGTTCAGCGACGGGTTCTCTCGGTTGGGCAGGTACGCGCTCAGCGGCAGGGCGTTGGACACCGCGGCGACCGCGGCCCGCGCCGCCGCCGTGAGCTCGACCGCCGAGCGGTAGTCGGTGTTGAGCGGCATGTGTCAGGCCTCCTTGTAGTCGACGCCGACGAACACGAAGACGCCGGTGGTCTTCGTGGCGGTCGACAGGTCGGGGCGGGTGGGGACGTGCGCCGGGTCGACGATGCCGTGCACGAGCAGCGGCGCGTTGAGCACCTGCGTGGTGACGCCCGAGAAGTCGGCCTCGAGCTGCTGCGGCTCGAGGAGGAAGCCGGCGAGGTGCTGCCGGCCGTCCGAGGCGTCGGGGTCGTAGGGGCCGTAGGTCGCCTGACCGGTGACCTTGCCGAGCGGCAGGCCCGACGGCACGACGCCGTTGGCGTCGTAGTGCGTGCCGGCCTGCAGCAGCTTCACGTCGATGGCGGCGGGGATGGCGTTGTCGCGGCCGTGCTTGGAGCGCAGCCAGCGGTAGTCGCCACCACCGGTCGCCGACGTCTTGATGGAGAAGTCGGACATCAGTCCTCCTGGTGGTTGGTCGTGTACTTCTCGGCGTACTTCGCCTGTGCGGCTGCGACCGAACCCGCCCGCGAGTCCCCCTGCCGGAGGCGACGGTGGTTCATCGAGTACGGGTCGCGGGGTCCCCTGTCGGGGGCTCGCTGCGCGAACGCGTCGAGGATCGACTGGACCTTGGCCTCGTCGACCTCGCCGTCGTCAGCGAGAAGCTGGGATGCGTCGAGCACGTCGGTGAGCGCGTCGATCGCCGTGCGGCTCTCCTCGTCGCCGGGGTCGTAGACGCCAGCGGCCGCGGCCGCGGCGCGCACCGCGTACCGGACGGCGACGCGCTGGAACTTCTCGGCGCCGAGGTTCTCGCCCTCGCGCCGGGCGTCCTCGCGCACCTGGTCGAGGTCGACGTCGTCGCCGGCCTGCGCCTTGATCCGCTCGAGCTCGTCGGCGGCGTCCTGTAGGCGCACGATCTCCTTGGCGTCGACGCCGGTGGCCTTCCAGCGTCGCTCGTTCACGCGCGACTGGTGCCGGTAGTAGGCCACCTGCTGCTCGAGCGTCATGTCCCTGACGGGCGTGTCCGGCGGGAACCCGAGGTCGTCACAGTCGCCGCCGTCGTCGTCGCCGCCCTGGTCACCGCCGTCGCCGCCGTCGTCGTCGCCGCCCTGGTCACCGCCGTCGCCGCCACCGTCCTGGCCACCCTCGCCGTCGCCGTCCTCGCCGTCGCCGGCGTGCATGACGGCCGAGCCGAAGGTGCGGCGGTGGAAGGCGAGCAGGGCGTCGATGCCGCCGGGGGCGGTGATGTCGATGTGTGCGGTGCCGGGCGTGTAGGTGCACGGGGCGGCTGACGTGTCGTCTGCCATGGCGGGTCTCCTTGTCAGGGGATGGGTGGGCGTGGCGCCCGGGTCAGGCGGCCTGCAGGTTGGCCGTCATGCGCTCCACGAGGGCGCGGTGGTACCGGAGGGCCTCCGGGTTGGCCTCGACGGTGTAGTCGCGGCCGAGGTAGGTGAACGTCTGCGGGCGGCCGGTGGCGGCCGCGCGCTCGAGCTGGTCGGCCCAGGTCTGCGACGTCTCGCGCATGCGCTGCCAGGAGCGGTGCTGGTCGTCGCGGTTGGGCTCGCGGTAGCGGCGGTGGCCGGCGGCGGCCGGGCCGCGGTGCTTCTGGCCCTCGGGCGCGAGGATGGGGCCGAGCTCGCCGTTCTCGACGGTCTGGATGCGCACGCGGGCCAGCTCCTGCCGGCCGGTGCCGCCGGCGGCGCCGTACAGCCGCGCGAGGTCGTCGTCGTTGAGCTGCAGGCCGGGGTCCTCGTCGCCGACGATCGGCAGCGTCTCGCACCGGCACCGGTCGTGCATCGGCATTAGGTCGCGCACGCTGTAGAAGCGGCTCGCCGCCGCGATGCACAGGCCGCACGTGCCCGAGGTCGACAGCTCGGGGTGGATGACGCGGCGGTAGCCGGTCACCGTGGGCGTCGCGGCGTAGGTGTCGCGCTGCTCGCGGTTGTCGATCGCTCGCACGTCGGCCTCGACGAGCTGCTCGATGCGGTCACGGACGGCGTCCATGGCCTCGCCCTGGTGGCCCTGGGACCATGCCCAGCGGCCGGCGGTGGCCGGCCGCTGGTAGGCCTCGAGCGTGGTGGTGTCGAAGCGCGGGTAGATGTACTCGACCGGGTCGATCTGCGACGGCGCGGCGTCGAGCGAGCGCAGCGCCGTCATCGCGTAGGACCGGCTCTGTCGTTGCGCCTGGCGCAGCGCCGACTCCACGAGCACGGCCGACCGGGCGGCGCGTCCCCAGGCGAACGTGTCGTCCCACAGCTGCGACGGCGTCGCCGTGGCCCACAGGTTCCACAGCGCGGCGATGAGCTTGGTGACGAGGGCGTCGTAGGTCTGTGCCTTGCGTTCAGCTACCCGCTGCAGGTTCGCCGCCAACCTGGACCACCTCCGCGAACTGCTCGTCGTCGAGGTCCTGCTCCGCCTGCTGGATCTGCTGCGGCGTGAGCTGGTAGATCTCGCGCCAGATCGTCTTGCGGGGCAGCGTCGTGCTGGCCTGCGAGGCTGCCTGCGCCTTCTCGGTCCACGAGGCCCGGTCGACGGGCGCCCAGATGACCTCGAAGTCCCCGCGCGGCGTGCCGGTCGCCTCGAACGACAGCTCTATGAGCGTCGCCAGCGCGTCACCGGCGAGCGCGTTGAGCGTCTCGACCTTGAAGAGGATCGGCTCGCGGGTGAGGTTGGCGCCCGCAGCCGAGCCGTCGACGGCGTCGGGCGAGAGGATGTACGCCGGCGTCGACGAGGCGATCGCCAGCGCCCGCAGCTCGTCCTTGACCGTGGTCAGCAGCGGGGAGATGTCGGTGACCGCCGACTCCTCGACTTCCGTGCCAGAGGGCAGCCGCCACATGGCGGCGGGGCCGGCCTGGAAGATCTCGTCGTAGGGGATCCGCTGGCCCGCGAGCGGGTGGTCCGCCGGGTAGACGTCCGGCAGGTCGCCCGCGATCCACCGCTGGCGGAACGCCTGCATCACCGTGATGCACAGCCGCTGGAAGATCGTGTGGTTGATCCGGTCCAGCGTGTCGAGGTGCGGCTCGAACTGGCCGAGCCCGTCGGGCGCCGAGAACTTCACCAGCGGCACCCGCGACAGGCCCAGCGGCTCAGCCTCGCCGATCCAGTCCCAGGCGCGGCCGGGGTACCAGCGAGCGCCGCTGCTGGGGATCGACGAGACGCTGCCGGGTCGCACGGCGGTGCGCGAGTACACGCGTCCGTCCGGGCCCTGCCGGTAG
This sequence comes from Puerhibacterium puerhi, assembly GCF_009846865.1. Lineage (GTDB taxonomy): Bacteria > Actinomycetota > Actinomycetes > Actinomycetales > Cellulomonadaceae > Puerhibacterium > Puerhibacterium puerhi. The sequence continues at coordinate 74,429 of NZ_WUWN01000010.1, forward strand.
AGCGTGATGACGTCCTGCCGCTCGAGCGCGTCGTAGCCCACGACGATGCCGGCCTCGACGTTCCAGGGCTCGCCCGGGGCTGTCTCGGCGCAGGTGGTCCACACCGACTCGTGGTGCATGCCGCCGTCGCGGTCGACGCTGGCGTAGCCCTCGCCGTAGATGCCGACGTCGGTGAAGATGCTGCGCGCCTGGATCGCCATGTGCGAGGCGTTCCAGCGGGCCATCGCCTCGGCGTCGCCCTCGGCGTCGCCGGCCGTCGTGGTGCGGAAGCCGAGCGGCTGCTGGCGCGAGACAGGCGCGTCGACGATCAGCCGCGCGACGTTCAGGCGGCCGAGGTTGACGAACCGGCGGTAGGTCTCGCGCATGACGTCGTTGCCGCCGTCGGGCACCTGGATGGTGCCCTGGTGGTGGGCGCGCAGCTTGGCCTTGCGCGGGAACGACGCGCCGAGCGCCGTCGCCAGGCGCATGAGCCACCACTCGTCGGTGCCCGGGACGTCGGTCTTGTACAGCACGTGCGACCTCCCTAGCGGATGCGGGCGGGGATGAACGACGCGGTCTTGGGCTGCTCGTCGCCCATCGCCAAGAAGCGGGCGCGGCCCTCGAACGCGAGCGTCGCGGCCATGGCGGCGTCGATCTTGCGCGGCGAGTTCTTGGTGGCCTTGCCGATCAGCGTCCCGGCCCGGCGCCGCCACTCGTGCGCGTTCGTGAAGTGCCGCAGGAGCGTGCGGTCGCCGAAGATCTGCGCCGTCTTGGCCTGGATCGCGGTGTGCAGACGCTCGAGCGCCGCGATCATCGGCGCGTCGTTCTTGGTCCAGAACTTGATCGCCGACTTCCCGGACTGCTTGAGCCTCAGCCGCTCGCCGTACTCGCGCTCCCAGCGCTCGATCCAGTCCTGCCAGTAGGGCGGGTCCGCGAAGAACGCCACGACGTCGAACTGCTCGAAGGCCTGCGCGACTGCGGCGTCGAACGACTCCTCGTCCACCGACCAGTCCTTGGCCTCGGGCCCATCCGGGCACTCGGCCACCAGGAGCGGGAACAGCAGGCCGTCCGACACGCGGCAGCCGACCAGCGCCGTCGCGTCGTTCGTGACCGCGCCGTCGAACCCGAGCGTGATGCGCTCGCCCGGCTCGACGACGTCGCGCCACGCCTCCGCCTCGCGGCCGGCGGCGACCGCGCGGTCGTAGACGTCCTGGTGAACCGTGACCGGCGCGAGCTGCGCGTCGGTGACCCACGCGTTGCGCGACGAGGTCTTGGCGTTGAGGTAGTACCGGATCGACTCCCGGGGGGAGTGCCGCGGGTCGAAGATCTTGTCGATGATCGACTCGAGCGAGTTCCAGTCCATCGCCTCGCCGTAGGCCTCGATCACCGCGGCCCGCAGCTTGTCCTCGTCGCCGAGCTCCTCCTCGCCCAGCGGCGAGAAGCGGTGGTCGAACAGCATCCGCGAGCGCCGTGCCCGGCCCTCGGCGATCGCCTGGGCGTACCGGTAGGTCTGCTCGGCGATCGAGTCCGCGTTGGGCTCGTACATCGTGGTCGTCTCGAGGTACCACGGCTCGGCCGAGCGGCCGCGCTTGGGCAGGTTCCTCGTGACGGTGCGGTACATCGCGTGCAGCTCGCGCGATTCGTACAGGTGCGTCTCGTCGAAGACGGCGAACGTCTCCTTGCCGCCGTCCTTGGATGCCGAGCCGCCGGTGGACGGCCGGATCTCGCCGCCGTTGTGCAGCAGGATGCGGGTCTGGCCGGCGTCGAGGCCGTAGGCCTTGAGCGCCGAGAGCGGGCCCTGGTCGAAGTTGCGGTGGACCAGGTCGTAGACGTTGCCGGTCTGGCCCTCCTCGGTGGCCATGATCCGGACGAACGGGTACTTGTTGGGCCGGCCCATGGGCTCGCCGGGCTCGTAGGTGTACGTCTCGCCGAGGAACTCGAACGTCTCGCCGCCCTCGGCCCAGCCCTCGAACCGGCACGGCCCGACGGCCTCGAAGATCGCGAGCTCGCCGGCCAGGCCGGACTTGTTCGCGCCCTTCGGGCGGGAGAAGAACGCCGAGTCGTGCAGGCGGCGGCCGGTCCGGTCGAGGGCGTAGCAGTCGACGATGAAGCCGGAGTACTCGTCCCCGTGGCGGATCGGCTCGCCCTCGACGTCGCCGGGCCCGTGCACGACGAACGTCTCGATGAACCACAGCGCGAGCCAGCCCAGCGAGCGGGAGCGGTCCAGGTCCGGCCCCGTGATGAGCTGGCGCCCCATCAGCCGCCCTCGGTCAGGCGGCGCCGGCGGTCGCTGATCGACGTCACGGTGGCCGACGCCTCGCCGACCGGGGCCTCCTCGGGCGTCTCGATCTCGACGCGCAGGCGAAGGCGGTCCTCGGGGGTGGCGCCGAACTTCGCGACGCGCAGCCGCACCTCGGAGGCGAACTCCCACTTCTGCCGCGACCACATGACGTGGTGCATCAGCGCGGTGTCCAGCAGGAAGTCCCAGTCGGGCCCGGACAGCATGCGCGAGGCCTGCGGGGAGGTGCGCCAGCTGTCCCACCAGCGGCGGGTCTGCGGGTGCCACTCCTCGCGGACGATGACCTCCTTGCCGTCCTGCACGAGCGTGTCCGTGATCGGCAGCACGTCATCGGGCAGCTCGGGGCCGCGCGGCTCATCGCCGGCGACGAGCTTCGTCTTCTCGGGCTCCTTGTTCCGGCGCACGGCGCCGGGCTTGGGCGCGGGACCACGTCCAGCCATGAGTCGGCCTCCTGTCGGCGGCGGTAGACAACACGCCGTGTCGGCGCAGCGTCAGATCCCCCAGACCCGTACAGACAGCGACCAGCAGAACGCGGAGCGGTCACGGGAGAGGGGGCGGGGGAGGGGCCCCTGACCGGGGGTCAGATCAGGCCGGGGTGTTGAGGCTCGGCACGACGTCGCTCGGCTGCCGCCTTCGACGCCATGCCGCCTTCCATCGCGCTCTTCTGCTGGTGGTGCCAGTCGCAGAGCGCCTGCAGGTTGCTGTCGCGGTGGTCGTCACCGCGGTGGATGTGGTCGACCTCGGTCGCGTAGGCGCCGCACCGCCGGCCGGTGTCCTCACGGATCCAGCGGCACGCGTGACGGTCGCGCTCGAGGATGCGCGCGCGGATCTGTGGCCAGTTGCGCGGCAGCCGACGCCGCCGGGTCGAGCCCTTCCAGCCCGTGGCCATCAGCCGGGTCCGAGCGGGTTGTCGCCCTTGCGCTCGCCCGGCCACATGCCGGTGACGTCGTGGAACCACTGCGAGGCGGTGCGCTTGGCCATCGGTGCGCTCATGTACTTCACCAGGTGCCGGTACAGCGCCGTCCAGGGGTGCGCGCTGGCGACCCACTTCCGCAGGCCCGGGCCCTTCGTCCAGTACCACTTGAGGTAGCCGCGCGACCCGGGGCGCGGGTCCGCGACGGCGTCGACGTGTCCGGTAGCCACGGTTCACCTCCTAGCGTGGAGGACGGCGCTACGCGGCGACGCGCCAGGCTCTGCGGGCCTCGCGTCGAGGCTGGCCGTCCGGGTGCTGGGTGACGGTCGGGCCGTCGAGGTGGTCGACGAGCGACGGCCACGTGTAGCGGACGGGCGTCGCGGTGCGCTGGCACCACGACGTCACGGCCTGGTCGGTGGGCAGGATGTCGGCGCGCAGGTGCGCGAGCAGCTCGCGCGCGGCGCGGCGCGGGACGGCGAAGCCGACGGCGTGCCACAGCGCGTCGGCGGTGATCCACCGAGCGCCGACGGCGTCCGCGTCGGCGACGAGGCGCCGGACGACGGGCTCGTGCGCCGCGGGGATCGTGCCGGCCCAGCGGCCCGTGCCGAGGTAGAGCGAGACGACGGCGTCGCCGGCGTCAGCCAGCGCGGCCGCGAGCTGCGTGCGGAAGCGGGGCGCCGGCACGGCGTCGTCCTCGAGCAGGACGAGCCAGTCGGCGTCGACGTCGAGCAGCGCCTCGAGCGCGGCCTGGTGGTTGGCCTGCTCGCCGCGGCCGTCGACGTCGAGCGCCAGGACGTTGCCGGCCACGGCGTCGAAGAGGTCGGACGCCATGGCCGCGCGCGCCGGGTGCGCGACGACGGCGATCGCCACGCTCACTTGTGTGCCCACCATGAGTGCTCCCCGGGCCTGCCGCTGCGGAAGACGTTGCAGACCGCCGGGCCGGTGAAGAGCCGGTCGGCGAAGTGCGTGTAGGCGACGTAGTTGAAGGCGCCCATGTCCGTGCCGAGCTCGCCCGTCTCCCAGCGCTGCACCTTGTCGATCTGGTCGTCGCAGAACATGCGGACCATGCGGCGGGCGAAATCGAGCACCGTGGCGCGGTCCCCGCCGACCAGGCCGGCGTTCAGCAACTGCAGCGTCGGGTTCGCCGCGAAGAACCCCTGCAGCGTCGCGTCGGGGTGCGAGCGCAGGAGCCACGGCGACTGCAGCGTGGACTGCTCGCAGCCGACGTAGAGCACGCCGGGGCGCATGTGCTCCCACGGCGGCTGCGTCATCGTCACGTCGGTGGCGTCGACGTGCCACACCCAGTCGACATCGGGGTGGTCGCGCAGCCAGGCGACGACGTTCACCCACCGCTGGAAGTCCGTGCGGATCGCCGCGCGCGAGGGCACCCACTCGACGCCATCGCGCTCGGGCGGGGCGTCAAGGTCGGTGAACACGACCGCCGGCGCGTCGAGGGAGTCCAGCAACTTCGCGGCGCTGTGGGCGCCGAGGCCGGTCACGGTGCCGCGCTGCGGGTCCTTGACCTTCGTGTAGAGGTCCGTCAGCACAACCCGCCGCGGCGCCCGGTACGGCACGAACACCGTCTCGTGCCGGCGGTCGATCCACTGCTGCCGACCCTCGCCCTGGTCCCAGCGCAGGTCGTCCTGCGTCGCGGTCGACTGGACCTTCCCGCGCTCGTGCCGGTCGAGCTCGTAGAACAGCTCGCCGTCGGTCGCCGCCGGCACGTCCTGGTAGCGGAACGTCGTCAGCCCGCGGGCGAAGATCCGGTCGGAGAGGTTCACGTGCTCGCGGCCGTACTTGCCGAAGGCGGGGTCCATGCCGCCGACCTCGTCGACCACCCGCCGCTCGAGGTAGAGCACCGTGCCGCCCACAGCGTGCGTCGAGACGACGTGCTCGTCGCGGTAGTGCTCGACGAGGTCCCACGAGTGCGCGTAGTGCGGCTCCGGGCCCTCGACGTAGGGGCGCCACCAGTCGGCCACCTTGGGCCAGGCGTCGTCGTCGAACAGGAACAGGTGCTCGACGTCGGCGTCCATCAGCAGCTCGATGCTCTTGTTCTTGGCGGCCGCGATGCCGGCGCGCTCGTCGAAGCGGTAGTCCGCGCCGTCGACGGGCTTGTCGGACGCGTCGTCGACGACGAACATCACCGCGCCGGCGGGCAGGTACTGCCGCCAGGCGTCGAGCGCTCGGGCGAGTACGTCGTGGCGGTTGCGGGTCGTGATCGCGACCCCGATCCGCGGGGCCACCTCCACCGCGCCGGCCGGCACGTACCGGGTGCCGTTGACCACGACCTCGTCCACGCGGGCCTCCCTTCGCGACGGCGGGTTCACCCGCTTCCTGCGCTGCACAGTCGTTCGCGGGCCCGTGCACCGTCGGTACGCTCGGGCACGCACCGACCACGCGACCCCACCGGAGAAGCACAGATGTCTGACGCGCCCCTGCTTGAGCTCACCTCGCACATCGCGGGCAAGAACGCGACCGTGCGCGTCTACCCGGACCGCGTCGAGTGGGAGCGCGGCAAGACGGTGTCCGGCGGGAAGGTCACCGCCGCCGTCCTGACCGCCGGCGTTTCGGCTCTGGCGACCGGCCTGCGCACCCGGAGGGGTGCCGGCACGGAGGTCATCGTGATGGACGCGATCACCTCGGTGACGACCCGACGCGACTCGATGTTCAACGACGTCGTCTCCGTCATCACCGGTGGCAACACGATCGACATGCGTGTCTCGCGCGACGAGGGCGAGCGGCTGAAGTCGACGATCCTGGCTGCGAAGGCCGCGAGGGCCGGACACCACGCCGCCGCCTCTACGCCGGCGCCCGTTGCCACGCCGGCCGCTCCCTCGAGCAGCGACCGACTCCGCGAGCTCGCGGACCTGCACGCCGCCGGCATCCTGACCGACGAGGAGTTCGCAGCGGCGAAGGCCAAGGCACTCGGGCTCTGATCTCGGGAACGACGAAGCCCCGCCGGTGATCCGGCGGGGCTTCTACGTCTGTTTCAGGGCGCGAACGAACCCAGAAGCGTTTTCACGAGGATGATGCCACGAGGGGACGCCAGAGCGCCAGTAGCGGCGTGTCGTGAGCGCCTTCCGAGTTCACCCGAGCGGCTGGCCGTCCATGTCGGTCAGGAACTTGGGCAGCAGTACGGTGAGGGCGCGTGCGACGTCCTCCGTGATTCGCAGCGTGATCGGCTCGTTGCTGCCAGCCTCGTCGTACCCAAACTTGACCGTGATCATCGTCGGATCTCCGCTGTCCTGGCTGACGCCGAGGAGGGCGGTTACCGGCCGCATGTCTGCGGCATCGAGGTCAGCGCCCATCAAGACCACCCTGTCGTTGATGTCGTACTTGAAGGGCTCGCCGCGGTCGAGCTGAGCGAGGTGCTCCGGGCAGACCGCGAACGTCTCTGACAGAGGGTCCATGGCGTCGACCGTCCGGAACGCCGTGGCCTGCTCAGGGCAACGAAGCACGGAGCACTCGAAGATCTCGGGACGGATGCGCTCGACTCGGATGCGGTCATCACTCATGGCTGGACGATAGCGGTGGAGGCGGGCGCGGAGGCGGCCGCGAGCAGCGCGAAGGCGTCCCCCAGCCGGTAGAGCCTCTCGGTCGTGCCGTCGCGGCGCCGGCGGACGCGCTTCTCCGACCGCGGCCACGGACCCTGCATCGGCCGCAGATGGCCGCGGTGAATCCACGTGGCGATCGTCTGGCGGCCGACACGACCGCTGAGCGCGAGCACCAGCTCGGCGAACGTTAGGAGTGCCCACGGCCTGTGTCCCGGCAGCGTCTCCATCGCCGCGAGCGCGGTGAGGTGGAGGTCGGTGGTGGTGTCCCAGGAGCGGTGGCAGCGGGTGCAGCGGACGGTGTCGGCGAGACCTTCGGTAGGCAGGCCGCGGCGGTGGGTGGCGGGGTCGGCCTCGTGGGTGGGGGTGTGGTCGGCGCGGGGTTGCCAGTCGCGGACGGTGGTGCCGCCGCAGTCGGGGCATGGGGTGCCTTCGGGGACGGGGGTGATGCCGAGGATGCGGCGGACGGTGGTGCGGACCTGGCGGGCCTCGTGCTGGTACTGGTTCCAGTCGGAGTCGTTGGGGTTCTGGAGTGCCCAGAGGGTGTGGTCGGCGAGGTAGGTCTCCCAGGTGTGGGGGTGGGGCTCGCCGCGGAAGTCGGCCCAGGTGTTGGCCCACTCGCGCAGGACGTCGAGGGCGGTCTCGGGGTGCTTGGCTCCGGTGAAGCCGGCGGCCGGGTCGGCGATGTGGGCGTCGAGGCCGAACGGCAGGCGCAGGTCGTCGTCGGAGCTGGTGGTGCGCACGAGGTCGTAGCGGGCGGAGCGGAGCCCGGTGACCTCGAGGACGGTGTACGGGAAGCGGTCGAGGTCGTCGAGGACGTCGAGCACGAGCCGGCGGCCGGCGGTGACGCAGCGGTCGCAGACGGTGAGGGCGGTGTGCTCGAGGCGGTGGCCGCAGTGGAGGCAGCCGGGCACGGTGAGCGTGCACGTGGCGCAGCCCCACACGGTGTGGCCGTCGGCGGCGGGGTCAACGACGACGCGCCAGTCGTGCTGGTCGCAGGTGGGGGTCATGAGCTGGAACCTCCGGGGGATCGGCGGGAGCCTCCCCGCTTGCCACGACGGCGACGGCGGGGAGTGGACGAGGGGGTCTGCTGGGGCTGGTGCCGGCGAGGCGGTGCAGGCGTGGCGGGGGGAGAGGTTGGCGAGCCCCCACCCGTAGGTGGGTGGTTACCCGAACCGAGAGATTCCCGACCCGACCCGGCATGACTACTTCTGTCGACCTGGGGAGTGGACTTCGCGGGGGACTTCTGGCCGAGTTCGGGCGCGGGACGCGCTGCCGCTGGCGCTGCGGGTCGCACACCCTGGCGGGGTGCGGTGTCCGCTGCTGCCTCGTGGGGCGCTGCGTCGTCGCTGCGGATGTTGGCCTCGGTGGGCCAGCCGTTCTCGGTCAGGAGCTTCGCGGTCCACTTCCCGTACAGGGGAGCGGTCGGGGCGGGGCGCAGCTGGTGGTTGTCGTCCCACAGCTCCGCGTTGTCCTTGCGGGCGGAGTTGCAGCCCAGGCAGGCCACGATGAGCGTGTCGACGGTGCCGGCCTCGCCGGGCTTGAGGTGGTCGAGGGTGCCGGTGCGGTTCGTCTTCTTGCCGCGCCACTGCACCAGGACCCCGCACCAGCGGCAGGTGTCGCCATCGCGGCGCCGCACTGGCACGACCAGCGCGGGGTCCCGGGTGTCGTTGCGCTGCTGCCGCTCCCACTCGATCTCGTCGCGCAGACGGATGTGGATGAACTCCGGGTCCTGGATGATCAGCCAGGCCCGGTGCCCCTTCGCGGTCGTGGTCGGGGTGAGCAGGCCGGCGGCCACGCAGAGGCGGATGAGCTCCTCGGTGCGTGAGCCGCCGAGCATGAGGGCGGTGCCGTAGTCGACGACGTAGTCCGTGGTGTGGGCCCCCGACAGGGTGGAGCAGCGCCAGAGCCAGCCGGCCACCTCGTTAACCGTCCGCTCGTCGGCGGACGGGTCGCCCGCGACCTGCATGAGGTCGGGGTAGGTGGCGGCGGAGTCGCCGTTGCGAACCCAAGGCACGGGATCGGTCTCCTGTCGTGGTGGTGCAGTAGTGGTGCGGTCAGTCGGAGCAGCGGCACTCGCCGGTCTGCGGGTTGATCACGCCGCCGCAGGAGTCGCAGCGCTCGAGCTGCCGGGGCGGGGTTGGGGTCGTCGTCATCGGTTCACCTCCTTCTGCTGCTCGTAGCGGGCGCGGATCTCCGCGAGGGTCGTGCCGGGCGGCGGGGCCGGCTGCCGCGGCGGCGCGTGCTCGTCACAGCGCCAGCCGCCCGCGTACAGCCGGGCCGGGGCCTTGCCGCAGGACGTGCAGGGCCGCGAGCGCCGGGGGCCCGTCATGTGGACGAGTCCTTCCACCAGCGCGGCCGGTAGGCGATGTGCCAGCGGCAGCCGGGCTCGTGCAGGGGCCGCTCGGGGTCGCCCTTGATCCGGTGCAGGGGGTGACGTCCTGGGCGGTCCTCGGGGTAGCAGCCGCACGGCTCGCTGGGACGCAGCGACCAGTCGATGTCCGCCAGCGTCACTTCGACGGACAGGCCTCCGAGCTCGTCGCCCGGGTAGGTGTTGGGGACGTAGGGGCGATCGAGGGCGAGAGTCCAGCCGCCCGCGTACCCCGACATCTCGCCGGCGTAGTAGATCGGCTCCCACTCGAGGGACTTCACGCGGTAGCCCCGCGACTCGACGGCCTCGCGGATCCGGCGCCGCGGTCGGCTCTCGCGGGTCATGCGTCCTCCTTCTCGCTGGCCATCGCTGCGTTCCACGCGGCCGCGAAGGCGTTGATGCCGGCGGCGGCCGCCGTGGTGACGCGGCGGAACGCGCGCGCGAAGGCGTCGAAGGTGGCGACGATGACGTCGAGGTCGACGGGTGCGTACCGTGCCGCGACGCCGGGGCGGTCGAGGTAGCCGCGCAGCGTGGCCGCGGCGAGCCGGACGCCGAGGTCGGTGCCGGCGGACAGGTGCGCGGCCGCGGTGGCGAGGACGTCGTCCTCGGTCGTGATCAGCGTGCCGCTGTCCGGGTCGATGCCGAGGCGGGCGCGCATGTACGCGGCCGTCTCGTGCTCGAGGTCGGCCACGAGCGCCCGGGCGTCGTCGATGGCCTCGGCGAGGGTGCCGGCCGCGGCGTAGTGAGCGGCGTGGAGCTCCATGCGGGTGAGCGCGACGGGCAGGCTGGTGCGTAGGTCGAGGGTGGCCATGGTTCAGGCCCTCCCCGCGCCGGTCACGGTGAGGGACCAGGCGCTCAGCTCGCCCGGGCGGTCGCCGGACTCGTGGTGCACGGCGATGACGGTCGCCTCCGGCAGCTTGGCGCGCTCGAGTTCGGCGACGAGGCGCTTGACCTCGGCCAGCGTCGGGCCGGCGCCCGTGCCGCGAGCGGTGTAGGTCGTCGTGATCATCGGTCAGGCCTCCCGCGTGGGGTCGGCGTAGACGAGCCCGGAGCGCTCGGGGATGAGCGCGCGGGCACTCGGCTCCAGATCGGAGGCGCCGACGAGCCGGGCGGCGTCCTCAGCGTCCTCCGCGACCCGGTCGAGCCACGCGAGCACGGCCTGCGCCTTCTCGATCGCCGGACGCAACTCGTCGGCGGCCCGGCCAGCGGTGTTGCGCAGCGTGTAGAGGAAGTCCGACGGGCCAGGCACGGGCGGAAGCCCTGCGGTGTCGGCGGCCGCGGCGGGAACGGGCTCGCCGCTCGGCTCGGGCTCGTCGAGGTCGACGCCGAACTCGGCGGCGACGTCGCGCAGGTCGTGGAGCTCAGGCGCGGCGGGAGCGTCGACCTGCCACGAGTCGACCTCGGTGCCGTCGGGGATCCCGAGGTACGCCAGAGCCGTGTCGAGCTGCCGGGCGGCGTAGACGTCGAGCAGGCGCTGGCCGTTCTCGCCGTCGCGCATGTTGCCCCAGCTGTCCTCGGTGTACTCGGGCGCGACCTCGTAGCCGTAGTAGCGGAGCACCTTGTCGACGGCAGCGCGGAACTCGGGCTCGTGGTCGACGTCGCAGCCCCCGGCCCCCTCGAGGTGCTCGTCGTGGGAGCGGATGCTCGCCGCGACGGCGTCGAGCTCCGCCGCGACGCCCGCGTCCAGCGGCAGGCCGGTGATGCTGTAGAGGGTGATCTTCGGCATGGGTCAGTCCTCCTCGGGCCAGGCGACCTTGGCCATGGCGTCGGTGTGGGTGGTGGGCAGGTGGTCGATGGGCTGGCCGACGTGGCGGGCGCCCATGGCGGCCAGCACGAGGGCATCGGCCTCGTCGTTGCCGGTGACGTCGACGTCCGGGTAGCGGCGCACGACGGCGGCGAGCACCGCGTCCTTGCCGGCGTTGCCCTTGCCGGTCGCGTACTTCGCGCGGGCGGTCGGGCTGACGACCGCGACGGGGGTGTTCCGGGCGAGCACGCTCTCGACGACGAGCCACCACAGGCCGGCGCGCTCGGTGGCGTGCGGGCTGGTGCTGGCGAACGCGAGCCCCTCGACGACGACCAGGTCGGCGCTGCGCGTCCAGCCGGCGACGGCGTCGCGGATGGTCCGCAGACGCTGACGGCGGGCCAGCAGGCTGTCGCCGTCGGGCTTGGTCTGGATGCGCGCGACGGTGGCGCGGCCGCCGAGGTCCGGGTAGACGGCCGAGACGCCGGTGGACGCGAGGGAGAGGTCGAGGCCGACGATCTTCACGAGGCACGCTCCCCGCGGCGGCGCAACAGCCGGCGCGCGGCGGCAGCCTCGGCGCACGCGAGCACGACGACGGCAAGCGAGACGGTGACGACGACGGCCGCGCCGGCGACGGTGACGATGGCGGCCGCGCTCACTGCGCGCCGCCAAGCGAGCTGTCGGCCTCCTCGGCCGTCTCGATGCGGGCGAGGACCTCGTTGAGCGCGGACGGCGGCAGGAGCACGTCGCGGGCCTTGCTGCCCTCGCGGGGTGCGACGACCTCGAGCCGCTCGAGCTCGTCCATGACGGCGCCGGCCTTGGCGAAGCCGATGCGCAGCTTGCGCTGCAGCATGCTGGTCGAGCCGAACTGCGTGGGAGCACCAGTCGGGCAGCGTCGCGCAGGAGGTTGGTATCGACGTCGAGAACCTCGGGGTTGTTCGTGACCTCGTAGAGCCGCTGGACGACCTCGACGAGGGTCTCCGGCTCCTCGACGGGCCGGAAGTCGCCGGCGGCGCGGCTCAGGCGCCCCGAACCAGGCGTTGTCGGCCGCGTGCGCCTCCTCGGCGTCGAGGTCGATCGGCATGATGACGCCGACCGCGCACTCGTCGACGTCGCCGACGCGCACCGTCCACCCGGCGACCCGGTCGGACGTCGGGTGCCGGCGCGGCGTGACCTTGAGCGGGTACTGGTAGACGTTCGCCGTCTTGACCCAACGCGTGAGCAGCTCGGTGTTCAGGCCCTGGCGGACCTCCTCGCGCGTCGGCAGCGAGAGCGTCGAGGCGATGAGCCGCGGCACGTCCGGGAAGCCGCCGCCCGGGCGCACGACGTCGTCCGTGGGGATGCGCGGCACGGTCAGCGAGCGCCCGTCGAGGAAGGCGTCCTCCTCGGTGAAGGTGACGTCCTTGGCGGTGACGTACAGGTGGAAGGCATCCTGCTCCCACTGGTGGCGGGCGTCCTTGTCGCGCGGCGGGGTGAGCACGGCGAGCACCTCGCGCGCCGAGCGGGGCTCGATGTCGACGGTCGCCAGCTCGGGCAGCTCAAGGACGTCGTGCACGCTGATCCGGGCCGCGGCCGCGGTGTAGCGGTCGAGCGCGAGGGCCAGCACGGTGCTGTCGTCGACGAACTGCAGACGCACGCGCTGCAGCGCGGGGATGTTGTCGTCGGCGCACACGTGCGGCAGCACGGCCGCGAGCGCCATGCGCAGGGTCGCGCGGCCGACGTACACGTCGACGGGCGGCGCCGTCGGCGTCGTGGCCGGCGTCTCGGCCTCGGTGGTCGTCATGCGTCCTCCTGCTGGGTGGGCTGGTCGGTGTCGGGCGCTGAGGCCCAGCGGCCGACGAGTGGATTGACGCCGTACTCGAGCGACGCGAGTAGGTGGGCGCGGGCGTCGCGGTCGGTCTGTCGGCGGCCGGGGGTCATGCGGAGGCCTCTCTGGCGGGCTGGTGGATGCGCAGGTGGCTACCGAGCGCGTTGAGCGTGGCGGCGTGGCTGACCGCGGTGATGTCGAGGTGGCCGCAGACGGAGCACGTGGCCCGCCAGCGGTTGCCAGCGCGGCGCACGGAGCCGCGGGCGGCCGGCGGCGTCACGACGGGGCGGTCGGCGAGGTAGGCGTCGAGGACGTCCCAGCCGGGCAGCCCGGTCGTGGGGACGTCGATCCCGTTGGCGATCGCCCACTCGCGCAGCGTGCGAGCGGTCAGCCCAGCGTCCTCGATCGCCTGGCGCAGCTTCGCGAGCGTGGAGACGCCCGGGCGCGCCGATCCGTGGCCGGTGACGCTGGCCGGCGGCCGCGCCTCGATGCCGTTGGTCCGCATGACGCGGCGCACGACCTGGTAGGTCAGCTGCAGCCTCTCGGCGACCTCGGTCTGGCTGAGGCCTTCGTCGACGTACAGGCGCCGGATCGCGGCGACGACGCGGGGGTCGTCGGCGATCTTGTTCCGGCCGCCGGAGTGCGTGGAGCGGTCGTCGCGCATCACGACGCCCGGCGTGGCCTTGAGCAGGTCGCGCGCCGTGCGGGTGGAGTGCCCACGCTTCCGGGCGATCTGCGGGATCGTCATGCGGTCCTCCGTGTACTCCCGGACGATGGCCGCGGCGTCCGGCTTCGGCCTCGACGCCGCGCGCGGCCGCGGGGCTGCCTGCGGGGCCGGCCGCGTGGCAGGCCGGGGCGTGGGCGCGGACCGGCGGCGCGGCTTGGCGGTGGGCGCCGGCGCGCTCGGCAGCCGGGGCGTCGGCTTCGGGGTGGTGCCCGCAGGGCGCGGGTGCGCGGCCGTGGCCGCGCCCTCGACCTCAACGGCACCGGGCGCGCCAACACCCGTCGGGGTGCCGGAGGGAGCGCCCGCGCCCTGCGGGGTCTGGTCAGCCGCGAGCGCCGCGGGGGCGTCCTCGGGCTGGGTCTCGGTCTCGTCGACGGGCGCGGCGTCACCGGCGGCGAGGAGGTCGTCGAGCTCGTCGCGCCGCGGCGGGGTGGTGAACGCGAGCTCGGTGTAGGTCGGGTCCGTGTGCGGCGCGAAGCGGTCGACCTCCTCCTCGCGCTCGGTGCGGGGGCCGAACGGGGAGCGGTCCCGCCAGTTGGTCTTGGCCTCCATGCGGGCGCGGACGGCCTCGCGCGACTCGCGAGGCTCGCGGGGGAGGTCGATCGGGTCGCCGTAGTGCAGCGGTCCGCCGGCGGCGGTGATCCCCTGGGAGCGCATCACTTCCTCCCCTCTCGGGAGAGGTAGTCGTCGAGCCAGGTCTGCTCGACGTCGGCGAGCGTGTAGCCCCACGCCTGCAGCTGCTGCAGGTGCAGCACGCCGGCGGGCGTGTAGCCGCCGTAGCTGTAGGCGCGGCTGCGCCAGAACTCGCGGTGCAGGTTCGACTCGCCGATCGCGGCCGCGAGCGCCAGGAGGTAGCGGTGGGCGTTCTTGGTGCCCTGCGGGGCGACGTTGACGCCGTCGGGCATGAGGTCGTGGAGGGCGTCGGTGGCCTGCATGCCGGCCTGGGTGCGGTGCTCGGCGAGCATGCGGGCGGCGTAGGTGACGGCGTCGGTGGGCGGGGTGGCGCGCTGCAGCAGGTCGCGGATGAAGGTGCGACGGACGACGATCGCGGCGTCGGCGGCCTTGTTGTTCGCGATGACGCGGCGGCGCTCGGCGGCCTTGTCGTCGGGCTTGGGGCCCGAGGTGGCCGTGGCGGTGTTGCGCGCGTACCGGTTGAAGTGGCCGTGCGTCTTCCAGTCGCCGCAGTAGGCCGTCTCGCTGAGCACGGGCTCGTGCAGGCCGCCCATGGAGTGCACGACCACGAAGTGCCCGGGGCACTTGAGCTGGTGCGCGGTCGGGTCGATCGCGGGCGCGGTGCCGGAGGCGTTCGGGGTGTCGGTGAGGAGGTCGAGCGCCGACCGGTTGGGGTAGTCGGTCACGTCGTCGACGACGGTCACGCCCTGGGCGCGCAGCTCGGCGACGCGGGCGGCGACGGCGTCGCGCTCGGCCTTGTCGCGTCGCGCGCGCTCGAGCTCGTGGTCGATGACCTCGGGTCGGGTCAGCGCGACGTCGGTGAGCCGCTCGACGGTGTCCTGGTCGCCGTCGAACGCGGCGATCTTGGCGGCGGTCACGAGGTCGACCTCGCGCTCGGCGACCACCGCGCGCGTCTCCTCAGAGGCGTCTGCGAGCGCGAGCGCGGCCTGGACCTCCTCCTTGGGCCGGGCGGTGCGCTTGGCGATCTGCGCCGGCGAGAGCCCGAAGAGCGACAGCTGCTTGACGGCGGCGGCGTCGTCGGCCGTGGTGATGCCGGCGCGGTGGTGGTTCTCGGCGAGCTGCTCGACGATGCGGTCGGCCTCGTCGGCGATGTCCTCGACGAGCACGACGGGCACCTCGGGCAGGCCGGCCTCGAGCGCGGCGAGGGTGCGGCGCTGCCCGGTGACGACCTGCAGCTGGCCGAGGGCGTCGTACTTCACCTCGATCGGCTGGCGCACGCCGCGCTGTGCGATGTCGCGCTTGAACGCCGTGTCGAGCACGACCGTCTGGCGGACGTTCTCGGCCAGCACGAGGGCGCGCGGGTCGACGCGGGTCGGCGCGGCGACGTGCGGCGTGGCGGCGTTCACTCGGCACCGCCCGGGAGGCGGTGGACGCGGGTCCAGTGCAGCGCGTTGATCGTCTCGAGCTTCACGATGCGGCCGTCACCGTCGAGCGGCCCGTAGAGGGACAGGCTGCCGTCGTGCACCTTCCAGTGCGCGACGTTCTCGACGTCGTAGAACGGCTGGCCCGGCTCGCCGGTACGGATGCGCACGGTGAACGTCTCGGGCGTGAAAGCCCGCCCGGGCGCCGGGGTGTCCTCCCGCATCGGCAGGCCGACGACCGGCACCGCGGTCATGCGGGCGACGTCGGCAGGGGTCGGGACGCGGGGCGTCGTGGGCGTCTCATCGCCATCGACGAGGGACAGGTGCGTGTCGGTCATCGCGTTCTCCACGGGGTAGGGCGGTGCGGGGTCAGTCGTCGTTGCCGGCGGCAAGCGCCTGCCAGTCCACGGGCGGAGCGGGGATGCGGATCAGGCGGTCGACGGCGGCGGCTTGGGCTCTTCGGCAGGTGGGGCAGGCGAGGTAGCCCCCGCGGGTCTGCTCGCCGGGCCGCCAGCCGTGGCCGCAGTCGTCGGCCGTCACGGGTCAGCCGCTCTCGGGGCGGTACGGGGCGGGCGTGCGGCGGTAGATCCGGACGCGCGCGCCCTTGGCCGTCCGTCCGGTGGAGGGCTCGTAGGCGGCCTGTCGGCGGCCGCGGACGATGTCCGTCACCGGCTCGATGAGGCCGGCGGCCACGGCGCGGTCGAACAGCCGGGATCGGGCCGAGGTGGGCACGAACGCCTCGTCGAGCTGGCGGCGGATCAGGTTCACGGAGAACTCCGTGCCGGGCCGCACGGCGCCGACGGCGGCCATGAACGCGGCCACCTGCGCGTCAGTGCAGGCGGTGCCGGCGTAGCGGCGGGCGCGGACTCCGGCCGCCGTCGCGGCGGGCATCGAGGGCAGGTCGGTGACGGTCATCGGCTCTTCTCTTGCTCGACACGGATGGCGCGGGCGCGCAGGAAGAGCACGAGCACGACCAGCAGCAGGACGATCGCCCACCCGGTGCCACCGGACAGCGGCGGGGCAGACAGAGCGAGGAAGCCAGCGCAAGCGCCCAACACGAGAGCGACGACAACGAGGAGCGCGGACGCGAGGCGCTTCATCGGGCACGTCCACGGGCAGCGGTGATCGGGACGACGGTGGCATTCGTCTGGTGCGGGCACTCGGCGCCGCGGACCCAAGCTGCGGCGCAGCGGCGCTCGACGAGCCAGCGGCCACGCTTGACGCGCTGGTGGCCGTGCAGGTCGCCGGCGCGGATGGCGTCGCGGACGGTCTCGGGGTGGCGGCGGAACTCGGCACCCACCTCTGCGGGCGTCAGCGGCTCGCGCGCCCATGCCTCCATGGGGGCGGGCGCGGCATCGGCTGCAGCCGGTGCGTGCATCAGAGCGGTGCTCACGGCTAGGCTTCCTCTCGGTGTAGGGAGCCCCGGCGGTCTGGCAGGACCGATGCCGGGGCTTTCTGCTGCTTCAGGCCGCGGCGTCGTCGTCGACGCGCCGCCGAGGAGCGGTCGGCCCGCGCTCCATGGCAGCCTCGGCCCGGGCCAGGAGCTCCGAGGCAGTGAGGCCGAGGCCCGCCGCGATCTGGCTGAGCGTCTCCGTCGACATCGCCCGGAGCCCGCGGGTCCAGCGCGACAGCGATGCGCGGTCGAGCCGGCTGCGAGAGGCGAGAGCGACCCCTGTCAGGCCCTGGCACTCCATCTCCCGCCGGATCTCCCCGGCGAGCGCCCCGGTGATCCCCCCTGGGCCATTTGGCACATCAACCATGGGTGAAAGCATGTGGGCCAAATGGCACAGTGTCAAGCGCATCTGGTCATCGGCTGGGCCATATGGCAATGTGTGCCGTATGGCACGGACCCCGAAGCAGCTAGGCCCCCACGACGAGCAGGTGGCCGAGATCCTGCGCGAGCGCTTCGCCGAAGCTGGCATCACGCAGGTCGAGCTCGAGGCGCGCTCCGGCATCTCGCGGAAGCGGCTCGGCAAGATCTTCAACGCCGAGGCTCCGCCGGCCACCGTCGGCGAGATCTACCAGATGAGCGAGGTGCTGGACTTGCGCGTGTCCGACGTCGTGCGGTGGGCCGAGGAGCGCGTCGCCGCGAGCTCTGCTGCGCCGCCGGAGGCGCCGCTGGTAACGCTCGACGGCGAGGTCGTCGACCCTGAGGACTACACGCTCGCGGCCATGGACCGCGACGCCGACGACGAGGTCGAGGCTCGCCAGGTCGAGCCGTAGCAGGGGAGCACGTGGGGGGAGAAGGCAGGGTGCAGATGACGATGGACGAACTGATCGCCCACGCGGAGTCGTTGGGGATGAAGGTGAAGTGGGCGGACTTGAACCGGCGCGCTGGTGAGGTGCGCCGCAGCGGCTTGACCCTGATCAACCACCGCAAGTCCGAGACGACCCAGCGCATCGCGCTCGCCCACGAGATCGGGCACTGGGTGCACGGACACGGGTACTCCGCCATGCACGACGTGCCGCGCGACGAGCTGCAGGCCGACACCCACGCCGCGCACCTGCTCATCTCGCCCGTCGACTACGCGCTAGCCGAGCGCATGCACGAGGGCCACCTCGGCGCGATCGCGCGCGAGCTCGACGTCGACACCCGCATCGTGCAGGTCTGGCGCGACCACGTGCTGCGCCGCGCCGCCGCGAGCGCAGGGATGGCCGCCGTGCGCTCGGCGCGGCACCTGCGAGCCGTGGGCTGATGGCCTGGGTTCGGCAGTCGTCGTCCGGGAAGTGGATGGCGAAGTACCGCGACGCCGACGGGCGCGAGCGCACAGCGCCCGGCAGCCCGTTCACGCACAAGAAGGCGGCCGAGCGCGCGGCCGCGGCCGCCGAGAGGGACGCACGCTCGCTCGGCTGGCGCGATCCCGAGGCAGCCGGGCGGACGTGGGGCGAGTGGTGCGACGAGTGGTGGCCGACCCGGCGGCGCGCCGCGTCGACGATGGCGACCGACGCAGGCCGCATCGAGAAGATCCTCAGACCGCGCTGGGGCGACGTTCGGCTGGTCGACATCACCCGTCAGGAGGTCAAGGCCTGGGCCGCCGAGCTGGCCGCCTATACCGACGCCGACGGCGTTGAGCGCACCCGCGCCGCGGCCACCGTCAAGGCGATCGTCAACCTGCTGTCGGTCTCCCTGGCCGCCGCGGTGGACGCCGAGATCCTGCCGACCAACCCCGCCATGCGGCTGGCGCTGCCCGGCACACCGCCGGGCGCCGAGCGCTACCTCACGCGCGAGGAGTTCGACGCGATCTGCGAGCACCTGGACGGGCCCTACCTCGCGATGACCCTGCTGCTGGTCGGCACCGGCCTGCGCTGGGGCGAGGCCGCCGGGCTGCACCGCGCCCGCGTCGACGCCCGCCGCGGCGTCGTCCACGTCATCGAGGCGTGGTCGGACAAGGGCCGGCACATGAAGCCCTACCCGAAGGGCCGGCGCAAGCGGCAGGTCCCGATCCCCGAGTGGGTCGACCTGTCCGCACTCGAGCAGCCGGCGCGCGGCCGCACCTGCGGCTACCGGCACGTCGAGGGCGCCTGCGTCGGGCCGCTGCTGATCACCATGCCCAGCGGCGCCCAGGTCGAGTACGCGCAGTACGCCAAGGCGTTTCGCCGCGCCCTCGCGCTGGCCGACGTCGGCCACGCCCGGGTGCACGACCTGCGGCACACCTACGCCTCGTGGCTGCTGCAGTCCGGTCGGGTCTCGCTGGCCGAGGTCGGCAAGCTGCTCGGCCACGTCTCGCCGCTGACGACCCAGCGCTACGCCCACCTCGACGAGCTCGAGGCCGACAAGGTGCTCGCCGCCCTCGGGCCGGCGCCCGTGGCCGCCGGCGGCACCAGCCCGATCGACGAGCTCGCCGCTCGCCGCGCCCGCCGCCAGGCTCGATAACGCAGACAGCCCCGCTGGCCGGAGGGCCGACGGGGCTGCCTGCGGATGGGCGGTTTAGAAGACCCTGACCATGATCATCCCGATGGTCATGAAGGCGGCGAGGCCGGTTGCGACCCACCCGAGCGCGATGGCCGCAATGGCCATACCTCGGCCGCCCGCGGCACGTCCTTCCGCGTGCTCCTGTCCGATCTGCCGCCGGCCGACGTGTCCGCACACAACCGCCGTGACGCTGATCAGCAGCCCAATGATGGGAAGGATGAACAGGAGCATCCCGAGGATGCCGGCGACCAGGCCGATCACGGACAACGTGTTGATGGGCGGCTTCACCGCGTAGACCGGCACGTACTGGACCGGCACGTACTGGACCTGCGGGGGCGGCTGGTGCGGGGGCTGGTGCGGCGGCTCGGCAGTCACGACCGACAGTATGCGGGTGGACCTTCGCTACGGTCGGCGTCCCGAGCGGGTGAAAGCGGCAGCCCGAGGCGATGGGGCAGCGTGCCCGTCGACGCGGTCACCAGTGCCCGGAGCCGGGAGCGCTGGCGCCATCCGTGAGTGCTGCGACAACGGCCCTCCCGCTTCGGCGGAAGGGCCGTCGTCGTACTGGGCTATCTCGACGATCGGTTGAGCGCGCGCCAAAGCTTGATCTCGAACGTGCCGTCGCGAATCGACCAGACGATAAGCGGGAGCACAGCAGCAAGGACGAGCAGTAGCGCTGGATTGGACCCCCGTGCGACCGCCGCGACGATCACGACTACGGCGGCGATCCCGAACATGAGCGCGAGCGCGTCGACCGCAAGAAGCGCGCGGTTAGTCTGGCGCACCCGACTGCTGGCCTTCCTCCGCATCATTCGCACCCCGTCGCGTCCTGACGACCTTGGTCAGCGTCCAGTCGATCTTGTTTCGGCCCTCGCGTTCGAACGTCTCCTCGACGAGCGTCACGCGGAAGATGTCGTTCTTCCCGTACTGGGTTCCGCGCTCGACGCTCGCGAGGAACTCCTCATCAGCGATCGTAGCCTTCTTGGTTCGGCCAAGGGCAGCCACCTGCCACTGGGTCGGGTCGCTGAAGTTGATCGCCTTGAGCTGCGCCTCGATGTCCGGGTGGACGTCCTTGTTGGGCTCCTTCTCGGGCTCCGTAGCCGCGGCCGCGTAGTAGTCCCGCTTCTCCGCCCGAACGTCGGTGGGCGTCGCCAGGACGGCTCGAGAGTCGGCGTCGCGGTCGGCGACGCGCACCTCCATGAAGGAGGCGTCCTCGGACATCGGGGCCTGGAGCTGCGCCATGGCCTTGCGGGTGCGCCGCGAGGGCGTGTTGATCAGCTTCCAGACCTCCTCCGACACCTCCTCCGGCCCTTCCCCCGGCCACGTGATCAGGTAGTTGCCGGTGTCGAGCCGCTCGACGCTCTCAGGCTTCTTCCGCAGGCGCTTGATCGCGGTGCCGATGACAGCCTTCACGGCGTACCCGGCGCCGCCGAGGATGGCAGTCGCGCCGGGGACCGACCAAGTCGGGTTATCGACGGCCCACTGCAGCACGGCCTCGACCGTGACCGAGCCCTCCTTGATCGGCCGCACCCGGACCTCCGGAGGCGGGCCGTCACCGAAGACACCCGCCTTGGCAGAGTCGGACACGAGCGTCGTGAGCCCCTGCAACACCTCCGCCAGGTCCCTGGCATTGATGTCGTGGTACTCGCCCTGCTCGTCGCCGAAGCGCAGTTGGATCATGTCCCGATCCATCTCGTGGACCTCAGGCTGATCCAGCTCGTCCATCCCCATCCCCCTTGGTGGTCGTCATCGCGGGCACCCGTTGCGGCGCCGGAACTCGGCGAGACGGTACCAAGCCCGGCGACCAGGCCTGTTGCCCCGGGCGCACCTGCCCCGGGTGAAAGAGCCGCTGGCGCGGCCCTCCTCACCACCCATGCGGCCGGCCGCTGCTGCGCAACTGCTGCGCAAGTCGGGTCAAGAACCCCAAGAGCCGACCAAGTCCGCAGGTCAGGACGGTGGGCCCCGTGGGGATCGAACCCACAACCCGCGGATTAAAAGTCCGCTGCTCTGCCAATTGAGCTAGAGGCCCGGGGGCACGCACGAACGAGACCGGCGGTCCTCGCGGCCAGGAGCGGATGGCCTGGTCAGATGACCCGTACGTGTCGCCGAGGTCAGGCTACTCGGTCGAGCTCGCCGGACCGTAACCCCGGGGGCAGGCGCTCAGGGTCACCACGCGTCGCCTGCACCGCGGCGGCAGTGCATGCGCGCCTCCGGCGACGTCAGGGCTAGGCGGAGCTGAAGGTCAGGCCCCGGCTGCCGCCACCTGGGCGACCGCGGCGGCGCCGAGCGGGGCCACGGGCGGGCTCGCGGGCAGCAGCACGACCCGGCCGGCCACGGCCATCGACCGCAGGAACGGCGAGTGCGCGGCACGGCTGTCGAGCGCCGCGCACACCCCGTCGCGAAAGGGCTCCCCGAGGGCCGACAGCCCGCCCCCCAGCACGATGACCGCCGGGTCGTAGGCCGTGGCGACCGCCTGGGCGGCGAGCCCGACCGCGTCGACGAACCGGGTCCAGACCTCGATCGCCCGCGGGCGGCCGGCACGGACCGCGGCCAGCAGGTCGACGGCGGGGTGCCCGGACGCCACGGGCCAGTCCCGGCTCAGCGCCATCCCCGAGGCGACGGTCTCCAGGCAGCCGCGCTGGCCGCACGGGCACGGCCTGGCCGTCGGGTGGGCCGGGAGATGGCCGAGCTCGCCGGCGAACCCGTTCGCGCCGCGGACCACCCGTCCCTCGTGCACCAGCCCGGCGGCGATGCCCGTCCCCACGTTGAGGAGCGCGAGGCTGTCCGTCTCGCCGACGACGCGTGCCGCGCCGAGCGCGGCCGCGTTGACGTCGTTCTCCACCACGACCGGGACCCCGACGCCTCGTGCGACGAGGGGCCCGAGCGCGACGTCGTCGAGGCCGAGGTTCACCGCCGCGCGGACGCGGCCGGTCCGCCGGTCGACGAGACCCGGGACCCCGAGTCCCACGGCGACGACGCCCCGGGACGACAGGGCGTCCGACGCCCCCTGCGCGTCCTCACGTGCGACCCCGGGTGCGACGGCGGCTGCCGCCGCGACGATGTCGCGGACGACCGCCTCGGCGCCGCGCCTCGTCGGCATCCGGTGCTCGGCGAGCACGACGTCGTCCGGGCCGACGGCCACGGCGTGCACCGTGGTCCCACCGACGTCGACGCCGATGCGCACGCTGCCGCGACCGGTGGCCGCCGCCGTCTCGCTGAGGGAGCCGACGCTCATCCCGCGGTGACCGCCATGCTCCCCGCGGTCTCGACGTCGACGGCCCGGCACTCGCGCAGCGAGCGGTAGGCCGCCTCGACGATCGCCGTCGTCCGGACGCCGACCCGGCCGCCCGGCTGCGGGCGCGTGCCGTCGCGGACGGCGTCGAGGAAGGCCGACAGCATGAGGTCGTCGAGGTTCGGGCCGTACCCGAGCCACAGCTCCGTGGCGTCGGTCTCCGACCACCCCGAGACGCGCGGCGCGAACGGGTCGACGTCCACGAGCCCCGCGTCCGAGACCACCGACATCGTCAGGCCGCCCCAGACCGAGTGGCTCGCCGGCCGCGACCAGCTGCAGTCGATCGTGAGGTTCGTGCCGTCGGCGTACGTCACCGTGACGATGCCCGCCGTCTCGACCTCGAGGCTCGGGTGCAGCAGCCGGTTCGCCGTCGCGTGGACCCGCACGGCGGGGACGCCGCCGAGCAGCGCGTCCGCCAGGTCGGCGAGGTGCACGGTGTGGTCGGTGACGGCGCCGCCGCCCGCGAGGGCCGGGTCGGTGAACCAGGCGCGTGCGGCCGGGACCTGCCCGTTGTTCGTCCCCGACAGCGCGTGGATGCGACCCAGGGCGCCCGCCGCGTGCTGCTCGCGCAGGTCGACGAACACCGGGGAGAACCTGACCGGGAACGCGACCATCAGCGGCACCCCGGCCGCCGCGCACGCCGCCTCCATCGCCTCGGCGTCGGCGACGGAGGTGGCCAGCGGCTTCTCGCACAGGACGGCCGCCCCGGCCGCCGCGGCGGCCTCCACGTGCGCCCGGTGCCGCACGTTCTCGGAGCACACCACGACGGCGTCGGGGCCCCAGGCGAGCAGCTCGTCGTAGGAGTCGACGTACGCCACGCCCAGCTCTGCGGCGAGCGCGGCACCGCCCGACTCGCCCGCCGGCCGCTCCCCGGCGTCGGGGTCGGACGTCAGCACCTCGACGTCGGTCCTGGCGGCGAGGAGGCGGGCGTAGCTGCTCGCGTGCGTGTGCGCGAACGACATCAGGGCGACCTTCATCGGGCATCCTCCAGGGAGACGGCGTCGTCGACGACGAGTGACTGCAGCGCGGCCTGTGCGATGCGGACGGCCTCCAGGCCGTCCTGGGCGGTGACGCGGGGCGTCGGGCCGCCGCGGGTGGCGGCGAGGAACTCCCGCAGCTCGGTGAGGTACGGGCTCTCGCCCATCGCGACCTTCGGCGCGTACCCGTCCCGGTCCGGGGTGGAGCCGCCGTTGGTCCAGGTGACCGGGTTGTCCGCCGAGTCGTGCCGGAGCAGGCCCCCGGTGCCGGCGACCTCGAAGCGCGTGCGGAAGGCGACCGGGCCGGCCGACCACACGCCTCCGACGCTGCTGATGCTGCCTGACCGGTGGGTGAGGACCACGTTCGCCGCGACCGTGCCGGACCCCTCGGCACCGGAGCGGACCGCGCGGACCGAGGCGACCGGCCCGGCGTTCCACCGGGCGAAGTCGAGGTCGTGGATCATCAGGTCCATCACGATGCCGCCGGAGAGGCCCTCGTCGCGGAACCAGCCGGGCCCCGGCGCGGTGCCGTGGCGGTCGTACCGCTGGACCGCGAGGTCTCCGAGCCTGCCGCGTGCCACGGCGTCGTGCATCACGCTGTACTCGGGGAAGAAGCGCACCACGTGCGCCGGGTGCAGGGCGACGCCGGCCCGCCGGCACGCCTCGATCATGGCCTCGGTGTCCTCCACCGTCCGCGCCAGCGGCTTCTCGCACACGACGTCCTTGCCGGCCGCGGCGGCTGCCTCGACCAGGGCACGGTGGGTGTGGGTGGGCGTGCACACGTCGACGAGGTCGGACCTGGACAGCAGCTCGTCGAGCGAGCCGACCACCTCCCCCCTGCCGTGGCGGGCGACGAGCTCGTCGGCGCCCTCGAGGCTGTGCACCAGCACGTCGACCCCGAGCCGTAGCCAGCTCGCGATGTGCATGGTGGCGATACCGCCGGCGCCGAGCATTCCGACTGTCGTCATCGGGACGTTCCTCATCTCTGGGTCTGCAGCTGGGTGGACGGGGCCGGGAGGTGCGCGGCGGGGTCACTGCTCGTGGTCGAGCGACTCCTGCGCCTTGGACGCCGCCGCCGTGAGCGCCTCCTGCGGGGTCACCCGCCCGAGCAGCGCCTTCTCGATCTCGGTGGACAGGGCGGCGCTGATCCCGCTGTAGGCGAGGATCGAGGGCCGGGCCTTGGCGTACTCGAGCTGGTCGACGAAGACCTGCATGCGCGGGTCCTCGGCGATGAACTCCTGGAACGTCTCCGTCTGCGCCGTGTCCACGTTGGTCGGCAGGTACCCGGAGGCGATGTCCCACTCGGCCTGGACCTCGGGGGAGAGCATGAACTGGAGGAACTCCCAGGCGCCGGCCTCCTCCTCCTCGCTGCCGTCGAGGATGTAGGAGTTGTTCGTCCCGGTGTTCATCGCGGGGACCTCGATCGTCGGGAACGGGGCCACGCCCACGTTCTCGGCGCCGAGCGCCTCGTCGATCTTCGGGAGGTTGTAGGCACCGGTGATGATCATGCCGACCTGGCCGCTGGTCAGGCTGGCGATGCCCTGACCGTCGGCGTCCGTCTGCAGGCTCGACGGGTAGGCCACCCCGGACGCCACCAGGTCGGTCCAGGTCATGAGCGCCGTCACGCCCTCCGGGGAGTCGAACGCGACCTCGGTGCCGTCCGGGCTGAGGAGCTCGCCGCCGGCGCTCCACAGCATGGCCTGCCAGGTGAAGACCGGCCACTCACCGGTGCCGATCGGCAGGTAGATGCCGTAGCGCCCGTCCGTGGTGAGCTTCTTTGCGGCTGACGCCACCTCGTCCCAGGTGGTCGGCACCCCGACCCCGGCGTCGGCGAGCATCTGCTTGTTGTAGACGAGCGCGTAGTCCCCGGCCTCGGACGGCAGCGAGTAGACGGTTCCGTCGAACGTGCCGGTCGCGAGCATGTTCTCCGTGAACGTCTCGCGGGTGACCTCCGACCCGGCGTCGTCGAGCAGGGGGTCCAGCGGCACGACCTTCCCGGTCTCGATGATCTGCGGCAGCATCTGCGGCGTCGAGTCCCCGTACTGCAGGTTCGGCCCCTGGCCGTTCTCCACGGCGTTGAGGAGCTTCGCGGTGAGCTTGTCGCCCGTGCCGGAGTACTGCCACTCGACGACGTACTCGTCCTGCGACTCGTTGAACCGCTGCACGAGCTCGTCGAGCTTGGTGGCCGTCTCGCCGGTGACGCCGGACCAGACGAGGATCGACGTGGCGCCGGTGCCCCCGGCGTCGGCGTCGTCCTGCCCGATGGCGCCGCTCGAGCAGGCCGCGAGCGCGAGCACGGCGGCGGCCGCCGCGACGGTGCGGGGCGTGGTGCGGGAGATGCGGTGGGTGCGCATGGGCGTCCCTTCCTGGTGCCGTGGAGTTGCGGGGGTGGTGGTGCGGGCCGGGTGCGCCGGCGAGGAGAGCCTCATCGCAGGCCTCCGGACAGAGCGGTGACGATCTGTCGCTGGAACAGCAGGAACACGACGAACACGGGCAGGATCGCGAGCGCCGACCCGGCCATGAGCAGGTTGAAGCTCGTCCCGTGGGTCGACTGGAGCTGTGACAGGCCCACCGGGAGCGTGAAGAACTCCGTGCGCGTCACGACCAGGAACTGGAAGAAGAAGTTGTTCCAGTTGTAGACGAACGACAGGATCGCGAAGCTGCCGATCATCGGCGCCGCCATGGGGGCGATGACCGACCAGAAGCGCCGCCAGACGCCGGCGCCGTCCAGGCGGCTGGCGTCCTCGATCTCGGTGGGGAAGCCCTCGAAGAACTGGCGGAACAGGAAGGCCCCGAGGATCGAGGGGATGTTCGGGACGATCAGCCCCTGGAAGGTGTTGAGCCATCCGAGCGAGGCGAGGAGGCTGATGAGCGGGGTGAAGACCACCTCGAACGGCACGAGGAGCGCCGCCAGCAGGACCACGAACAGCACGTTGCGCCCGGGGAACCGGAGCCGGGCGAACGCGTACCCCGCCGCGAGGCTGGTCAGGACCTGGCCCGCCGTGGTGGCCACGGTGACGAGGATGCTGTTGCGGTAGTACAGCTGGAAGGGGACCGCGTCGAAGAGGCGGACGTAGTTGTCGAACCGCCACTCCCGCGGCAGGAACGTGGGCGGGTAGGCGAGGGCCTCGGCCGGCGACTTGACGCTCGCGAGGAACATCCAGACGAACGGGCCGAAGGCCGCGACCGACGCGACGATCAGGACGGCGTGCCGCAGGAACGTCGGCAGCGCGCGCCGCAGGCGCCGGGACGCCGGCTGGCGCCGGCCGGGGCCACGGCCGGCGGAGGTGCTCGCGACGGTCGATGCTTCCAGGGTCGTGGTCATCGGTGCCTCAGCTCAGCTCGACGGTGTCGCGGCGGGAGATGACGGTCAGCTGCAGGACCGACGCGAGGATCCCGAAGACGAGCAGGAGGACGGCAGCGGCGCTCGCCGGTCCGCCGTTGAACAGCACGAACCCCTGCTCGTAGATCCAGTACAGGACCGTCTCGGTGGACCCCAGCGGCCCTCCGCCGGTCAGGACGTACACCTGCGTGAAGACCTGCAGCGCCCCGATGACGCCGGTGATGGCGAGGAACCCCGACGTCGGCGCGACGAGCGGCAGGGAGATCGAGAGGAACCGGCGTACCGGGCCCGCCCCGTCGAGCGTCGCGGCCTCGTGGTAGCTCTCGGGCACGTTGGTGAGCGCGGCGGAGTAGATGATCATCGTGTACCCCACGAGCTGCCACGTGGAGAAGACGACGACGGAGACCATCGCCCACGGCTCGGTGGTCAGGAAGGCGATCGGGCGGACGCCCAGCAGGCCCAGCCCCTGGTTGACCAGGCCGCCGAGCGGGGTCAGCAGGAAGCTGAAGATCAGCGCGCTGCCCACGATCGGGGCGATGTACGGCGTGAAGATCAGCGTCCGGTAGAGCCCTCGGCCGCGGAAGGGCCGGGCGAGGAGCGCGGCGAAGACGAGCCCCAGACCCATCGAGCAGGGCACGACCGTCACGACGTAGACCAGGGTGTTGAGCACCGCCCGCCGGAACTCCGGGTCCGTCAGGACGTGGGTGAAGTTCTCCAGGCCGACGGACTCGGTCACCCGGCCGGTGCCCGGGTTCCAGTCCGAGAACGAGAAGACGACGGTCTGGGCGAGGGGCCACAGGTAGAACACCGCGAGCAGCAGCGTGGTGGGGGCGACGAAGACGTAGCCCGCTCGGCCCTCCCTGCGTCGGTGCAGGTCGGCCGTGCCGTCGCGGCTGGCGGCCCTGCGCCGGGGCGGTGACGCGTGCAGTTCGCTCAAGGCTGCTCCTTTGCGTTCCGTTGTTCGCACCTCCAGGGAGCGTACGAACAGCGAAGACCTTGCGTGGTTTCGTGGACGTTACAGTTCGAATTCCGAATAAAGCAAGCCGAAACTCAGACGAACTTCGACGAAGATTGGGTACGGTGGGCCTGTGAAGCAGCGAGTCGACGCGCCTGCGTCGCCCGGGGCGATCTTCAACCTCGTCCGCCAGGGCATCGACACCCGGGGGGCGATCGCTCGCGCCACGGGCCTCGCGGCGTCGACCGTGTCGCAGCGCGTGGAGACGCTCCTGCAGGAGGGCTTCCTCGAGGAACGCTCGGGCGCGGCCCCGACCGGCGGTCGGCGCGCGCGCGAGCTGCGGGTCCGCGGCGACGCCGGCGTGGTCGCCGCGGCGACGCTGGGCGCGAACCACGCTCGCGTCCTGCTGGCCAACCTCTCCGGTGTGCCGCTGTCCGACGCCGAGGCGGCGCTCGACGTCGCGGCCGGCCCCGAGGCCGTCGTCGCGGAGGTCTGGACGCGGATCCGCGACGCGCTGACCGCCGTGGGCAAGGCCCCGGACGACCTGCGCGGGATCGCCCTCGGCCTCCCCGCGCCGGTCGACTCGCGCACGGGCTCGGTGGCGTCGTCGGTCCAGCTGCCCGGGTGGGACCTGGTCGCGGTGTACGAGCTGCTGGGGGCCCACACCCAGGTGCCCGCACTCGTCGAGAACGACGCCAACCTCCTCGCCGTCGCGGAGGCATCCCTCGCCGACCGGGGGGCTCAGCACCTCCTCGCGGTGAAGATCGGCAGCCGGATCGGCTCGGGGTTCATCTCGGGGGGAACCCTGCACCAGGGCGCCAGCGGCGCCGCCGGCGAGATCAGCCACACGCCCACGAGCCTCACCTCGTTGATCCCGTGCTCCTGCGGCACGGAGAACTGCCTCGAGTCGGTCGCGAGCGGTTCGGCCATCGCGGCGCGGCTCCGGGCCGAGGGCCGGGACGTCCGCGGGACCGCCGACCTCCTGGAGCTGGCGAGCGCGGGCGACTACGAGGTCATCAGCGCGCTGCGCGACGCCGGCCGGCTCGTCGGCGAGGTGCTCGCGGAGATCGTCAACTTCCTGAACCCGCACGCCGTCGTCTTCGGCGGGGCGCTCTCGGCGGCGGCACCGTTCGTCGCTGCCGTCCGCGGCACCCTCTTCCAGCGCTGCCTGCCCGTCGTCACCGCAGTCCTCGACGTCCGGGTCGGCCGGGCCGGGAGGTCCGCCGAGGCGCTCGGCGGGGTGAAGCTGGTCCTCGAGCGCACCTTCACCCCCGAGGCGGTGGACCAGGCGATCGCGCGACGGCGCTCGCGCGCATAGCGAGCGGCCCCTCGATGCCGCCAGGCCCTCGATGCCGCCAGGCCCACGTCGCCTGGCCGACGAGAGGGCAGGTCGGCGCCACCGGTCCTGCGGCTCAGGGGCGGGGGTCCCGCCGCGACCAGGGCTTCTCGTCGCGCCGGGCGCCCGTGCCGGCGGCGCACCGGCGGCACACCGAGGTGACGCGGTCGGCGTGGCCGCCCGTCGCGGGTTGCACGTCGGCCCAGGAGATGTGGGGGAAGCGCCGCAGACCCTCGCGCGCCAGCGCGAGACCGCACACCGTCTGGTTGGTGCCGGGCAGCCAGGCGTGCACGTCGCCGGCCGGCGCCCGCACGTGGTCGTCGGGGTCGGTCCACTCGCCCGTGGCGGCGACCGAGGCGTTCTTCACGCGGTGCGGCACGGCGTCCCCTCCTGGTCCCGGCCGCGGCGGGTCCGCGGCCGTCGGTCCAGCATCACCCGCCACCGCAGGGCAGGCACCGCAGGGCCGGCACCGCAGGGCCGGCACGCGGTCGTCCCGGCCGGGCGGTGGCGGACCCTATGCCCGCGCCGCGGCGCGCGTCACACGGAGTCTCGTCATGCGGGAGATTCGCGGGAATTCGCGTCTCAACCTTGCGTCGCACCGGGTGCGTTGATTCGGTGGAACGTGCCCGCAAGAACCGGAGAGAAGGAGCTCAGCGTGCTCACCGTCACCGACAACGCCCGCGAGGTCGTGCAGGATCTGGCCCAGCAGGCGGGCGTGCCCGCCGAGGGCGGCCTCCGCATCGCGCAGTCCGCCGGCCAGCCCGGCAACTTCGAGCTCGCGCTCGTGCCGTCCCCGCAGCCTGAGGACCAGGTGGTCGACGAGGCCGGCAGCACCCACGTCTTCGTCGAGAAGGAGGCAGCCACGGCGCTGGACTCCCTGACGCTCGACACCGACCCGGGCGCCTCGGGCCCCGGGTTCGTGCTCACGCCGCAGGCCTGACGGCCACACGGCGCCCGACGGCGGGCCGTCCCTCCCGGGGGCGGCCCGCCGTCGTCGTCTCCGGACCGCCGGCCGCTCAGGCCGCCGGCCCCACGATCCACCAGGCGCCCAGCACCAGGGCGCCCACGGTGACCAGCAGGAACATCGCCACCCAGAACAGCCCGGGCAGCCGCGTGAGCCGCGCGAGCTGGTCGGCGTCCGACTGCCGCGCCTGGCCGCGGGCCCGCTGCGACTGCAGCTCCAGCACGGGCCGCACGGAACCCATCAGCAGGAACCACGTCACCGTGTAGGCGACAGTCGCCTGGGCGGCCGGCTCCAGCCACCAGGAGACCGCCACCAGCGCGACGCCGGCCACCAGCACCGACCACAGCCCGAAGAGGTTGCGGATCTTCAGCAGCAGCAGCGCCAGCAGCGCCACGAGCAGCCACAGCAACCCGACGGCGTAGCCCGCGTGCAGCAGCCCCGCCGCGCCGAGGCCCACCAGCCCCGGCCCGACGTACCCCGCGAACGACGTCACCACCATCCCGAGCCCGCGCGGCCGCCCGGCCGAGATGGTCAGGCCGGAGGTGTCCGAGTGCAGGCGGATGCCGTCGAGCCGCCGCCCGGTCAGGGTGGCCGCCAGGGCGTGAGCGCCCTCGTGCGCGATCGTGACCACGTGCCGCGCCGTGCGCCACACCGGCGTCACCAGCACGACGGCGAGCGCGGCCAGCCCCGCGGCGAGCACCACGGCCTGCGACGGCGCCGCCACGGGCGTCGTCGCGACCGTCCAGATCTGCTGGAGCACGTCGCCGGCGGCGGTCAGGAACCCCGAGAACGAGGCGGGGGAGTCGTCCACGGCGGCCATGCAACCACAGCCGCCGGGGGCTCGGCGGCGGGCCGCGGGGAGGTCCCGTGCAGGGTCGCGCGCACCGGCATGAGAGACTGGGGGCAATCCTGGCTGCGCGGCGATCCGCCGCGCGCCGCGCGTCGTGGTGAACCTCCTTCGCGACGCACCACCACCGCCGCGGCAGCCCCGCGCTCGACGCAGACCGTCGACGAGGCGTGCGCCGCGCCCTGCCTGAGAGTTGCTCCTTGACCACCTTCGCCGATCTCGGCCTGCCCGCGCCCGTCGTCACCTCGCTGACCGACCGCGGCATCACCACCCCGTTCCCCATCCAGGCGGCGTCGCTGCCCGACTCGCTGGCCGGCAAGGACGTGCTCGGCCGCGGCCGCACCGGCTCCGGCAAGACGCTCGCGTTCGCGCTGCCCGTCGTCACCCGCCTCGCCGGCGGGCGCCGCAGCGCCGCGCGCCGCCCCCGCGCCCTCGTCCTGGCGCCCACCCGCGAGCTCGCCTCGCAGATCGACGCGACGACCGCGCCGCTGGCCCAGGCCCTCGGCCTGCGCACCACCACGGTGTTCGGCGGCGTCTCGCAGAACAAGCAGGTCGCGGCGCTCGACGCCGGCGTCGACGTGCTCATCGCGTGCCCCGGCCGCCTCGAGGACCTGCTCAACCAGAAGCTGCTGAGCCTCGACGACGTCGAGATCACCGTGCTCGACGAGGCCGACCACATGGCCGACCTCGGCTTCCTGCCCGGCGTCAAGCGCATCATGGACCGCACCCCGGCCCGCGGCCAGCGCCTGCTGTTCAGCGCCACGCTGGACAACGGCGTCGACGTGCTGGTCAAGCGGTACCTGCACGCCCCGGTCACGCACTCGGTCGACGAGGCCGCCGCGCCGCCGCCGAAGATGACCCACCACATCCTCGCCGTGGCCGACGCCGCGGTGAAGCGCGACGTGGTGCACCAGCTCGCCGCCGGCACCGGCCGCCGCGTGCTGTTCACGCGCACCAAGCACCAGGCCAAGAAGCTCGCCAAGCAGCTCACCGCCGCCGGCGTGCCGGCGGTCGACCTGCACGGCAACCTCGGCCAGGGCGCGCGCGAGCGCAACCTCGCGGCGTTCTCCTCCGGCGAGGTGAAGGTGCTCGTGGCCACCGACATCGCGGCGCGCGGCATCCACGTCGACGACGTGGAGCTCGTGGTGCACGTCGACCCGCCGGCGGAGCACAAGGCCTACCTGCACCGCTCCGGGCGCACCGCCCGCGCCGGGTCCGGCGGCGACGTCGTCACCCTGATGCTCCCCGAGCAGCGCGGCGACGTGAAGGACCTGACCCGCAAGGCGAAGATCGACGCGCGCCCGCGCGACGTCGTGGCCGGCGACGCCGTCGTGACGGCGCTCGTGGGCGAGGTCGCGGCGTTCGTGCCGCCGGCGCCGCCGGCGCCCGCGCCGCAGCCGGGCGGCCGGTCGCAGGGCGGCCGGTCCCG
>NZ_WUWN01000011.1 GCF_009846865.1 Puerhibacterium puerhi
GGCGGCCGCGGCCCGCCCCGGCCCGCCGCGGCGCGGGCCCGGCGGCGGCCCGATGGGCATGGGCGCGCCGGTGGCGAAGGCGATGGACTTCCGCGGCTCGCTGCTGCGGTTCGCCCGGTCCATGCGCCCGGAGCGCACGCGCGTGGTGCTGCTGACGCTGTGCGGCGTCGTCTCGGTGGCGCTCACCGTCGTCGGCCCGCGCGTCCTCGGGGCCGCCACGAACGTCATCTTCGAGGGCGCCGTCGGCGCCATGCTGGGACGGACGGTGCCGCCCGGCACGCCGACCGACGAGGTCGTGGCGGGCCTGCGCGCGCAGGGTCAGGACCGCATGGCCGACATGCTCGCCGCGATGGACCACGTCGTGGTCGGCCAGGGCGTGGACTTCGGGCGGCTCGGCCCGATCCTGCTCACGGCGCTCGCGATCTACGCCGGGGCGTTCCTCTTCGGCTGGCTGCAGGCGCGGATCATGACGATCGCCGTGCAGAACACCGTGCGCCGCCTGCGCGACGAGGTCGAGGCCAAGCTGCACCGCATCCCGCTGTCGTACGTCGACTCCCAGCAGCGCGGCGAGATCCTCTCGCGGGTCACCAACGACATCGACAACGTCGCCCAGACCACCACCCAGACCCTCGCCCAGCTGGTCACGTCGCTGCTGACGGTGGTCGGCGTGCTCGCGATGATGTTCTCCATCTCGTGGGTGCTGGCGCTCGTCGCGCTCGTCACGGTGCCGCTGTCCGTGCTGGTGACCACGCAGATCGCGAAGCGCAGCCAGCCGCAGTTCGTGGCCCAGTGGGCCGCCACGGGGCGGCTCAACGCCCACGTCGAGGAGATGTTCACCGGCCACGCCCTGGTGAAGGTCTACGGCCGCCAGCAGGAGGCGGTCGAGCGGTTCGGCCAGGAGAACGAGGCGCTCTACGAGTCCTCCCGCCGCGCGCAGTTCATCTCCGGCACCATCCAGCCGGCCATGGGGTTCATCGCCAACCTCAACTACGTCGTCGTCGCGGTCGTGGGCGGCCTGCGGGTGGCCTCCGGCCAGCTGAGCCTCGGCGACGTGCAGGCGTTCATCCAGTACTCGCGGCAGTTCACGCAGCCGCTGACGCAGATCGCCTCGATGATGAACCTCCTGCAGTCCGGCGTCGCGTCGATCGAGCGGGTGCACGAGCTGCTCGACGCGCCGGAGCAGGAGCCGGACCCCGCCGCGCCGACCCGGCCGCAGCCGGTGCGCGGCCGGGTCGCGTTCGAGGACGTGTCGTTCTCCTACTCGCCGGGCACGCCGCTGATCGAGCACCTGTCGCTCGTGGCCGAGCCGGGGCAGACCGTCGCCATCGTCGGGCCCACCGGCGCGGGCAAGACGACGCTGGTGAACCTGCTCATGCGGTTCTACGAGGTGGACGGCGGGCGCATCACTCTCGACGGCGTCGACGTGCGGGCGATGACCCGGGACGACCTGCGCTCGGGCATCGGCATGGTGCTGCAGGACACCTGGCTGTTCCGCGGCACCATCGAGGAGAACCTGCGCTACGGCGCCCGCCGGGACGTCACCGGCGAGGAGTTCCTCGCCGCCACCCGCGCCACGCACGTCGACCCGTTCGTGCGCACGCTGCCCGACGGCTACGCGACGGTGCTCGACGACGAGGGCTCGAGCCTGTCGGCGGGCGAGAAGCAGCTGCTCACCATCGCCCGGGCCTTCCTGGCCGACCCGCAGATCCTCGTGCTCGACGAGGCGACCAGCTCCGTGGACACCCGCACGGAGGTGCTCGTCCAGCAGGCGATGAACGCCCTGCGCAGCGGGCGCACGAGCTTCGTCATCGCCCACCGCCTGTCCACCATCCGCGACGCGGACGTCATCGTCGTGATGGAGCACGGCCGGATCGTCGAGACCGGCGACCACGAGAGCCTGCTCGCGGCCGACGGCGCCTACGCCCGCCTGTACCGCTCGCAGTTCGCGGCGCCGGTCGCGGGGGAGACGGAGGCCGACGCGGTCGAGGTCTGAGGCCCGCCTGCTCGAATCGATTCGGCGGATGTGGCACGCTGCCGCCATGACACCGTCGTCGCCGTCCCTCTTCACCCCGCCCGCCCCGGGCCGCACGCCCGACCCCTCCCTGGCGCACCGCCGCGCCGACGCGGTCCTCACCGTCGTCGGGCCGGACGGCGCCCCGCTCGCCGACGCCGACGTCGTCGTCGAGCAGACCGACCACCGGTTCTGGTTCGGCTGCATCGGCTTCGACCTCGTCGACCACGCCAACGGCTACGCGGCCGAGGGCGGCGGGGAGTCCGGCGGCGCCGCGCCCGACCCCGAGCTCGACGCGCGCCTCGCCGAGCGCTGGCTCGACGTGTTCAACATGACCACGCTGCCCTTCTACTGGGGCCGCTTCGAGCCGGCCGAGGGCGCGCCGCGCACCGCCGAGCTGCTGACCGCCGCCCGGTGGTTCCGCGACCGCGGCGTGGTGGTCAAGGGCCACCCGCTCGTGTGGCACACCGTCCAGCCGAGGTGGCTGCTCGGCAGGCCGCTCGAGGAGGTCGAGCGGCTGCAGCGCGAGCGCATCCGCCGCGACGTCGCCGCGTTCGCCGGCGTCGTCGACACCTGGGACGCCATCAACGAGGTCGTCATCATGCCGGTGTTCGACGCCGAGGAGAACGCGATCACGCCGCTGGCCCGGCTCAAGGGCCGCGTGGAGATGATCCGGATGGCGTTCGAGGAGGCGCGCGCGGTCAACCCGGCCGCGACGCTGCTGCTCAACGACTTCGACATGTCCACCGCCTACGAGTGCCTGATCGAGGCGGTGCTCGAGGCGGGCGTCCGCATCGACCGGCTGGGGCTGCAGTCGCACATGCACCAGGGCTACTGGGGCGAGGAGAAGACGCTGCGGATCCTCGAGCGGTTCAGCCGGTACAACATCCCGATCCACCTCACCGAGACGACGCTGCTGTCCGGCGACCTCATGCCGCCCGAGATCGTCGACCTCAACGACTGGCAGGTCGAGTCCTGGCCGTCAACGCCCGAGGGCGAGGAGCGCCAGGCCGACGAGGTGGAGCGGCACTACCGGACGCTGCTGAGCCACCCGAGCGTCGAGGCGGCGACCTACTGGGGTCTGTCGGACCGCGGGATGTGGCTGAACGCCCCCGGCGGCCTGCTGCGCGCCGACGGCTCGCCCAAGCCCGCGTACGACCGGCTGCGCTCGCTCGTCAAGGGTGAGTGGTGGCTGGCGCCGACGACGCTGCGCACCGACGCCGCCGGGCGCGTGCGGTTCGGCGGGTTCCTCGGCGACTACCGGGTCACCGCGCGCGGCGGGTCGGTCCCGGGGGCGTCCGCCGCCGTGTCGCTCGACGCCCCGGGGGAGCGGGTGCTGGAGGCGCGGCTCGCGGCCTGAGCCGTCGACGACGGCGGGCCCGGCCCGCCCCCGCGGCGGCCTCCCGCGCACCGGGAGGCCGCCCCGGGCTGGGAGAATGCCCGGGTGACCCAGCCCGCCGTCGTCCGCATCACCGACCCCGCCGACCCGCGCCTGACCGACTACACCGACCTCACGGACGTGCGGCTGCGCACCGTGCGCGAGCCCGCCGAGGGGCTCTACATGGCGGAGTCGTCCACGGTCATCCGGCGGGCGCTGGAGGCGGGGCACCGGGCGCGGTCCTTCCTGATGTCGGACAAGTGGCTCGACGGGATGTCCGACGTGCTGGAGGGCGACGCCGTGCCCGCCGGCACCCCGGTGTTCCTCGCCGACGAGGACGTGCTGCGGGCCATCACGGGCTTCCACCTGCACCGCGGGGCGCTCGCGGCGATGCACCGCCCGGTACTGCCGAGCGTGCATCAGCTGGTGACCGGCGCCCGCGGCGGGGCCGGCGCGCGTCGCATCGCCGTGCTCGAGGACGTGGTCGACCACACGAACGTCGGGGCCGCCTTCCGCAGCGCCGCCGCGCTCGGCGTGGACGCCGTGCTGGTCTCGCCGCGGTGCGCCGACCCGCTGTACCGGCGCAGCGTGCGCGTCTCCATGGGCACGGTGTTCCAGGTGCCCTGGACCCGCTTCGCGTCCTGGCCCGGCGGCCTGCGCGAGCTGCAGGAGGACGGGTTCGTCGTCGCCGCGCTCGCCCTGTCCGACGACGCGGTGTCGCTCGACGAGCTGGCCGCCGACCCGCCGGAGCGGTTGGCGCTCGTGCTCGGCACCGAGGGGCACGGGATGTCGGCCGCGGCGATCGAGACCGCCGACACCGTGGTGAAGATCCCGATGGCCGGCGGCGTGGACTCCCTCAACGTGGCGGCCGCGTCGGCGGTGGCGTTCTGGGCGACGCGCGCGTGAGCGGCGGACGAGTGGCCTGGGTCACGTTGACCGTCACCTAACTGAGGTTAGGCTTACCACCGTGACCGACCTCGACGAGCGCCCCGCCCTGCTCGAGCAGACCGCCCCCGCCGTGCAGCCGTGGCGGATGTTCGACGTCGAGGTCAAGCGCGTCACGCGCCTGTGCCCGTCGTTCGTGCGGATCACCTTCACCGGTCCCGACCTCGACCGGTTCGCCGACAACGGCCGCGACCAGCGCATCAAGCTCCTCCTGCCGGCGCCGTGCGGCGGCTGGGAGTACCTCGACCGGCAGAACCCGGACTGGTTCACGAAGTGGCGCGAGCTGCCCGAGGAGCGGCGCAACCCGCTGCGCACCTACACGGTCCGCGCCGTCCGCCCGGACCTGCGCGAGGTCGACGTCGACCTGGTGCTGCACGGCGACACCGGCCCCGCCTCGCGCTGGGCCAACGGCGCCAAGCCGGGCTCGCCGCTGGTCATCATGGGCCCCAACGCCGAGTACGACGGGGCGCACGGCGGCAAGGAGTTCGCGCCGCCGGAGTGCGCGCACGCCCTGCTGCTGGCCGGCGACGAGACCGCCGTGCCGGCCATCGCCGCGATCTGCGAGTCGCTGCCCGACGACGCCTTCGGCGAGGTGTTCCTCGAGGTCCCGCACCCCGAGGACCGCTGGACCCTGGTGGCGCCCGAGGGCGTGCGGGTGCACTGGCTGGGCCGCGACGGGCGCGAGCACGGCGAGCTGCTGGTCCCGGCCGTGCGGGAGGCGGCCGACCGCCTGCTCGCCATGGGCGTGCGCCCCACGCAGGCGCCGGCCGAGGTGCCGGTGGGCACCCTCACCGCGCCGGCGCTGTCGTCCACCGGCATCGACCTCGACGGCGAGCTGCAGGACGTGGACGTCGACGCGGAGATCCTCTGGGAGGTGCCGGTCGACCAGACGGGGCACGCCCTGGTCCAGGACGCCGTGCTGTACGCCTGGCTGGCGGGCGAGGCCGGCGTCATCAAGACGCTGCGCCGCTACCTGGTCGGCGAGTGCGGCGTGGACCGCAAGGCCGTCGCGTTCATGGGCTACTGGCGCAAGGGCCGCGCCGAGATCTGACGCCTCGCCCCGCTCGCGGGCACCCGCCTCGTTCGCGCCGCCACCGGCTCCCGGTGGCGGCGCGACGTCGTCCCGGGGACGGTGGAGGCAGGCGGCAGGAGGAACGATGACCGACCAGAGCGGCGCCACCGCGCCCACCGACCTGTCCGGCTCGTCCGGCTCGACACCGGCGCGCGGCTTCACGCTGCGCCGCACCGTCGCCGCCCCGCGCGACGAGGTCTGGGCCGCCTGGACCGACCCGGACCGCCTGGGGTGGGTCGCCGGCGAGGCGCGCGGCGTCGACCGCGGCCTCGACGCGACCATCGACCTGCGGGTGGGCGGCGTCTGGCGCGTGCACCTCGTCGAGGGCGAGGGCAGCGGGCGCGAGCTCGTGACGGGCGGGGTCTACCGGCACGTCGAGCCGCGCGAGCGGCTCGACTTCGCCTGGGGCGCCGTGGGCGGCTGGCCCGAGCTCGACCCCCAGGAGGGGGTGGCGGG
The DNA here is from genome assembly GCF_009846865.1 of Puerhibacterium puerhi. Lineage (GTDB taxonomy): Bacteria > Actinomycetota > Actinomycetes > Actinomycetales > Cellulomonadaceae > Puerhibacterium > Puerhibacterium puerhi. Next base: position 5,863 of record NZ_WUWN01000011.1, read on the forward strand.
GCTCGACGCCGTGCCGCAGGTGGCGGTGACGTTCGAGGACGCGCACGACGGCGCCCGGCCCGTCACGGTGCTGACCGTGCACGTGGGCTTCACGGACGCCGTGCCCGGCGCGGACGTCGAGCGATGGCTCGCGCTGGGCATCCGGGCGGGATGGTCCGACACCCTCGACCGGTTCCCGCCGCGCGCCTGATCCGGCTTCCCCGGCTGCTCCGGGCTCTGCTGTCGCAGACCCTTGCCGTTCCGGGTCCCTGGCGGTCCGAGACAGAGGGGTCTGTCTCGGACCGCCAGGGACCCGGAACGTGAGGTGGCGATGGGCGGCTCGGGCCTCAGCGCTCGACGCCCAGGTCCTCGACCACCTCGACGTCCGGCATGCCGGCCAGCAGCTCGCCGGGCATCAGCAGCTTGGACCGGCGCACGCCCGAGCCCATGAGGGCGAGCGACCCGGGCTCGGTCACCCGGGCGTCCACGAGCACGCGCCAGGCCGCCGGCAGGCCCACGGGCGTGATGCCGCCGTACTCCATGCCCGACTCGCTCGTGGCCCGGTCCATGGGCAGGAACGACGCCTTGCGGACGTCGAGCAGCCGGCGCACCCGGTTGTTGACGTCCGCGAACGTCGTCGCCCGCACCACGCACGCCGCGACGCGCTCGTCCTCGCCGCGGCGCCCGGCGACGACCACGCAGTTGGCCGAGGCCTCCGGCGGCAGCGCGTGGACCTCGTTGAGCGTCGCGGTGTCGGCGTGCTCCGGGTCGATCTCGGTGACGGCCACCTGCGCCGCGACGCGCGGGTCCGTGGCTGCCCACGCGCGCAGGGCGGCGAGCACGGCGGGCGCCAGCAGGTCGGGGCGCTCGAGCGCGGGCTCCCAGGACAGGTCGCCGAGCGTGGGCAGGGCCGCGGGCGTGGCGTCGGTCATCGCTGGTAGGTGCCGACGAGGACGGCGCGCGCGAGCGTGTGGAACACGACGTTGAACGCCACGCCGGCGTTCGAGGCGTCCGGCCCGACGCCGAGCTCCGGCACGTCGAGCGCGTGCACGGCGAAGAAGTACCGGTGCTCGTGGTCGCCGGGCGGCGGGGCGGCCGGGGTGAACCCCCGCGTGCCGGCGTCGTTGCGCACCTGGTAGGCGCCGGCGGGCAGGGCCGCGCCGTCCGCGGCCCCGGCGCCGCGCGCCAGCGACGTGGTGGTGGCAGGGACGTCGACGAGGTTCCAGTGCCAGAAGCCCGACGGGGTGGGGGCGTCCGGGTCGTAGCAGCTCACCACGAAGGACCGGGTGTCCTCCGGGAAGCCGGTCCACTCGAGCGCGGGGGAGACGCCCTCGCCGTCGACGGTGAACGCGACCGGCAGCCGCTTGCCGTCGTCGAGGTCCGGGCTCGTGAGCGTGAAGGTCGGCACCTCGGGCAGGAGCGAGTACGGGTCCGGGGGGTAGGGGCGGTCCAGGCTCATGGCCTTCATCGTGCCCGAGCCGGGTCGCCGCTGCCACCCCGTCCGCTGCCCGGGGCGACGGACCTGGCGCCCGCGGCGCTGCGCTCGCAGCGGGTGAAAATTCCGCTCGGCCGGGCCTCTCCGCGACCCGTCGGGAGCCCCGCGGAGGCCCGGGAGCGGGCCGCCGCGCGGGCCCGCCGGGGCGCCCGCGGCGGCCGAAGGTGCAGTTGACAGCCCCGAGGCGGCGGCGTTCACTAGAACACACGTTCGAACAGGCGTTCGAACGTGTCGGTCGCCCCGCACCTGCGTGGTGCCGGCCGCAGCGTCGCACAGGTTCGGCGCGCAAGTCTGTCGCACAGTTCCGTCACGCAGGGGAGGAGCCGGATGACCGTCACCGTCCCCGTGGGCTCCGAGGCGGGCTCCGAGGTGGGCACCGAGCCGGGCCCCGAGGCAGGCCCGCACGCGGACGGGCGTCACGACCGGCCGGCGGGGCGGGACCGGCTCGACCGCGCGCTCGCGGCGCTCCGGGCGGCGGAGCAGCGCACGGGCGTGGCCTCGACGGCGGGTGGCGCCGTCGGGCTCGGTGGGCCGGGCACCGGGCTGCGGGAGCCGCGCCGGCTTCCGCAGCCCGATCTCCCGGAGCCCCAGCGCCCCCGGTCGGAGCCCCTGGGACCGCGGCCCGAGCGTCGGGAGCTGCAGCCTCCCGTGCTCCGGCGGGCGTCCGGCGCGGCCGAGACGCGGGCCGCGGACGGCGGTCCGTGGCCGGTGCACCCCGACCTGGCCCAGCTGCTGCCCGGCGGCGTGCTGCCCGCCGGGGGCACGGTCGCGGTGCTCGGCTCGACGGCGCTGCTGCTCGCCCTGCTCGCCGCGGCGTCCCGCGCGGGGGCGTGGGTGGCGTTCGTGGGGGCGCCGGCGGTCGGGATGCTCGCCGCCGCCGACGCCGGGATCGAGCTCGAGCGCGTGGCCCTCGTGCCCGCCCCGGGCCCGGACGCCCCGGCCGCCGTCGCGGCGCTGCTGGACGGCATGGACCTCGTCGTCGTCGGGCCGCAGGCGCCGCTGCTCGACGGCGACCGCCGGCGGCTGGCGGCGCGCGCCCGCGAACGGGGCGCGGTGCTCGTGGCGACCGGCGCCTGGCCCGGCGCCCACGTGCGCCTCGACGCGCGCGGCGGCGCGTGGTCGGGGGCCGACCGCGGCTCCGGGTGGCTGCGCCGGCGCACGCTGCGCGTGCTGCGCACCGGGCGGGGCGCGGCGGCCCGGCCCGTGGAGATCGACGTCGAGGTGCCGCTGCGCGCCACCGTCGTCGTCCCCGGGCTGCCCGCAGGGATGCCGGCGTCCCCCGCCCGGCCCCCGGCACAGGCGCCGCTGCCGGCCGCTGCCGGTGCGCCCGGCCCGTCGGTGCCGGCCGTCCCGACGCCTCCGGCGGCGCCGACCCCGCTGCGGGTGGTGGCCTGAGTGGCCACTACCCGGACCGCCGTCCTGTGGGTCCCGGACTGGCCGGTCGTCGCCGCCATGGCGGCCGCGGGCGTGGACGCGCACGTGCCGGCCGCGGTGCTCGGCGCGCGCTCCCGGGGCGGGCAGACCGCCGGGCACAGCGTCGTGGCCGTCTCCGCCGTCGCCCGCGCGGCCGGGGTGCGCCGCGGCATGCGCCGGCGCCAGGCGCAGGAGCGCTGCCCCGAGCTGGCGCTGCTGCCCGCCGACGACGGCCGCGACGCCCGGGAGTTCGAGCCCGTGGCGCTCGCGGCCGAGACCGTCGTGGCGGGGATCGAGGTGGCCCGCCCCGGCCTGCTGCTCCTGCCGGCCGACGGCGCGGCCCGCTACCACGGGTCGGAGCACGCGCTGGCGCGGGCGCTGGTCGAGGCCGTCGCCGAGCGCACCGGCTACGAGTGCGCGGTGGGTGTGGCCGACGGGATCCTCGCCGCGATCCTGGCGGCGCGGGCCGACGCCGTCGTGCCGCCCGGCGGCTCGCGCGCGTTCCTGGCGCCCCGGCCGGCCGCCGAGCTGGTGCACGCGGTCACCGACCCGGGCGGCGTCGCCGCGGTGCGCGAGGCCGTGGACCTGTGGTGGCGCCTGGGGGTGCGCACCCTCGGCGACCTGGCCGCGCTGCCGACCCCCGTCGTGCAGGCGCGGTTCGGCGACCTCGGCGCCTGGGCGCACCGCCTCGCGCGCGGCGAGGACGAGCGCCCGCCGGCCCGCCGGCGCATCGAGGCCGACCTCGCCGTCGCCGCGGACCTCGACCCGCCGGCGCTGCGCGTCGACGTCGCCACCTTCGCCGCGCGCCGGCTGGCCGAGGAGCTGCACGAGATGCTCGCCCGGCGCGGCCTGGCCTGCGGGCGGCTGCGCATCACCGCCCGCACCGGCGGGCTCGACGGTCCCACCGACGACGGCGCCACCCTCGAGCGGGTGTGGCGCACCGACGACGCCGCCACCGGCGGGCTGAGCGCCGCGCGGATCACCGACCGGGTGCGCTGGCAGCTCGAGGGCTGGCTCACCGGCGCTGCCCTCGGTGCCCGACGGGCGGCGCGCGGGGCCGACGACGCGGCGCCCGCCGTCGCCCCGATCGTGCACCTGGCGCTCGCGGCGCAGGAGGTGGTGCCGGCCGGCACGCACCAGCCCGCGCTGTGGGGCGCCGGCGCGGGGCAGGACGTCCGCGCCCGCCGCGCGCTGGGGCGGGTGCAGGGCCTGCTCGGCGGCGACGCCGTGCTCACCGTGCGCGTGCAGGGCGGGCGCGACCCGCGCGACCGGGTGCACCTGGTGCCGTTCGGCGAGGACGTCGCCCCGGCCCGGGACGCCGCGCTGCCCTGGCCGGGCGCCCTGCCGAGCCCGGCGCCGCCCACGCTGCTGCCCGAGCCGGCGCCGGTGCGCGTGCTCGACGCGGCGGACCGCGACGTCGTCGTCGGCGCGCGGCTGGGCACCAGCGGGGAGCCGGCCGCCGTCGTGCGGGACGGGGCGGACGGGCCCGAGCGCGTGGTCGCCTGGGCCGGCCCGTGGCCCGTCGCCGAGCGCTGGTGGGCACCCGACGGCAGGCGGCGCGTCTACCTGCAGGTGGTGCTCGAGGACGGGCAGGGGCTGCTGCTGGCCGCGGCCGGCGGCGCCTGGCGGGCGGAGGCCGTCTATGACTAGCACGGGCCCGACCGGAACCCCGCGGTACGCGGAGCTGCACGCGCACTCGGCGTTCAGCTTCCTCGACGGCGCCTGCCACCCCGAGGAGCTCGCCGCCGAGGCCGCCCGCCTGGGCCTGGAGGCGCTCGCCCTGACCGACCACGACGGGCTGTACGGCGTCGTCCGGTTCGCCGAGGCGGCGCGGCTGGTGGACCTGCCGACGGTGTTCGGCGCCGAGCTGCGCCTGCCCGCGCCCGCCGCCGGGACCGGGACCGGCGCGGACGGCGCGGCCGGGCGCCCCGTGCTCGACCTCCCGACGGGCGTGCCCGACCCGCGCGCCGAGCACCTGCTGGTGCTGGCCCGCGGCGCGCAGGGCTACCGCCACCTGTCCCGGGCGATCGCCACCGGGCACCTCGAGGCGGGGGAGAAGGGCCGGGCCGTCTACCACCTCGAGCGCCTGGGGCAGGAGGCGGACGGCGAGTGGCTGGTGCTCACCGGCTGCCGCAAGGGCGCCGTGCGCCGCGCGCTCGTCACCCAGGGGCTGGACGCCGCCCGGCGCGAGCTCGACCGGCTGGTCGGGGTGTTCGGGCGCGACGCGGTGGCCGTGGAGGTCACCGCCACCGGCGACCCGCGCGAGGCGGACCTGCACGCCGCCCTCGCGCTGCTCGCCGACGAGGCGCGCCTGCCGCTGGTGGCCACCACGGGCGCGCACTACGCGCGGCCGCGCGACGCCGACCTGGCCGGCGCCCTGGCGGCCGTGCGGGCCACCAGCTCGCTCGACGCGATGGACGGCTGGCTGCCGGGCGGCCCGGTGGCGCATCTGCGCTCGGCCGCCGAGATGGCGCGGCTGCACCACCGGCACCCGCGCGCGGTCGACGCGGCGGCGGCCCTCGCCGCCGAGTGCACGTTCGACCTGCAGCTCGTGGCACCGCAGCTGCCGCCGTACCCGGTGCCGCCGGGCCACGACGAGGCCTCCTGGCTGCGCGAGCTCGTGCGCCGCGGCGCCACCGAGCGGTACGGGCCGCGGGGTGCCGAGCGGGTGCCGGGCGCCTGGGCGCAGATCGACCACGAGCTGCGGGTCATCGAGAAGCTCGGGTTCCCGGGCTACTTCCTGGTGGTCTACGACCTCGTGGAGTTCTGCCGCACCCAGGGGATCCTGTGCCAGGGGCGCGGCAGCGCCGCCAACTCCGCCGTCTGCTACGCCCTGGGCATCACCGCCGTCGACGCGGTGACGCACGGGCTGCTGTTCGAGCGGTTCCTCGCCCCCGAGCGCGACGGGCCGCCGGACATCGACATCGACATCGAGTCCGTGCGGCGCGAGGAGGTCATCCAGCACGTCTACGCGAGGTTCGGCCGCACGCACGCCGCGCAGGTCGCCAACGTCATCTCCTACCGGCCCCGCTCCGCGGTGCGCGACGCCGCCCGGGCGCTCGGATACGACGTCGGGCAGCAGGACGCCTGGTCCAAGTCGATCGAGCAGTGGGGGTCGTTGCGCGGGCCGGACCCCGCCTCGCCCGCCGCGGACCGGAAGGTCCGCGCCGCGCGCGCCGTGGCGGGGGCGCCCGCGGCGCCGGCCGCCGGGCCCACCACCGCACCGGCCGCCGTCGTGCCGAAGACCCGGCGCAAGGACGCCCAGGTGGCCGCGCTGTGGGGCCCGCGCGTGACCGACCCGCTCGCGCAGGACGACGCCGAGCGCCGGGCCGACCGAGCGGCCGGCGCCGCCGCCGCGGCAGGCGGCGAGCCGCTGCGCGCGCACGACTCCCACGACGTCGTGCCCGCGCAGGTGCCGCCGTCGGCGCAGGAGGTCGGCGAGATCCCGGAGCCGGTGCTGGACCTGGCCGAGCGCATGCTGCGCCTGCCGCGGCACCTGGGCATCCACTCCGGCGGCATGGTCATGTGCGACCGGCCGGTCATCGAGGTGTGCCCCGTGGAGTGGGCCCGCATGGAGGGCCGCACGGTGCTGCAGTGGGACAAGGACGACTGCGCCGACGCCGGGCTGGTGAAGTTCGACCTGCTGGGCCTGGGCATGCTCACCGCGATCCGGTACGCCTTCGAGGCGGTCGCCGAGCGCACCGGTGCACGCCTGGCGCTGCACTCCCTGCCGAGCGAGGACCCGGCGGTGTACGACCTGCTGTGCGCCGCGGACACCGTGGGCGTGTTCCAGGTGGAGTCCCGCGCCCAGATGGCCACGCTGCCGCGCCTGCAGCCGCGGACGTTCTACGACATCGTCGTGGAGGTGGCGCTCATCCGGCCCGGCCCGATCCAGGGCGGGTCGGTGCACCCGTACATCGAGCGGCGCCAGGGCCGCGAGCCGGTCCGGTACGCGCACCCGCTGCTCAAGCCGTCGCTGGAGCGCACCCTCGGCGTGCCGCTGTTCCAGGAGCAGCTCATGCAGATGGCCATCGACGTCGCCGGGTTCACGCCCGCCGAGTCCGACCGGCTGCGCCGGGCGATGGGCTCCAAGCGGTCGGTCGAGAAGATGGAGGCGCTGCGCGGGCGGCTCATGTCCGGGATGGCGGACCGCGGGGTGCCGCCGGACGTGCGCGAGGAGGTGTACGACAAGCTCAAGGCGTTCGCCGACTTCGGCTTCCCGGAGTCGCACGCCTTCTCGTTCGCGTTCCTGGTGTACGCCAGCTCCTGGCTCAAGGTGCACCACCCGGCCGCGTTCTACGCCGGGCTGCTCGCGGCCCAGCCGATGGGCTTCTACTCGCCGCAGTCGCTGGCCGCCGACGCGCGGCGGCACGGCGTCACCGTGCTGCGCCCCGACCTCAACGCCTCCCGCGCCCTGGCCTGCGTCGAGCGCCTGCCCGACGACGCCGAGCTACCGCCGGAGACGATCCCGCTGCCGCGCTCGCCCGAGGCGTCGTACGGCCCCGACCCCGACCTGCGCCTGGCGGTGCGTCAGGGGCTGGGTCAGGTGCGCGGCATCGGCACGGACCTCGCCGAGCGCATCGTGGCCGAGCGCGACGCCGGTGGCCTGTTCCAGGACCTGCGCGACCTCGTGCGGCGCGTGGACCTGTCCACCGCCCAGCTCGAGGCGCTGGCCACCGCGGGCGCCACCGACAGCCTGGGCGTGACGCGGCGCGAGGCGCTGTGGGCGGCCGGCGCGCTCGGCCAGGAGGGCCCGGACACGCTCGAGGGGGTGAGCGTCGGCGTCGCGGCGCCGACGCTGCCGGGCATGACCCGGGTGGAGACGGCGGTCGCCGACGCCTGGGCCACCGGCGTCACCCCCGGGCTGTCGCCGCTGGAGCTGGTGCGCGACGGGCTGCGCACGGCGGGCGTGGTCACCGTCGTCGAGGCCGCCGGCGCCGACGCCGGCCGGCGGGTCGCCGTCGGCGGCGTGGTGACCCACCGCCAGCGGCCGGGCACTGCCGGCGGCACGACGTTCCTGTCGCTGGAGGACGAGACCGGCCTGCTCAACGTCGTGTGCTCACCCGGCCTGTGGCAGCGGTTCCGGCCCGTGGCGCGCGGGGCGCCCGCCATGGTGGTGCGCGGGCGGGTGGAGAAGGCCGACGGCGCGGTCAACCTCGTCGCCGAGCACCTGGCGCCGTTGCGGCTGCCCGTGCACACCCGCTCGCGGGACTTCCGGTGACCTAGGCGCGCGGCTCCAGCCGCACCGTGTCGTCACGCCGCCAGCGCACCCGGCGGCGCACCTCGAACAGCACGAGGTCGCCTCGCGGGACGTCCAGGGCATCCAGCCGGCGGTGGACCGCGGCCAGCTCCGCCAGCCGCAACGCGAACGCGCACGACGTGCCGGTGTCGTCGACCGACCAGACGGAGCCCTCTTCGTCGTCGTGATCGACGCCGTACGCGCAGATCGTGAAGGGTGCCACGGCGGCAGCAAGATCGACGTGACGGTCGACCCGTGGGTCGAGCACGGCCCCGGTAGGGTCCCCGCGCCGCTGCTGCGCCGCCAGGGCGGAGAGCTCGTCGACCGCCCACCGCACGTCGTCCGGCCACGGCTCGTCCGACAGGACATCGACGTAGATCGTGTCGAGCCGCGGACGCTGCGCCAGGAGGGTGGCGCGGCAGACCGCCGCGACGCTCGCCGGGGCGGCGCCGTCCCGCACGGTGTACCACCACCGGTCGACCGGGGGCCTCTTCATCCGCACAGGATCACGCGCGCAGCTCACGCCCCGCCGTAGTGCGCCGCCAGCCGCGCCAGGCCCTCGTCGACCGAGACCCGCGGCGTCCACCCGAGCTCGGCGCGGGTGGCGCGCTGGTCGAACCAGTGCGCGGTGGACAGCTGCTCGGCGAGGAACCGCGTCATCGGCGGCTCGTCCTGCCCGGGCCGCACCCGCCACACCGCCTCGACGGCGCCCCCCGCGGCGCGGGCCAGCCCGGCCGGCACCCGCCACGCCGGCGGCCGCACGCCGGCGGCGCGGCAGATGCCGGCCAGCAGGTCGGCGACCGTGCGCGGCTCGCCGTTGGTCAGCACGTAGGCGCGCCCGTGCACCTGGGGCGCGCGCTCGTACGCCGCCGCGATGCCGTCGGCGGCGTTGTCGACGTAGGTGCTGTCGATGAGCGCGGCGCCGTGCCCCAGCAGCGGCAGCCGGCCGCGGCGGGCACGGTCGAGGACCCGCTCGACGAGCTGGGTGTCCCCGGGGCCCCACACCAGGTGCGGCCGCACGGCCACCACGGGCATGGTGCCGTCGCGCCCGAGGGCCAGCAGCTCGGCGGCGGCCTTGGTGCGGGCGTACTCGCCGCGGGCGCGGGCCGGGTCCGCCGGCCTCGCGCCGACCCCGACGAGGGAGTCGCCGGCGTGCGCCACGGAGGGGGAGGACACCTGCACGAACCGGGCCACCCCGGCGCGCTCGGCGGCGTCCAGCAGCGTGGCCGTGCCGCCCACGTTGACCCGCTCGAACTCGGCGGGGTCGCCGGCGAGCGACACGCGCGCGGCCAGGTGCACGACGCCGTCCACGCCGTCGACCGCGCGAGCGCTCGCGGCCGCGTCGGTGACGGAGCCGAGCACGTCGTCGGCGCCGGGCACGCCCGACGGGCGGCGCTGGAACGTGCGCACCTGTTCGCCGCGCTCCTGCAGCGCGCGCACCACGGCGCGGCCGAGGAACCCGGACGCCCCGGTGACCAGCACCGTCATGGCCGCCCCACCCGTCCTCCGGTCAGCACCCGCTCGGCCCACGCGGCGAGCCGGGTGCGGTCGATCTTCGAGTTGTGCCGGACGTCCGTGGGCATCGCCGGCACCACCAGCACGGCGGCCAGCGGCACGGGGGCGGCGGCGCGCACGGCGGCGGCCAGCTCGGCGTCCGCCAGGCCCGCCCGGCGCGGCGCGGCGCGGAGCTCGACGACCGCGACGGCCTGCTGCACGCCCGCGGGCCCGACGCCGACGACGGCGGCGCGGCGCACCGCCGCCACCCGCTCGACGTGCTGCTCGGGGCCGACCGGCGCGAGCGGCCCGTCCGGGGTGGTCAGCACGTGCGCGAGCCGCCCCTCGATCCACAGCCGCCCGGCGGCGTCGAGGTGGCCCACGTCCCCGGTGCGGTGCCAGCGGCCCGGGCCCGTCTCGCGCTCGGCGGCGCGGTCGGTGAGCCAGAGCCGGTCGTAGCGCTGCTTGAGGTGCGGTGCGCCGACGACGACCTCGCCCAGCACGCCGGCCTCGGTCCCCGGCTCGCCGGTCGCGGCGCCGTCGGAGTCCAGGGCGCTGATGCGCACCTGCACGCCGGGCACGGGGACGCCGACGCACACCCCGGCGTCGGGCGCCGCGGCGGCGGCCCGGATCCCCTCCAGGGTGACGTCGGTGACCAGCAGGCACTCGGTCATCCCGTAGGGCGTGTGCGCCGTGGCGTGCGGCATCAGCGCGGCGGTGGAGGCCAGCAGGCGCTCGCTCACCGGCGCGCCGGTCGACAGGAACGTGCGGATCTTCGCGAGGGCCGCCCGGTCAGGGTCGGTGAGCGCGTCGGCGGTGGCCACGACGTTGAGGATCGCCGCGGGGGACAGGAACGCGATGCGGGCGTCCGACGCCGCGGCGGCCTCGGCGACGGCGCGGGCCGTCAGCGTGCGCGGAGCCGAGACGTCCATGCGGGGCGTGGCCGACCGCGTCCCCAGCGCCGGGCCCAGCAGCGCGAACGGCGCGAAGCCGGTCACGAGCCCGGTCTCGGGCGTGACGTCGAAGTGCGCTGCCAGCGCGTCGCGCACGGCGGACAGCTGGGCGTGCGTGTAGAGGACGCCCTTGGCCGGCCCGGTCGAGCCGGACGTGAACAGCACCGCGGCCTCGTCGTGCGGGCCCGGCTCGGGCGGCAGGACGCCCGAGCGGCCGAGCTCGGCGACGTCGGTCAGCCGGTGCGCGACGCCGAGCGCGGCCCGTGCGGTCGCGGGCAGCGGCTCGGCGGCGATGCGCACGCCCGGCCAGCCGAGCGCGCGGGCGGCGGCCAGGCCCCGGGTCTCGCCGACGACGTAGTCGGGCTGGGCGCCGCGCTCGGCGCGGGACAGCCCCCGCACGCCGAGGCCGGCGTCGGCCACGACCACGACGGCGCCGAGGCGCAGGCAGGCGTAGACGAGCGCGGTGAGCGTGGGGCCTGGCTGCACCAGCAGCGCGACGCGGTCGCCGCGGCGCACGCCGACGGCGTGCAGGCCGGCGGCGATCTCGCGCACGCGGCGGGCCAGCAGCCGCCAGCTCACCACGAGCGGACGGTCGGCGGTCATGCCGATGACCGCCGGGGCGTCGTCGTCGGCGCGGGCGTCCAGGCGCGCCCACAGCGGCTCGAACTCCGGCTCCGGCTCGCGCGGCGGCGCGGCGGGGCCGCTGGCGGGCGCGGCGTCGTCCGCCGCCGTCCCGACCTCCTCGCCGAGCCAGTCGAGCACCGCCGGGGCGTACGGCGCGTCCTCGGCCACCAGGTGCCCGGCGTGCTCGAAGCGGTGGACCCGGGCGTGGGGGAGCCGGTCGGCCAGGTCGTCGAGGTAGCGGTCGGCGAACACCGGGTCGCGCGGGCCCCACAGCATCAGCGCCGGGACGTCCAGAGCGGCCACCCCGGTGGCGACGCGATCGAGCTCGGGCGCGCTCGGGTGGCTCGCCTCCGCCGGGATGTCGGCGACGAAGCCGCCGATGCCGTCGCGCCGGTCCGCGCTGCGGTACGGCGCGCGGTAGGCGTCGGCGACGTCCGCCGGCAGCGCGGGCCGGGCCAGCGCCAGGGTGGTGTCGAGGAACGCGGTGGTCGTGACCGTCCCGAGCTCCAGCACCGGCCCCGCGGTGGCCAGCCGGAGGACGGCGGGGATCGGTGTGCCGTCCGGGTGGTGCACGGCGGTGTTGAGCAGCGCGACGCCGGCGAGGTCGGCGCGGTGGTCCACCGCCCAGCCCAGCGACACGACGCCGCCCCAGTCGTGCCCGAGGGTCACGACGGGGCCGGCGAGCCCGAGCGCCGCGGTGAACGCCCCGAGGTCGGCGACCCGCTGCGCCAGGTCGCGGCGCGTCCCGGTGCGCTGGGACCAGCCCATCTCAAGCTGGTCCACCGCGACCACGCGCCAGGCCGGGCCGCCGCGGGCGGCCCGCTCCAGCGAGCCGGCGACGAGCCGTCGCCACAGGTAGGACCACGTCGGGTTGCCGTGCACCGCCAGCACGGTGCCCACCGGGGCCACGCCGCGCTCGGTGAGGACCGGCCCGGTGTCCAGGCAGTGCCAGGTACGCCGCTCACCGGCGTCGGCGCCCACGCCGTCGACCTCGACGAGACGGCTCCAGGCCGGGTCGAGCTGCGGCAGTCCGGGGGGCGGGGTGCGGGCGGGCAGCCCGCTCACCACGCGAGCTCCAGCATCGCGGTGTTGATCCCGGACCCGACGCCCATGAGCAGCACGCGGTCGCCGCCGCGCAGGCTCGCCTGCTCGCGGTCCAGCGTGATGGGGATCGACGCCGGCCCGACGTTGCCGAGCGTCGGGAACGTCGTCGGCACGCGGTCGCGGTCCAGGTGCAGCGCCCGGACGATCGCCTCGGTGTGCACGCGCGACACCTGGTGCGTGATGTAGCGGTCCATCGACGACCAGTCCCACTCGCGGGAGGCCTCGCGCCACGCGGTGACCACGAGGTCGAGGCCGCCCTTGAGCAGCGCCTTGGCGTCGGTGAACATGCCGTCGACGCTGCCCACACACAGGTCGTGGAACTGGGTGGCGGCGCGCGTCACGCCGCCGAGCACGCGGTGGCCGTCGGGGTGCTCGTCGGAGCGGCCCAGCACCGCCGCGGCCGAGCCGGAGCCGAGCGTCAGCGTGGCGAACTCCTGCATGAAGTCGTCCTTGCCGACGCCCTCGCTCAGCAGCCGGCGGATGGTGGTGCGCTGGACGTCGTCGGCGTCCTCGCCGTTGACCACGATCGCGTGCCGGATCTGCCCCGACTCGATCATCCCGGCGGCCAGGCTCATGCCGTTGACGAAGCCGAGGCAGGCGTTGGCGACGTCGAAGTTGATCGCCGAGCTCGGCAGGCCGAGGCCGTGGTGCAGCCGCACGGCGACCGACGGCTCGAGGTGCTTGCGCGTCACGGAGGTGTTGATCAGCAGGTCGACCTCGTCGGGGGCGACCCCGGCCTTGCGCAGCGCCTCCTCGCCGGCGGCCACGGTGGCGCTGTCGGCGTCCTCGCCCTCGGCCCAGCTGCGGCGCTCCAGCACGCCCGCGACACGTTTGAGCGGGTTGCCGGCGATGCGCAGGCGGCGCAGCGCGGAGCCGAGCCGGTCCTGGATCTCGTCCGACGAGGTGACGCGGCTCGGCAGCCGGCTGGCGACCGCCAGCAGGGACACGTTGCCGAACCGGGTCGTGGCATTACCGGACACTCAAGCTCCATCTGCAGTACGGGCGCCGACGCGCGGCGGGTCTGGGACAACTGTGCCCCTGAGAGCCGGTCGCGGCGCGTCCACGGGGGCCCGAGGGTCGAACGGCCCGCGCCGCGCCGCGGTTCCCGCGGCCCGGGGGTGATCGATGCCACACGATCCTCCCGGGCCGCGGCGCGGTGCGGGGCGCCCGCCCGCGCGTGCCGGTGCGGGCGCCGCGGCTACCAGACCTGCGCGAACACCTCCGCGAAGAGCTCGTCGGCGTCGACGGCGAGCCCGCGTGCGGCGAACCAGGCGCACATCGTGCGGCAGTCGCGGTGCAGCAGCTCGGCGCCGCGGGGCACCGCGACGAGGTCCACCACCTGCGGCAGGTCGATGAGCACCAGGCGCTCGCCGTCGGCCAGCACGTTGTACGGCGACAGGTCGCCGTGCGCCCAGCCGAGACGGGCGAGCACGCCCATCGCGTCGCGCAGCTGCGCGAACCACCCGGCGAGCAGGTCCGGCCCGGGCCGGGTGCGGGCCAGGCGCGGCGCGGCGACGTAGGCGCCGTCGGCGCCCTGGTGGCCGACGAACTCCATGAGGATCTCGGTGCCGTCCACCTGCACCGGGTAGGGGACCGGGGCCCCGGCCTCCCAGAACTGGCCCAGCGCGGTGAACTCCGCGTCGGCCCACTGGGTGGCGCGCATCGCGCGGCCCCAGGCGGACTTGCGGTCCTCCATCGCGCGCCGGTCGCGCGTGCGCCGGACCTTGCGACCCTCGGTGTACTCGGCGTCGCGGTCGAACTGACGGTTCTCGCGGCCGCGGTACCGCTTGGCGGCCAGGACGCTGTGGCGCGCGGGGTCGCCCGGCACCGCGCGCTCGACGAGGTGGACGTCGGCCTCCTTGCCGGTCTTGAGGATGCCGAGCTCGGTGTCGAGCGCGGCGTCGGAGGTGACGACCCAGGCGGGCCGCGGCTCGGGGCCGCGCTGGCCCTTGGCGACGGAGGTCCAGGTGGACCACCGGCGGCCGGGACCGAGGTCGTCGTCGTCGGGAAGGGTGAGAACGAAGGACACGGGGTGCTCCTGCGGGAGGTGGGGCGGGGCGATCCGCGCCTCCCGGGCCGCGCGTCAGCGACGGGGGCGGGGGAGGCGTGCGCGTGCGGCGTCGTCGTGCATGGCTGCCTCCCTCCGTGGTGCGGCCCGTGGCCGCGGTGCTGGCCGGTCCCCCGTCGGGGACCGTGGGCACGATCCTGGCAGCGCGCCGGCGGGCCGTCCACGGATTTTCCCGGCGGCGCCCACCCGCCGCAGCCGCTACCGCAGCCTTCTACCGCAGCCTTCTATCGCAGCCCGGCGATCATCGCCCCGACGGTCGCCGCGGCCAGCGCGACGAGCGCCAGGGTCGGCAGGCGCTGCCACCACGTGCGCATCTCAGTGACGCCCCCGGTCCCGGCCCCGGTCCCGGCCGGAGCGGTCGTCGGGCTCGTCGCCGTCGGGCTCGTCGCCGTTGTCCTGGTCGTCGTCGGGCTCGTCGCCGTTGTCCTGGTCGTCGCCGGGGTCGTCGCCGGGGTCCTCGCGGTACCGGCCGTCGTCGTCCGGCCGCGGGCCCGCGGCCGCGAACCAGCCGTACCCGCCGACCCCGGCGACCACGGCGGTGGCGAGGTAGACGAGCGCCTGCCGGCGGGTGGGGGAGTCGTCGCTCATGGTGTCTCCCGAGTCATGGCGTCCCCCGGGCGAACCACCACAGCGCCGACGTCGTCCAGGCGAGCGCCAGCAGCGCGAGCACCGTCCCGCCCAGCAGGGGCAGCACCCACCCGGGCAGCGACCGCACGCGCAGCGCGAGCATCTTCACGGTGAAGGCGCCGAAGAGCAGGCAGCCGGCGGCGCTGTGCACGAGCACCCGGGTGGGGGAGTCCTCGAGGCCCAGCGACCAGACGCACGCGAACGCCACCGGCAGCGTCAGCCCGAACGCCGCCACGCCGCTCCAGCGGTGCGTCCACGCCACCCAGGGCGGGGCGCCGCGCACGCCGGGCAGGCGGCCGTACATCGCCAGCGCGGTGACCAGCTGGACCGCCAGGAGCGCGACGGCGCCGGTGGCGAGCCACGCCTTGGCCTCGACCATCGTGCCGAACCACAGGGTGTACAGCGCGGCGCCGTCGCCCGGATGGGCGTCGGCGTAGGCGGCCAGCGCCCCGGAGACGGCGACGCCGGCGAGCACGGCGGCGGCCAGCGCCCACCGCCATCCCGCGCCGGCGCTGGGGCGGGAGGCGGAGCCGGGGGCGTCCACCGGTGCCATGACAGCACGGTGCGCCCGCCGGGGGCGTCCGGCAACCGGCGGCTCAGGCGGGCGTCACCAGCCGGCGAGGCGCTGCCACGCGCCCGTGACGTCGAAGCCCATCTGCTGCAGCGCGGCCCAGCCGACGCCCACGACGGCGTACAGGCTCACGGGCGTCATCACCACCCACTCGCGCCAGGACCCGGCGTCGCCGAGCAGCGGCACCGAGACGTTGCCCCGCGGGGTCCACAGGTCGTCCAGCACCAGGGCGCGCCGGCGCACCCAGCGCGGCGAGCGGATGCGCACCGGCCACAGCAGGGGCACGCCGCGGGTGGTCAGCAGGTCGCCGAGGAGGTGCACGAGGCAGCCGAGGCCCACGCAGAACGGCATCCAGTACCACTCCTCGGGCGCGAAGGCGGCGACGAGGACGGCGAGGCCGACGGACGACAGCCACGGCCAGACCGTGCCCTTGCGGGTGAGCCGCAGCGCGCGCAGCGCGAAGGCGACGAGCAGCACGGCCATGATGCCCGGCCCCACGAGCAGCTCGCCGAAGCGCTCCGTGGGGACCGAGACCAGGCCGGCCACCCACGCGATCGCCGCGAACACCACGACGCCCAGCAGGGAGTGCGTGCCGGCCCGGTGCCCGCCGCTCACGGCGGCGACCACGCGGGTGACGCCCTCGGAGATGGGCGGCAGCGAGTGGGCGATGGTGCCGGAGTGGTGGTCCGCGTCGGGCAGCAGGGCGGCGCCCGCGCACACGAGCGCGCCGGTCATCACGCCCACGTCGGACACCGGGTACCAGCCGAGCGCGATCGGCGTCGAGGCGGTCACCGCGACCCAGGCCGCGGCGCCCGACGCCGCGTGGTGCCCTCCCATCATGGCGGACCGCCCCTTTCGTGATGCTTCTCCCGAACGACCGGAACGTCCGGCCCGGCGAACCGTACACGGCGGCGCCGACAGGTCCGGTCGCGGCGTGACGACCCGTCAGAAAAGTGTGCCAAGCACCGGAGAACGCCTCCCGCGCCGCGCGGCGGTGCGGAGCCGGGAGGGACGGGCTCCCGGCCGTAGGGTCGCGGCATGGAGCACACCTGGGACGACGTCGACACCTACCTCGAGGACCTGCTGGTGCCGCAGGACGAGGCGCTCGCCGCCGCGCGGGAGTCGTCGGCGCGCACGACGATGCCGCACGCGGCGGTCTCGCCCGCACAGGGGCGGTTCCTCGCGCTGCTGGCGCAGGCCGCCGGCGCCCGCCGCGTGCTCGAGCTCGGCACGCTCGCCGGCTACAGCACCATCTGGTTCGCCCGCGCCGTGGGGCCCGACGGGCGCGTCACCACGCTCGAGCTGGAGGAGGCCAACGCGGCCGTGGCGCGCGAGAACCTCGAGCGGGCCGGCGTGGCCGACCGGGTGGACGTCGTCGTGGGCCCGGCGGCCGCGTCGGCGCAGCGCCTGGTGGACGACGGCGTCGAGGCGTTCGACCTCGTCTTCGTCGACGCCGACAAGCCGAGCAACCCGCAGTACCTGCGCCTGGCGCTCGAGCTCACGCGGCCCGGGTCGCTGATCGTCGTGGATAACGTGGTGCGCGCCGGCGCGGTGGCCGACGCCGGGAGCGACGACCCGCGCGTCCTCGGATCGCGGCGGGTGCTGGCCGACGTCGCCGCCGACGACCGGCTCGAGGCCACGGTGCTGCAGACCGTCGGCGGCAAGGGCTGGGACGGCTTCGCGCTGGTGCGCCGGGTGCGCTGACGCGCCCTCAGCGCACCCGGCGCCGCACGCCCCACGTCGCGCCGACGACGGCGACCACCGCCAGGACGCCGAGCGCGAGCCCGGCCGCGACGTCGTGCACGTAGTGGACGCCGGCGGCGACGCGGCAGGCCGCCACCACGAGGGCGACGGGGACCGCGAGCGCCGCGGCGCGAGGCACGGCGAGCACGCACGCGGCGGCGAGCGCGCCGGCGATCACGGCATGGTTGCTCGGCCAGGACCAGTCGCCGGCCGGCGGGCAGGCCAGCACGGTGGCGACGTCGATCACGTGGCACGGGCGCGGTTCGCCGACGAGGACCTTGACCGCCTCGCTCGACCCGTACGCGAGGATCGCGCCGACGCCGCCGGCGGCGAGCGTCCAGAACCGTTCGCGCGCCCGGCGCCACGTGACCAGCGCGAGCACGCCGGCCGTGGCGACGAGGACGAGCAGACCCTGCTCCGCGGCCGGGCCGACGACGCCGCCGAGCGGTGAGCCCTCGGCGCCGCCCGCCACCGCCCGGTACAGGCCGACCCGGGCCGGGAGGGCGGCCAGGGCCAGGACGGCGAGCGCCAGCGCGACGGCGAGCGCCGGGCCCAGGGCTCGGCGCGCCGGGCGCGGGGCAGTGAGGGCAGCGGTGCGGGCGACGTCGGCGCTGGTCATGGGGGACGACGCTAGGGAGGGCGCGGCGCGGGCGGATCCGGCTCCGGGACGGTCTCGCGCTAGCCCTCGGGTCGTACGACGCCGGGACGCCGTCGGACCGCAGGGGGACCCGGGCCGGACCCCGGTCGAGTACCCTGGTGCCAGACTTCCGGCGCGAGAGCGTCGGCGGGATCCGAATGAGACAGCGGATCGAGCGGCCCCCACGGACCTCCACAGCCGTGGGGGCCGCTCGCTGCCGTGGGGCGCTCGGACGGCGCCGCGGGCGTTGACCTTGTCGCGGCGTCATGGTCGATGCTGACCGCATGCGCATCGGAGACCTGGCGAAGATCGCCGGCACGACCCCGCGGGCGGTGCGTCACTACCACCGCGCCGGCGTCCTGGCCGAGCCCGCCCGCCGGCCGAACGGGTACCGCGAGTACACGGCCGCGGACGTCGCGCGGCTGCTCCGGGTGCGCTGGCTGCTGGGCGCCGGCCTCAGCCTGCGGCAGGCGCGCGAGGCGCTCGACGCGGACGCGGCGGGCGGCCGCGGGCTGGAGCGCGAGCTGGAAGCGGCCCTGGAGCAGGCGGCCGCGGAGCGGGAGCGGCTCGACCGCCAGGAGCGGGTGCTGCGCGGCGTGCTCGCGCAGGTGCGGGCGGGCCGCAGCCCGTCGGCCGTGGTCCCGGAGGTGACGGAGGGGCTCGGCGACGTGGCCGCCGCCGTCGGTGCGGGCGGGGCCGGCTGGCTGGCCGCGGAGCGGCGGGCCGTGGAGATGCTGGCGCACCGGGGTGTGCTGGACGAGGGCGCCCAGCGGCTGCTGGCGGACACGCTCGTCCGCCTCGCCCGGGTCCCCGAGGACGCCGCGCGGCTGAGCGACCTCGCGGCTCGGATGGAGGCGCTGGCGGGACGCGACCCTCGGACGGCGGCCGCCGAGGTGGACGCCGCAGCCGCCCTGCTCGACCAGGTGCTCGGTGCGGTCGGGCTCGAGGCGCTCGCCGGCGCCGTCACGCCGGCGGGCGGCGTCGCCCCGGACGCCGACGCGCCCGCGTGGCTGGAGGCGCTCCTGCCGGACCCGGCGCAGCGCGCGGTCCTGCGGACGGTCCTCGCGCGGAGGACGCCGTGAGCCGCGCGCCCCACGGGACACGTGCCGCGCGCCTCGTCCGCCTCGGGCTGCGCCAGGCGGGCGCGCCGGCCGCGCTCGTGCGGGGGCGGGTGCACCGGGAGGGAGCGGGCGACGTCGTCGTGCCGTACGCGGCCGGCAGCGGCGCGACGTGCGCGGCGCTCGCGGTCGCCGCGGCAGTCGAGGCGGCCGCCGTCCACCTCGCCGTCCCGTGGGAGCGCCTGGGCGGCTGGGCCTGGACGCAGTGGGCGGCCCTCGGGGCCTCCGTGTGCGGGCTGGTGTGGGTGTACCTGTGGTGGGCGGCGCTCCGGGTCCACCCGCACCTGCTGCGCGACGACGAGCTCGTGCTGCGCGCCGGCGCGGCGGTGGTGGCGCGGGTGCCGCTCGCCGCGGTCGCGGCCGCCACCCCGCGGCGGCGCGGCGCGCCGGCCGCCGACCGCGGACGCCTCGTGCTCGGCGGGCTCGGCGGGGACACCAACCTGGACCTGGAGCTGGTGGCGCCCGTGGCCGTGCGCGACGTACGGGGGCGCGAGCGCCGGGTGGCCGCCGTGTCGCTCGGGGTGGACGACCCCGCCGCGGCGGCCCGCGCGATCACGGCCGCGCTGGAGGGCCGCGGCGCACCGGGGCCGGTCGGCGTGCGCCCCGCCCGGTGAGGGGCCTCAGCCGGCCTTGGCCAGGGCCCGCACGGTGTCGATAGTGTCGGCCTCCGTCGCGGCCTTGTCGTCGCGGTAGCGCAGCACGCGGGCGAACCGCAGCGCGAGCCCGCCGGGGTAGCGCGGCGAGCGCTGCAGCCCGTCGAACGCGATCTCCACCACCTGCTCGCGACGCACGTGCACCACGTGGCCCTCGCGGTGGGTCTCCAGCTCGAGGAACCGGCGCGTCTGCCACTCGAGCATCTCGTCGGTCATCCCCTTGAACGTCTTGCCGAGCATCACGAACCCGCCCTCGGGGTCCCGCGCGCCCAGGTGGATGTTGGACAGCCAGCCCTGGCGCCGGCCCGAGCCCCACTCGACGGCCAGCACCACGAGGTCGAGGGTGTGCCGGGGCTTCACCTTGACCCAGCCGGCGCCGCGGCGGCCCGCGGCGTAGGGCGCACCCAGGTCCTTGACCACCACGCCCTCCTGGCCCTCCGCGACAGCGCCGTCGAAGAACGCCTGCGCCTCGGCCGCGTCCGCGGTCACCAGGCGCCGCACCGTGCGTCCCGGCGCGACGCGCTCGAGCGCCTCCAGCCGTTCCCGCAGCGGCGCGTCGAGCAGGTCCGCACCGTCCGCGTGCAGCACGTCGAAGAAGAACGGCACCAGCTCGAGCCGGGCGGCCAGCTCGGCCTCGGCCGAGGGCGACGGCGGGTCCGCGGAGGCGGCCTCCGCGGCGGCTGCCGTCCCCGCCGCGGTGCCGCCCGTCGTCCCGCCCGCCGCGCCGTTCGCCGTGCGGGTCGCCGAGCGCGCGGCGGTCTCCTGGAACGGGCGCGGCGTGCCGTCCTCGTCCAGGGCCAGCGCCTCGCCGTCGAGCACCGCCGCGCGGACGGGCAGCGCCCGCACGGCGGCGACGATCTCGGGCACGCGGTCGGTGATGTCGTCCAGCGACCGGGTGAACACCCGCACGTCGTCGTCGCGCCGGTGCACCTGGATCCGGATCCCGTCGAGCTTGACGTCCAGGCACGCCCCGGCCGGCCGCGCGGGGCCCGCGTCGGACGCGCCGTCCGGCGCGCCGTGGCCTGGCACCCCCAGCCTCTCGAGCGCTGCCGGGACGTCCGGGGCGGACTGGGCGAGCATGGGCCGCACCGGCCGGCCCACCTCGAGCCGGAAGCCCGCCAGCGCGGCGGCCGGGTCGCGGCCCGCACCGACGGCGGTGAGCACGGCCCGGGCCACGGGGCCGGTGGCGCCGCGCAGCATGACGGCGCGGCGCACCGCCTCGGCGTCCACCCCCGCCGCCTCGGCGACGGCGTCCAGCACCACGGAGTCGAGCGCGCCCTGGCGCAGGTCGCCGGCGACGAGGCCGGTCAGGAGGCGCTGCTCGCGTGCGGTGGCCGCGCCGAACAGGTCGGCCGCCGCCTGCGCCCGCGCGGCCGCCGACCCGGGCCCCGCGAGCGCCGCCATCTTCTCGAACGCCGCGTCGACGCCCGCCACCGTCAGCGTCGGCGCCGCTGCAGGCGGGGGCAGGTCGCGCAGCGCGGCGTACCCCAGGCCGGTGCGCCGCTGGCGCAGCTCGCCGCCGAGGTAGGCGACCACGATCTCGACGTCGTCGGCCGTGGAGCCGGGCCCGTCGTCGGCGGGCGCCCGGGCGGCGCCGCCCTGGGCCACGGTCGCGCGCAGCAGCTCGGCGATCGCGGCGCGCTTGGCCAGGCGCGAGCGGGTGGCGGCCACCGCCTCGGACGTGGCGGCCACCCGGTCCAGCAGCAACCGCGCCCCTCAGCGGCGCGCGGCGCGCACGAGCGCGCGCACCGCCAGCACGGCGGCGAGCCCGCCGAGCACCCACGGGGCGCCGTTGACGACGGGGTCCACCGCCTGGTGGACGGTGTCGACCCGGCCGTGGCGCGCGGACACCGGGTGGTGGTGCAGCTCGCTGGCGATGCCCGTCTCGGTGAGCGGGTTGTCCGGGCGGGGCGTGGCGAAGGAGCGCACCGTGTGCTCGAGGACGTCGACGCGGTCGGCCGCGAGAAGGGTGAGCCAGTGCGCGGCCCGCCCCTCGCTCCACCGCTCGTAGGCCAGCCGGCGCAGCGCGCCGGCCAGGCCCTGCAGGGGCTGCGCCGTGCCGAAGACCGGGGTGAGGAACCGGTGCTCGACCGACCGCTCCCGCGGCCACGTCTCGGGCTGGCGCTCGGGGAAGTCCCAGTGCGCGCCGGTGGGCAGGGACTGCTCGCGCGGCACCGCCGGGCGGTCCTTGCGGTCGAGGTCGGCGCCCCAGCCGGGGATCCGGGCGCGCAGCTCGTCGGCCGACGGCGTCAGGTTCGGCTTCGCGGCGGTGTAGACGGGCGGCTTCTCGGGGGTCACGGCGTCCGGCGTGCCCGGGGCGTCGGGGGTCTGCTCGGTCATCTCGGCTCCTCTCACGCGGCGCTCGGCACGACGACGGGCTTGATGATGCCGTCGAGCTTGGCGGAGAACATGTGGTAGCCCTCGGCGATGTGCTCGAGCGGGATGCGGTGGGTCACGAGCTCGCTGGGCTTGAGGTGGCCGGCCTGGACGTGCTCGAACAGCCGCGGCCACTGCCGCTTGACGTGGCACTGGTTCATCCGCAGCGTCAGGCCCTTGTTCATCGCGTCGCCGAACTTCACGGCGGAGAACATCGGCCCGTAGGCGCCCATCACCGAGACGGTGCCGCCCTTGCGCACGCCGTCGATCGCCCAGTTCAGCGCGATCGGCGAGCCGCCCTGCAGCTTGAACCGCGCGGCGGTCAGGTGCTGGGTGAGGTTGCCGTCGGCCTCGGCGCCCACGCAGTCGATCGCGACGTCGGCGCCGAGGTAGTCGGTGATCTGCTTGAGCAGCAGGACGATGTCGCCGTGCTCGCCGAAGTTGTAGGTCTCGGCGTGCGCGAAGTCGCGCGCCTTCTCCAGCCGGTACTCCAGGTGGTCGATGACGATGACCCGCCCGGCGCCCATCAGCCAGGCCGACTTCGCGGCGACGAGCCCGACCGGGCCGGCGCCGAAGACCACGACGGTGTCGCCCTCGACGATGTCGCCGAGCTGCGCGCCGAAGTAGCCGGTCGCGACGGCGTCGGTGAGGAGCACGGCGTCCTCGGGGTCCATCCACTCAGGGATCTTGCTCGGCCCGACGTCGGCGAACGGCACGCGCACGTACTCGGCCTGGCCGCCGTCGTACCCGCCCGTGGTGTGGGAGTAGCCGTAGATGCCGCCGACCGCCGTGGCGTTGGCGTTGACGTTGTGGCAGTTGGCGTACAGCCCGCGGGCGCAGTAGTAGCAGGAGCCGCAGTACACGTTGAACGGCACCATCACCCGGTCGCCGACCTGCAGGTTCTGCACCGACGAGCCCACCTCGTGCACCACGCCGATGAACTCGTGACCGAACGTGTGGCCCACCCGGGTGTCCGGCATCATCCCGTGGTACAGGTGCAGGTCCGACCCGCAGATCGAGGCGAGCTCCACGCGCACGATCGCGTCGTTCGAGTGCTCGATCCTCGGGACGTCCTTCTCCTCCACGCGGACCCGGTAGGGCCCCCGGTACACCATGGCTCGCATTCGCTGCTCCCTCGTGGTCGACGGACCCGGCCAGCCTCACACCGGCCCCGCGGCCACGCACTCGCGGCGGATCGGTTGTGAGTCGCGCAGGCCCTGGCGACAGTGGAGGCGGCGCCCCGGCGGACCGCTCCGCCGCGGCGCAGCACGAGCCCGTGCCGGTGGGCACGGGCGCCGCACGACGACGGAGGTGACCAGCATGGCGACCGGTGAGACCGGGTTCGACGACGTGACGTTCGACCTCATCTCGGTGCAGTACCACTCGCTCAAGGCGGGGCACGACTACGGGCAGTACGTGCGCGACGCCCGCAACGCCGGCCAGGACGAGATCGCCGAGTTCTTCGAGCAGGTGATGGCCGAGGACTCGGAGCGCGCGAAGAAGTGCCACGAGTTCCTGGCGAAGCTCGGCGGGATCGACAACACCGCTCCGCAGTCGGGGGCGTGACCCCGTGCGACGAAGGCCCCGGACCGCGCGGCCCGGGGCCTTCGTCGCGCGCGGACGCCGGTGCGGTCCCCGGGGTCCTCGGCCGGGGTCCTCAGCCGTCCCGGCGTGCGCCGCCCGGGGGCACCGGGGCGGCGAGGAACTGCTCGACGGCCGCGTCGGTGAGCGCGTCCGCCAGCGGGCCGGGCCGCGCGAACCAGCCGACCAGCCACGCCGCCACGTCGCGCAGCGGCACGTTCGCCAGGTTCGACGCCCGCCGCAGCCGGGCGAACGCGCTCTCCTCGTCCAGGCCGCACACCGCCATGAGCATGCCCTTGGCCTGCTCGATCGCGGCGCGCCGGCGCGCGGACTCGCGGATCGACCGCGTGGCCGCCTCCTGCGCCACCCGGTGCTGCGCCGCCGTCACGTCGACGACGTACCCCACCATCTCGACCACCTCGCCGGTCGTGTCGCGCCGGCCGAGCCCCACCGTGGTGAGCACCCGGGTGCGCCCGCGGGCGTCGTCGATCCGGTGCACCGTGCCGAACGTGCCGCCCGTGCGGCGGACCTGCTCGACGAGGTCGTCGACGCGGACCGGGTCGTCCGGGTGCTCGTGCGCCAGGATCAGCGCCGTGGTCGGGACCACCTCGCCGGGCTCGAACCCGTACATGGCGTAGACCTCGTCGGACCAGTCCCAGCGCCCGGAGGCGAGGTCGTGGGAGTACCGCCCCGTGGGCGGGCCGCCGGGCGCGCTGAGGGCGGCCTCCAGCGCCAGGTCGATGGGCGCGCCGTGGGGCATGGCGGCTGCCTCCTGAGGCCGGGGACGAGGACCCCGACAGCGTAGGTGCGCGCACGCCGCAGCGCCCGGCGAGACCGGCGGCGCCGTGCCACCCTGGGCCGGTGAGCGCGCAGCAGCCGGTCGACGTCGACGCGCTCGTCGACGCGCTCTACGCCGGGCCGCTCGAGGACTTCGTCGCCGCGCGCGACGCCGCGGCGAAGCAGGTGGCGGCGTCGGGCGACCGCGTCGGCGCGGCCCGGGTGAAGCGGCTCGCCAAGCCGACCGTGGCGGCGTGGGTCATCAACCGGGTCGCCCGCGACCGCCCGGACGACGTCGCCGCCCTCACCGCGATCGGCGACGAGCTGCGCGCCGCGACCCAGGACCGCGACCGGGGCCGGATCAAGGCCCTGGACCGCCTGCGCCGCGAGCGGACCGACGCGCTGGTGCACGCGGTGCGCGCGGCGGGCGCGGTGGACGGCCGGCCCGTCTCCGACGCGGTGCTCGACCGCCTGGCCGAGACGCTCACCGCCGCCGTCATGGACGAGGACGCCGGGGCGGTCGTGCGGGCCGGCCGGCTGGGGCGCGCGCTGCAGCACGTGGGGTTCGGGATCGTCGACGAGGGCGGCGAGCCCGCCGACGTCGTCAGCCTGCGCGCCGGGGTGCCCGAGCCCGCCGCCAGCACGCCCGGCGCCGCCGAGCCCGCGGAGGAGGACGAGCGCGCCGCCGCCGAGCGTGCGGTCGCCGAGGCGGAGGCGCAGGTCGACCGCCTCGAGGCGCGCCGGGACGACGCCGAGCGCCGGCTGCGCGAGGCGCAGGAGGCCGCGGGGGAGCGCGCGCGGGAGCTCGCCGGCCTGGAGGAGGAGATCGAGCGGCTCCTGGCGCGGCGGGACGCCGCCCGCGCCGCCCAGGACGCGGCGCGGTCGGCGCAGGAGGACGCGCGCCAGGCGCTCGCGGCGGTCGAGGACGAGCTCGACGCCGCGGAGGACCAGGCCGCCGCCGCCCGCCGCCGGCGCCGGGAGGCCCGCCGCCGCGGCTCCTGACCCCGCCGTCCTGCTCACCGACGCCCTCCGGCGGCCGATCTAGCAGGACGGAGCCGCCCGACGGCGACGAGCCGCGACGGTGCACGACGAAGGAGGGCCACGGTGAGCAGGACGGTGCTGCACGGGTTCGCGGACCGCGTGTCGCGGTACTGGCGGCCGGGCGCCGGCGAGGGGGTGCGGCTCGAGCCGCTCCTGCGCCTGGTCGACCACATGCCGGCGGCGGTGATGACCGTCGACCCCGCGACGCTGGAGATCACCTACCTCAACGCGGCGTGCCGGCGCGCGTTCGCGGACGTCGCGCTCGCCGTCCCCGTCCCGCTCGACGCGCTGGTGGGCACCCCCGTGGACATGCTGCTGGGCCGCGACCCCGACCAGGTGCGCCGCCTGCTGGCCGGCCCGGGAAGCCTTCCGGAGCGGTCGCGCCAGCGGTTCGGCGAGCGCACGCTCGAGGCCCTCGTCTGGCGCCTCGACGGCCTCGAGGACGTCGGGCCGCTGGGGGTGCTGCTGTGGCACGACGTCTCGTCGGAGATCGAGGCCGCCACCCGCGCGGGCCGCCTCGCGCGCCAGGACGGCCTGACGGGGCTGCTCAACCGCGACGCCTTCCAGGAGCGGCTGGACCTCGTGCTGGCCGCGCCGGGCCAGGAGGTCTGCCTGCTGTACGTCGACCTCGACGGCTTCAAGACCGTCAACGACGTGCACGGGCACCTCGTCGGCGACGCGCTCATCCGGCAGGCGGCGACCCGGCTGCGCGACACCGCCGACCGGGCCGAGGCGACCGTCGGGCGGGTCGGCGCCGACGAGTTCGTGGTGCTGCTGCCGTACGGCGACACCGACCGCGCCGCGGCCCTGGCCCAGACGATCGTGGACCGGCTGGGCCGGCCGTACCGGCTCGGCACCGAGCGGCAGGCGCGGGTCGGCGCGTCGGTCGGCATCGCGCAGGCCCCGGCGCACGGCACGGACGCCGAGACGCTCGTCGCGCGGGCCGACATGGCGCAGTCCGCGGCCAAGGACGCCGGCAAGGGCTCGGTGCGGCTGTTCGCCGACTGGATGGAGGAGCAGGTCCGCGAGCGGGTCCGGCTGGAGGTGGCGCTGCGCCGGGCGATCGACGGCGAGGACGGGCTGTTCGTCTTCTACCAGCCCATCGTCGACATCGAGACCGGCACCGTGACGGGACGCGAGGCGCTGGCGCGCTGGCACGAGCCGCGGCAGGGGTGGGTCTCGCCCGGGCGGTTCGTGCCCGTCGCCGAGGAGAGCGGTCTCATCGAGGCGCTCGGCCGGCTCGTGCTGCGCCGCGCCTGCCAGGACGCCGCCGGCTGGGCCGGCGGGGAGCGCGTCGCGGTGAACGTCTCCGCGCAGCAGCTCGGGCGCGGCACGCTGGTGGAGGCGGTGCTCAGCGCGCTCTCGGCCTCCGGGCTGGCGCCGGACCGCCTGGAGCTCGAGGTGACCGAGACGGCCCTGCTGCCGGTCGACGAGGCCAGCGTGGCCGAGCTGACGTACCTGCGGGAGGCCGGCGTGCGCGTCGCGCTGGACGACTTCGGCACCGGCTACTCCTCGCTGGCCCACCTGCGCGCCTTCCCGTTCGACAAGATCAAGATCGACGGCAGCTTCGTGCGCGAGGCGGTCGAGCGGGCGGACAGCGCCGCGGTCGTGCGGGCCGTGGCGGAGCTGGGGCGCCGGCTCGACGTCACCACGGTCGCCGAGGGCGTGGAGACGCAGGACCAGCTCGACCGCGTCCGGTCCGAGGGGTGCGTCGAGGTGCAGGGCTACCTCTACGGGCGGCCCGAGCCGAGCGAGCAGGACGCCGTGGTCGTCGCGGGGCTCGGGGCGCACGGCGGGTGAAGCGCGGGTGAAACGTGCCGCGCGACCTGCGCCGCGGCCCGTGCCGGGCTAGGTTCTCCCGGCGGCGGAGGCGTCGGCCCCGCCGCCGGACGAGCGGGAAGGAAGGCGCATGCACGAGCTGCGACCGGTGTACCTCGACATGGACGGCGTCTACGCCTCGGGCCACGTCGACTGGTGCGACGGCGCCGCCATGCGGGTCGAGCTGCCGAGCCTGGGCCGGGCCTGGACGGTCGGCGCCGCGGTGCGCGCCGAGGTGCTCGACGACGTGCGCGGCCGGTGCGTGTACGACGGCACCGTGACGGAGCGCGAGGACCTCGCGCTCGTGCTGTCCGGGCTCGTGCGCGTGGCGACCTTCCAGGACCGGGAGGCCGTGCGGGTGGGCGTGCACGAGGTCGTGGCCGCCACGGTGCAGGCCGCCGCCCCGAAGAGGTCCGGGACGGCGGGGTCCGACACGGCGAAGTCCGAAGAGGCGGGGTCCGACGCGGCGGGGGCCGACGAGGTCAAGGTGACGCTGCTCGACCTCAGCGCCCACGGCCTGCGGCTGATCGCCCCGCGGAGGCTCGAGGTCGGCGACACGCTCGACCTGGCCGTCCCGCACGTGGAGCAGGCCGGGGGCGTGCGCGAGGTCCCCGTGCGCGTCGTCGTCGTGCGCACCCAGCAGATGAACGACGTCGTGCACTACGGGTGCCGGTTCGTGGGGCACGACGCCGCACGGACCGAGCTGCTCAGCCGGCACGTGGCCCGCCTGCAGCGCGAGGAGCTGCGCCGGCGCGCGTCGTACTGACGCCGGGCGCGGCGGGCGCACCCGGCGGGGGAGCGTGGGCCGGCACGCGGCGCCTCAGCCGGTGGAGCGCCCGGTCAGCCTGTCGCGCAGCCGGTCGACCATGCCGACGCCCGGCCCCACCGTCTTGTGGAACAGCTCGGAGTGCGGGGCGCTGGGGTGCGGCCGCGTGGGCGCCAGCTTCTTGGCGCCCTCGACCTTGGTGCCCAGCTCGACGAGCCGGTCGGGCGGGATGTGCGCCCGCAGCTGCGGGAACTGGTCGGTCTCCTCGTCGTTCGCGTGGTGGCGCAGCAGCGCCTCCAGCTCGCGCACGAGCTCCATGAACGTGGCGTCCGCGGCGTCCACGCCCTCCAGCCGCTTGAGGAGCTGGACGATCTCGTCGTGCTCCTCCTTGTCGTGCGCGATCTCCTCCGTGCCGTTGGGCATGTGCTCCTCGATCGCGGGGTAGACGAACATCTCCTCGGCGACCGCGTGCCGCATGATCTCGGCGGTCACGGTGTCGGCCAGGTCCCGGCGCTGCGTCGCGTCGGGCGCCGTCTCGATCTGCCCCAGGAGCTCGAGCATGTCCCGGTGGTCGCTGGTGAGGATGTCGACCACGTCGGCGCCGCCGACGCCGGGACCGGTGGCTGTGTCGGTCATGATGGCCCTCCTTCGGGCTGGGCTCCCAGCGTAGGCAGGCCCGCGCCCGTTCGCGGAAGACCCGGACGCGGTGAGATCGTGCGCGGGTGCGTCCCCGCGTCGCAGGAGGTGCGTCGGATGGTCCGGGCGGCCCTCGCCAGCGTCCGCGGCGCCGTGGCGCGCGTGGTCGACGACGTGCTCGACTACAACGACCGCTGGGTCATGGAGGTCCACGAGCCGTGGCAGGACGCCGGCTCCCGGGTGCGGTGCGGCGGGCCGCACCGCGCTCGGGTGCCCGACTGGCCGTGCCCGACCTGGACCGCGGCGGCCGACCGGCGGGCCGCGCGGCGCCGGCGCCGCGACCCGGGCCGCAGCGGCACCCGATGACGTGCGAGCCCGATGGCGTGCGAAAGGCCCCGGGTCCCTGCGGGAACCGGGGCCTTGCCGATGTGTCCGGAGGGGGACTTGAACCCCCACGCCCTATACGGGCACTAGCACCTCAAGCTAGCGCGTCTGCCATTCCGCCACCCGGACGAGTGGACCGTTCCGGCGCCCTGCGCCGTCTCGGTGCGGGTAGAAACATAGCACGTCACCGGGGGCCGAGAACAAACCGCCCGGTCCTCCTGCCGGGGACCGTGACCGGGTGCACACTGGGGCACACCGGGCGCGTGAGCAGGCGTGCGGCTGGCGTGCGGCCGCTGGCCCCACGACGCGTGGACGACCTCAGGAGGTGACGTGGTGACCGACGACCGGCCGGCGCTGAGCCCGGCCGCCCGCCGCCTGGTCCAGGGGCGGCGGGACGCCGACCGGGCCGGGACGACCGAGAACGTGCCCGCGTGGCTGCGCACCGCCGCCGGGTGGTCGTGGCGGTTCGTCGCCCTCGTCGTCGCCGTCTCCCTCGTCGTGTTCGCCACGGCCCGCGTGCAGCTCGTGTTCGTCGCGGTGTTCCTCGCCCTGGTGCTCACGTCGGTGCTCAAGC
Organism: Puerhibacterium puerhi; assembly: GCF_009846865.1. Classification (GTDB taxonomy): domain Bacteria; phylum Actinomycetota; class Actinomycetes; order Actinomycetales; family Cellulomonadaceae; genus Puerhibacterium; species Puerhibacterium puerhi. Next base: position 35,534 of record NZ_WUWN01000011.1, read on the forward strand.
CGGTCACCGACTTCTACGCCCGCGCGATGCCGCGGCGGCTGGCGGTGGTGCTCGCCTTCCTCAGCGCGATCGTCGTCTTCGGCGGGCTCGTCACCTACGTCGTGGCGTCGGTGGCGGGTCAGTGGAGCCGGCTGGCGGGGGAGTTCAACGACGGCGTCGAGCAGATCGTCGGCTGGCTGCGCAACGGCCCGCTGCCGGTGTCCTGGGCGCAGATCAACCAGTGGGTCGACACCGGGCGCGAGTGGGTCACCGACCACAGCGACGACCTCGCCAGCCAGGCCGTCGCCAGCGCCGGCTCGGTGGCCGAGGGGTTCGCCGTCGTCGCCCTGGCGATCTTCTGCACCGTGTTCTTCTTGGTGTCCGGCGGCCAGATGTGGCGGTGGTTCCTGGACCAGCTGCCGGAGACGCACCGCTGGCGGTGGAGCGCCGCCGCCAGCGCCGGCTGGTACAGCTTCTCCGGCTACGCCCGCGGCACGGTGATCATCGCCATCACCGACGGCATCCTCGCCGGCGCGCTCCTGGCCATCCTCGGGGTGCCGCTGGCCGCGCCGCTGGCGGTGCTCGTGTTCATCGGCGCCTTCATCCCGCTCGTCGGCGCGCCGGCCGCGATGATCATCGCCGCCGTGGTGGCGCTCGCGGCCGAGGGGCCGGTCACCGCGCTCGTCGTGACCATCGGCATCGCGCTCATCGGGCAGATCGAGGGCCACCTGCTGCAGCCGCTGATCATGGGCAAGCAGGTGGCGCTCCACCCGGTCGTCATCGCGCTCGGCGTCACGGCCGGCACCGTCGTGGCCGGCATCCTGGGCGCCGTCGTGGCGGTGCCGCTGCTCGCCGTCGCCTGGACGGTCTACAGCACGCTGCGGCGGGGGGAGCCGCCGGTCGACGCCGACGACGTCGGGCCCGACGCCCCGGTCCTCGGCGACGACGGCGACGGCCGGGACGGGCAGCCGGGCCCGGCCGGTCCGGCCGGCCAGGGCGCCGCGCACAAGCCGTGAGGGCCGCCGCGGGCGCGTGAGAGGCTGCCGCACATGGAACCGTTCCCGCTGGTCAACGAGCACGTGCACCTGACGGTCCCCACGGCCGCCGACGTCGACCGGGTGGCCGAGGTCTGCCAGGACCCCGAGGTGCAGCGGTGGACCACCGTGCCCAGCCCGTACACCCGCGCCGACGCCGAGTCGTTCGTCACCGGGTTCGTCCGCCGCGGGTGGGAGACCGGCTCCGACCTCACCTGGGCGGTGCGCCCGGCGCGCGACCCGGCCGGCCCGCTGCAGGGCATGGTGGGCCTGGCCGTGTCCGACGGCGGCGGCGAGCGCACCGGGGAGATCGGCTTCTGGGCGGCGCCCGAGGCCCGCGGCCGCGGGCTGATCACCGAGGCCGCGCGGATCGTCACCGACCTGGGCCTCGACCCCGAGGGGCTGGGCCTGGTGCGCGTGCAGTGGCTGGGCTACGTGGGCAACTGGCCCTCGCGCCGCGTGGCCTGGAAGGTCGGCTACCGCTTCGAGGGCACGCTGCGGCGCTCCGCCGACCAGCGCGGCGTGCGGCGCGACGCCTGGGTCGCCTCGCTGCTGCCCGACGACCCGCGCGAGCCGGCCGAGCCGTGGCCCGCCGAGGCGCCGGCGCGCTGACCGCCGCGCCGTCGCCCGGACCGCAAAAGCCGTTGCGCCGCAGATCAGGGCCGTGCCATCCTCGCGGTGTCCCCGCGGCACCGCCGCGTGTGAGAGGGGACGGCTCCCGAGCAGCATCGCGAGGCAGAGACATGACGGGCACCCCGGCCGCCGCCTGACCGCGCGCCGTCCGCCCCCCTGGGCCGGGCCGGCGCACCAGCCGACCGTCCGGAGCCCCTGCATGTCCACGCCCACCTCCACCCTGCCCGCCGTCGTGCTGCACGACGTGACCTTCGCCTGGCCCGACGGGGCCACCCCGGTCGCCGGCGTGTCCGGCGCGTTCGGCCGCGGCCGCACCGGCCTCGTCGGCGCCAACGGCGCCGGCAAGTCCACGCTGCTGCGGCTCGTCGCCGGCCGCCTGCGCCCCACGTCCGGCACCGTCGCGGTGGCCGGCGTGCCCGACTACCTGCCCCAGCGCCTGACGCTCGACGTCGACGCCACCGTCGCCGACCTGCTCGGCGTGCGCGCCGTCGTCGACGCCGTGCGCGCCATCGAGTCCGGCGACGTGCGCCCCGAGGTGTTCGACGCCGTCGGCGACGCGTGGGACGCCGAGGAGCGCGCTGTCGCGGCGCTCGCGGCGAGCGGACTGCCGGCCGACCTGGACCGCCGTGTCGGGACGCTGTCCGGCGGGGAGGCGATGCTCACCGCCGTCACCGGCGTGCGGCTGCGCGGCGCCGACGTCGCCCTGCTGGACGAGCCCACCAACAACCTCGACGGCGACGGGCGCGAGCGCCTCTACGAGCTGGTCCGCTCGTGGCGCGGGGCGCTGGTGGTGGTGTCCCACGACCGGGCGCTGCTCGAGCTCGTCGACGCCACGGCGGAGCTGCGCGCCGGCGCCCTGACCACGTTCGGCGGCCCGTACTCGGCGTACGAGGAGCACCTGGCCGGGCAGCAGGCCGCGGCCGAGCGTGCCCTGCGCGACGCCGAGCAGGTGCTGCGCCGCGAGCGGCGCCAGCGCATCGAGGCCGAGGAGCGCATCGCGCACTCCCAGCGCCAGGGGCGCAAGGACGCGGCCAACGGCAAGTACGTCAAGGCGGTCGTCAACGACCGGCGCAACGCCGCGCAGAAGGCGCAGGGCGCGCGCCGCGGGCAGGCGGCGGACAAGGAGGCCGCCGCCCGCGCGAGCGTCGAGGCGGCCGAGCGGGCGGTGCGCGACGACGACGCGATCGTCGTCGACCTGCCGGACCCGGGCGTGCCCGCCGGGCGGCGCGTGGCGGTGCTGCGCGGGACGGACGGGCGCGAGGTGGTGCTCCAGGGCCCGGAGCGGGTGGCCCTCACCGGGCCGAACGGCGCGGGCAAGACGACGCTGCTCGAGCGCCTCGTGCACCCGGGCGGCGGGGGGACCGGCGACGGCACGGAGCACGGCCCCGGCGGCACGCTGCTCACCGACCGGGTCGGCTACCTGCCGCAGCGGCTCGACGTGCTCGACGACGCCGCCACCGTGCTCGACGCGGTGCGCGAGGGCGCCCCGGACGTGCCCCCGGGCGAGCTGCGCGGCCGGCTGGCCCGGTTCCTGGTGCGCGGGGCGGCAGTCGACCGGCCGGTCGCCACGCTCTCGGGCGGCGAGCGGTTCCGGGTCACCCTCGCCCGGCTGCTGCTGGCCGAACCGCCCGCGCAGCTGCTGGTGCTGGACGAGCCGACAAACAACCTCGACCTCGCGAGCGCCGACCGGCTCGTCGAGGCGCTCGGGGCCTACCGCGGCGCCCTGCTGGTGGTCAGCCACGACCGGCCGTTCCTCGAGCGGCTGGGCCTGGACGCCGAGCTGCGGCTGGAGCGCGACGGCACGCTGCACCGGGTGCGGTAGCGGGGCGGCGGGGCGCGGGTGCTTGGATGGGCGCATGACGTCGTCCGCGCCCGCCGCCGCCAGCGCCACGCTCGACCCCGCCAACCCCTTCGCGACGCCGTCGCCGCTGCCGTACGGGCTGCCCGACTACGCGGCGGTCCGCGAGGAGCACTACGAGCCGGCGATCCTGGCCGGGATGGCGCAGCAGCGGGCCGAGGTCGAGGCGATCGCCACCGACCCCGCACCGCCGACGGTCGCCAACACCCTCGAGGCGCTGGAGCGCTCCGGCCGGCTGCTGGACCGCGCCCTGCGCGCGTTCGGCAACCAGCTCTCGGCCGACGCGACGCCCGGCCTGGAGGACCTCCAGGAGCGCCTGGCGCCCCGGCTGGCCGCGCACGACGACGCCCTGGCGATGGACGCGCGCCTGTACTCCCGCGCCCGGGCGCTCGCGGACGCCGCGGCGGCGGGCGACCTCGCCCTGGACACCGACACGGCCTACCTCCTCGAGCGCCTCCTGACCCGGATGCGGCGCGCCGGCGTCGAGCTCGGCGCCGCCGACCAGGAGCGGCTGCGCGCGCTCAACGCCCGGCTGACCACCCTGGAGGCGCAGTTCGGCCGCCGGCTGCTCGCCGGCGCCAACGCCGCCGCGGTGCTCGTGACGGACCGGGCCGAGCTCGCCGGGCTGCCCGAGGACGCCGTGGCGGGGGCCGCCGCCGCGGCCGCCGCGCGCGGGCACGAGGGCGCCTGGCTGCTGGAGCTGCAGCTGCCCACCCGCCAGGGCGTGCTCGCGTCGCTGCGCAGCCGTGACCTGCGCGAGCGCGTGCAGCGGGCGTCGGAGCAGCGCGGCGTCGGCGGCGAGCACGACACCCGCGGGATCGTGCTGGAGATCGCCCGGCTGCGCGCCGAGCGCGCCCGGCTGCTCGGCTACCCGCACCACGCCGCGTACGTGGCCGAGGACGCCACCGCCCGCACCGCCGACGCCGTGGCGCAGATGCTCGAGCGGCTCGCGCCCGCGGCGGTCGCGAACGCCCGCGCCGAGGCGAGCGAGCTGCAGGCGCTGCTGCGCGCCACCGAGGGGGAGGGCGCCGAGCTGCGCGCCTCGGACTGGGCCTACCTGTCCGAGCAGGTGCGCCAGGCGCGGTTCGCGCTGGACGACGCGGCGCTGCGGCCCTACCTGGAGCTGGAGCGGGTGCTGCGCGACGGGGTGTTCGAGGCGGCCCGCCGGCTCTTCGGGATCTCGCTGGCCGAGCGCACCGACCTGGTGGGCTACCACCCGGACGTGCGGGTCTTCGAGGTGTTCGACTCCCCGGAGCCGGGCGAGCCCAGCCAGGGGATCGGGCTGTTCCTGGGCGACTGGTACACCCGCGAGTCCAAGCGGGGCGGGGCGTGGATGAACGCCCTGGTCGACCAGAGCCACCTGCTGGGCGAGCGGCCCGTGGTGGTCAACAACCTCAACGTCGTCAAGCCGCCGGCCGGCGAGCCCACCCTGCTGACCTGGGACGAGGTCACGACGGTCTTCCACGAGTTCGGGCACGCGCTGCACGGCCTGCTGTCCGACGTGCGCTACCCGACGCAGTCCGGCACGGCAGTGCCCCGCGACTTCGTCGAGTACCCGTCGCAGGTCAACGAGATGTGGGCGTGGGAGCCGCAGGTCCTGCGCGGGTTCGCGGTGCACCACCGCACCGGCGAGCCGATGCCCGAGCAGTGGGTGGAGACCATGCTCGCCTCGCGGCAGTGGGGCGAGGGCTTCGCCACCACCGAGTACCTGGCCGCCGCGCTGCTCGACCAGGCGTGGCACCGCCTGGCGCCCGAGGAGGTCCCGACGTCGGTCGACGACGTGCTGCCGTTCGAGCAGGCCGCGCTCGAGGCCGCCGGCGTCGCCTACGCACCCGTGCCGCCGCGCTACCGGACCACCTACTACAACCACGTCTGGGGCTCCGGGTACGCCGCCGGCTACTACTCGTACATCTGGTCCGAGGTGCTCGACGCCGACACCGGCGAGTGGTACCGCGAGCGCGGCGGGCTGGCCCGCGCCAACGGCGAGGAGTTCCGCCGTCGGCTGCTGGCCCGCGGCGGCTCCCAGGACCCCATGACGTCGTTCCGCGAGCTGCGCGGACGTGACCCCGAGATCACCCCGCTGCTCACCCGCCGCGGACTGGAGGCCTGACACCGATGACCGACGAGACGACGACCCCCGCGACCACCCCGGTGACCGCCCCTGCGACGGCCCCGCCCGCGGCCGCGCACCCGAGCGCCCAGGACGAGGTCGTGGGCATCTGCCGCGACCTGCTGCGGATCGACACCTCGAACTACGGCGACGACTCCGGGCCGGGCGAGCGCAAGGCCGCCGAGCTCGTGGCCGAGCTGCTCACCGAGGTGGGCCTCGACGTCGAGGTGTTCGAGTCCCGGCCCGGGCGCACCTCCGTGGTGACCCGCATCGCGGGCGCCGACCCGTCCCGGCCGGCGCTCGTGCTGCACGGGCACACCGACGTCGTGCCCGCGATGGCGGCCGACTGGAGCGTGGACCCGTTCGCCGGCGAGGAGCGCGACGGCCTGCTGTGGGGCCGCGGCGCCGTCGACATGAAGGACATGGACGCGATGATCCTCGCCGTCGTGCGCCAGATGGTGCGCGAGGGCCGCAAGCCTGCCCGCGACGTCATCGTGGCGATGTTCGCCGACGAGGAGGCGGGCGGCGTGCTCGGCGCCGAGTGGGCGGTCGAGCACCGGCCCGAGCTGTTCGAGGGCGCCACCGAGGCGATCAGCGAGGTCGGCGGGTTCTCCGTCGAGGTCGGCGGGCGCCGGGCGTACCTGCTGCAGACGGCGGAGAAGGGGCTGGCCTGGCTGCGCCTGCTCGCCTCCGGCCGGGCCGGCCACGGCTCGGCGGTCAACCACGACAACGCCGTGACGGCGCTGGCCGAGGCCGTGGCGCGGATCGGCCGGCACCGCTGGCAGACCACGCTGACGCCCACCGTCGAGGCGCTGCTGCGCGGCGTGGCCGACCTCACCGGCCTGCCCTTCGACCCGCAGGACGACGGCGCTCTCGACGCGCTCGTGGACGCCCTGGGGCCGGCGCGCCCGTTCGTCGGCGCGACCCTGCGCCACACCGCCAACCCCACCCAGCTCGACGCGGGGTACAAGGCCAACGTCATCCCGGGCACCGCCAGCGCCGCCGTGGACGTGCGCCTGCTGCCCGGCCACGAGGCCGAGGGCCTGGCCACGCTGCGCGAGCTCGCCGGGCCGGACGTGCGGTTCGAGCCGATCCACGAGGCGACCGCCCTGGAGGTGCCGTTCTCGGGGTCGCTGGTGGACGCGATGGCCGACGCCGTGGTCGCGGAGGACCCGGGCTCGGTGGTGCTGCCGTACATGCTCTCCGGCGGCACCGACAACAAGTCGCTCTCCCGCCTGGGCATCACCGGGTACGGGTTCGCGCCGCTGCGCCTGCCGGCCGACCTCGACTTCGTCGCGATGTTCCACGGCGTCGACGAGCGCGTGCCCACCGACGCGCTGCGGTTCGGCACCCGGGTGCTCGACCGGCTGCTCGCCACCTGCTGAGGCGCCCCCGACGGGTGGGTGGGGGAGCGGGGTCCCATCATGGACGGCGGCCCCCTCCCCGTCAGTCTGGAGCACCCATGCCGCACGACGCCGCGACCGGTCCCGAGCCCGCGCCGCAGGGCGAGCCCGAGCCGCAGACCGGGCCCGCGCCCGTGCCGGTCGGCACCGCCACCCTGCGCGACGTGCGGCGCACCGCCCGGGAGGTCTTCGGGTACGAGTCGCTGCGCCCGGGCCAGGCGGAGGCCATCCGCGCGCTGCTGGACGGGCACGACGTGCTGCTCGTGCTGCCCACCGGGGCCGGCAAGTCGGCCGTCTACCAGCTGCCCGGCGTCGAGCTCGACGGGCCCACGCTCGTCGTCTCGCCGCTCATCGCGCTCCAGCGCGACCAGGTGCGCTCGCTCCTGGAGGTGGGCGACGAGGACGTCTCGGCGCGGGCCCTGAGCTCGGCGGTGCCGGAGTCCGAGCGGCGGGCGACGCTCGAGGCGGCCGCGGCCGGCGAGCTGGAGTTCCTCTTCCTCGCCCCGGAGCAGCTCGCCAACGACGAGGTGCTCGACGTCGTGCGCGCCGCGCGCCCGAGCCTGGTGGCGGTCGACGAGGCGCACTGCGTCTCGGTGTGGGGGCACGACTTCCGGCCCGAGTACCTGCGCCTCGGCGAGCGCATCGACACCCTCGACCCGCGCCCGCGGGTCATCGCGCTCACCGCCACGGCGTCGCCGCCCGTGCGCGACGACGTCGTGCGGCGCCTGCACCTGCGCGCCGCCGAGGTCATCGTGCGCGGCTTCGGCCGCTCCAACCTCGTGCTCGAGGTGGAGCGGGCCCTGACCGAGGACGACAAGGACCGCGCCGTCGTGGACCGCGCCGCCGCCGAGGTCGAGCGGGCGGCCGCGGCGGCGGGGGCCGGCGAGGGCCCCGGGGGCAACGGCATCGTCTACGTCGCCACCCGGCGGCGCACCACGGAGCTGGCCGAGGCGCTGGCCGACCGCGGCCTGCGCGCCGCCGCCTACCACGGCGGCATGCGCCGCGCCGAGCGCGACGACACCCAGCACCGGTTCACCGCCGGCGAGGTCGACGTCGTCGTCGCGACGTCGGCGTTCGGCATGGGCATCGACAAGCCGGACGTGCGCTTCGTGCTGCACGCGGACGTGCCCGACTCCCCGGACAGCTACTACCAGGAGGTCGGCCGGGCGGGCCGCGACGGGCAGGACGCCGCCGCGGTGCTGTTCTACCGGCCCGAGGACCTGGGCCTGCGCCGGTTCTTCGCCGGCGGCGCGCCGCGCCGCGAGGACCTGCTCGAGGTGGCCCGGGCGCTGGCGGCCGACGGCGCGGGTCGTGGCCGGCGCAGGGCGCCGTCGGGCCTGCCGCGGCGCCTGGCCAGGCTGCGCTCCCTGGTCGAGGACGCCCGCGCGCTGGCCGGCGCCGACGCGCGGCCGGCCGCCGTCGCCGACGCCGCGGTGGCGCTGGCCGAGGAGCGGCGACGGATGGACGACTCGCGCGTGGAGATGATGCGCGGCTACGCCGAGACCTCGCAGTGCCGGCTGCAGTACCTGCTGGCGTACCTGGGCGAGGAGCTCGACGAGCCGTGCGGGCGGTGTGACACCTGCCGCGAGGGCACCGCCGCCGAGCACGACGTCGACGCCGCGGACCGGCCGTTCGCCGTGGGCACCGGCGTGGTGCACCGCGAGTTCGGCCCCGGCACCGTCATGGGCTACGAGGCCGACGACCGCGTCACCGTGCTGTTCGAGGCCCACGGGTACCGCACCCTGGCGCTCGCGGTCGTCGAGCACGGGCTGCTGGAGCCGCAGGGGGCCGCGGGGTAGCGCCGGGAGGCTCAGCCGGCGAGGTCGCGCAGCAGCGCCCGCGTCTCGGCGACGTACCCGCCGCCGAACAGCACCGCGTGCACGGCCAGCGGGTACAGCTGGTGCAGCCGGACGCGGTGGCGCCAGCCGCGCGCGAGCGGGTGGGCCGCGGCGTAGCCGGCCAGGATCTCCGCCAGGTGCGGGGCGCCGAACAGCGCCAGCATCGCCAGGTCCGCCTCGCGGTGGCCGCCGTGCGCGGCCGGGTCGACGAGCACCGCGCCGTCGGCGGACCACAGCACGTTGCCGGACCACAGGTCGCCGTGCAGCCGGACGGGCGGGTCGTCGGCCGCCGCGCCGGCCAGCCGCGGCAGGCGGGCGCACACGCGCTCCACGAGCCGCTCGTCGTCCCCGTCGAGCACGCCGCGGGCGCGGCCCTGGGCCAGGACCGGCCGCAGCCGGGCCTCGGCGTAGAACTCCGCCCAGGTGGGCCAGGCGCCGCCCGGCATGGGCAGCGGGTCGCCGAGCGGCCCGAAGAACCCCGCCGCGCCCGGGAACCGGGCGGTGTACCCCGGTGGCAGCGCGCCGAACGCCGGCGCGCCGGCGTCGTGCAGCGCCGCGAGGGCGCCGCCGAACGCCCGCGCCGCGGCGGCGGTGGCCGGGGCGGGCGCGACGCGCTCGAGGTCTAGGTGGTCGTCGCCGACGCCGAGCACCCGGGCCACGCGCGGGCCGCCCGGGGGCTCGGCGAGCCACGCGAGCCCGGCCGCCTCGCAGGCGAAGAACCCCGCGGGGGCGCCGCGCCGCGCCTTGCGGAACACGTCGGCCGGCGCGGCGCCGAGCGCCTCGCGGGCACCGGGCGCGGGGCGCTCGCTCACAGGGTCGAGGCGACCTTGATGATCTTGCGCCGGAGCCACACCTTGCGGGTGCCGCCCATGTACAGGCGCGTGCGTGCCAGCTCCCAGCGGCCGTACTCCGCCTCGTCGGTCAGCAGGCGGCGGGCGTCCGGGACGCTCGTCGTGCGGTCGATGGTCAGGACGCGGTACTCGTACTGGCCGTGGGCGCGCCACGCCGAGGTCCGCTGATGGTCGGTCGCCGCCATCGTCACCGTCCTTCCTCGTGGTTTCCGGTCCCCATTCTGCCCCCGGCGGCGGTAGCGTCGGACCATGACCGCAGACCCGCGTGCCGCGCTGGACCGTCTCGTCGCTGCGCTCGAGGCGCACTTCACCGCGGTGTCGACCCGCCGCAGCGACGACGACCCCCGGGTCGACGACGCCTACGACGTCCTCGCCGACGCCTTCGAGGTGTACGACGACGCGCTGGCGCAGGTCTACGGGGAGGTCACGCCCTTCGTCCTCGAGGAGGAGGACGAGGACGACGAGGCGGACGACGACGACAGCGACGACGACGCGGACGACGACTCCGACGACGTCGACGAGCTCGACGAGGACCTCGCGACGGAGCTCGACCGGTCGCGCTGAGCGGCGGGCCCGCCCCGGGCCCCGCCCCGCTCCACCAGCGCCCGGGCTACCGGCGCTCGGGCTACCAGCGCTCGGGATACCCGGCGTCCACGGCGGAGACGTCGTCGAGCGCCGCGTGCACCTCGGCCGGCAGCTCGAGGTCCGCGGCCGCGAGCGACGTCGCCAGCTGGCGCGGGGTGCGCGCGCCGACGATCGCCGACGCGACGACGCCCTGCGCCAGGAGCCAGGCCAGCGCGACCTCGGTCGGGGTGCGGCCCAGCCCCTCGGCGGCGGTCGCCACCGCCGCGACCACGGCCGACGACGGTGCGTCGAGGTACGGCTCGACGAAGCCCGCCAGGTGCGGCGAGGCCGCGCGGGAGTCCGCCGGCACCGAACGGCGGTACTTGCCGGTCAGCACGCCGCGCCCCAGCGGCGACCAGGCCAGCACGCCGACGCCGAGCGCCTCGGCGGCGGGCACCACCTCGCGCTCGATGCCGCGCTGCAGCAGCGAGTACTCGACCTCGACGGCCGTGAGGCCGACGCCGTCCGGCTCCAGCAGGCTCGCCGCGCGCGCGGTGGCCCAGCCCGGGTGGTTGGACAGGCCTACGTAGCGCGCGCGGCCCGAGGCCACCGCGTGCCGCAGCGCGCTGACCGTCTCCTCCAGCGGCGTGCCGGGGTCGGGGGCCGCGGCGACGAAGAGGTCGACGTGGTCGGTGCCCAGGCGCGCGAGCGAGGCGTCGAGGTCCGCCAGCAGGCTGCCGCGGGAGGCGTCGCCGCGGCCGCCGCCCTTGGTGCACAGCACCACGTCGTCGCGCGCGACCTTGCCCTCGAGCAGCGCGCCGATGACGCGCTCGGCCTCGCCGGCGCCGTACGCCGCCGCCGTGTCGATGAACGTGCCGCCGGCGTCGAGGAAGTCGCGCAGCTGCTCGCCGGCGTCGACCTCGTCGGTGTCCCGGCCCCAGGTCATCGTGCCGAGCCCGAGGCACGACACGCGCAGCCCTGACCTGCCCACCCGCCGTCGTTCCATGCCCCGCAGGCTACCGGCGGCGGCGCGCGGCGGGCCCGCCCGTCCGGGCCCGTCGCACGGCGTGCCCCGCCGCGGCGGGTAGGGTCGGCGCTCGTGAGTGCGTGGGAAGCGATCTTTCTCGGTCTGGTCCAGGGGCTGACGGAGTTCCTGCCGATCTCCTCGAGCGCGCACCTGCGCATCGTCGGGGAGCTAATCGGGTCGGACGACCCGGGCGCGGCCTTCACGGCCATCACCCAGATCGGCACCGAGGCGGCGGTCGTCCTGTACTACCGCCGCACGATCCGCGACATCCTCGTCGCCTGGTGGCGCGCCCTGCGCGGGCGCGACGGCACCGGCTGGCGCGCCCGGATGGGCGCCCACGACGAGCAGGCCCGCATGGCCTGGTACATCGCCCTGGGCTCGATCCCGATCGTCGTGCTGGGCCTGCTGTTCCAGGACTGGATCGAGACCGGGCTGCGCAACCTCTGGATCACCGTGACCATGCTCGTGGTGTTCGCGCTGCTGCTCGGCTGGGCCGACAGGGTCGGCGCCCGCCGCCGCACGCTCGACGCGCTGACCCCGCGCCGGGCCCTCGCCTTCGGCCTGGCCCAGTCGCTCGCCCTCGTGCCCGGCGTCTCGCGCTCGGGCGGCACGATCACCGCCGGCCTGCTGATGGGCTTCACCCGCAAGGCCGCCGCGGACTACTCGTTCCTGCTGGCCATCCCGGCGGTGCTCGGCTCCGGCCTCTACCAGCTCGCCAAGTCGGTCGGCGAGGGGCCCGCCGAAGGCTCGCCCGGGCCGCTGGCCACCCTGCTGGCCACGATCGTGGCGTTCGCCGTGGGCTACGTGGTGATCATCGGCTTCCTGAAGATCGTCTCCACCTACTCCTACAAGCCGTTCGTGGTCTACCGGATCGTGCTGGCGGCGGTCGTCGTCGTGCTCCTGGTCACCGGCGTGCTGAGCGCCACCTCCGGCATCGTCGTCTGAGCCCGGTCGGGGCCGGCGCCCGCGGCCGGTATCGTGGGCGCGTGCGTACCTGGCAGGCTCCCGAGATCCCCCAGCTCCCCGGCCCGCAGGACGGACGGCGGGACCCCGTCGTCGTGCACGACTCCACCACCCGCGGGCTGGTCGAGGCCGCCCCGGGCGAGCAGGCCCGGCTGTACGCGTGCGGCATCACGCCGTACGACGCCACGCACCTGGGCCACGCCAACACCTACCTGGCGTTCGACCTGCTGCAGCGCGCCTGGCTCGACGCCGGCAAGACGGTGACCTACGTCTCGAACGTCACCGACGTCGACGACCCGCTGCTGGAGCGCGCCGACGCCACCGGCGTCGACTGGCGCGACCTGGCCGCCGAGCAGACCCAGCTCTTCCGCGACGACATGACCGCCCTGCGCATGCTGCCGCCGGCGACCTGGACCGGTGCCGTCGAGTCGGTGCCCGCCGTCGTCGAGGCGGTGCAGGCGCTGCTGGAGGCGGGCGCGGCCTACCGCGTGCCCGTCGAGCCCGGCGCCGGCGGCGACGCCCCCGAGCTCGGCGACGTCTACGCCGACCTCACGGCCGACCCCGACTTCGGCCGCGTCGCGGGCCTCGACGCGGGGACGATGACCGCGCTGTTCGCCGAGCGCGGCGGCGACCCGCAGCGCGAGGGCAAGAAGAACCCGCTGGACCCGCTGCTGTGGCGCCGCGAGCGGGCGGGCGAGCCGGCGTGGGACGGCGGCTCGCTCGGCACCGGCCGGCCCGGCTGGCACATCGAGTGCGCGGTCATCGCGCGCGACGGGCTCGGCCTGCCGTTCGACGTGCAGGGCGGGGGAGCGGACCTGCTGTTCCCCCACCACGAGATGTCGACGTCGCACGACCGCCTGCTGTCCGGCCGCGGGGCCGAGGGCGCGCCGCGGGTGCACGTGCACGCCGGCCTCATCGCCTACCAGGGCGCCAAGATGAGCAAGTCGCTGGGCAACCTCGTGCTGGTCTCGCGGCTGCGCGAGGCGGGCGTGGAGCCCGCGGCGATCCGGCTGGCGCTGCTGGCGCACCACTACCGCACCGAGTGGGAGTGGACGGACGCCGACCTCGCCGGCGCGCAGCAGCGCCTGGCCCGCTGGCGCGCCGCGGCGGCCGCCCCGGCGGCCGGCTCCGGCCCGACCGGCGGGGTCCTGGCCGCCGTGCGCGGAGCGCTGGCCCACGACCTCGACGCCCCGGCCGCGCTCGGCGCCGTCGACGCGTGGGCGGCCGACCCGGCGTCGGACGACCCGCTGCTGGTCGCCGCGACGGTCGACGCGCTGCTGGGCGTCCGCCTCTGACCCCGGCGGTGGGGGGCTAGGGGCGCTCGCCCCCGCCGTCCGGCTTGCCGGTGTCGCGGCGGCGCAGCCACCGCTCGAACTCCCGCGCGATCGCCTCGCCCGAGGCCTCGGGCAGCTCGGCGGTGTCCTTCGCCTCCTCCAGCTGCTGGACGTACTCAGCGATCTCGGCGTCCTCGCTCGCCAGCTCGTCGACCCCGTGCTGCCACGCCTCGGCGTCCTCCGGGAGCTCGCCGAGGGCGATCGGCTCGGCGAGCAGCTCCTCGACCCGCGCCAGGATGGCCAGGGTGGCCTTGGGCGACGGCGGGTTGGCGACGTAGTGCGGCACTGCCGCCCACAGCGACACCGACTGGCGCCCGCGCTCGTTCGCCGCGTGCTGGAGCACGCCCACGATGCCGGTCGGGCCCTCGTAGGTGTTGGGCTCGAGGTCGAGCACCGCGCGCAAGCCCTCGTCGTCGGACGTCGCCGTCATCGGGATCGGGCGGGTGTGCGGCACGTCGGCCAGCAGCGCCCCGAGCGTGACGACCGTGCGCACGTTCCACTCCTCGGCGACGTCGAGCAGCTCGGCGCAGTACCGGCGCCAGCGCATCGACGGCTCGATGCCGTGCACGAGCACGACGGTGCGCTGCGGCAGCTCGGCCACCCACACCGTCGTCGTCGGCCAGGTGATGGTCCGCTCGCCGTCCGGCCCGCGGCCCACGACGGGCCGGTTGACCTGGAAGTCGTGGTACTCCTCCGGGTCGAGCTCGCGGACCTTGCGCGCGTCCCAGACCCCGGCCAGGTGCTGCAGCGCGGCGGTCGCGGCGCCGCCGGCGTCGTTCCAGCCCTCGAAGGCGGCGATCATCACGGGGTGGCGGGCCGCGTGGCGGCCGACGGGCTCGGGCACGGGGTGCTCGTGGTCCGGAGTGCTCATCCGCCCACCATATTGCGTGCGAGCGGCGGCACCTCCAGGGACGCGTCCGCCCAGGGCGCAACCAGGAGGGTCGCCGTCGCCAGCCACGCGCGAGGAGGCCGGCGTCGGACTCCGGCTCGGTCGCCCGCTCCGTGCCCTCGTAGGACACCAGCACGCCGCCGGCCTCGTCGGACCTCGCCAGCCGCGCGTGGACCGCGCCGAAGGACGCCAGGGGCGCCTGGCGCAGCCCGCGCAGGTCTGCCGGGGCGACGTCGGGGACGTTGACGTTGAGGGTGCGCCGGCCGAGCGACGTGCCGTCCAGCCAGGCGAAGGCGTGCGCGGCCACCTCCTCGGCGGTCTCCCAGTGCGTCGGGTCCGCGCCGTCCAGCGAGACGGCCATGGACCGGATGCCCAGGGAGGTGGCGGACAGGGCCGCGCCCACCGTGCCGGAGTGCAGCACGGCGTTGCCGACGTTCGGCCCCCGGTTGACGCCGGACAGCAGCACGTCGGGCTTGGCGCCGAAGGCGCCGTAGGCCGCGACGAACGCGATGAGCGCCGGGTCGGCGGCCACGGCGAGCGACCGCACGCCGTCCGGCAGGCCGGGCGCGGCCACCGGCTCGATCGCCAGGCGGCCGTCGTCCTCGGCGCCGTGCAGCGCCGCGGACGCGCCGGAGGACTCCCGGGCCGGGGCCGCGACCACGACGTCGTACCCGGCGCGGTGGGCGACCCGCGCCAGCACCGCCAGCCCGGGGGAGCGGATCCCGTCGTCGTTGGTCACCAGTGCCAGCACGTCGTCTCCTTCGGTCCGTGGTCGCCGTCGGCGCCGTGGGCCCCGCCGCGGGCGGGTCCCCGGCGCCGGCTCACGACAGCTCCTCGATGGTCACCCGCTGCGCGAACGTCTCGATCTGCTCGCGCCGGCCCGTGCCGAGCCCGTGGCGGGCCACGTTGAGCGCGCCGGCCGCCGCACCGAGCGCGACCGCCTGCGGCAGAGGGTCGCCCCGCCCCACGCCGACGGCGATGCCCGCCGTCATCGAGTCGCCGGCGCCGCGGTGGTCCACGGTGGTCATCGGCGGGGCGGTCACGAGGACGTCGCCGTCGTGGGTGACGACGAGCGTGGGCTCGTCGGCCCGCGACACGACGACGGCGGCCGGTCCCTCGCCGACCATCGTGCGGGCCGCCTTGCGCAGGTCGTCGAGCCCCGTGCCGGAGGCGAACCCGCCCTCGGCCATCTCCTCGTGGCTGATCTTCAGCACCGTGCAGCCGGCCTCGACGACGGCACGGGCCGCGTCCCCGGACAGGTCGGCCACGACGGCACGCTCGGAGGCGCGCAGGTCGTCCACGAGGCGGCCGTAGAAGTCGCCCGGCACGCCGATGTCCGACCGCGAGCCGGTCAGGACGCACACGTCCGACTCGAGCGCGCTGACCAGGGTGGTGCCGTACAGGTCGTCCAGCGCGTGCCGGTCCAGCGGCAGCGCCGGCATCGTGGCGATCTCCTCCGGCTCGCCGCTGCGGCGGTCCTGGACGAGCGCGCCGGCGCCCGCGGTACCGGTGGCCCGCAGCTCGAGGTCGGCGGAGCGGGCGAGGTGCGCGGTGATGTCGCCCACCTCGCCGCCGAAGGGCCCGCAGACCACCACGCGGGCACCCAGGGAGTAGGCCATGCGGGCGAGCCAGAGCCCCTGGCCGCCGGGGTGCACGTGGATCTCGGGGGCGCCGCCGGCGCGGCCCTCCTCGATCTCGACGGCGAGCAGCGGGTCCGGGGCGAGGACGCACAGGGCGGGTGCACGGTCGTCGGTCATGGGCCGACCCTAGGCAGGAGAGGGGGCGCTCACCCGCCGGAGCGCGACCCGTAGGCTGGTCCCGTGCCCGAGACCTCCCCCCGCTCCGCCCTGCCCGCCGCCGTCCTGTGGGACATGGACGGCACCCTCGTCGACACCGAGCCGTACTGGATCGCCGCCGAGCACGAGCTGGTCGAGGCCCACGGCGGCTCGTGGTCCCACGAGCAGGCGCTGCAGCTGGTGGGCAACCCCCTGCTGACCTCGGCGCAGATCCTGCGGGACGCCGGCGTGGGCCTCGAGCCGCCGCAGATCGTGGACTGGCTGCTCGAGCGCGTCATCGCGCAGGTGCGGGTCCGGGTGCCGTGGCAGCCCGGGGCCCTCGAGCTGCTCGACGCGCTCGTCGCGGCCGGCGTGCCCTGCGCCCTCGTGACGATGTCGTACGCCTCGCTCGCCGAGGAGGTCGCCGCGCAGGGACCCGCGGGTGCGTTCCGCACGCTGGTCACGGGCGACCAGGTGACCGAGGGCAAGCCGCACCCGGAGCCCTACCTGACGGCCGCCGCGCGCCTCGGCGTCGACCCGGCCGCGTGCGTGGCCGTCGAGGACTCGCCCACGGGGATCGCCTCGGCCATGGCGGCCGGCGTGCGCACGCTCGGGGTCGAGGCGGTCGTGCCCGTGCCGCACCTGGAGGGGCTGAGCCGGGCCGTGTCGCTGACGAAGGTGGACGTGGCGACCGTCGCGCGGATCGCCGCCGGCGAGGTGCTCGACCTCACCTGATCCCGCGCCCGGTCCCGCGCCCGGTCCCGCGCCCAGTCCCGCGGCGGGTCACGCCTCGACGGTCACGCCCAGGCGCTCGCGGACCAGCTCCGGGTCGAGCTGCGGCGGGGTGCCGCCGAAGGCGGGGCACACGGCCTGGTGGGCGCACCAGCCGCACAGCTTGCTCTGCCGCGGCGCGAAGTCGCCGGTGCGGGCGGCGGTCTCGATGGCCGACCACACGGCGCGCACCTTCTGCTCG
This sequence comes from Puerhibacterium puerhi, assembly GCF_009846865.1. GTDB lineage: Bacteria > Actinomycetota > Actinomycetes > Actinomycetales > Cellulomonadaceae > Puerhibacterium > Puerhibacterium puerhi. The sequence goes on from NZ_WUWN01000011.1 coordinate 52,765, forward strand.
GCGACCTCGAGCTCGCGCTCGCGCGGCTCGGCCCGCAGGATCTGGCCGTCGCCGAGGTAGACGAGCTGCAGCATCTTGGGCAGCACGCCCCGCTCGCGCCACAGCACCAGCCCGTAGAACCGCATCTGGAACAGCGCGCTCGCCTCGAACCCCGGCCGCGGCGCCCTGCCGGTCTTGTAGTCGACCACTCGGATCGCCCCGTCGGGGGCGACGTCGAGCCGGTCCACAATGCCGCGCAGCAGCGGCCCGCCGTCGAGCTGCGTCTCGACGCGCAGCTCGCGCGCCTCCGGCTGCAGCCGGTTCGGGTCCTCGAGCGTGAAGTACGTCCCGAGCAGGCGGCCGGCGCCGTCGAGCCACGCGTCGGGCGCCGTGCCCGCGGCGTCGCCGCCGGGCTGGAAGAGCTGCGCGTAGCGGGGCTCGGCCTCCAGCAGCCGGTCCCACTCGCCGGGCAGCAGCTCCAGGGCCGCCTCCCGGGTGCGCTCGCCCAGCGGCGCGTCGTAGAGCCGCTCGAGGACGGCGTGCACGAGCGTGCCGCGCGCGGCCGCGGCGCTGGGCGGCTCGGGCAGGCGGTCCACCACGCGGTAGCGGAACAGCAGCGGGCACTGCATGAAGTCGTTGGCGCGCGACGGCGACAGCGCCGGGCGACGCGGCTCGGCCGGGGCCGTGGCGGGCACGGGCCCGTCGCCCAGGGCCTCCGGGAGCAGGTCGGTCGCTGCCGTCGTCGTCATGCCAGCCACCCTAGGCGCCGCCACCCACACCGTCGTCCAGGTGGTCCCCAGGCCGCACGGATAGATTGGCCGGGTGACGACGCCCGCGCCGCAGACCCCACCCGGCGCCTCCCGAGGTCCGGACCGCCCGCCGACCCGGCCGCGCGCCGAGCCGCGCTCGCGCGGCTGGGTCGTGGGGCGCGTGGCCGGCGCTCCCGTGGTGGTGACCCCGTCGTGGGCGCTGGCCGCCGTCGTGCTCACCCTCGTGTTCGCGCCGACCGTGCGGCGGCTCGCGCCCGCCGCGCAGGGCGGCGGCGTCCTGCTCGTCGCCCTCGTCTTCGTGCTGCTGCTGTTCGGCTCGGTCTTCCTGCACGAGGTGGCGCACGCCCTCGTCGCGAGGGCGCGCGGGCACCGCGTCACCGAGCTGGCCGTGACGCTGTGGGGCGGGCACACCGCGTACACGGGCGCGACGCGGCGGCCGCTGGACGGGGCGCTGGTCGCCGTCGTCGGCCCGGTCACCAACCTGCTGCTGACCGCCGTCGCGGCGCTCGTCTTCCACGGCCTGTACGGGGCGCCGGTGTGGGCCGTGTGGACCGAGGGGCTGCCGCTGCGCTCCGTCGGCGCGTGGCTCCTGTTCGCGCTGGCCGCCTCGAACTTCTTCGTCGGCCTGTTCAACCTGCTGCCGGGGCTGCCGCTCGACGGTGGGCAGATCCTCGAGTCCCTGGTCTGGGGCGCCACCGGTTCCCGGGCCAAGGGCACCGTCGCCGCCGGCTGGGTGGGGCGCCTGGTGGCGCTCGGGGTCCTCGCGTGGGCGCTGGTGCTGCCGCTGGTCCTCGGGCTGCGCCCGGACTGGATCACCGTCCTGTGGGCGGCGCTGCTCGGCGCGTTCCTGTGGTCGGGCGCGGGCCAGGCGATCGTCGCGGGCCGCCGCCGCGAGGCGGTGGCCGGGCTCACCGCGCGCGGGCTGGGCACCCGCGCCGTCGTGGTGGCGACGGGCGCGTCGGTGGCGGACGCCGCCCGCGCCGTCGCCGGCGTGCCCGACGCCGCCGTGGTCGTGGTGACGCCCCAGGGCGCGCCGCTCGGGTGGGTCGACCCCGCCGCGGCCTCGTCCGTCCCGCCGGGGGCGACGGCCACGACGCCGGTCGACGCGGTCGTCGTGCCGTTCCCGCCGGGCTCGGCCGTCGAGGCGGACCTCGCCGGAGCCGACCTGCTGCAGCACGTGGCGGCCACGTCCGCCGGCGCCCGCGTGGTGCCGGTCCTCGAGCACGGCCGGGTGGGCGGCGTGCTCGACGTCGCCCACGTCGCCCGCGCGCTCAACAGGCGCTGACCGCCGGCGCCGGCCGGGCGCCGGACACCCGGCACCGACCACGGGGACCGCGGGCGCCACTAGACTCGCCCCTCGTGACTTCCCCCGCTGACCGCCCGACGGGCGCCGACATCCGCCGTGGCCCCTTCCGGGTCGGCGACAAGGTCCAGCTCACCGACCCGCGCGGTCGGATGCACACGATCGTGCTGAAGCCGGGCGCCACCTTCCACACCCACAAGGGCTACTTCCGCCACGACGACCTCGTCGGCCGGCCCGAGGGCTGGGTCGTCACCAACACCGCGGGGATCGAGTACCTGGCGCTGCGGCCGCTGCTGAGCGACTACGTGCTGTCGATGCCCCGCGGCGCCGCCGTCGTCTACCCCAAGGACGCCGGCCAGATCGTGCAGATGGCCGACATCTTCCCCGGCGCCCGCGTCGTCGAGGCCGGCGTGGGCTCGGGCGCGCTGACGATGTCCCTGCTGCGCGCCGTCGGCGACCAGGGCGAGCTGCACTCCATCGAGCGCCGCGAGGACTTCGCGGACATCGCGCGCGGCAACGTCGAGACGTTCTTCGGCGGACCGCACCCGGCCTGGCGCCTGAGCATCGGCGACCTGTCCGACGTGCTGCCCACCGTGGCCGAGCCGGGCAGCGTCGACCGCGTGGTGCTCGACATGCTCGCGCCGTGGGAGAACCTCGACGCCGTCGCGGCGGCGCTGGTGCCCGGCGGCGTCTTCCTGGCCTACGTCGCCACCGCCACGCAGCTGTCCCGGCTCGCCGAGGACCTGCGCGCGCACGGCCGGTTCGCCGAGCCGGTGGCCTGGGAGTCCATGGTGCGCGGCTGGCACCTCGAGGGCCTGGCGGTGCGCCCGCAGCACCGCATGGTGGGGCACACCGGGTTCCTGCTCACCTCCCGCCGGCTCGCCGACGGCGTCGTGCCGCCCGAGCGCAAGCGCCGGCCGCAGGGCACCAAGCCCGACGCCGCGGCGGACGTCGCGTGGGACGAGGAACAGCTCGGCCAGCGCCCGGTGTCGGACAAGAAGCTGCGCCGCGTGCGGCGCGACGTCGCCGAGTCGGCCGAGGCCGCGGCGGCGTCGGCGGCCGAGGCGTCTCGCCTGCCGGACGCCTCGGAGCAGGCCGCGCCGCGCGACGACGCGCCCGGCACGGCCCCGGACGCGCCCGCCGAGGACTGACGTCCCCTCGTGCCCGCCGCGTGACGGGCGCGTGAAGGCATCGCCGGTCCGCGCGAAACCTCGCGCGCCACCTCCCGTGCGGTGGGGATGCTGCGTAGGGTGCTGTATTCGGGACAGCCCTCCCGCCCCCGAGAGGGCCGCACCCGGAGCCGCACGAGAGGGGACCTGCATGGCCGAGAACCCTGTCAACCCTGTCCGCTCCGACTACCAAGGCCCGAGCCGGGACGCCCAGCTCGCCATGCTCGCCGCCAAGAACGAGCGTCTCGCCGAGGCGCTGCGCGCCGCGCGCGACCAGATCGTCGAGCTCAAGAGACAGATCGACGACCTGGCCAAGCCGCCGGGCACCTACGCCACGTTCCTCGAGGCCCACCCCGACGGGTCGGTCGACGTCTCGGCGGCCGGGCGCAAGATGCACGTGGGCGCGAGCCCCAACCTCGACGTCGCCGCGCTGCAGCCCGGCCAGGAGGTCAAGCTCAACGAGGCGATGACGGTGGTGGAGGCCGGCGGCTTCGAGCGCGTCGGCGAGCTCGTCACCGTCAAGGAGGTGCTCGACGACGAGCGGGTGCTCGTCGTGGGGCGCGCCGACGAGGAGCGGGTGGTCCGCCTGGCCGGGTCGGTGCGCGGCCGCACGCTGCGCGTCGGCGACTCGCTCACGGTGGACGTGCGCAGCGGGTTCGTGTTCGAGGTCGTGCCCAAGTCCGAGGTCGAGGAGCTCGTCCTGGAGGAGGTGCCCGACATCCGCTACGAGGACATCGGCGGCCTGGGCACCCAGATCGAGGCGATCCGCGACGCGGTCGAGCTGCCGTTCGCCCACCCCGACCTGTTCCGGGAGCACGGGCTGCGGCCGCCCAAGGGCGTGCTGCTCTACGGCCCGCCCGGCTGCGGCAAGACGCTCATCGCCAAGGCCGTCGCCGCGTCGCTGGCCACCATGGTGGCCGGCTCGGGCGACGACCCGAACGTGCGCAGCTACTTCCTCAACGTCAAGGGCCCCGAGCTGCTCAACAAGTACGTGGGCGAGACCGAGCGGCACATCCGGCTCATCTTCGCCCGCGCGCGCGAGAAGGCCTCCCAGGGCATGCCCGTGGTGGTGTTCTTCGACGAGATGGAGTCGCTGTTCCGCACCCGCGGCACGGGGCTGTCGTCCGACGTCGAGACCACGATCGTGCCGCAGCTGCTCGCCGAGATCGACGGCGTGGAGCGGCTCGACAACGTCATCGTCATCGGCGCCTCGAACCGCGAGGACATGATCGACCCCGCGATCCTGCGGCCGGGGCGCCTCGACGTGAAGATCAAGATCGAGCGGCCCGACGCCGAGGGCGCCCGCGAGATCTTCGGCAAGTACCTCACGGCGGACCTGCCGATCCACCCCGAGGACCTGGCCGAGCACGGCGGCGAGCCGGCCGCGGCCGTGGACGCGATGATCCGCTCCGTCGTCGAGCGGATGTACGCCGAGGACGAGGACAACCAGTTCCTCGAGGTCACCTACGCCTCCGGCGACAAGGAGGTCCTGTACTTCAAGGACTTCAACTCGGGCGCGATGATCCAGAACGTCGTCGACCGGGCGAAGAAGATGGCCATCAAGGACTTCCTGGCCACGGGCCAGCGGGGCATCCGGGTGGACCACCTGCTGTCGGCCTGCGTCGACGAGTTCAAGGAGAACGAGGACCTGCCGAACACGACCAACCCCGACGACTGGGCGCGGATCAGCGGCAAGAAGGGCGAGCGCATCGTCTTCATCCGCTCGATCGTCCAGAAGAAGGGCGAGGGGGCGACGCCGCGCACCATCGAGCAGATCACGAGCACCGGCCAGTACCTCTGACGGGTCGCCGGGCCCCCTCCGCCGGGCGCGAGCCCTCCGGGGACCCGCGCGCGGCCCGTCCCGGGCCCGCCGGGACGTCACCGATGCGGACTAGGGTGGCAGCGTGAGCGTGCGTCGAGTGATGGGCATCGAGACCGAGTACGGCGTGCTGCAGCCGGGCCGGCCGGGGGCGAACCCCATGCTCCTGTCGAGCCTGGTGGTGACGACGTACCGCGCCCTGGTGGCGCGCCAGGGGGAGCGGCCCGCGGCCCGGTGGGACTACGACGACGAGGACCCGCTGTCGGACGCCCGCGGCTTCCGGCTGCAGCGTGCGTCGGCGCACCCGTCGCTGCTGACCGACGACCCGAGCCGGCCCGCGCCGTCGGGCCCCGCCGCGCGCCCCGGGGCCGCGACGTCGCCCGCGGCTCCCGCTGTGCCGCCGTCGGCCCTGGTCGGCGGGGCCGGCACGCCGCCCGGCCGGCGCCCGCGGGTCACGCCGCAGGAGCGCGCCCGCCCGGACGTCGACGAGTACGACGACCCGTCGGCGGCCAACTGCATCCTCACCAACGGCGCGCGCCTCTACGTCGACCACGCGCACCCCGAGTACTCCTCGCCCGAGGTCACGAGCCCGCTCGACGCGGTGCGCTGGGACGTCGCGGGGGAGCGCGTCATGCTCGCGGCGGCGCGCGAGCTGGCGCAGGTCCCGGGCTCCGAGGTCGCCCTGTACAAGAACAACGTCGACGGCAAGGGCGCCAGCTACGGCACCCACGAGAACTACCTCGTCGACCGCGCGCTGCCGTTCGGCGTGCTCGCCGAGCTGCTGACGCCGTTCCTCGTCACCCGGCAGGTCTTCGCGGGCTCCGGCCGGGTGGGCCTGGGCCAGACCGGTGGCGAGGCCGGGTTCCAGATGTCGCAGCGCGCCGACTACATCGAGGCCGAGGTGGGCCTCGAGACGACGCTGCGTCGCCCCATCGTCAACACCCGCGACGAGCCGCACGCCGACCGCACGCGCTGGCGGCGGCTGCACCTGATCCTCGGCGACGCGAACCTGTTCGAGGTGGCCACCTATCTCAAGCTGGGCACCACCTCGCTCGTGCTGTGGGTGCTCGAGCACCTCGACGCGCTCGCCGACGCCGGCGAGCCCGTGCGCGCCCAGCTCGCGGCGCTGCGCCTGGCCGACCCGGTCGGCGACGTGCAGCGCGTCTCGCGCGACCTGGACCTCGTCGCGAAGCTCGACCTCGCCGACGGGCGCACCATGACGGCGCTCGAGATCCAGGAGGCGTACGCCGACGTGGTGGGGCGGGCGCTGGCCGCCCTCGGCACGGACGCGGCCTCCGACGACGTGCTCGACCGGTGGCGCTCGGTGGTGGCCCGGCTGGGGCAGGACCCGGCCTCGTGCGCCCGCGAGGTGGAGTGGGTGGCCAAGCGCCGCCTGCTCGAGGGGCTGCGGCGCCGCGACCGGCTCGACTGGGACCACCCGCGCCTGCACGCGATGGACCTGCAGTGGTCGGACGTGCGCCCTGAGCGCGGCGTGTACCACCGGCTGCTGGCGAAGGGGGCGGTGGAGCGGGTCGTCGACGAGCGCCTCGTCGCGGACGCCGTGCACCACCCGCCGGTCGACACGCGCGCCTACTTCCGCGGGGAGGTCATGGCCCGCTACGCCGACGAGGTGTCCGCGGCGAGCTGGGACTCGGTCATCTTCGACGTCGCCGACGACTCCGCGCTGCAGCGCGTGCCCATGCTGGACCCCCTGCGGGGCACCCGCGCCAACGTCGGCACGCTGCTGGACGCCAGCCCCGACGCGGCCGCGCTGCTGCGGGGCCTGCGCGGCGAGTGAGCGCGCACGTGCGCGACCGGGCGAACGGGCAGGTGAGGCGGCTCGGCGGGGCCGCGGCGGACCATTCCGCTGTGGGCGCACGCGCCGCTGACGCGCAGGTGCCGCCCCGGCGCATAGGGTGACTTCAGATCGAGGCACGACCGGGGCGCTCGCGGGCGACACCCGGAGCGAATGGGAGGCGACGATGGCCGGCACCGAACGCATCAACCCGCAGCACGACGACCGCAGGCCGGACGACGACGGCGACGACGTCCCCGCGCCCGCCGCGCCGGCGGCCTCGGACAGGGACGCCGAGGTCGACGAGCTGCTCGACGAGATCGACGACGTCCTGGAGTCGAACGCCGAGCAGTTCGTGCGCGGCTTCGTCCAGAAGGGCGGCCAGTGAATCCGGCGAACCCCGCGCAGGCCTCCGGGCGGCTGCCGGACGCGTTCCTGCGTCCGGGGTCGTCGTCGTTCGTCGACTTCGTGGCCGAGCACGTGCCCGACCTGCTGCCCGGGCGGCGCCTGGTGGCGCAGGGCGCGGGCGGGGCCGGGGCCGGCGGGGTCGCGCCGCACGCCACGACCATCGTGGCGCTGACCTTCGGCGCGCCCGGCGCGGGTCCCACCGGCGTCGTGATGGCGGGCGACCGCCGCGCCACGATGGGCAACATGATCGCCAGCCGGGAGATCGAGAAGGTCTTCCCGGCGGACGAGTACTCCGCGGTGGGCATCGCCGGGTCGGCGGGCATCGCCGTCGAGCTCGTGCGCCTGTTCCAGCTGGAGCTCGAGCACTACGAGAAGATCGAGGGCTCGCTGCTGTCGCTCGACGGCAAGGCCAACCGCCTGTCGACGATGCTGCGCAGCAACCTGCCGCTCGCGCTGCAGGGCCTGGCCGTGGTGCCGCTGTTCGCGGGCTACGACCTCGACCGCGGGACCGGGCGGATCTTCAGCTACGACGTGACCGGCGGGCGCTACGAGGAGCACGACCACCACTCGGTGGGCTCCGGCTCGGTGTTCGCCCGCGGGTCGCTGAAGAAGCTGTGGCGGCCCGGACTGGACGGCGACGCCGCCGTGCGGGTGGCGGTCGAGGCCCTGTACGACGCGGCGGACGACGACAGCGCCACGGGCGGCCCCGACGCGGTGCGCCGGATCTGGCCGGTCGTCGCGACCGTCAGCGCCGAGGGGTACCGCCGCGTCGCGGACGCGCGGCTGGAGGAGATCGCCGACGCCATCGTCGCCGAGCGCCGAGCAGGAGGTGCGCGCGCATGACCATGCCGTTCTACGTCTCGCCCGAGCAGCTGATGAAGGACCGGGCGGACTTCGCCCGCAAGGGCATCGCCCGCGGCCGGTCCGTCGTCGTGCTCGCCTACGACGACGGCATCCTCTTCGCCACCGAGAACCCCTCGCGCGCGCTGCACAAGATCTCGGAGATCTACGACCGCATCGCCTTCGCGGCGGTGGGCAAGTACAACGAGTTCGAGAACCTGCGCGTGGCCGGCGTGCGGTACGCCGACCTGCGCGGCTACAGCTACGACCGCGCCGACGTGACCGCGCGGGGCCTGGCCAACGCGTACGCCCAGACGCTGGGCACGGTGTTCACCACCGAGTCCAAGCCGCTCGAGGTCGAGCTGGTCGTGGCCGAGGTGGGCGCGACGCCGGCGGAGGACCAGGTCTACCGGCTGAGCTACGACGGGTCGGTGGCCGACGAGCACGGGTACGTCGTCATGGGCGGGCAGGCCGAGCAGCTCGGCTCGCGCGTGGCCGACGCGTGGCGCGCCGGCCTGTCGCTGGCCGAGGTGCTGCGCCTGGCGGTGCGGACGCTCGGCGCGGTGGGCGTCGACGGCCAGGTGCTGGCCGCCGGGTCCGAGCGCGAGCTGACGCCCAACCAGCTCGAGGTGGCGGTGCTCGACCGCTCGCGCGCGCGGCGCGCGTTCCGGCGCCTGCAGGGCGCCGCGCTGGCCGACCTGCTCGGGGTCGGGCACGGCACGCAGGACGCCGGGACGACGGGCGCCGCCGGCGGCGACGACGTCCCGGACGAGGGCTGACAGGCGGCCCGAGGGCACCGACGAGGGAGGCCGGCCATGGAACGCAGGATCTTCGGGCTCGAGACGGAGTACGGCGTCACGTGCGCCGCGCCCGACGGGCGTGGTCTGAGCGCGGACGAGGTGGCGCGCTACCTGTTCCGCAAGGTGGTGGCGTGGGGCCGCTCGTCCAACGTGTTCCTGCGCAACGGGTCGCGGCTGTACCTCGACGTCGGCTCCCACCCGGAGTACGCGACTGCCGAGTGCGACGACGTGCGCCAGCTGGTCACGTACGACAAGGGTGGCGAGCGCATCCTCGAGGGCCTGGTGGCGGACGCCCAGCAGCGGCTCGCCCACGAGGGCCTGCCGGGCACCGTGCACCTGTTCAAGAACAACACGGACTCCGCGGGCAACTCCTACGGCTGCCACGAGAACTACCTCGTGCGCCGCCAGGGCGACTTCGCCCGCCTCAGCGAGATCCTCGTGCCGTTCCTCATCACCCGGCAGGTGCTCGTGGGCGCCGGCAAGGTGCTCGCCACCCCGCGCGGGGCGGTCTACTGCCTGTCGCAGCGGGCCGACCACATCTGGGAGGCCGTGTCCTCGGCGACCACGCGCTCGCGCCCGATCATCAACACGCGCGACGAGCCGCACGCCGACGCCGAGTCCTACCGCCGGCTGCACGTGATCGTCGGCGACTCCTCGATGGCCGAGCCGACGACGATGCTCAAGGTCGGCGCGACGGACCTGGTGCTGCGGCTCGTCGAGGCCGGCGTGCCGATGCGCGACCTGTCCCTGGAGAACCCGATCCGGGCGATCCGCGAGATCAGCCACGACCGCACCGGCACGCACCCCGTGCAGCTGGCGGACGGGCGCACCATGTCGGCCGTCGACATCCAGACCGAGTACTTCCTGCGCGCGCGGGAGTACGTGGACGCCCACCTGGACCCGTCACCGGTGACCAAGCAGGTGCTCGACCTGTGGGAGCGCGGGCTGCGCGCGATCGCCACGGGCGACCTGTCCCTGGTCGAGCGCGAGCTCGACTGGGTGATCAAGCTGCGGCTCATCGAGCGCTACCGGGCCAAGCACGGCCTCGAGCTCGACGACCCCCGGATCGCGCGGCTCGACCTGGCCTACCACGACATCTCGCGCACCGAGGGCCTGTACAACATGCTCGCGGCGCGCGGCCTGGTCGACCGGGTCACCACCGACGTCGAGATCTTCGAGTCGACGGCGGTGCCGCCGCCCACCACGCGCGCCAAGCTGCGCGGCGACTTCGTGCGCGCCGCGCAGGAGGCCCGCCGCGACTACACGGTCGACTGGGTGCACCTGAAGCTCAACGACCAGGCCCAGCGCACCGTGCTGTGCAAGGACCCGTTCCGCAGCGTCGACGAGCGCGTGGACCGGCTCATCGAGAGCATGTGACACTCGTCGGCGTGCCCGGCCCCGCTCGTCGCTCTGCGTCCCACCGCCAGTCCCACCGCCAGTCCCACCGCCAGTCCCAGCCCCGGTCCCGCCGCCGGCTCCTCGCCCTGCTCCTCGCCCCGCTGCTCGCGCTGCTGACGGCCTGCGGCCCCGGCGGCGACGCCGACCCGGCCGCCTCCGCCTCGGCCGCCGCCGTGCAGGTCACGGGCCAGGAGGGCGAGCCGCCGCAGGTCGAGCTCGACGGGCCCGTGCGGGTCACCGCGCCGGAGACCCGCACCGTCTGGCCGGGCACGGGCGCGGCGCTCGAGGAGGGCGGACCGGTGCTGCTGCACCTGTACGCCCAGGACGGGCGCGACGGCTCCGTGCTGAAGAACACCTACCGGGACGCCCCCGAGTGGCGCACCATGAGCGTCGAGTCGCTGGGCGCCAACCTCCACGAGGCCCTCGCGGGCGCCCGCGTCGGGGCGCGGTTGCTCCACCTCGAGCAGGACGAGGGCGTGCCGGTGGTGCTCGTGGTCGACGTGCTGCCCACCCGCGCCGACGGCGACCCCGTCGAGCCGGCCGAGGGGCTGCCCGCCGTGGAGACCGACGACGACGGCGCCCCGACCGTCACGGTGCCGCAGGACGCCACCCCGCCCGACGACCTCGTCGTGCAGCCGCTCGTGCGCGGCACGGGCCCGCAGGTCGAGGTCGGCCAGGTGGTCACCGTCCGGTTCACCGGCGTGCGCTGGGGCGACGGGACGGTGTTCGACACCACCTGGAGCGAGGGCGAGCCCCCCCAGTCCGCCACGATCGGCGTCGGCCAGGTGATCGAGGGCTGGGACCAGGGGCTGCTCGAGCAGACGGTCGGCTCGCGGGTGATGCTCGTGGTGCCCCCGTCGCTCGGCTACGGTGGGACCGCCAGCGAGCTCGCGGACGAGACCCTCGTGTACGTCGTGGACATCCTCGACGCGCACCAGCAGGTCACCGCGGAGCAGCAGCAACCGTCCGCGTCGCCCACCGAAGGGTAGTCATCAGCATGTCCGTCGCCGTCCGGGTGATCCCGTGCCTCGACGTCGACGCCGGCCGCGTCGTCAAGGGCGTCAACTTCGCGAACCTGCGCGACGCCGGCGACCCGGTCGAGCTCGCCGCGCGCTACGACGCCGAGGGCGCCGACGAGGTCACGTTCCTCGACGTGTCCGCCTCCTCCGGCGGGCGCGAGACCATGGTCGACGTCGTGCGCCGCACCGCCGAGCAGGTGTTCGTGCCGCTGACCGTCGGCGGCGGGGTGCGCAGCACCGACGACGTCGACCGCCTGCTGCGCGCCGGCGCCGACAAGGTGGGCGTCAACACGGCCGCGATCGCGCGGCCCGAGCTCATCGCCGAGATCGCCGACCGGTTCGGCTCCCAGGTGCTCACCCTCAGCGTCGACGCGCGCCGCGTCACCGGCGGCACCGTCACGGAGTCGGGCTTCGAGGTGACCACCCACGGCGGCCGCCGCGGCACCGGCATCGACGCCGTGGAGTGGGCCGAGCGCGCCGCCCGCCTGGGCGCCGGCGAGATCCTGCTCAACTCGATGGACGCCGACGGCACCACCGCCGGGTTCGACCTGGAGATGCTCGCCGCCGTGCGCTCGCGGGTGCAGGTGCCGCTGATCGCCTCGGGCGGGGCGGGGGAGCCGGAGCACTTCGTGGCCGCCGCGCAGGCGGGCGCCGACGCCGTGCTCGCGGCCAGCGTGTTCCACTTCGGCACCCTCACGGTCGGGCAGGTCAAGGACGCGATGCGCGCCGCCGGCGTCGAGGTGCGCTGAGCGTGGCCCGAGCCGGCCTGGCGGACCTGCCGGGCGAGCCCGCCCGCCCCGTCGCGCTGACGGGCTCGCGGCTGCGCCGCTCGCTGCAGCTCGTCGGCCGCGGCATCGCCGCCGACCCCTGGGTCTACGTCCTGGCCATCGGCTTCTCGTCGCTGTTCGGCGCCGCCACGGTGGCCGTCTCGCGCGCCGTCGGGTGGGCCACGGACGCGGTCGTCGTCCCGGCGATCGCCGGCGACGCCGCCGCCCGCGGGCGGATCTGGCAGGCCGGGCTCGTGCTGGCCGCCGTGGCGCTCACCCTGGCCGTCAGCGTGTGGGGCCGGCGGGTGTGGGCGGGCTGGGGCTACGTCGACGTCGGCGCGCTGCACCGGCGCCGGCTGGCCGCCGCCTACCTGCGCCTGCCCATGTCGTGGCACCGGGCGCACCCGGCCGGCCAGCTGCTCGCCCACGCGAGCTCCGACGTCGAGGCCGCCACCGGCGTGTTCAACTCCGTGCCCTTCGCCCTGGGCGTCGTGGTGATGATCGTCGTGGCCACCGTGATGCTGCTGGCCGTCGACCCGTGGCTGGCCGCCGCGGCGCTCGTCGTGATCCCGCTGACCGTCGTGGCGAACATCGTGTTCCAGCGGTACATGACGCCCGCCGTCACCCGCGCCCAGCAGCTGCGCGGCGAGGTCGCCGACGTCGCCCACGAGAGCTTCGAGGCGGCGCTGCTGGTCAAGTCCCTCGGCACCGCCGACCGCGAGGAGGAGCGCTTCGCGGCGCGCACCGACGAGCTGCGCGCCGCCAACGTGCGGGCGGGGAGCGTGCGGGCGGTGTTCGACCCGGTCATCGACACGCTGCCGAACCTCGGCACGCTGCTCGTGCTCGGCGTCGGCGTGTGGCGCGCCGGCGCCGGCGCGGTGGACGCCGGCGACGTCGTCACCGCCGGCTACCTGCTCACCGTCATGGCGGTGCCGGTGCGCGCCTTCGGCTGGGTGCTCGGCGAGCTGCCGCGCGGCCTCGTGGGCTACGAGCGCATCGCCCGCGTCGTCGACCACCGCGGCGCGCTGCGCCCCGGCGACGCCGCGCTGCCGCGCCGCGCCGGCGGCCTGGCCGTGCGGCTCGAGGCCGTCGGCGTCGACGTGCCCGGCCCGGCCGGGCGCACCACCACGCTGCTCGACGGCGTCGACCTGGACGTCGCGCCGGGCAGCACCGTCGCCGTCGTCGGCCCCACGGGCGCCGGCAAGACGACGCTGGTCTCGCTGCTGTCGCGCCTGTCCGACCCGACGCGCGGGCGCGTGCTGCTCGACGGCACGGACGTGCGCACGCTGGCCGCCGGCGAGATCCCGGCGCAGGTGGCGCTCGTGACCCAGCAGACGTTCGTCTTCGAGGACACCGTGCGCGGCAACGTCACGCTGGCCGACCCGGGCGAGCCCGCGCCGTCCGACGACGAGGTGTGGGCGGCGCTGCGGCTCGCGCGGCTCGACGAGGTCGTCCGCGGGCTGCCGGGCGGCCTGGACGCGCCGCTGGGCGAGCGCGGCGCCAACCTCTCCGGCGGCCAGCGCCAGCGCCTCGCCGTGGCCCGCGCCCTCGTGCGCCGCCCGCGCCTGCTCGTGCTGGACGACGCCACGTCGGCCGTCGACCCGCGCGTCGAGCAGCAGATCCTCGCCGGCCTCGCCGAGGCCGGCGCCTCCGGCGAGGCGCCCACCGTCGTCATGGTCGCCTACCGGATGTCGTCGGTCGCGCTCGCCGACGCCGTCGTGCACCTCGACGGCGGCCGCGTGGTCGACACCGGCACGCACGCCGAGCTGCTCGCGCGCGACCCGGGCTACCGCGCGATCGCGACGGCGTACGAGGCCGAGGCCGCCCGCCGGGCGCGGGAGGTCGCCGACGCGGCCGACGCCGAGGCCCTCGGGTCCCTGGCGGCGCAGGAGACCGACGCGGCCGCGGAGGCCGTCCGCACCGACGAGGCCGCCGAGGAGGTCCGATGAGCACGCCCGCGTCGGCGTCGATCGCGTCGGCCAGCACGCTCGGCGTGCTGGCCACCCTGCGCCGCGGGGTGCAGATCAGCCCGCAGATCGTCCAGGGCATCGGGTGGACGCTGGCGCTCGCCGTGCTCGCGGCGGTGGGGCGCGTCGTCGTGCCCGTGGCCGTGCAGCGCACGGTCGACGACGGGGTGCTGGCCGCCGGCGGGCCCGACGTCGGGCGCGTGGCCGCGCTGGCGGGGCTGGCCGCGCTCGCCGTGCTGGGCGCCGCGGTGTGCTCCGCGCTGGTCAACGTGCGCCTCGTCAGCCGCACCGAGGCGGGCCTCGCGGCGCTGCGCGTGCGGGCGTTCCGGCACGTGCACGACCTGGCCGCGCTCACGCAGGGCACCGAGCGGCGCGGATCGCTCGTCTCGCGGGTCACCAGCGACGTCGACACCATCTCGCTGTTCGTGCAGTGGGGCGGCATCATGCTGCTCGTCTCCACGCTGCAGCTGCTGGTCGCCAGCGCGCTGATGCTCGTCTACTCGTGGCAGCTCACGCTCGTGGTGTGGGCCTGCTTCGTGCCGCTGTACCTGATCCTGCGGTTCGCGCAGAAGCACGTGAACGCCGCCTACACGCGGGTGCGCGAGCGGGTCGGCGCGATGCTCGCCGCCGTCTCCGAGGCCGTGGTCGGCGCGGAGGCGGTGCGGGCCTACGGCGTCGGCGCGCGCACCGGCCGCCGCGTCGGGGCCGCCGTCGAGTCCACCCGCCGCGCCCAGGGACGCGCCCAGCTCCTCGTGGCGTCGTCGTTCTCGAGCGGCACGCTGGTGTCCAACCTCGCCCTCGCCGCCGTCGTGGTGGTCGGCGCCCACCTGGGCGTCGGCGGCGCGCTGACCGCCGGGCAGGTGGTGGCGTTCCTCTTCCTCGTCCAGCTGTTCACCGGCCCGGTGCAGATGGCCACCGAGATCCTCAACGAGCTGCAGAACGCCGTCGCCGGCTGGCGCCGGGTGCTGGCCGTCGTGGAGACCCCGGTCGACGTGGCCGAGGCGCCCGACGCCGTCGCCTCCCCGCGCGGGCCGGCCCACGTGGAGCTGCGCGGCGTGCGGTTCGGCTACCCCGGCGGCCCGGAGGTGCTGCACGGCGTGGACCTCGTGCTGCCGGCCCGGGCCAAGGTCGCCGTGGTCGGGCAGACCGGCTCGGGCAAGACGACGATCGCCAAGCTCGTCACCCGCCTCATGGATCCCACCGCCGGGCAGGTGCTGCTCGACGGCGTGGACCTGCGCCGGGTCACCCTCGCCTCGCTGCGCGAGCGGGTGGTGCTCGTGCCGCAGGAGGGGTTCCTCTTCGACGGCACGGTCGCCGACAACGCCGCCTACGGCCTGCGCGAGGCCGGCCTGCCCGCCGAGGCCGTGCGCGCGCGGGTGAGCGACGCGTTCGCCGCGCTCGGCCTGACCGACTGGCTCGCCGACCTGCCGGCCGGGCTCGACACGCCCGTCGGGCAGCGCGGCGAGGCCCTCAGCGCGGGGGAGCGGCAGCTCGTCGCCATCGCGCGCGCCTACCTCGCCGCGCCGGACCTGCTCGTGCTCGACGAGGCCACGTCCGCCGTCGACCCGGCCACCGAGGTCCGCATCGCCCGCGCCCTCGACTCGCTGACCACCGGCCGCACGACCATCACCATCGCCCACCGCCTCTCGACGGCCGAGGCCAGCGACCTCGTCGTCGTGGTCGACGCCGGGCACGTCGTCGAGGTCGGCCCGCACGCCGAGCTGGCGGCCGCCGGCGGGGTCTACGCCCGCATGCACGCGAGCTGGGTGGCGCAGACCCGCTGACCGGCCCCTGCCGATCCCGCCCGCCGCTGCCGGTCCCGCCGGGTGCGGTGCGTGGCGCGCGGGGTCGGCACGGGGCCTGGCGTGGGAGGATGGCAGGGTGCCTGACACCGCCCTCGACCCGCAGATCGCCGCCCGCCTCAAGCGTGACGAGCACGGCCTCGTGGCCGCGATCGTGCAGCAGCACGACACCCGTGAGGTCCTCATGCTCGGCTGGATGGACGACGAGGCCCTCCGCCGCACGCTGACCACCGGCCGCGTGACCTTCTGGTCGCGCTCGCGGCAGGAGTACTGGCGCAAGGGCGACACCTCCGGGCACGTGCAGTGGGTCAAGGGCGTGTCCATCGACTGCGACGGCGACGCGCTGCTCGTCGAGGTCGACCAGGTGGGCGCCGCGTGCCACACCGGCGCGCGCACGTGCTTCCTGGCCGGCGGCGAGCTGCCCGCCGTGGTCGGCGAGCCCGCGGAGGTGGAGGCGTGAGCGCCGCGACCCCGACCACCTCCCCGACCACCTCTTCGACCGCAGCCCCGACCGCAGCCCCGACCGCCGCCCCGGGCGCGGCCCCGGCCGACGAGGTCCGCCTGCCCGCCGACCTGCCCTGGGGCGCCACCTGGCCGGACCTGCCGACGTTCCGGACGCTCGCCCGCGACCGCCGGGTGATCCCCGTGGTGCGCCGCGTGCTGGCCGACGACGCCACCCCCGTGGGCCTGTACCGCGCCCTGGCGCACGGCCGCCCGGGCACGTTCGTGCTGGAGTCCGCCGACGCCTCGGGCGCCTGGTCGCGCTGGTCGTTCGTCGGCGTCGCGTCGCGCGCCCAGCTCACGGCCCGCGACGGGCAGGCGGTGTGGACGGGGGACGTGCCCGCCGGCATCCCCACCTCGGGCGACGTCGTCGACGTGCTCGAGGCGACGCTCGAGGCGCTGCGCACCCCGCCGGTCGCCGGCCTGCCGCCGCTGACGGGCGGCATGGCGGGCGCGGTGGGCTGGGACGCCGTGCGCCACTGGGAGCCCACCCTGCCCGCCACCGCGCCCGACGAGCTCGGCGCCCCGGAGCTCGCGCTGTGCCTGGCCACCGACCTGCTCGCGATCGACCACCACACCGGCGCCGTCTGGCTCGTGGCCAACGCGATCAACATGGACGACACCGACGAGCGTGTCGACGAGGCGCACGCGGACGCCGTCGCGCGCCTCGACGCCCTCGCCGCGCGGCTGGCCGCGCCCGCGCCGCGCGTGGCCACCGTGCTGCGCGACGACGCCGCCGAGCCCGAGCTCGAGTTCCGCTCGACGCGCGCGGAGTTCGAGGAGGCGGTGGCCGCCGGCAAGGAGGCCATCCGCGACGGCGAGGTCTTCCAGGTCGTGCTGTCCCAGCGGCTCGACCTCGACTGCCCGGCCGACCCGCTGGACGTCTACCGGGCGCTGCGGACCATCAACCCGAGCCCGTACATGTACTACTTCCACCTGACCGACCCCCAGGGCCGGGACTTCCAGGTGGTGGGCTCGAGCCCCGAGACGCTGGTCAAGGTCGACGCCGGCCACGTGACGACCTACCCCATCGCCGGCTCCCGCCCGCGCGGCGCCACGGTGGAGGAGGACGTCGCGCTGGCCGAGGAGCTGTACGCCGACCCCAAGGAGCGCGCCGAGCACCTCATGCTCGTGGACCTCTCGCGCAACGACCTGGTCAAGGTGTGCCAGCCGACCACCGTCGAGGTCGTCGAGTTCATGGTCCTGCGCCGGTTCAGCCACATCATGCACCTGTGCTCCACGGTGGTCGGGCGGCTGCGCCCGGGCCGCACGGCCCTGGACACGCTGCGGGCGACGTTCCCCGCCGGGACGCTCTCCGGGGCGCCCAAGCCGCGCGCCATCGCGCTGATCGACGAGCTCGAGCCGGCCTCGCGCGGCATCTACGGCGGCACGGTCGGCTACCTCGACTTCGGCGGCAACATGGACATGGCCATCGCGATCCGCACCGCGTTCGTGCGCGACGGGCGCGCCTCGGTCCAGGCCGGCGGCGGCATCGTCGCCGACTCGGTGCCGGCGCTCGAGTACGCCGAGTCGCGCAACAAGGCCGCGGCGGCCGTGCGGGCCGTGCAGCTCGCCGCCCGGTTCGCGCGCCTCGGCGCCGACGGCGCGGCCGAGCCGGCCGCGGCGGTCGCGGAGGGACCTGGCGCGGGCGGACCTGAGGGACGCAGGGGGGCCGGCGCATGAGCGGCGCCCTGACCCGCGCCCTGACCCGCGCACAGGCCACCTGGGCCGTCGTCCTGCTCGGCGGCGCCGCGCTGGCGACCGCCGCGCCGGTGTGGGTGCGCTCGCAGGTCGCGACGGCGCTCGACCCGCACGTCGCGGTGACGGTCACCGGCACGGACGCCGCACCCGCGATCGGCGCCGGGGCGCTGGTCCTCGTGGCCGCGGGCCTCGCCCTCGCGCTGGGCGGCCGGGTCGCCCGGTGGGTGGTGCTCGTCGTCGCCGCCGGGGCGGGCGTGCTGGTGACCGCGTCGGCGCTCACCGTCGCCACGGACCCCCGGCCGGCGGCGGTCGCGGGGGCGAGCGAGACGGCCGGCGTGACCGACCTCACCGCCCCCGTCTCGCTGGCGGTGTGGCCCTGGCTCACCGCCGCCGTCGGCGTCCTGGCGGTCGTCGTCGCGCTGCTCGCCGCGGTCGCCTCCCGCGGCTGGAGCGCGACGTCCGGCCGGCACGAGCGCGCGGGCGCGACCGCCGGCGCGCCGGCAGGCGCCGCCGCCGGCAGCGCGCCCACGGGCGCGGACGCCGCGGAGCCGGCGGCGGCCGACGGGGAGCCGGGCGACGAGGGCGACGTCGACGCCCACGACGCGTGGGACGCGCTCACCCGCGGCACCGATCCCACGGCGGACCGCTAGGCTGGTCCCGCCGACGCCAACCAGCACGGGCACCCATCAGCACGTCACGAAAGGCCCCATGACCACCATGGCCGAGAACACGAACGAGTACGCCTACCTGCCCCCGGCCGCGCCGCACCACAACGAGGGCAAGACGGTCGCGTCCTGGACCGCCATGGCGGGCGTCACCGTCGGCGCGCTGATCTCCGCGATCGCCGTCGTCCTCGCGTCGGTCGTGCTGTTCGTCGTGGGCCTGGTCGTCATCGCGGTCGCGCTGGTCGTCGGGCTCGTGCTGCGTCGGATGGGCCTCGGCCAGCCGGACCCCGAGCCGGTCGCCGGCGGCGGCCCGCGCCAGCGCCCCCAGCGCTGAGCCGGCGAGCCTCGCACCGCGCCCGACGGCGCCCGACCGCAGCGGTCGGGCGCCGTCGTCGTCTCACCGCTCGGAGGGTGGTCAAGGTCACCCCGGCGCGGGCCCTACGATGGTCCGTGTCGGCACGGCCGGCAGGATCCGGTACGTTCACGACGGGGGAGGGGGCCAGCATGACGGTCCTGGAGGACATCGTCGCGGGAGTCCGCGAGGACCTCGCCGCGCGCCAGGCGGCCACGCCGCTCGACGTGCTCAAGGAGCGCGCCGCGCGCGCCGCGGGCGCCCTCGAGGTCGTCAGCCGGCTGCGCGCGCAGGACGCGGTGGCCGTGATCGCCGAGGTGAAGCGCTCCAGCCCCAGCAAGGGCTCGCTCGCCTCGATCTCCGACCCGGCCGCCCTGGCGCAGGAGTACGCCGGGGGCGGCGCCAGCGTCATCTCCGTGCTCACCGAGCAGCGGCGGTTCGGCGGCAGCCTCGCCGACCTGGACGCGGTGCGCGCCAAGGTCGACGTCCCGGTGCTGCGCAAGGAC
This sequence comes from Puerhibacterium puerhi, assembly GCF_009846865.1. Lineage (GTDB taxonomy): Bacteria > Actinomycetota > Actinomycetes > Actinomycetales > Cellulomonadaceae > Puerhibacterium > Puerhibacterium puerhi. The sequence continues at coordinate 72,326 of NZ_WUWN01000011.1, forward strand.
TTCGTGGTCACGCCGTACCAGGTCTGGGAGGCCCGCGCGCACGGCGCCGACGTCGTCCTGCTCATCGTCGCCGCGCTCGAGCAGACGGTGCTCACCTCGCTGGTCGAGCGCGTGCACTCCCTGGGCATGACCGCGCTGGTCGAGGCCCACACCGCCGACGAGGTGCGCCGGGCGCTCGACGCCGGCGCCCGGGTCGTGGGCGTCAACGCCCGCGACCTCAAGACGCTCCAGGTGGACCGGTCGGTCTTCGCGCGCCTCGCGCCGCTCATCCCCGACGACGTCGTCCGCGTCGCCGAGTCCGGCGTGCGCGGGCCGCACGACGTCATGGACTACGCGCGGGCCGGCGCCCACGCCGTGCTCGTGGGCGAGGCGCTCGTCACCGGGGACGCGCCGCGCCGCTCGGTCGCCGACCTCGTGGCCGCGGGCCAGCACCCGGCCCTGTGGTCCGTGCGGCCGGCCGCGCACTCCTGACGGCCCGCCGCGCCCCGGACGCCGCGGACCCGGACGTCCCGTCCAGCCCGCTGCGCCCCACCGACCCGCGCCCCCACCCGCGCCCCACCCACCGCATGGAAGGGAAGGTCCCCGTGCCCTCGACCGACCCGCACGCCACCGGCTCGCCGACGCCGGTCAGCGACGCGCTCTCCGACACCCTGGCCCACCAGGTCCTGGGCGAGCACCCCGACGACCCGGTCGAGGCCGCCGCGACCCGCCTGGCCGACCAGCACGGGCCGTACTTCGGCCAGTTCGGCGGCCGCTTCGTGCCCGAGGCGCTGTACGCCGCGCTGGACGAGCTCGAGACGGAGTACCGCAAGGCGCTCGACGACCCGGAGTTCCGGGCCGAGCTGGCCCGGCTGCACCGGGAGTACACCGGCCGGCCCTCCCCGCTGACCGAGGTGCCCCGGTTCGCCCGGCACGCCGGCGGGCAGCGGGTGTTCCTCAAGCGCGAGGACCTCAACCACACCGGCTCGCACAAGATCAACAACGTGCTGGGCCAGGCGCTGCTCGTGAAGCGGATGGGCAAGACGCGGGTCATTGCCGAGACCGGCGCCGGCCAGCACGGCGTCGCCACGGCGACGGCCGCCGCCCTGCTCGATCTCGAGTGCGTCGTGTACATGGGCGAGGAGGACACCCGGCGCCAGGCCCTCAACGTGGCCCGCATGCGGCTGCTCGGGGCGGAGGTCGTGCCCGTGCAGATCGGCTCGCGCACGCTCAAGGACGCCATCAACGAGGCGCTGCGCGACTGGGTCGCCAACGTCGAGAGCACCCACTACCTGCTCGGCACGGTCACCGGGCCGCACCCGTTCCCCGAGATGGTGCGCGAGTTCCACCGCATCATCGGCGAGGAGGCGCGCGAGCAGGTGCTCGAGCGCACCGGCCGGCTGCCCGACGTCGTCGCCGCGTGCGTCGGCGGCGGCTCCAACGCCCTCGGGCTGTTCAACGCCTTCCTCGACGACCCCGACGTCGCCCTGTACGGCTTCGAGGCCGGCGGCGAGGGCGTCGACTCCGGCCGGCACGCCGCCCGGTTCTCCGGCGGCGCGCCCGGCGTGCTGCACGGCGCCCGCTCCTACCTGCTGCAGGACGCCGACGGCCAGACGCTGCCGAGCCACTCCGTCTCCGCGGGGCTCGACTACCCGAGCGTCGGCCCGGCCCACGCGTGGCTGCACGACCTCGGTCGCGCGACCTACCGCCCGGTGACCGACGACGAGGCCATGGAGGCCTTCCGGCTGCTGTGCCGGACCGAGGGCATCATCCCGGCGATCGAGTCGGCGCACGCCCTCGCCGGCGCGATGCAGGTGGGCCGCGAGCTCGCCGCGGCGGGGGAGCGCGACAAGGTGATCGTCGTGAACCTGTCCGGCCGCGGCGACAAGGACGTGGCCACCGCGGCGCGGTGGTTCGGCCTGCTCGAGACGGGCGAGGGCCCGGACGCCGACGTCGACCCGCTGACCACGGAGGGGGACCTGTGAGCACTCCCGCGATCCCGGCCCAGAGCCCCGCCCCGGCGACCACGCCGGCTGCCGCGCCGGCCGACGCCCCGCGCTCGCGCACCGCGGCGCGCATCGAGGAGCTGCGCGCGGCCGGCCGGCCCGCGCTCGTGGGCTACCTGCCGGTCGGCTTCCCGACGCCCGAGCGGTCGATCGAGGCCGTGAAGGCCATGGTCGACGCCGGCGTCGACGTCGTCGAGCTCGGCATCCCGTACACCGACCCCGTGATGGACGGCCCGGTGATCCAGCGCGCCGCCGAGCAGGCGCTGGCCGCCGGCACCCGCGTGGCCGACGTCTTCCGCGTCGTGCGCGCGGTGACCGAGCACGCCCCGCACGTGCCGGTGCTGGTCATGACCTACTGGAACCCCGTGCTGCGCTACGGCGTCGACGCCTTCGCCCGCGACCTCGCGGCCGCCGGCGGCGCCGGCCTCATCACGCCGGACCTCGTCCCCGACGAGGGCGCCGAGTGGATCGCCGCCGCGGACGCCCACGGGCTGGACAAGGTGTTCCTCGTGGCGCCCAGCTCGACGACCGAGCGGCTGCGCCTGACCGCTGCCGCGTCGCGCGGCTTCGTCTACGCCGCCTCGACCATGGGGGTCACGGGCGTGCGCGCCCGGGTGGGCGACCGCGCCGAGCAGCTGGTCGCGGACACCCGCGCCGCCGGCGCCCCGCGCGTGTGCGTGGGCCTGGGCGTGTCGAACGGCGAGCAGGCCGCCCAGGTCGGCGCCTTCGCCGACGGCGTCATCGTCGGCTCGGCCTTCGTGCGCCCGCTGCTCGGCGACGAGCCGTGGGAGCGCCGGCTCGACGCCGTGCGTGCGGTCGCGGCGGACCTCGCCGCCGGCGTCGCCCGCGCGCGGGCCCCCCACGGCGGGGGCGCGGCGTGACGGGCCTCGCGGCCACCGGGTTCGCGTCGCTCGGCGCCGTCGTCCCGACCGCCATCCCGAGCCCGCCCGAGCACACGTGGTACCTCGGCGGGTTCCCCGTGCGCGCCTACGCCCTGGCGATCCTCGCCGGCATCGTGCTCGCGGTCTGGATCACCTCGCGCCGGTTCGTGCGCCGCACGGCTGGCGGCACCGCCGACGACGTCCTCGAGATCGCCTTCTGGGCGGTGCCGTTCGGCATCGTGGGCGGGCGGCTGTACCACGTCATCACGACGCCGGACCCCTACTGGGGCCCCGGCGGCGACCCCGTCAAGGCGCTCTACGTCTGGGAAGGCGGCCTGGGCATCTGGGGCGCCGTGGCGCTCGGCGCCGTCGGCGCCTACATCGGGTGCCGGCGCCAGAACATCCGCATGCCCGTGTTCGCCGACGCCATCGCGCCGGCGCTGCTGGTGGCGCAGGCGGTCGGGCGCCTGGGCAACTGGTTCAACCAGGAGCTGTTCGGCGCGCCCACGACCCTGCCGTGGGGCCTGCGCATCGACGCTGCCTACCTGCCCCTCGACCCCGCGACCGGCCTGCGGTACGCCGAGGGGACGCTCTTTCATCCCACGTTCCTCTACGAGCTGCTGTGGAACCTCGCCATGGCCGCGGCCATCGTCTGGGTAGACAGACGGTTCAGGCTCGGTCATGGTCGCGTATTCTGGCTCTACGTCGTGCTCTACACCCTGGGCCGCGGCTGGATCGAGGCGCTGCGCATCGACACTGCCGAGCACGTCCTGGGGCTCCGGCTCAACGTGTGGACGTCGATCGTGGTAGGGCTCGGTGCTCTGGCAGCATTCGTCGTCATCGGACGCCTGCGGCCCGGTCGTGAGACCGACGCACGCCGCGAGCCGGGGCAGGACACCCCGGACGCGACCCCCGAGACGGCCACCGACCCGGCCCTCGTCGTGAGCGCGGGGACCGCGGGCGCGGAGCCGGCAGCCGACGACAGCACGAGACACGTCGACGCGAAAGACGTCGAGGAGAAGGACGACCAACGCTCCGCGGAGGCCGCCGGGCCCGACCCCGGCACGGCGGCCCGCGCCTGACGCGGACCCGGGAGACACCCGGGGCCGCCACCTGACCGACGGGCCGACGGCGTCCCGACCAGCTTGACCGAGGAAGTCGCGCCCGGGGGACCGGGCGCACGTGAGGACGGTGTTGATGACCACGCCGCAGCTTCGTGGCGCCGTGCCCGGCGCGCAGGGCCTCTACGACCCTGCCGCCGAGCACGACGCGTGCGGTGTCGCCTTCGTGGCGACGCTCCGCGGGACGCCCGGACGGGACATCGTCGACGCGGGCCTGACCGCGCTGCTGAACCTGGACCACCGTGGGGCCGTGGGCGCCGAGGAGAGCTCGGGCGACGGTGCCGGGATCCTGACCCAGATCCCGGACGCGTTCGTCCGGGACGTCGTGGGCGTCGACCTGCCGCCGGCCGGGCACTACGCCATCGGCATGGCGTTCCTGCCGCAGGACGTCGACGAGGCGGACGCCGTCGCGCGCCGCGTCGACGAGATCGCGGCCGAGGAGAAGCTCGACGTGCTGGCGTGGCGCGACGTGCCGGTCACGGCCGACCTGGTCGGCCCGACGGCGCGCGCCTCCATGCCGCTGTTCCGCCAGCTCGTCCTGGCCGACCCGGCCCGCGAGCTGTCGGGCCTGGAGCTCGACCGCCGCGCCTACCGCGTGCGCAAGCGCGCCCTGAACGAGCTGGGCCTGTACTTCGCGTCGCTGTCCGCGCGCACCATCACGTACAAGGGCATGCTCACCACGGCGCAGCTCGAGCCGTTCTTCGCGGACCTGTCGGACCCGCGGTACGCCTCCGAGATCGCGCTGGTGCACTCGCGGTTCTCCACCAACACGTTCCCGTCCTGGCCGCTGGCGCAGCCGTTCCGGCTCATCGCCCACAACGGTGAGATCAACACGGTGCGCGGCAACCGCAACTGGATGTCGGCGCGCGAGGGCACGCTGGCGAGCGAGGAGCTGGGCGACCTGGCGCCGCTGATGCCGGTGTGCACCGAGGGCGCCAGCGACTCGGCGAGCTTCGACGAGGTGCTCGAGCTGCTGCACCTCGGCGGCCGCTCGCTGCCGCACGCCGTGCTGATGATGGTGCCCGAGGCGTGGGAGAACCACGCCGAGATGGACGCCGCCCGCCGAGCGTTCTACGCCTACCACGCCAACCTCATCGAGCCGTGGGACGGCCCCGCGTGCCTCACCTTCACCGACGGCACGCTCATCGGCGCGGTGCTCGACCGCAACGGCCTGCGCCCGGGGCGCTACTGGGTGACCGAGGACGGCCTGGTCGTGCTGGCCTCCGAGTCGGGCGTGCTCGACATCGACCCGGCCACCGTGGTGCGCAAGGGCCGGCTGGAGCCGGGCCGGATGTTCCTGGTGGACACCGGCGCGGGCCGGATCGTGGAGGACGACGAGATCAAGGGCCAGCTCGCCGCCCAGCGCCCGTACGCGCAGTGGGTCGCCGAGCAGCAGATCTCGCTGGAGTCCCTGCCCGAGCGCGAGCACGTGGCGCACAGCCCCGCGTCCGTCCAGCGGCGCCAGCGCGCGTTCGGCTACACGGACGAGGAGCTGAAGGTCATCCTCAGCCCCATGGCGAACTCGGGCGCCGAGCCCCTCGGCGCGATGGGCTCGGACACGCCGATCGCCGTGCTGTCCAAGCGCCCGCGGCTGCTGTTCGACTACTTCACCCAGATGTTCGCACAGGTGACGAACCCGCCGCTGGACGCCATCCGCGAGGAGCTCGTCACCTCGCTCGGCGGCGCCATCGGCCCGGAGCCGAACCTGCTGAGCGACACCCCGGAGCACGCGCGCAAGCTCGTGCTGCCGTTCCCGGTGCTCGACAACGACCAGCTGGCCAAGATCGTGCGCATCGACCGTGACGAGCGGCTCGAGGGCGTCTTCCGCGCCGTGCAGGTCCGCGGCCTGTACGACGTGGGCGGCGGCGGCGCCGCCCTGCAGCGGCGGCTCGAGGAGATCTTCGCCGAGGTCGACGCCGAGATCGCCGCCGGTGCCACGCACATCGTGCTGTCGGACCGCGACTCGAACTCCGAGCTCGCGCCGATCCCGTCGCTGCTGCTGACCTCGGCGGTGCACCACCACCTGCTGCGCCAGCACACCCGCACGAAGATCTCGCTCGTCGTCGAGGCCGGCGACGTGCGCGAGGTGCACCACGTCGCGCTGCTCATCGGTTACGGCGCGGCGGCGGTCAACCCGTACCTCGCGATGGAGACCGTCGAGGACCTCGCGCGCCGCGGCTACCTCACCGTCGACCCCGCCACCGCCGTCGCCCACCTCATCAAGGCGCTCGGCAAGGGCGTGCTCAAGGTGATGAGCAAGATGGGCATCTCGACGATCATGTCCTACCGCGGGGCGCAGATCTTCGAGGCCGTCGGCCTGTCCCAGGAGCTCGTCGACGACTACTTCACCGGCACCACCAGCCGGCTTGGCGGCGTCGGGCTCGACGTCATCGCCGCCGAGGTGGCCGCGCGCCACGCCGAGGCCTACCCGCGCTCGGGCAACCACCGCCCGCACCAGCGGCTCACCTCCGGCGGCGAGTACCAGTGGCGCCGCGACGGCGAGGAGCACCTGTTCGACCCCGAGACGGTGTTCCGCCTGCAGCACTCGACCCGCTCGGGCCGGATGGACATCTTCCGGCAGTACACCCGCCGGGTGGACGAGCAGTCGCGCCGCCTGATGACCCTGCGCGGCCTGCTGCGGTTCAACCCCGAGCGCGAGCCGATCCCCGTCGAGGAGGTCGAGCCGGTCAGCGAGATCGTCAAGCGGTTCAACACCGGCGCGATGTCCTACGGGTCCATCTCCGCCGAGGCCCACGAGACGCTCGCGATCGCGATGAACCGCCTCGGCGGCCGCTCGAACACCGGCGAGGGCGGCGAGCACCCCGAGCGCCTGTACGACCCGGAGCGACGCTCGAAGGTCAAGCAGGTCGCCTCGGGCCGGTTCGGCGTCACGAGCGAGTACCTGACGCAGGCCGACGACATCCAGATCAAGCTCGCCCAGGGCGCCAAGCCCGGCGAGGGCGGCCAGCTGCCGCCGTCGAAGGTGTACCCGTGGGTGGCCGAGGTGCGCCACTCCACGCCCGGCGTGGGGCTCATCTCGCCCCCGCCGCACCACGACATCTACTCGATCGAGGACCTGGCGCAGCTGATCCACGACCTGAAGAACGCCAACCCGACCGCGCGCATCCACGTCAAGCTCGTCTCCGAGTTCGGCGTGGGCACGGTCGCGGCCGGCGTCTCCAAGGCGCACGCGGACGTGGTGCTCATCTCCGGGCACGACGGCGGCACCGGCGCGTCCCCGCTGACGAGCCTCAAGCACGCCGGCACGCCGTGGGAGATCGGCCTCGCCGAGACCCAGCAGACGCTCGTGCTCAACGACCTGCGCGACCGCATCACGGTGCAGGTCGACGGGCAGATGAAGACCGGGCGCGACGTCGTCGTGGCCGCGCTGCTCGGCGCCGAGGAGTTCGGCTTCGCCACGGCACCGATGGTGGTCTCGGGCTGCATCATGATGCGCGTGTGCCACCTGGACACCTGCCCGGTCGGCGTGGCCACGCAGAACCCCGAGCTGCGCAAGCGGTTCACGGGAAAGCCCGAGTTCGTCGTGAACTTCTTCGAGTTCATCGCCCAGGAGGTGCGCGAGCACCTCGCCTCGCTCGGCTTCCGCTCCCTCGACGAGGCCGTCGGCCAGGTGCAGGTGCTCGACACCCGCAAGGCCGTCGACCACTGGAAGGCCCAGGGGCTCGACCTCGGGCCGGTGCTCGAGCGGCCGCAGCCGCTGCCGGGCTCCGCGCTGCGCAAGGTCAAGGACCAGGACCACGGCCTCGCCAAGGCGCTGGACAACCAGCTGCTCGAGCTGGCCCGCCCGGCGCTCGAGGAGGGCACCCCGGTGCGCATCGAGCTGCCGGTGCGCAACGTCAACCGCACGGTCGGCACGATGCTCGGCCACGAGGTGACGCGGCGCTACCGCGGCGCCGGCCTGCCCGACGGGACGATCGACGTGACGCTCACCGGCTCGGCGGGCCAGTCCTTCGGCGCGTTCGTGCCGCGGGGCATCACGCTGCGCCTGTTCGGCGACGCGAACGACTACGTCGGCAAGGGCCTGTCCGGCGGCCGGATCGTCGTGCGGCCGGACCGCGCGGCGGTGCTCGAGGGCGCGGCGAACGTCATCGCCGGCAACGTCATCGGCTACGGCGCCACGTCGGGCGAGATCTTCCTGCGCGGCCGGGTCGGCGAGCGGTTCGCCGTGCGCAACTCCGGCGCGACGCTCGTCGTCGAGGGCGTGGGCGACCACGCGTGCGAGTACATGACGGGCGGCACCGTGCTGGTGCTCGGCCCGACCGGGCGCAACCTCGGCGCCGGCATGTCCGGCGGCACCGCCTACGTGCTGGACCTGCGCCCGCAGGCGATGAACTCCGCGGCGGTGGCCTCCGGCGAGCTGGCGGTCGGGGCGCTCGACGACGCCGACTGGGACGTCGTCGCGACGCTCCTGCGCCGGCACGCCGAGGAGACCGGGTCGAACGCGGCCGCCGAGCTGCTGGCCGACCCCGACGCGGCGCGCGCCCGGTTCTCCCGGGTGCTGCCGACGGGCTGGGCACGCGTGCGCGACGCGCTGGCCGAGGCCGCCGCCGAGGGCCAGGGCATGGTGGGCGACGACGCCTGGGACGAGAACGTGTGGGACCGGATCATGGAGGTGGCTCGTGGCTGACCCGCGGGGTTTCCTGAAGGTACGCGAGCGGGAGCTGCCGCCGAGCCGACCCGTCGAGGTGCGCCTGCGGGACTGGAAGGACGTGCACGCCCACCTGGAGGAGGGCCAGCCGTTCCTCAAGGAGCAGGCGGGGCGCTGCATGGACTGCGGCATCCCGTTCTGCCACCAGGGCTGCCCGCTGGGCAACCTCATCCCGGAGTGGAACGACCTGGTCTGGCGCGGCCAGTGGGCCGACGCCATCGAGCGGCTGCACGCGACGAACAACTTCCCGGAGTTCACGGGGCGCGTGTGCCCCGCGCCGTGCGAGTCGGCGTGCGTACTGGGCATCAACCAGCCGGCGGTGACGATCAAGAACGTCGAGGTCTCGATCATCGACGAGGCGTTCGCCCGCGGCCTGGTGACGCCGCAGGTGCCGCAGCGCCTGACGGGCACGACGATCGCCGTCGTCGGCTCGGGCCCCGCGGGCCTGGCCGCCGCCCAGCAGCTGACGCGCGCCGGGCACACGGTCGTGGTGTACGAGCGCGACGACGCCATCGGCGGCCTGCTGCGCTACGGCATCCCGGACTTCAAGATGGAGAAGCACCACATCGACCGCCGCCTGGCGCAGATGGAGGCCGAGGGCACCCGGTTCCGCCCGGGCGTCGAGATCGGCAGGGACATCACCTGGGACGCGCTGCGCCGCCGGTTCGACGCGGTGGTCGTGGCCACCGGCGCGACGGTGCCGCGCGACCTGGCGCTGCCGGGCCGCGAGCTGGACGGGATCCACTTCGCCATGGACTTCCTGACCCCCGCCAACAAGGCGGCGGCGGGGCAGCCGGTCGAGGGCGCGCCGTCGGCCGAGGGCAAGCACGTCGTCATCATCGGCGGCGGCGACACCGGCTCCGACTGCCTGGGCACCTCGCTGCGCCAGGGCGCCGCGAGCGTGACCACGCTGGCCATCGGCAAGAAGCCGCCGCTCGAGCGCACGGCCGACCAGCCCTGGCCCACCGACCCGATCCTGTTCGAGGTCTCCTCCTCCCACGAGGAGGGCGGCGAGCGCGCGTACCTGGCCTCGACCGTCGAGTTCGTGGGCGACGACGCCGGGCGCGTGCGCGCGCTGAAGGTCGCCGAGACCGAGTACCTCGCCGACGGGCGCCGCGTGCCCAAGGCGGGCACGGAGCGCGAGATCCCCGCGGACCTCGTGCTGATCGCCATGGGCTTCACCGGCCCCGAGACGGGCGCGCTCGTCGAGCAGACGGGCACCGAGCTCACGAGCCGGGGCCTGGTGCGCCGCGACGACGACTACGCCACGTCCCTGCCCGGCGTGTTCGTCGCCGGTGACGCCGGACGCGGCCAGTCGCTCATCGTGTGGGCGATCGCGGAGGGCCGCGCCTGCGCGGCCGCCGTCGACGCCTACCTCCAGGGCTCGACGGAGCTGCCCGCCCCCGTCGGGCCGCGGACGGTGGCGCTGAGAGCATGAGCACACCGGCGGGCGTCGTCGCAGGTTAGGCGGCAGGCGCCCGCCGGGGGGAAGATGACCTGGGCGCCGTCCCGGACGGCGCGCACGACAGCGGCCACCTCGGGTGGCCGGCAGGCCCCGGGGTGCGACCGGGGCCGATCGACGACGAGGCTGGAGACATGCGCAGAGCGAAGATCGTTTGCACCATCGGCCCGGCGACGGCGAGCCCGGAGAACCTCCGCAAGCTCGTCGACGCGGGCATGGACGTGGCCCGGATCAACCGCAGCCACGGTTCCGTCGAGGAGCACGAGGCGGTGTACCACGGCGTGCGCGAGGCCGCGAAGGCCGCGGGCCGCAACGTGGCTGTGCTGGTGGACCTCCAGGGTCCGAAGATCCGCCTCGGCAAGTTCGAGAAGGACGAGAAGTACTGGCTCGACGAGGGCGACGTCTTCACCATCACGACCGAGGACGTCGTGGGCACCAAGGAGCTCGTCTCGACGACGCACCAGGGCCTGCCGGGCGACGCCCGCGTCGGGGACCCGATCCTGATCGACGACGGCAAGGTGCGCGTGCGCGTCACCGCCGTCGAGGGCCCGCGCGTGACCACCGTGGTCGAGGTGGCCGGCCCCGTGTCGAACAACAAGGGCCTCAACCTGCCGGGCGTGGCCGTCTCCGTGCCGGCGCTGTCCGAGAAGGACACCGAGGACCTGCGCTGGGGCCTGCGCCTGGGCGCCGACTTCATCGCGCTGTCGTTCGTCCGCAACGCCAAGGACTACGACGACGTGCGCGCGATCATGGAGGAGGAGGGCCGGGTCGTCCCGGTCATCGCCAAGATCGAGAAGCCGCAGGCGGTGGAGAACCTCGAGGAGGTCGTCGCCGCGTTCGACGCGTTCATGGTGGCCCGCGGCGACCTGGCCGTCGAGATGCCGCTCGAGCAGGTGCCGCTGGTCCAGAAGCGCATCGTCGAGCTGGCGCGCCGCAACGCCAAGCCGGTCATCGTCGCCACCCAGGTTCTCGAGTCGATGACGAACAACCCCACGCCGACCCGCGCCGAGGCCTCCGACTGCGCCAACGCCGTCCTCGACGGCGCGGACGCGGTCATGCTCTCGGGCGAGACCAGCGTGGGCGACTACCCGATCGTCACCGTGCAGACGATGGCGAAGATCATCTCGGCCACCGAGGAGCTCGGCGCCGACCGCATCGCGCCGCTGGGCAGCCGCCCGCACACCCGCGGCGGCGTCATCACCCACGCCGCGGCGGGCATCGGCGCCGACCTCGGCGCGAAGTACTTCGTGACCTTCACGCAGTCCGGCGACTCGGCCCGCCGCATGTCGCGCCTGCGCTCGCAGATCCCGCTGCTGGCCTTCACCCCGGAGCCCGACGTGCGCGCGCAGCTCGCGCTGAGCTGGGGCACGCAGGCCTACCAGGTGCCCAAGGTCGACTCGGTGGACCAGATGGTCTCCCAGGTGGACTCCACCCTGCAGGCCAACGGCCTGGCCGAGCCGGGCGACCGCGTGGTCATCGTGTCCGGCGCCCCGGTGGGCGTGCCCGGCACGACCAACTCGATCCTCGTGCACAAGGTCGGCAGCGCGAACGACGCCTGACGCCCGCCGTCGTGTCGTCTCCGCGGCGCGGTGGTGGCCGGGAGCGGCCGGTACCCCGGGCGGGACTCGAACCCGCAACACTCCGATTTTGAGTCGGATGCCTCTGCCAGTTGGGCTACCGGGGCGTGCGTGGACCATCGAACCACATGCGGGGCGCCCCGCCCGCACGCGCCCGCACCGCCCCGCGCACCGCCCCCGCAGCCCCGTCCGCAGCCCCGTCGGTGTCCCCGTCGCGCGCCCGCCCCGTCGGCACGGGACCGTGCCCGGCGTGGGAAACCGCACGTCCCGCACGGTGGCCCGCAGCGCGGGAGCGGGGGAGCGCGGGACTAGGATGTGGTTCGTGACCGAGAAGCCCGCCGCAAAGCTGCCGCTGGACCTGCCGCCGATGGTCGAGCAGGAGCCTGCCCCCGAGCCGTCCGCCTCCGCCCGGCCGGCGCGCCGCGCCGTCGTCGCGGAGGACGAGGCCCTCATCCGCATGGACGTCGTCGAGACCCTCCGCGAGGCCGGGTTCGACGTCGTCGGTGAGGCGGGTGACGGCGAGACGGCCGTGCGGCTCGCCACGGAGCTCAAGCCCGACGTCGTCGTCATGGACGTCAAGATGCCCGAGCTCGACGGCATCTCCGCCGCCGAGAGGATCGGCAAGGCGCACGCCGCCCCGGTGGTGCTCCTGACCGCCTTCTCGCAGGCGGAGCTCGTCGAGCGGGCCCGCGACGCCGGTGCGATGGCCTACGTCGTCAAGCCCTTCACCCCGGCCGACCTGCTGCCGGCCGTCGAGATCGCCATCTCGCGGTACCAGCAGATCGGTGCGCTCGAGGCGGAGGTCGCCGACCTCCAGGAGCGCTTCGAGACCCGCAAGCGTGTCGACCGCGCGAAGGGCCTGCTGCAGACGAAGATGGGGCTGTCCGAGCCCGAGGCGTTCCGCTGGATCCAGAAGACCTCGATGGACCGCCGCCTCACCATGCGCGAGGTCGCCGACGCGGTGATCGAGCAGGTCGGCAGCTGACACACCTGTCAGCCATTTCACCCTGGGTGCCCGGTCCCCGTCGTTGTACGGGGCCGGGCACGCCGCTATCGTCGCCACGCGGTGTCCCGGTCCGGGGCGTCGCGGTGGTGGCGTCCTGATTCTGGAGGTGGTGATGAGCGCAGGGGTCGACGTCCGGACCGCCGGTGCCGAGGACCTGGCGGTCGTCGCGGAGCTCACTGCCGTCGCACGGACCGACGCCCCGTACGGGATGCCCGTCGACGGGGCGAACACCGACGTCTTGCTGACGCACCTGTCGGTCTACCTCGCCGCGGGCGGCACGATCCTCGTGGCCGAGACCGAGGGCCGCACCGTCGGGTTCCTGCTGGCGCGCACCGTCGGCCCGCACCTCTTCGCCGACGAGCCGGCGCTGCTGGTGGACACGCTCTACGTGCACCCGCGCAGCCGCCGCCGCGGCGTCGGGCACACCCTCCTCGCGCGGGCCGCGGCGCTGGCCGAGGAGGCCGGGGCGGCGCACGTCTACGGCACCCCGCCCGCCGGCGACCGCGGCATGCAGCGCTTCCTCGCCCGGCTCGGGTTCGCGCCCGCCGCGGGCCACCGCGTGGTGGCGACCGCGACCCTGCAGCGGCGCCTGACGTCCGACGGCGCCCCGCGCCCCCGCCGCGAGCTGCGCGTCCGCGGCCGCCGGGAGGCGACGCGCGCCACCATCGAGGACGTCATCGCCCGGCGCCGGCGCGCCCGGGAGGCCGGGCTGCCCAGCGGCCCGGTGGACCTGCGCGACTTCCAGGAGCGGCACCGGGCCCGGCAGGTGCGCGGCGGCGACGCGACGCCCTCGGCGTCCTGACCCCGTCCCGACCCCGGGCGACGCCCGCCGGCGTCTGGCCGTCAGCCGATGACCATGCAGGTCAGGCGCGACGTGCAGACGCGACGTCCCGCCTCGTCGGTGACCACGATCTCGTAGGACGCGGTCGAGCGGCCCAGGTGCACCGCGCGGGCCTCGCCGCGCACGACCCCCTCGCGCACGCCGCGGTGGTGGGTGGCGTTCAGCTCGATCCCCACGGCGGTGCGCCCCGGGCCGGCGTGCGCCTGCGCGGCGAACGACCCGAGCGTCTCGGCGAGCGCGGCGGAGGCGCCGCCGTGCAGCAGTCCGGCCGGCTGGGTGTTGCCCGCCACCGGCATCGTGCCCACCACGTGCTCGGCGCTGAGCGTCTCGATGGTGATCCCCATGCGCTCGATCAGCGTGCCCCGGGCCGCGGCACGCCAGTCCGGCAGGGACCGCGCGCCGCCGTCGCCGGGACGGCCGGCCGCGGGGTCGGGGGTGGCAGGGGGAGTGTCGGTCATGCGGGATAGGTTGGCACCCGTGACCACCACCGCGCCATCCCGTGCCGGCGGCGACGCGCCGGCGCGTCCCCGCCTGCTGCTCATCGACGGGCACTCCATGGCCTACCGCGCGTTCTTCGCGCTGCCAGACACCATGGCGACCACGTCGGGCCAGATCACGAACGCCGTGTACGGCTTCACGTCGATGCTCACCAAGCTCCTGGGCGACGAGCAGCCCACCCACCTGGCGGTGGCGTTCGACGTGTCGCGCCGCTCGTTCCGCACCGAGCGGTACAGCGAGTACAAGGGGACGCGCAACGAGACCCCGCAGGCCTTCCGCGGCCAGGTGCCGCTGATCAAGGAGGTGCTCGAGGCGCTGCGCGTGCCGACCCTCGAGCGCGAGGGCTTCGAGGCGGACGACATCATCGCGACGCTGGCCGGGCAGGCCTCCGCCGTCGGCATGGAGGTCCTCGTCTGCTCCGGCGACCGCGACTCGCTGCAGCTCGTCGACGCCGACGTGACGCTGCTGTACCCGGTCCGGGGCGTGTCGGAGATGACGCGCATGACGCCGGAGGCGGTGCAGGAGAAGTACGGCGTGCCGCCCGAGCGCTACCCCGACGTCGCCGCGCTGGTGGGCGAGACGAGCGACAACCTGCCCGGCGTGCCGGGGGTGGGGCCGAAGACCGCGGCGAAGTGGATCACCCAGTACGGCGGGCTGGACGCCCTGCTGGAGCACGTCGGCGAGCTCAAGGGCAAGGCGGGGGAGAACCTGCGCGCGGCGGTCGACCAGGTGCGGCTCAACCGCGAGCTCAACGCGCTGCTGCGCGACGTCGAGCTGCCGTTCGGCCCGGACGACCTGGCGCTGCACGGCTTCGACCGCGAGGCCGTGCACCGCGTGTCCGACACCCTGCAGTTCGGCGCGCTGCGCGACCGCCTGCTGGCCGTGGACCCCGCGGCGGACGAGGCGGCGGCGGCGCCCGGCGCCGACACCGGGTTCGACCTCGAGCTCGCGACGCCGCCGGCCGGCGGGCTGGCCGGCTGGCTCGCGGAGCGGGCGGGCGTCACCGTCGGCCTCGACGTCTCCGGCCGGGGCACGCCCACCGCCGGGGACGCCTGGGGGGTGGCGCTCGCCGACGGGCGCGGGCACGCGGTGGCCTACGACCTCGCCGGGATGGACCCTGCCGACGAGAAGGCGCTCGGCGACTGGCTCGCCGACGCGGACGCCCCCAAGGTGCTGCACGGGGCCAAGACCGCCTGGCACGCCCTGGCCGCGCGCGGGCTGCGGCTGGCCGGGGTGGTGTTCGACACGGAGCTGGCCGCCTACCTCTGCTACCCCGACCAGCGGGGCTACGACCTCGGAGACCTCGTGGCCCGCCACCTCGGCCGCGAGCTGCGCGTCGAGGACGACGGCGCCGCGCAGGGTGCGCTGGACCTCGACCTGGACGACGACGGCGGCCAGGACGCGCGCCAGGCCACGCGGGCGGCGGCCGTCGTGGAGCTGGCCGACGCCCTGGCGGGCCAGCTCGACGACCGCGGCGCGCGTCACCTGCTGACGGACGTCGAGCTGCCGCTCGCGGACGTGCTGGCGCGCATGGAGGCCACGGGCATCGCCGCGGACGTCGCCTACCTGCGCGAGCTCGAGGACCACTTCGCCGACCTGGTGGCCACCGCCGCCGACGAGGCCTACGCCGCCATCGGCCGCGAGGTCAACCTCGGCAGCCCCAAGCAGCTGCAGGAGGTGCTCTTCGACCAGCTCGGCATGCCCAAGACGAAGAAGACGAAGACGGGCTACACCACCGATGCCTCGGCGCTCGCGGAGCTCTTCGTCAAGACGGGCCACCCGTTCCTCGAGCACCTGCTGGCGCACCGCGACGCCAGCAAGCTGCGCTCGACCGTCGAGGGCCTGCTCAAGTCGGTCGCCGACGACGGGCGCATCCACACGACGTTCCAGCAGACGATCGCCGCGACCGGCCGGCTGTCCTCGACCGACCCCAACCTGCAGAACATCCCGATCCGCACGGAGGCGGGCCGCCGCATCCGCCGGGCGTTCGCGGTGGGCGACGGGTACGAGACGCTGCTGACCGCCGACTACTCGCAGATCGAGATGCGCATCATGGCGCACCTGTCGCAGGACGCCGGGCTCATCGAGGCGTTCCGCACCGGCGAGGACCTGCACCGGTACGTGGGCTCGCGGGTGTTCGACGTGGCGCCGGCGGACGTGACGCCCGAGATGCGGTCCAAGGTCAAGGCGATGAGCTACGGGCTGGCGTACGGCCTGTCCGCGTTCGGCCTGTCGCAGCAGCTGAGCATCGCCACGAGCGAGGCGCAGACGCTCATGGACGACTACTTCACGCGCTTCGGCGGGGTGCGCGAGTACCTCGACGGCGTCGTGGAGGAGGCGCGGGCCACCGGCTTCACCGCCACCATCCTCGGGCGCCGTCGCTACCTGCCCGACCTCACCAGCGACAACCGCCAGCGCCGCCAGATGGCCGAGCGGATGGCGCTCAACGCCCCGATCCAGGGCAGCGCGGCGGACATCATCAAGCTCGCCATGCTGCGCGTGCAGGCCGAGCTGGAGCGCCGCGGCCTGCGCTCGCGCCTGCTGCTGCAGGTGCACGACGAGCTCGTCGTCGAGGTGGCGCCGGGGGAGCGGGACGAGGCCGAGGACGTGCTGCGCACGCAGATGGGCTCCGCGTTCGCCCTCGACGTGCCGCTCGACGTCTCCGTCGGCACGGGCGCGACCTGGCACGACGCGGGGCACTGACCCGCCGACGGCCGGCACGGGACGCCGCGGGGCCCGGACCGGACGGTCCGGGCCCCGCGGCGTCCCGTGCCGGCGGCGCCTCAGAGCGCGCGCCGCCCCTCCCGCCGCGGGCCGGCGGCCACGGCGAGGAACCGCTCCTGCCCCTCGTCCCCGACCTGCACGATCGCCAGGTCGGTGAACCCGGCCTCGAGGAACGGCCGGGCGCTCTCGGCCAGCTCGTCGAGGTCCGGGCCGCACGCGATGGACTCCGCGACGTCCTCGGGGCGCACGAACTGGGTGGCCGCGTGGAAGCCCGCGGGCGTCGGCAGGTCGGCGTTGACGTGCCAGCCGCCGGCGAACCAGCGGAACTGCTCGTGCGCCCGCTGCACCGCGGCGTCCTTGTCCGGGTCCCAGCACACCGGCAGCTGGCCGATCACGCGCGAGGGCCCGTCGTGCTTCTGCGACCACTGCCTGACGATGTCGGGGTCCGGCACGGTCGTGACGAGGTGGTCGCCCAGCGGCGCGAACCGCTCGATCGAGCGCGCCCCCGAGACCGCCACGCCGAGCGGCACGCCGTCGTCGGGGGCGTCCCAGATCCGCGCGGAGTCGACGCGGAAGTACTCGCCCTCCCAGGTGACGAGCTCGCCGGTGTGCAGCTCGCGGATGATCTCGATGGCCTCGGCGAGCATCTCGTGGCGCACGGCGACGCTCGGCCAGCCCTCGCCGACCACGTGCTCGTTGAGGTTCTCCCCGGCGCCGAGGCCCAGGGTGAAC
Organism: Puerhibacterium puerhi; assembly: GCF_009846865.1. Taxonomy (GTDB): domain Bacteria; phylum Actinomycetota; class Actinomycetes; order Actinomycetales; family Cellulomonadaceae; genus Puerhibacterium; species Puerhibacterium puerhi. The sequence continues at coordinate 89,822 of NZ_WUWN01000011.1, forward strand.
CGGCCCTCGGAGAGCAGCTGCAGCGTGGCCGCCTGCTGCGCCACGACGGCGGGGTGGTAGCGCATGGTCGGGCACGTCACGTACGTCATGAGCTCGGCGCGCGAGGTCGCCTGGGCGACAGCGCCCAGCGTCACCCACGCGTTCGGGGCGTGGCCCTGCTCGGTGATCCACGGGCTGTAGTGGTCGCTCGAGACCAGGAGGTCGAAGCCGACGTCCTCCGCGGCCTGCGCGTACCGCACCAGGTCGCGGGGAGCGCTCTGCTCGGTCATGAGCGTGTAGCCGATGCGCACGGTGAAAGCTCCTGCTCGTCGGGGACGGGTGGTGCCCACGACGCTAGGCAGGGCGTCCGGTGCTCGCAGCGGGGCGGACGCCGTGGCTCAGTCCTTCGTCGCGACGAACACCGCCGTGCCCGGCAGCAGGCGCCCGCGCTCGGGGCCCCAGCCGCCCCAGACCTGGTCGTTCCACGCCGGCCACTCCGGCTCGACGACGTCGCGCAGCCGCAGGCCGGCGGCGACGACGTCGCGCACGTGGTCGCCGAGGGTGCGGTGGTACTCGGCGTAGAGCACGGCGCCGTCGGCGGCCTGCTCGACGTAGGGGCGGCGGTCGAAGTACGAGCGGACGGCGGTCAGCCCGCGCGCCGTGGGGTCGTCCGGGAACGCCCAGCGCAGCGGGTGCGTCACCGCGAACGCCCAGCGGCCGCCGGGGCGCAGCACCCTTGCGGCCTCGGCGTGCACCCGGTGGGCGTCGGGCACGAACGGGATCGCGCCGAACGAGGTGAAGACGACGTCGAACGACGCGTCGGCGAAGGGCAGGGCGCGGGCGTCCGCCTGCACGGCGGGCACCCGCACGCCGGTGGCGGCGTCGAGGCGGGCCGCCTGCGCGAGCATCCCTCCCGAGACGTCGGTGGCGACGACGGCGGCGCCGCGGGTCGCGAGCCAGCGCGCGCACTGGGCGGCGCCGGCCCCGACCTCCAGCACGCGCGCGCCGTCGACGTCGCCCAGCAGCCCGGCCTCGGCCTCCGTCAGGCCCTCGGGGCCCCAGCGGAAGCCGGCGTCGCCGAGGAAGTCGCGGTGGTCGTCCAGGTACTCGGCGGCGTTGGCGTCCCACCAGCGGCGCCCGGCGCCGCCGCCCGCGTCGTCGGGCACGTCGCGGTACCCGACGGAGTGGACCTCGTCCGGGGAGATGGCGTCGCTCACGGGGACCATCCTGCCGGTCCGGGGCGGATCGGCGCGCCTGTCCTGCGCAGTCGCCCGTGCCGGTTCCGTGTCGGCCTCTGCCCCGGTCCGCCGCCGCGCGCGGGCGCCCGGCGGCGCGTTGACCCTCCCGACTGGCCACCGCTAAGATCGCATGCGGTGCAGTGCGCCCGTCAGCGGTTCCCTCGGCGGGTCGTCGATCAGGTCCGGCGGGCAGGTGCGCGAGCCACCACAGTCCCTGTCCGCTCGACTCAACCTGTCCGCATCGGAGCTTTCACTTCATGACCATCTCCACCACGAAGTCCGCGCCCCAGGTCGCCGTCAACGACATCGGCACCGAGGACGACTTCCTTGCCGCCGTCGACGCCACCATCAAGTACTTCAACGACGGTGACATCGTCGAGGGCACGATCGTCAAGGTCGACCGCGATGAGGTCCTCCTCGACATCGGCTACAAGACCGAGGGTGTCATCCCCTCGCGCGAGCTTTCCATCAAGCACGACGTCGACCCCGGCGAGGTTGTCGCCGTCGGTGACGCCGTCGAGGCCCTGGTCCTCCAGAAGGAGGACAAGGAGGGTCGCCTGATCCTGTCCAAGAAGCGCGCCCAGTACGAGCGCGCCTGGGGCACGATCGAGAAGATCAAGGAGGAGGACGGCGTCGTCACCGGCACCGTCATCGAGGTCGTCAAGGGTGGCCTCATCCTCGACATCGGCCTGCGCGGCTTCCTGCCCGCCTCGCTCGTGGAGATGCGTCGTGTCCGCGACCTCCAGCCGTACGTCGGCCGGGAGATCGAGGCCAAGATCATCGAGCTCGACAAGAACCGCAACAACGTCGTGCTCTCGCGCCGTGCCTGGCTCGAGCAGACGCAGTCCGAGGTGCGCTCGACCTTCCTGCAGACCCTGCAGAAGGGCCAGGTCCGCACCGGTGTGGTCTCGTCGATCGTCAACTTCGGTGCGTTCGTGGACCTCGGCGGCGTCGACGGTCTGGTGCACGTCTCCGAGCTGTCCTGGAAGCACATCGACCACCCGTCCGAGGTCGTCGAGGTGGGCCAGGAGGTCACCGTCGAGGTGCTCGACGTCGACTTCGACCGCGAGCGCGTCTCGCTGTCGCTGAAGGCGACGCAGGAGGACCCCTGGCAGACCTTCGCCCGCACCCACGCCATCGGTCAGGTCGTGCCGGGCAAGGTCACCAAGCTCGTCCCGTTCGGCGCGTTCGTCCGCGTCGAGGACGGCATCGAGGGCCTCGTGCACATCTCGGAGCTGGCGCAGCGTCACGTCGAGCTGCCCGAGCAGGTCGTCACGGTGGGTCAGGAGGTGTTCGTCAAGGTCATCGACATCGACCTGGAGCGCCGCCGCATCTCGCTGTCGCTCAAGCAGGCCAACGAGGGCATGGACCCCGAGTCGGAGGACTTCGACCCCGCGCTGTACGGCATGGCGGCCGAGTACGACGAGAACGGCGAGTACAAGTACCCCGAGGGCTTCGACCCGGAGACCAACGAGTGGCTCGAGGGCTACGAGGCGCAGCGCGAGGCCTGGGAGGCGGAGTACGCCAAGGCCCACGCCCGCTGGGAGGCCCACCGCGAGCAGGTGCGCTCGGCCCAGGCGGCCGACGCCGAGGCCTCGGGCGACGCGCCGGCCGCGTCGGCGTCGACCTACTCCTCGGCTCCGGCCCAGGAGGCCACGGGCACGCTCGCGTCGGACGAGGCTCTCGCCGCCCTGCGCGAGAAGCTCACCGGCAACTGAGTCACGGCTGGTCGCTGACGCCGGCCGCGTCCGGCGCCGCACCACGGAGGCCCGTCACCCGCGAGGGTGGCGGGCCTCCGTCGTCGTCCGGGCGCGGGGCCCGCACGCGGCCGCCGGAGCGGCCCGCACGCGGCCGGGCCCGGGGCGCGCCCGTAGGGTGACGGCATGGCCTGGCAGACCCGCTCGTCGCGCACCGTGTACGCCAACCCCTGGATCAGCGTCCGCGAGGACGCCGTGGTGACGCCCGACGGCGCGGACGGCGTCTACGGCGTCGTGGAGGTCCGCCACCCGGCGGTGTTCGTCGTGGCGCTCGACGACGCGGACCGCGTCCTGCTGGTCGAGGTCGACCGGTACACGGTCGGGCGCTCGTGGGAGGTCGTGGCCGGCGGCAGCGACGGCGAGGACCCGCTCGCGGCCGCGCAGCGCGAGCTGCGCGAGGAGGCCGGGCTGGAGGCCGACGACTGGGCCGAGGTGGGACGCATGGACGCGCTCAACGGCATCTGCGTCGCGCCCGAGCACGTGTTCCTCGCCCGCGGGGTGCGACCCGCCGTCGGCGGGCCCGAGCTCGCGCGCACCCAGCAGGAGGAGGGCATCGGCGCCACGCGCTGGGTGCCGTTCGCCGACGTGGTGGCCATGCTCGCCGGCGGCCGGCTCCGCGACGGCGAGACGGTCGCCGCGCTGGCGTTCGCCGCGGCGCACCTCGGCCGCCTCGCCTGAGCCGCCCGGGCGCCCGCCGGGCGGGCGGCCCGGGTGCGGCGGGGCCGCCGGTCGTCAGGCGGCCGGGGCCGGCTCCGCCGGGGCGAACTGCGTGCGGTAGAGCTCGGCGTACAGGCCGCTGGCCTGGAGCAGCTCCAGGTGCGTGCCCTGCTCGACGACGCGGCCCTGCTCGAGCACCACGATGAGGTCCGCCTCGCGCACCGTCGACAGGCGGTGGGCGATCACGAGGGACGTGCGGCCGACCAGCGCCTCGTCGAGGGCGGCCTGCACCGCGACCTCCGACTCGGAGTCCAGGTGTGCCGTCGCCTCGTCGAGCACGACGACGTCGGGCGCCTTGAGCAGCAGCCGGGCGATGGCCAGGCGCTGCCGCTCGCCGCCCGACAGCCGGTAGCCGCGGTCGCCGACGACGGTCTCGACGCCGTCCGGGAGCCGCTCGACGAGGTCCCAGATCCGGGCGGCGCGCAGCGCCGCCTCGAGGTCGGCGTCGGTCGCGTCCGGCCGGGCGTAGCGCAGGTTCTCGGCGATGGTGTCGTGGAACAGGTGCGCCTCCTGGGAGACCACCCCCACCGTGGCGCGCAGCGAGTCGAGCGTGACGTCGCGCAGGTCGGCGCCGGCGATGCGCACCGCGCCGGCGGTCGGGTCGTACATGCGCGACACGAGCTGCGAGACCGTCGTCTTGCCGGCGCCGGACGGGCCGACGAGCGCGACCATCGCGCCGGCCGGCACGCTGAACGACACGTCGCGCAGCGTGTCCCCGGTGGGGTCGGTGCGCAGGGCGGCGACCGACTCGAGCGAGGCGAGCGACACCTCGTCGGCGCTCGGGTAGCGGAAGGTCACGCCGTCGAGCTCCACGCCCGCGCCGCGGGTCGCGACGGCGGTGCGCAGGTCGGCGGCGTCGGGCTTCTGCGCGACGGAGGGCACGAGGTCGAGCACCTCGAGCACCCTCTCGAAGCTCACCAGCGCGGTCATGACGTCGACCTGCACGTTGCTCATCGCGGTCAGCGGGCCGTACAGGCGGCCGAGGTAGGCGGTGAGCGCGACGACGACGCCCACGGTCAGCTCGCCCGCGACCGCCTGCAGGCCGCCGAGCCCGTACACCGCGGCGATCGCGACCGAGGCGAGCGTCGTGAGGCCGACGCGGAACCAGGTGCTCACCAGGGCGCGCCGCACGCCCAGGTCGCGCAGCCGGCGCACCTGCTCGCCGTACCGGGCGTTCTCGCGCTCGGGGTCGCCGAACACCTTCGCCAGGTGCGCCCCCGCGACGTTGAACCGCTCGTTCATGAGCTGGCCGGCCTCGGCGTTGAGCTCGTAGCCCTCGCGGGTCATGGTGGCCAGGCGCCGCCCGAACCAGCGGGCCGGCAGCACGAAGAGCGGCACGAGCACGAGGGCCAGCGTGGTGAGCTGCCAGGACATCGCGAGCATCGCGGCCAGCGTGAAGACGATCGTCAGGCCGTTGGAGACCACCGTCTGCAGGGTGGAGGTGAACGCCTGCTGGGCGCCCAGCACGTCGCCGTTGAGCCGCTGGACGAGCGCGCCGGTGCGCGTGCGGGAGAAGAACGCGAGCGGCATGCGCTGCACGTGGTCGAAGACGGCGGTGCGCAGGTCGAGGATGAGCCCCTCGCCGACGTGCGAGGAGACCCAGCGCTCGGCGACGGCCAGGCCGGCGGAGACGAGGGCCAGGACCGCCGCGCCGGAGGCGAGCAGCACGATCAGGCCGCGGTCGCCGGCCGCGATGCCGTCGTCGATGAGGTGGCGGAACAGCAGCGGCGTGGCCGCGCCGGCGGCGGCGTCGAGCGCCAGCAGCAGCAGGAACACGGCCAGCCGGCCGCGGTAGGGGCGGGCGAACGACAGCACCCGGCGCAGCGTGCGGCGCGCGATCCGGTGCTCGGTCACCGAGGAGTCCTGGGTGAAGGACCGCATCCCGTGGCCAGGGTGGGGCATGCTCACGGTCGCCTCCAGGGGTTCGGGGACACGAGCAGATGCTGAGCATACCTCACTATGTGTGTGGCTCTCCAGATCGGCTACGCTGGCCGCGTGACCGACGTGAGGGACGTGACCCCCGACGCCGCGCCGCACGTCCACGACGACGCGGCGACGCTCGTGGAGCTCCTGCACGCCACGCTGCGGGGGCTGCGCCGCGACGCCGCCGCGCTGGGCGACCCGCTCACGCCCGGCCAGGCGCGCCTGCTGCGCGTGCTGGCCCACGCCGACGGCCCGCTGCGCGCCGTCGACCTCGCCGCGCGCCTCGACGTGGCACCGCGCTCGGTGACCACCAAGGTGGACCAGGCCGAGGGCGACGGGTACGTGCGCCGGCTGCCAGACCCGCACGACCGGCGGGCCCGCCTCGTCGAGCTCACCGACGCCGGCCGGGCGGCCCTGGCGCGGGTGTGGGCGGAGCGGCGCCAGGGCGCCGCGGCCCGGCTCGCCCGCCTCGAGCCCGCCGAGCGCGAGGAGCTGCTGCGCATGCTGCGGGTGGTCAGCGGCGAGGCCGACGACGCCGCGGCGGCCGCCGACGCCGCGGCCGCCGACGACGCCGCCCGCTGAGCCCGGCTGGGGCAGGATGGGCCCATGCTCCGCATCGGCCTGACGGGCGGCATCGCCGCCGGCAAGTCCGTGGCGGCGCGGCGCCTGGCCGAGCTGGGTGCCGTCGTCGTCGACCACGACGTCCTCGCCCGCGAGGCGGTCGCGCCCGGCTCGGTGGGGCTCGCGCGCGTCGTCGAGGCGTTCGGGGACGGGGTGCTGCTGGCGGACGGCTCGCTCGACCGGCCGGCCCTGGGTGCGGTGGTGTTCGGCGACGAGGCCGCGCGGCGCCGGCTGGAGGGGATCGTGCACCCCGAGGTGCGACGTCTGTCCGCCGAGCGCGAGGCCGCCGCGGTCGCGGCCGACCCGCGCGCCGTCGTCGTGCACGACATCCCGCTGCTCGTCGAGACGGGGCAGGCCGACCGGTTCGGGCTGGTCGTCGTCGTGCACGCGCCGGCGGCGCTGCGCACCGAGCGGCTCGTCGCGACGCGCGGGCTGGCCGCCGACGACGCTCGCGCCCGGGTCGCGGCGCAGGCGTCCGACGACGCGCGGCTCGCCGTCGCGGACGTCGTGCTCGACGGCACCGGCACCGACACGGATCTCCGGGCGCAGGTGGACGCCCTGTGGGACCGCGTGACCGCGGAGGTCGCGGCGGAGGCCGGCGTCGGCGAGGAGTAGCGTCCGGCCGGCCGGGCGTTCGCGGACCCCGGCCACCGTGCCCGAGTGTCGGTGGGTCGGCCTACCGTAGAGGCATGCGACCCGTGACCGACCTGCAGCGCGCGGTGGCCCCGTTCGAGGTCATCAGCGAGTACGAGCCGTCGGGCGACCAGCCCGCGGCCATCGCCGAGCTCACCCGGCGCGTCCAGGCGGGGGAGAAGGACGTCGTGCTGCTGGGCGCCACGGGCACCGGCAAGAGCGCGACGACCGCGTGGCTCATCGAGAAGCTGCAGCGCCCCACGCTGGTCATGGCGCCGAACAAGACGCTCGCGGCGCAGCTGGCCTCGGAGTTCCGCGAGCTGCTGCCCAACAACGCCGTCGAGTACTTCGTGTCGTACTACGACTACTACCAGCCCGAGGCGTACATCGCGCAGACGGACACCTACATCGAGAAGGACTCGTCGATCAACGACGAGGTCGAGCGGCTGCGGCACTCGGCCACCAGCTCGCTGCTGACCCGGCGCGACGTCGTCGTGGTCGCCTCGGTGTCGTGCATCTACGGCCTGGGCACGCCGCAGGAGTACGTCGACCGCATGGTCCGGCTCGACGTCGGCGACGTCGTCGACCGCGACGAGATGCTCCGCCGGTTCGTGCAGATGCAGTACACCCGCAACGACATGGCGTTCACGCGCGGCACCTTCCGGGTGCGCGGCGACACCGTGGAGATCATCCCGGTCTACGAGGAGCTCGCCGTGCGGATCGAGTTCTTCGGCGACGAGATCGAGGCGATCCAGACCCTGCACCCGCTGACCGGCGAGGTGGTCCGCAGCGAGCAGAGCATCTACCTGTTCCCGGCCACCCACTACGTGGCGGGCCCGGAGCGCATGGAGCGTGCCATCGCCTCGATCGAGGCGGAGCTGGCCGAGCGGCTGGCCGAGCTGGAGCGCCAGAACAAGCTGCTCGAGGCGCAGCGGCTGCGCATGCGCACCACCTACGACATCGAGATGATGCGGCAGATCGGCAGCTGCAACGGCATCGAGAACTACTCGCGGCACATCGACGGCCGCGAGGCCGGCTCGCCGCCGAACACGCTGCTCGACTACTTCCCCGAGGACTTCCTGCTCGTCATCGACGAGTCGCACCAGACGGTGCCGCAGATCGGCGCGATGTTCGAGGGCGACATGTCGCGCAAGCGCTCGCTCGTCGAGCACGGCTTCCGCCTGCCGTCGGCCATGGACAACCGGCCGTTGCGGTGGGAGGAGTTCACCGAGCGCATCGGCCAGACGGTGTACCTGTCCGCCACCCCAGGCGACTACGAGCTGTCGCTGTCCGACGGCGTCGTGGAGCAGGTCATCCGCCCGACCGGCCTCGTGGACCCCGAGGTCGTGGTCAAGCCGACCAAGGGCCAGATCGACGACCTGCTGCACGAGATCCGCCAGCGCGTGGAGCGCAACGAGCGCGTGCTGGTCACCACGCTGACCAAGAAGATGGCCGAGGACCTCACCGACTACTTCCTCGAGAAGGACGTGCGGGTGCGGTACCTGCACTCGGAGGTGGACACGCTGCGGCGCGTGGAGCTGCTGCGCGAGCTGCGCATGGGCGAGTACGACGTGCTGGTCGGCATCAACCTGCTGCGCGAGGGCCTGGACCTGCCCGAGGTGTCCCTGGTGGCGATCCTGGACGCGGACAAGGAGGGCTTCCTGCGCTCGGAGCGCTCGCTGATCCAGACGATCGGCCGCGCGGCCCGCAACGTCTCCGGGCAGGTGCACATGTACGCGGACAAGACCACGCCCGCGATGCGGTACGCCCTCGACGAGACCAACCGCCGCCGCGAGAAGCAGCTCGCCTACAACGCCGAGCACGGGATCGACCCGACGCCGCTGCGCAAGCGGATCGCCGACGTCACCGACATGCTCGCCCGCGAGGACCTCGACACCCAGGAGCTGCTGGCCGGCGGGTACCGCAAGCCGGTGGACGGCGGCCGCCGGGGCAAGGGGACCGCCTCCGTGCCGGGGGCGCCGAAGGAGGGCGCGACGACGGCCAACCGGCTCGCCGGCGCGGCCGCGAGCGACCTCGCCGAGCTCATCCAGGAGCTCACCGACCAGATGCACACCGCCGCCGCGGAGCTGCAGTTCGAGGTGGCCGCCCGCCTGCGGGACGAGATCTCGGGGCTGAAGAAGGAGCTGCGGCAGATGCAGGCGGCCACGGCCTGACGTCGCCGTGGGCTCGGCCGTGCCGCTCCCGCTGCCACTGCGACACGCCGGCGCGCCGCCGGACACCGACGGTGCGCCAGGGCGCCGTGCCGTATGCTGGGTCCCCGTTGGGCGGGAGTACTCCCTGAGCGGTGAGGTCGTCATCACGACCGGCGTCGGTGCCGGTCCGGCCTCACCCGCCGACGCCGTGGCACGGGCCGCGGCGCAGGCGGAGAAGACGTCCGGTGAATCCTGCTATCCACCGGAGGTCCCTCGATGAACGTGCCCGTCTGGGTCTGGGTCGTCACCGTCGCCGCCATCGTCGCGATGCTCGCCGTCGACTACCTCGGCCACGTCCGCACCCCGCACGCCCCCTCGCTGCGCGAGGCCACCCGCTGGTCGATCGTGTACGTCGCGATCGCCGTCGTCTTCGGCCTGGTCGTCTGGGCCGTCTGGGGCGGCCGGTACGGCGGCGAGTACTTCGCCGGCTACGTGACCGAGAAGTCGCTCAGCGTCGACAACCTCTTCGTCTTCGTCCTGATCATGACCAGCTTCCGGGTGCCCCGGGAGTACCAGCAGAAGGTGCTGCTCATCGGCATCACCATCGCGCTGCTCATGCGCACGGCGTTCATCGTCGCCGGCGCCGCGATGATCGCGAACTTCTCCTGGGTCTTCTACATCTTCGGCGCCTTCCTGATCTGGACGGCGATCGCCCAGGCGCGGCACGCGGGCGACGAGGACGAGGAGTTCAAGGAGAACGGCGTCCTGCGGCTCACCCGCCGGCTGCTGCCCACCACCGACTCGTACGTCGGCGACAAGATGATCACGAAGATCGACGGCAAGCGGTTCGTCACGCCGATGCTCATCGTGATGGTCGCCATCGGCTCGGCCGACCTGCTGTTCGCCGTCGACTCGATCCCCGCGATCTTCGGCCTGACCCAGGAGACCTACCTGGTCTTCACCGCGAACGCCTTCTCGCTGCTGGGCCTGCGCCAGCTGTACTTCCTCATCGACGGCCTGCTCGACCGCCTGGTGTACCTCAGCTACGGCCTGGCCGCGATCCTGGGGTTCATCGGCGTCAAGCTGGTCATCCACGCGCTGCACACCAACGAGCTCGCCTTCATCAACGGCGGTCACGCGGTGCACGCCATCCCCGAGATCCCCACCTCGCTCTCCCTCGGGTTCATCGTCGTGGTGCTGGCCATCACGACGGTCGCCTCCCTGCTGCGCGACCGCGCGAACCGCAGGGCGGCGGACCCCGCCGCACTCACGAAGGACGCTGAATGACCCACGAGCTGCCCTACGTCTTCGAGGCCGCCTCCCTCGTCGCCGTGGTGGTCCTGCTGGCCGCCGACCTCCTCATCGTCGGGCGCAGACCCCACGTGCCCTCGATGAAGGAGTCCGGCCTCTGGGTCGCCTTCTACGTCGCGCTGGCGATCGTCTTCGGGGTCGTGGTGTGGCTCGTCGGCGGGGGAGCGCCGGCCGGCGAGTTCTTCGCCGGCTGGCTGACGGAGTACTCCCTCAGCGTCGACAACCTCTTCGTCTTCGTCATCATCATGACGAAGTTCGCCGTGCCGAGGCAGTACCAGCAGAAGGTGCTGATGGTCGGCATCATCACCGCGCTGGTGCTGCGCGCGATCTTCATCCTGGTCGGCGCCGCGGTGATCAACCAGTTCGTGTGGGTCTTCTACCTGTTCGGCGCGTTCCTCATCTACACGGCCGTCAAGCTGGTCGCCGGCGGCGAGGAGGACGAGGAGTTCAAGGAGAACGCCGTCATCCGCTCGCTGCGCCGCGTGCTGCCCCTCTCGGCGCACTACGACGAGGGCAGGATCCGCACGACGGTGGACGGCAAGCGCCTGTGGACGCCGATGATCGTGGTGTTCCTCGCCATCGGCTCGACGGACCTGCTGTTCGCGTTCGACTCGATCCCCGCGATCTTCGGCCTCACCAAGGACCCGTTCATCGTCTTCACCGCGAACGTGTTCGCGCTGATGGGCCTGCGCCAGCTGTACTTCCTGCTCGGCGGGCTGCTCGAGCGGCTGGTCTACCTGCCGATCGCGCTGGCGGTCATCCTCGGGTTCATCGGCGTCAAGCTGATCCTCGAGGCGTTGCACGAGAACACGCTGCCGTTCATCAACGGCGGCCAGGGCATCCACGCGGTGCCCGAGGTGCCCATCTGGCTCTCGCTCGTGGTCATCCTCGCGTCGCTCGCGATCGCCACGGTCGCGAGCCTGGCCAAGACGCGGCGCGAGGCCGCCGCGGTCGACGCCTGAGCCCCGCGCTCGGCACGTCGGCCGGCACGACCGGCCGCGGCGCACGCAGGCCCGGCCCCCGCACGGGGGCCGGGCCTGCGTCGTCGTCAGCGGGGTTCGGCTGCGGCGGGGCGTGTCAGCCGGCGAGGGAGCCGATCACGGGGACGAACTCCCGGGCGGTGCGGGTGCCCACGAGGCCCTCGCGGCGGAACGGGTCGGCGTCCAGCAGCGCCAGGGCGCCGTCCGCGTCGTCGGCCTCGACGAGGATCAGGGCGCCGTCGGGCTGATCGCCCGTCGCGGGCAGCGGGCCGGAGAGCCGCACGCGGCCCTGCTCGTGCAGCCCGCGCAGGAAGTCGCGGTGCTCCGGGCGGACGACGTCGCGGCGCGCGGCGCTGTCGGGGGCGTAGACGTAGGTGACGGCGAACACGGGCATGGGCGCCATCCAAGCACGCCCGGCGTGAGATCGGTCGCACCGTCCGGCGAACTCCCTCGAACGTCTGTACGACTGTCAGGAGGGGCCACTACCATGCTGGGGTGAGCAACCGACTCGTCATCTCCGGCGCACGCGAGCACAACCTTCGCAACGTCGACCTCGACCTCCCGAGGGACCGGCTCATCGTCTTCACCGGGCTGTCGGGCTCCGGCAAGTCGTCGCTCGCGTTCGACACCATCTTCGCCGAGGGCCAGCGGCGCTACGTCGAGTCCCTCTCGGCGTACGCCCGGCAGTTCCTCGGGCAGATGGACAAGCCGGACGTCGACTTCATCGAGGGCCTGAGCCCGGCGGTCTCCATCGACCAGAAGTCGACCAACCGCAACCCGCGCTCGACGGTCGGCACCATCACCGAGGTCTACGACTACCTGCGCCTGCTGTTCGCCCGGGCCGGGACCCAGCACTGCCCGGTCTGCGGCGAGGTCGTGCAGTCGCAGACGCCCCAGCAGATCGTCGACAAGCTGCTCGAGCTGCCCGAGGGCACCCGCTACCAGGTGCTCGCGCCGGTCGTGCGCGGCCGCAAGGGCGAGTACGCGGACCTGTTCAAGGAGCTGCAGACCAAGGGCTTCGCGCGCGCCCGCGTCGACGGCGAGGTCGTGCAGCTGTCCAGCCCGCCGCAGCTGGAGAAGAAGCTCAAGCACGACATCGAGGTCGTCGTCGACCGCCTGGTGTCCCGCGAGGGCGTCCAGCGCCGGCTCACCGACTCCGTCGAGACCGCCCTGTCCCTGGCGGGCGGCCTGATGATGATCGAGCTCGTCGACGCCGACGTCGACGACCCGGACCGGGTCCGGAAGTTCTCCGAGAAGCGCGCCTGCCCCAACGACCACCCGCTGACGCTCGACGAGATCGAGCCGCGCACGTTCTCGTTCAACGCCCCGTACGGCGCGTGCCCGGAGTGCACCGGCATCGGGTTCCGCCTCGAGGTCGACCCCGAGCTCATCGTGCCGGACCCGGAGAAGTCGCTGGCCGAGGGCGCGGTCGCGCCGTGGTCGCAGACGTCCAGCGAGTACTTCACCCGGGTGCTCACGGCGCTCGCGGAGGAGATGAGCTTCTCCATGGACGTGCCGTGGCGTGCCCTGCCCGAGCGCGCCCGGCAGGCGATCCTGCACGGCCGCAACCACGAGGTGCACGTCAAGTACCGCAACCGGTGGGGCCGCGAGCGGCAGTACTCGACCGGCTTCGAGGGCGCCGTGACGTTCGTGGAGCGCCGGCACGCCGAGACCGAGTCGGAGTGGTCCAAGGAGCGGTACGAGGGCTTCATGCGGGAGGTCCCGTGCCCCGTGTGCAAGGGCGCGCGGCTCAAGCCCGAGGTGCTCGCCGTCAAGGTCGGCGACCGGTCGATCTGGGACATCTGCCGGATGTCCATCGAGGACGCCGCCGCCTTCCTCAAGACGCTCGAGCTGGGGGAGCGGGAGCGGCAGATCGCCGCCGAGGTGCTCAAGGAGATCCACGCCCGGCTCGGGTTCCTGCTCGACGTCGGCCTCGACTACCTCTCGCTCGAGCGGCCGGCCGGCACGCTGTCGGGCGGCGAGGCACAGCGCATCCGCCTGGCCACGCAGATCGGCTCAGGCCTCGTGGGCGTGCTGTACGTGCTCGACGAGCCCAGCATCGGCCTGCACCAGCGCGACAACCGGCGCCTGATCGACACGCTGACGCGCCTGCGCGACCTCGGCAACACGCTCATCGTGGTGGAGCACGACGAGGACACGATCCGCACGGCGGACTGGATCGTCGACATCGGCCCCGGCGCCGGCGAGCACGGCGGCCGGGTGGTGCACTCCGGCGACTACGCGGGCCTGCTCGAGGCCCCCGAGTCGCTGACGGGCGCCTACCTGTCGGGCCGCCGGCAGATCCCGGCGCCCGCCGCCCGCCGCCCGGTCGACCCCGACCGCCAGGTCACGGTCGTCGGCGCGCGCGAGCACAACCTCAAGAACGTCGACGTCGACTTCCCGCTCGGCGTGCTCACCGCGGTGACCGGCGTCTCCGGGTCGGGCAAGTCCACGCTCGTGAACTCGATCCTGTACACGGTCATGGCCAACGAGCTCAACGGCGCGCGCCAGGTGGCGGGCCGCCACACGCGCGTCACCGGCCTCGACCAGCTCGACAAGGTCGTGCACGTCGACCAGGGCCCGATCGGCCGCACGCCGCGCTCCAACCCGGCCACCTACACCGGCGTGTGGGACCGGATCCGCAAGATCTTCGCGGAGACGGAGGAGGCCAAGGTCCGCGGCTACGGCCCGGGTCGCTTCTCGTTCAACGTCAAGGGCGGGCGCTGCGAGGCCTGCTCCGGCGACGGCACGCTGAAGATCGAGATGAACTTCCTGCCGGACGTCTACGTGCCGTGCGAGGTGTGCCACGGGGCGCGGTACAACCGCGAGACGCTCGAGGTGCACTTCAAGGGCAAGACCGTCGCCGACGTGCTGGACATGCCGATCTCCGAGGCCGCCGAGTTCTTCGCGGCGTTCCCGGCGATCTCGCGCTACCTGCAGACGCTCGTGGACGTCGGCCTCGGCTACGTGCGGCTCGGCCAGCCCGCGCCGACCCTCTCGGGCGGCGAGGCGCAGCGCGTGAAGCTCGCCAGCGAGCTGCAGCGGCGCTCGACCGGCCGCACGGTCTACGTGCTCGACGAGCCGACGACGGGCCTGCACTTCGAGGACATCCGCAAGCTCCTCGGCGTGCTCCAGGGGCTGGTCGACAAGGGCAACTCGGTGATCGTCATCGAGCACAACCTCGACGTCATCAAGAGCGCCGACTGGGTCATCGACATGGGCCCCGAGGGCGGCTCCGGCGGCGGCACGGTGGTCGCCCAGGGGACGCCCGAGGACGTCGCCGCCGTCGAGGCCAGCCACACCGGCCGGTTCCTCGCCGAGGTCCTCGCCGCGCACCCGCCGGTGGAGCAGCCCGCCCGGCCGCGCCGCGCCCGCAAGGCGCCCGCCGCGGGCCGCGCCGGCGAGGCGGGCGGCGCGAAGGCGGGCAAGAAGAAGGTCGCCGCGGCGACGTCCGGCAGCCGGCGCACCACCGCGAAGGCGTGAGCGCGCCGCGCTCGCCGGCCCCCGCGGCCGGGGCCGCGTCCCCCGCCGGCGCCGAGGTGCGGGTCCTGCGCGACGGCGACCCCGCCGTGGCGGCGCTCTCGGCCGACGGCTGGACGGTCGCGGCGGAGTCCTGGGGCGCGCGGCTGCGCGTCACCGCGGCCGTGCTGGGGCGGTGCGCCGCGGCGGTCACCGCGGCGACCGACGCCGGTTGGGAGCTGCTCGTCCTCGGCCCGCACGACGCCGCGGCGGTCGTCGCCCTCGACGCCGCGTGCGCGGCCGACTACCCGGACACCGCGGCCACCCGTCATGACGTGCCCGACGCCGCGGCGCTGGAGCGCGACCTGCGCTCGGGCGCGCGGTGGGCCTACGGCGCGGCCGCCGCCGACGGCAGGCTCGACGCCGTCACGGTGCTGTACCCGTCGGTGGGCCGGGAGGCGGCCATGGTGGAGACCGACTTCACCGTGACCCGCGCCGCCGTGCGCGGCCGCGGCCTGGCGACCGCCGTCAAGGCCGCCGCGGTGCTCGACCTCGCGGCCCAGGGCCACGAGCTGTTCGGCACCGGCGGCGCCGGCGTCAACGAGGCCTCCCGCCGGGCGAACGAGGCGCTCGGCTACCTGGTCACGGAGCGGTGGCTGCACCTGCTGCCGCCCCACTGACCCCCGCGCCGGGCCCGCGCCGGGCCCGCGCCGGGCCCGCGCCGGGCCC